>CAJAIJ010000001.1 GCA_903939845.1 uncultured Solirubrobacterales bacterium
CGCCCACGCCCTTGCAGCCTCGACTCCGAGCTCGAGCAGGTTGCCCTCGCCGGTCTCGGCCGCCCTGGTGAGCGCCTCGAGCGCCCGGTCGACGGCTCCCTGGTCCCGCTCCTCGCGCAGCCTCTCGAGCTTGGCCAGCTGGGCACCGCGGACCTCGTCGTTGTCGATCTTCAGCACGTCGACCCAGGTGTCTTCTTCCGGCTGGAAGCAGTTGACGCCGACCACCGGCTGCTGGCCGGAATCGATCCTCGCCTGGGTCCGGGCCGCGGCCTCCTCGATCCTGAGCTTCGGGATCCCGGCCGCGATCGCCTCGGTCATGCCGCCGTATTCCTCGATCTCGGCCATGTGGTCGAGGGCCCGGCGGGCGAGGCGATCAGTCAGGTATTCGACGTAGTAGGAGCCGGCCCACGGGTCGATCACCCTGCTCGTGCCGGACTCCTGCTGGAGGAAGAGCTGGGTGTTGCGGGCGATCCGGGCCGAGAAGTCCGACGGCAGGCCGAGTGCCTCATCGAGCGAGTTCGAGTGGAGCGACTGGGTGTGTCCCTGGGTCGCTGCCATCGCCTCGACACAGGTCCGGACAACGTTGTTGTAGGGGTCCTGGGCGGCGAGCGACCAGCCCGAGGTCTGGCAGTGGGTCCTGAGCGAGAGCGACCGGGGGTTCTTCGGATCGAACTGCTGCATCAGCTTGGCCCAGAGCAGCCGGCCGGCCCGCATCTTCGCGACCTCCATGAAGAAGTTCATCCCGATCGCCCAGAAGAAGGAGAGCCGCGGGGCGAAGGCATCCACATCGAGGCCGGCGTCGAGCGAGGCCTTCACGTATTCGATCCCGTCGGCGAGCGTGTAGCCGAGCTCGAGGTCGGCGGTCGCCCCTGCCTCCTGCATGTGGTAGCCGGAGATCGAGATCGAGTTGAACCGGGGCATCTCCCTCGAGGTGTAGGCGATGATGTCGGAGACGATCCGCATCGAGGGCTTGGGCGGATAGATGTAGGTGTTCCGCACCATGAATTCCTTGAGGATGTCGTTCTGGATCGTCCCGGTCATCTGGTCGTGCGGGACGCCCTGCTCCTCGCCGGCGACGATGAAGAGGGCCATGACCGGGAGGACCGCGCCGTTCATCGTCATCGAGACCGACATCTGCTCGAGCGGGATGCGGTCGAAGAGGGTCCGCATGTCGTAGATCGAGTCGATCGCGACTCCGGCCATGCCGACGTCACCGGTGACCCGGGGGTGGTCCGAGTCGTAGCCGCGATGGGTGGCGAGGTCGAAGGCGATCGATAGGCCCTTCTGGCCGGCGGCCAGGTTGCGGCGGTAGAAGGCGTTCGAATCCTCGGCGGTCGAGAAGCCCGAGTACTGGCGGATCGTCCAGGGCTTGTTGACGTACATCGTCGGGTAGGGGCCGCGGACATAAGGGGCGAACCCGGGCATCGTCTCGAGGAAGTCGAGGTCCTCGATCGCCTCGGAGGTGTAGGCCGGATCCAGTGCGATGCCCTCCGGCGTCTCCCAGACCATCCCCTCGCCGCCGGAGACGGCCGCGAGGACTTCCTGCATCTCGGTCTCGGAGGCCGGCTTCTCCGGCACA
>CAJAIJ010000002.1 GCA_903939845.1 uncultured Solirubrobacterales bacterium
CTCGTCTTCTTCGGCATCCTCTTCATCGGCATCCTGATCAAGGTTTTGGAGCCCCTGATCGAGATGGCGAACCCGCTGCTTCCCGAGCGCCTCCGGCGCTGAGTCCGTGAAGGTCGGAGTTCTCACGGGCGGGGGCGATTGTCCCGGCCTTAACGCCGTGATCCGTGCCGTGGTCAGGCGGGGTTCGACCGAGTACGGCAACGAGTTCATCGGCTATCGCGACGGGTGGCGTGGACCCCTCGAGGGAAGCTCGATCGAGCTCGGAGTCGATCAGGTCCGGGGAATCCTTCCTCGGGGCGGAACGATCCTCGGCTCCTCCCGCACCAATCCGATCGGCGAAGAGGGCGGCATCGAGAGAGTCAGGCAGCAGCTGGCTGCCGACGGGGTCGACGGCCTGATCGCGATCGGGGGCGAGGACACACTCGGCGTGGCCCAGGCTCTGTTCGAGGCAGGTCTTCCCGTCGTCGGGGTCCCGAAGACGATCGACAACGACCTCGGCGCGACCGATTACACATTCGGATTCGATACAGCAGTCAACATCGCGATGGAGGCGATCGACCGGCTCCACACCACTGCAGAGAGCCATCACAGGGTCCTCATCGTCGAGGTGATGGGACGTCATGCCGGATGGATCGCCCTTCATTCCGGACTTGCCGGCGGAGCCAACGTGATTCTGATCCCCGAGCAGGACTTCGACCTCGAGGCCGTCTGTCGACACATCGAGAACAGGTTCAGCGACCAGTTCGCCCCGATCGTCGTCGTCGCAGAGGGCGCGAAGCCGATCGGGGGCTTCCCGAAGGCCGACGAGGGCAAGACCGACGCCTTCGGGCATTCGAGGCTGGGAGGGGTGGCTCATTGGCTCGAGGCCGAGATCGAGGAGCGCACCGGTAAGGAGGCGCGGGCGACCGTGCTCGGTCACGTCCAGAGGGGCGGGACTCCGACCGCATTCGACCGCGTGCTGGCGACCCGTTTCGGCCTCCACGCAATAGCGGCTGTCAACGAAGGCCACTGGGGTTCGATGACCGCACTGAAGGCCACCTCGATCGAGTTGGTGCCCCTCAGCGAGGCTGTCGACGAGCTGAAGACCGTTCCTGAAGAGCTCTACCGCGAGGCCGAAGTCTTCTTCGGCTGATTCCGGACGGAGCTTCCTCTACCGGAGCAGGTTGGCGAGTGCCCCGCCCAGGTCCGGATGCTTGAACTCGTATCCGTTGTCGAGTGCCACCTTGGGGTAGACCCTCTGACCCTCCTGAAGGACCTTCCCGAACTCCGGCCCCCTGAGCACTCCAAGGGCAAAGCCCGGTATCGGCACGACGGCAGGGCGGCTGACGGCCTTGCCGAGCTGCTTCGCAAACTCCTTGTTGGTGACGGGATTCGGTGCAGTCGCGTTGACCGGGCCACTCGCTGCTGCGTTCTCGAGGCTCCAGAGCAGAACTCCCACCTCGTCGTCGCGGTGGATCCAGGACATGTACTGCCGACCGTTGCCGATCGGTCCACCGACACCGAGACGGAACGGCGTCAGTAGCTCTCCCAGTAGTCCCCCGGTCGGGTCGAGAACGTGTCCGGTCCGGATCGTGGCCACTCTGATGCCGTTGCCGGCCACCGCGTTGGCGGCAGCCTCCCACTCGACCACGACGTCTGCAAGGAAGTCGTCTCCCGGCTCGGCATCCTCATAGAGGAGCTCGTCGCCGCGGTTTCCGTAGAAGCCGATCGCAGAACCCGAAAGGAAGACTGAGGGTGGGTCATCGGCAGTCGTGATCGCGTCGGCAAGGTTCTTCGTTGCCTTGATCCGACTCTGGGCGATCCGATCCTTGACCGCGTCGTTCCACCGCTGGTTGATCGGTTCGCCGGCCAGGTTGATCACAGCGTCGGCGGCCTCAATCGCCTCTGCGGGCGGGCGCTCACGGGTCGGCTCCCAGGCGTGCCATTCGATCGTCGATTGGGTCCTGCGTGCCCTGTCGGGATCCCGGGTGAGCCCGATCACGGTATCCCCGTGATCGATCAGCGCGTTGCAGAGGGCGACTCCGATCATTCCGGAGGCACCAGTGACCAGGACCGTTCTCGATTTGCCATTGGCATTGGTTTCGGGCATCGAGGCCAAGTGTAATGAGGAGGCGATCTGCCCGCCTGTCGGGAGGGAGAGCCGGAACTCCGACCACCGGGCGGTGTCGTAGGTTCAGAGGTCCATGCCCGCCGATTTCGAACCAATGTCGCTACCGATCTGGCCGTCTCGCCTCCCGAAGGCACCGGCCCTGATCTTTGCCCTCCTGATCATGCCCTGGACCCTGCTCGGTTCGCAGCTCGCCGGTGATGCATCCGCGTCCTCCTCCAGGTGCTTCGACAAGAAGGTCGACCGGATCGTTCCGGCCGGAGACCGGACCGTCGTGGTCGGCTTTCGTGAGGTCGTGCGCGTGACCGGTGGTGAGGCCTCGATAAAGGGCGGGGCCTTCAGCACAATCTGCACTGGCTCGGGATCACAGACCGTCCGGGCCGGCAAGGGGCTCGCTCGCATCGATACCGGCCCAGGGGACGACCGGATCATTCTCGACCCCGCAAGCCACCTGAATCTGGTCCGGGCCGGAACCGGCGACGACTACGTGCGGGGATCGAACGGAAACGACACGATCCTTGCCGGCCCGGCAGTCGAAAGCGGCGATACCGACACGATCTTCGGTGGGGGAGGCAACGACACGATCCGGGACTTCGGAGGAACGGGCAACGAGATCCACGGGGAGAGTGGATCGGATCGACTCCGAAGTCTCGGCTCAGCTGAATCCACCGTCCACGGAGGCGACGGCACCGACTTCCTCCTCTCGAACGGGGGCGGACAGGCGGGGCCTCGGGCCGAGAGGTTGTTCGGGGACAGGGGAAACGACCGGCTTCGGGCCGACCTGCCGGGCGGTAAGGGTGGCGCTTTCTTCGATCCCGGGCCGGGGGACGACTGGATCTGGGGGACTGGGCACTCCGACACGATCGTCTACAGCGCCGGCATCAAGAAGATCGAGGCAGGGGGTGGCAACGACCTGGTCGTATCTGCGGGCCGGGGCGGATCCAGGGTGTCAGGTGGTCCCGGACTCGACACGATCTCCTTCGCGGCCCACACCCCGGCCGGCTACCGGGATACCAGCGGTGTTTTCGTCGATCTCGAAGACGGCTATGCGATCGGATACAACCGGGTTCCTCTCGACGGGTTCGAGGACGTGATCGGGTCTGCCTTCGATGACGAGATACATAGTCGGCCCGGGGTCGACAACGGTCTCCGGGGAGGGCTCGGTGACGACACCCTGCGGGGCGATCCCGGTGATCGGGATTCGGCCGACGGCGGCACCGGGAGCAACTATTGCCGCGGGTTCGATACCGAGCTCAACTGCAACGACGAGTCTCCGGGGGATTCCGGTCCATCCCGATCGGTCGTACAGATGGACGAGAGTGGCATCCTGAATCTGATCGGGAGCGATCTTCGTGACGAAGTCCTGATCGGCTTCGACGCGGCAGCCAGCGAGTTCGTCATCGATGCCGACCCGGCGCCCGAGTCGAGCGGCCTCTGTCGGGAGGTCGGTGGGGCGGAGGGGCAGGTTCGCTGCCCGGTCACGGGGGGAAGTCTGAACGGACTCCTCGCCTATGGGGGCGGGGGCGATGACGAGGTCGAGCTTGCGGACTCGATTCCGGCCGAACTGACCACGACCATCAACGGCGGGGTGGGTCGCAATGTGTTGATCGGTGGAAGGAGTAAGGACTACATCTCTTCATACGCAGGGGGTTCAGGCGGGAGCGTGATCTCGGGCAGGGGCGGTTCGGATGTCCTCTCCCTGCGCGATGACGTTTCGGTTTCGGGCGGGGCGGGAGCGGACGTCCTGTATGCCTCCGACCCATGCGTGGGAGGTTCGGTCTCTGGAGGGGGCGACCAGGACAACCTCGTCTTCGCCGGCGCCCGCAGAGGGGTCTGGGCCGACTTCGGGCAGGGCTACGCGGCCTGGGCGATCGGCGGCTGTACTTCGGACCGGCTCGAGATCGAGCATGACATCGAGGATCTGGAGGGGAGCCGGTTCGACGACACTCTGATTCTCGGCCCCAGGTTCGAGACCCAGGACGGACCGGGCGCACTCCTCGGCCGCGAGGGCATAGACACCCTCGATAGCCGCAACGGTCGACGTGACTCGGTCACGGTGGGGTCGGGCGGAAAGGAGAACGTGGTCAGGGCCGATCCGTTCGACAGCATCTGCTGGGACTGGTGCCTGGCCGGCTATTGACCGGACCGGGACCCGGCTGCCACGGGTAGTCTCGGAATCGTGAGGCGTGAATACCCGACAGACGGGACCGACCCGGCCATGATGATCCGCACCCTCAAGGCCGTCGTCGTGCCTCGTCCGATCGCCTGGGTCTCCAGCATCTCGCAGGAGGGGGTCCTGAATCTCGCACCACACTCGTTCTTCACGGTCGCAAGCGAGGACCCCCCTGTCGTCCAGTTCACCTCGGTCGGACACAAGGACTCGCTCGCCAACGTGACCTCGACTGGCGAGTTCGTCATCTGTCTCGCAAACCTGGACCTGATCGACCAGATCAACTCGACCGCGACCGACTACCCGCCCGAGGTCGACGAGTTCGAGGCCGTCGGTCTTGTGGCCGAACCCTCGGAGACGGTGACGCCGCCGAGGGTGGCCGATTCGCCGGTGGCGATCGAGTGTCAGACCGAACGGACCGTCTCTTTCGGCGCTTCGACCGTGGTCTTCGGGAGGGTTACCTGCATCGCGATCGACGAGTCCGTGATGAGTGGCGATCACCCCGACGTCTCGCTCCTTCAACCCCTTGCCCGCCTCGGTCGGAACGAGTGGTCGACCATCGGAGAGCTGATCGAGCTGGATCGGATTCCGTGGCGGGACCCCGGTTCTTCCGGCTGAGGCCGGAAGGCCTTCGAGTCAGTCCCCGAGGTCGAAGGTCCCCGACTCCGGCGAGAACCTGGCCGCGCCCGACCTCCGGGCCTCCTGGATGACGGCCTCGGCGACCTTCGGGGCCACGTCCCGGTCGAACACCGACGGAATGATGTAGTCCTCGGAGAGATCGTCCTCGCTGACCACCTCGGCGATGCCGCGTGCGGCAGCCATCTTCATGTCCTCGGTGATCTGGGGGGCTCCGGCGTCGAGCGCGCCCCTGAAGATTCCGGGGAAGCAGAGGACGTTGTTGATCTGGTTGGGGTAGTCGGACCTGCCGGTGGCCATGATCCGGACGTACTTGGCCGCCTCTTCGGGCATCACCTCCGGAGTCGGGTTCGCCATCGCGAAAACGATGGCATCCCGATTCATCTTGCCGAGGGAGGATGCCTGGATCACGCCCGGACCCGAAAGGCCGATGAAGAGATCCATGCCTTCGAGCAGGTCGTCCGGCTGGCCCAGGAGGTGTTCCGGATTGGAGTTCTCTGCATACCAGCGCTTGATCCCGGTCATCTCGCCCGACAGGTAATCCTCCCGGGTAGTGGACAGCGCTCCTGCCCGGTCGCATCCCACGATGTGGGTGAGTCCTGCCGCCAGCATCATCTTGGTCACGGCGATGCCGGCCGCCCCGAGTCCGACCATCAGCACCCGGAGATCCTCTATCCGCTTGTCGATGATCTTCAGGGCGTTGAACAGCGCGGCCATAGTGACCACGGCCGTCCCGTGCTGGTCGTCGTGGAAGACCGGGATGTCGATCAGATCCTTGAGCCGGTCCTCGATCTCGAAGCAGCGTGGGGCCGAGATGTCTTCCAGGTTGATGCCACCGAAGGTCGGGGCCATGAGCTCGACGGTTCGGACGATCTCGTCAGTGTCGGTGGTCGAGAGGCAGATGGGGAAGGCGTCGACGCCGGCAAACTCCTTGAAGAGCATGGCCTTGCCCTCCATCACCGGCATCGCGGCCTCGGGTCCGATGTCACCGAGGCCCAACACGGCAGTGCCGTCGGAGACGACGGCGACCATGTTCTTCTTGATCGTGTACTCGAAGGCGAGAGAGCGATCTTCGTGGATCGATGAACAGACTCTGGCCACCCCGGGCGTGTAGGCCATCGAGAGGTCGTCCCTGGTCTTGACCGGGTACTTGTTCTCGACCGAGATCTTGCCGCCACGGTGCATCTGCATCGTGCGATCCGTGTATTCGACGACTCGCGCACCCTTGACCGAGCCGATGCCCCTGAGGATCAGCTCCCAGTGGGCCTGGTCGGTTGCATCGATCGTGAACTCCCGGATCCGCTTTCCCTCCGGACCGGCCCCGGGGATCAGATCGACGCCGGCGATCTGGCCACCGGCCTCGGCGATCGCAGCGGTCAGCTTTCCGAGCGGCTCCTTGCGGGCATCGAGCTCGACCCTGACTGTGACGCTGAACTGTGCGCTTACGGCGGGCACCGGGCAACTATACGAACCTGACGAGCCACCGGGATGGTGGCCGACCGGGTGACGGGGACCCCGTCCTGCCTGGTCGGAACCTCTTGGGCGGACCGTATGATCGGGGCGTGAGCGAAACGGACGATCGCGCCGAGCTCTTCCTCGTCGACGGAAACAGCCTCGCCTACAGGGCCTTCTTCGCCCTGCCGGACACGATGGCGACCTCCGACGGCAGGCCCAGCAATGCCATCTTCGGACTCGCCTCGATGCTGGTGAAACTGATCTCGGAGCACCGGCCCCGCCAGATCGTGGTCGTCTGGGACGCCGGCATGTCCGGTCGGGAAGAGGTCTATCCCGAGTACAAGTCGCACCGCCCGTCCAGGCCCGACCTGCTCAAGGAACAGTGGCCGGACCTGGTGCGTCTGGTCGCGGCATTCGGCTACCTGAACGTGAGCGTCGATGGTTACGAGGCCGATGATGTGATTGCCACCCTCGCCACGTCTGCAGCCGATGAGGGGGTCGAGACCGTGGTCGTCACCGGCGATCGCGATGCCTTCCAGCTGGTCGGCGATCGGGTCAAGGTGATGAGCACCACCAAGGGGATCTCCGAGACCGTGCTCTACGACGAGGAGGCAGTCTTCGGCAAGTACGGGGTCCGACCCGACCAGGTGACCGATCTGATCGGACTCAGGGGGGATACCTCGGACAACATTCCCGGGGTTCCCGGGATCGGTGAGAAGACGGCGGCGGCACTGCTCTCGGAGTTCGGGACGCTCGAGCAGGTTCTGGCCAGCGTCGATCAGATCTCGGGCGCGAAGCGGAAACAGAACCTGACCGAACACGCCGAGGACGCCAGGGTCTCCAAGCAGCTTGCGACCATGGTCACCGATCTCGATCCCGGAGTCGGGATCCCCGAGATCCTGGAACGGGACATCGACAGGTCCGGGGTTCGGGAGTTCATGCTCGAGTTCGAGCTAAAGGCGGCACTCGAACGGCTGGAGAAGGCTCTCGGGCCGGAGGAGCTGCCGGGCGATCCCGACGGTGGAGATCGACCCGAACCGGTAGAGATCGAGGTTTCAGACGGAGGACTTGCCGACCTCGAAGGCGACTCGGTCACTGTGGCGACCGATGGCGGCGGCATGTGGGCGGCGACCGATGGCGAGAAGGTGGTCGCCGGCACCGGTCCCCTTGCCGGCCTGACCGCCGAGCTCATCGGTCCCGGCCTGACGACTCACGACGCCAAGGCAGTCCTCGGCGGGAGGGGAGGGGTGTTCGAAGCGGCCGCCGGTGGCGACAGCGATATCGATCTCGCCTTCGACACGATGATCGCCGCCTATCTGATCGAGCCGTCCCGCAGGAGTTACGGGTTGAGCGAACTGGCGGCGGAACACGGGATCGATGCGGGCGACTCCGGCGCCGAGGGACAGCTGGCGCTCGATCTCGGTGAGGAGTCAGAAGTGATCGCCCCGGCCAGAGCAGAGGCGATTCGGCTGCTGGCCGTCATCCAGAGGGAGCAGATCAACGAGATGGCACTCGAAGACCTCCTGGTGGACATCGAGCTCCCGCTCGTCGAGGTGCTCGACTCGATGGAGAGGATCGGCCTGAAACTGGACCCCGAGAGGCTGGCCGCCATCGGGGACGGGATCGCCGGTGAGATCGCCGGCATCGAAAAGGAGATCCATCGACTTGCCGGTCACGAGTTCACGATCGGATCGCCCCAGCAGGTCGGGCAGGTCCTGTTCGAGGAGCTCGGCCTCACGAAGAAGCGAAAGGGCAAGACCGGATATTCGACCGACGCCAGAGTGCTCGCCCAGATCCGCCACGAACACGAGATCGTCGCCCTGATCGAGAGATGGCGGGAGTTGAGCAAGCTCAAGAGCACCTACCTCGATCCGCTTCCGGGCCTGATCGATCCGGAGACCGGGCGGATCCACACCACCTTTCATCAGACGGCCACCGCCACCGGACGCCTCTCGAGCACCGATCCCAACCTCCAGAACATCCCCGTCAGGACCGAACTCGGCCGTCCGATCAGGGGCTGCTTCGTCGCCGGGGACGGCAACGTCCTCGTTTCGGCCGACTACAGTCAGGTCGAACTCAGGATCCTGGCCGAGGTGGCCGATGACGAGGTTCTGAAGGGATTCTTTCGACAGGGCCTCGACGTCCACACTGCGACCGCGGCCCAGGTCTTCGACATCGATCCGGACGAGGTCGACGACTCTCAGAGATCGAAGGCAAAGATGGTCAACTTCGGAATCATCTACGGGTTGACCGGGTTCGGGCTCGCCGACCGCCTCAACATTTCGAGAGCCGAGGGGGACGAGTTCGTGGCTCGCTACCTGGAGCGATTTCCGGCGATTCGCGAGTTTCGCGACAAGGTGGTGGAGGAGGCGACCGAAGCCGGATACGTGACGACTCTGCTCGGTCGGCGCAGGCCGATCCCAGAGCTGTCCTCCGGTCAGGGGCATGTGCGGCAGCTCGGAGAGAGGTTGGCCGTCAACGCGATCGTGCAGGGCTCGGCAGCCGACATCATGAAGATCGGGATGATTCGCTGCTTCCGTGCTCTCGATGAGGGCGGATTCGAGACCGAGATGGTTCTCCAGATCCATGACGAACTCCTCTTCGAGGGGCCCGAGAGCGAGGCTGCGGCCGTTGCCGAGCTGGCAGTACGCGAGATGGTGGGTGCCTGGGACCTCGACCCACCGCTCGAAGTCGAGGTCGGCACCGGGGCCGACTGGCTGGCAGCCAAGTAGCGGGCCGGGGCCGGAGGCGTGGGTCCGGAACTCGCAATCACCGGAATGGTCGCGGTCGGCCTGGTCCTGGCCCTCCAGGCACCGGTCAACGGCGCGCTCGGTCGGCTTACGGGGCCGTTGTGGGCAGTCCTGATCAGCTTCCTGGTCGGCTTCGTGGTCCTGCTCGTCATCTCGGGCGCGACCGGAGGAATCTGGCGGCTGGGTTCGCTCGGTGCGGTTTCCCCGGTCTTTCTCGCCGGTGGTCTGATCGGGGCCGTCTATGTGACCGTCGCGGCCTGGTCGGTGACACGGATCGGGGCCGGGGCCGTCGCCGCTGCCACCGTCGCCGGACAGATGTCGAGTGCGCTCGTGGTCGATCACCTCGAGGTCCTCGGTGTCGAGGGCGAGGCGATCGGACTCGTGAGGGTGATTGGGGCGCTGCTCCTCGTCGCAGGGACGGTTCTGGTCGCCCGACGGGCCGGCACTCCCTTGACTTCCGGAGAGGGGGAGAGGGTCCTGCTCATGACCGGCGCAGTCTTCGTCGCCGGACTGTTGGTCGGTGTCCAGCATCCGGTCAACTCCACCCTTGCCGAGACGACGGGAGGGGTTCAGGCGGCCCTGCTCAACTTTGCGGTCGGGGCGGCCGTCCTCGGACTCCTGATCGCGATCGTCAAGCCACCCGGGAGCATCAGGGCTGCCCGCAGCGCTTCACCTTGGCTATTTGCCGGCGGTCCCATCGGGGTCGTGGTCGTGCTCGCGAGCCTGGGGGCCGTCCCCGTGATCGGCGCTGCCGCAATCGCTGCGGCCACTGTGACCGGACAGCTGGCCGGTTCGTCCCTGCTGGATCGAGCCGGACTGCTCGGACTCGAAGTCCGGCCGGTAGACCGGACCAGGGCCATCGGCCTTTCGTTGCTGATCGCAGGGACACTGCTGGTTCTTTGAGCTCCACACCGACAGGGTGAAGGGGCACACGGAGCAGGCGCAGGGTCCCGATGCCTTAGCCTGAATGGGCAGGATCGGCACGGGCCGGTCGTCGCAAAACTCCCCAAGGAGCAGATCAGGATGAGGGTTCTCGAGAACTACGTAGGCGGCAGATGGGTCGATGTGCCCGGGGCCGAACTCCACGACGTCACCAATCCGGCTTCCGGAGAGGTGGTTGCGCAGGTTCCGTTCTCGGCGGCGTCGGATCTCGATGCCGCGGTGCAGGCCGCGCGCCAGGCCCTGCCGGCCTGGCGGGACATCAGCACCATCGGTCGCGCCCGCTTCATGTTCGATCTCAGGCAGAAGCTGGTCGAGCGTCGTGAGGATCTCGCCCGCTCCGTGACGATCGAGATGGGCAAGACCCTGCCCGATGCCAACGCGGAGGTCGGCCGGATGATCGAGATGGTCGAGGCGGCGTCGGCGATCCCGACGACCATGCAGGGGCGGATCCTCGAAGACGTCTCACGCGGAGTCGACGCAGAGACCATCCGCCAGCCGGTCGGGGTCTGTGCCGCGATTGCGCCCTTCAACTTTCCCGCCATGGTCCCGTTCTGGTTCCTTCCCTTCGCGATCGCCTGTGGCAACACGTTCGTCCTGAAGCCATCCGAACAGGTGCCGCTGACTCAGACGCTCGCCTTCGAGATCATCGATTCCCTCGGGCTGCCCCCCGGAGTGGTCAATCTCGTCAACGGAGGCAGAGAGGTGGTCGAGTCGATCCTCGAGCACCCCGGGATCGACGCGGTCTCGTTCGTCGGCTCGGCTCCGGTCGCCAAGATCGTCTACGAGCGTGCGGCCGCGACGGGGAAGCGGGTCCAGGCTCTCGGTGGGGCGAAGAACCACATGGTGATCTGTCCAGACGCGGTGGTCGAGCCGACCGTCAACGGTCTGATCGGATCGGGGTTCGGGGCGGCAGGCCAGCGTTGCATGGCCGGCTCGGTGATCGTTACGGTCGGCGATGCCCACGAAAAGGTGATCCCGACCCTGGTCGAGGAATCTTCGAGGCTGAAAGTCGGAGACGGACTCGACGAGGGAGTCGACGTCGGGCCGGTGATCTCGTGCGATGCGAGGGACCGGATCGCCGGCTGGATCGAGAAGGCCGTCGCAGACGGCGCCGAACTCGTGCTCGATGGCCGCGATCCCGACGGAGTGCAGGACGGGTCCTTCATCGGTCCGACCATCCTCGACCGGGTGACGCCCGGAATGGACATCGTCTCCGAGGAGGTGTTCGGTCCCGTCCTCGTCGTGATCCGGGCCGAGACCCTCGACGAGGCGATCGAGATCGTGAACTCGAGTCCCTTCGGAAACGGCGTGTCGATCTTCACCGAGTCCGGAGCTGCGGTCAGGAAGTTCAGGCATGAGGTCGAGGTCGGAATGATCGGCGTGAACATCGGTGTCGCGGCGCCGGTCGCCTTCTTCCCCTTCTCGGGCTGGAAGGCCTCGTTCCTTGGCGACCTCCATGCCCACGGACCTGACGGGGTCGAGTTCTTCACCAGGAAGAAGACGACCACCAGCCGTTACTTCTCGGGCGGCGCCACCTCTGGCGCCTACTTCGTCGAACGCTAGGCCGGAGCAGGATCGAGGGCGGGCCTGCCGGCATCGACCAGGACCTTTGCGAACTCGGGCGGTGCGATGTCGAGGTAGCGGCCGAAGGCCCAGGTTGAGAAGCGGCGATTGCCGAAGGCAGAGAGCAGAGTCTTGAGGACTCTCGGATGAATCCTGGGCAGCGCCCTCTGGGCGGCCAGCATTCCCTCGAAGTGAGGTCGATGGGCCTCGTTGAAACGGTGATAGGCGGTGAGCGCCCGTTCACGGGTCTGGCGCCCTTCCAGCACCGCACGCAGCTCGGTCCCGAGGGCGAGTCCGAAGTAGAGCGCGGGCCTGATCCCTTCGGCCGTCAGGGGTAGGCAGTGACCGGCCGAATCGCCGGCGAAGAAGATCGGGCCCGACGTTGCGTCCCTGAGACGGTGGGGGATCCAGTTTCCCTGCCAGCCGTCGGTCCCCAGCCCGAGGTCATCCGCGAGCCGTTCCGTGGGCTGCCGGACGTGGTAGCGCGGGTCGAATGAGCCGACTCCGACCCTGAGCTCATCGCCGGCCGGAAAAGACCACCCGTAACCGGCCGGCACATAGTCACGATCGATCCAGACTTCGAGATTCGGAGAGCTTCCGGCGGGGTGGACTTCGAGTCCCCGCGAGAGAGGCCCTTCGGGCGGCTGGTAGGAGGAACTCGGATCCAGGACGCGGCGCCAGCCGAGGGAGTCGACGACGAGGTCTGCCGTGATTCTCCCGCGGTCCGTCTCGACCGAGACCGAGCCGTCCGCTTCGGTCATGGCCGGTCCCTCGACCTTGGCGGTCTCGAACACGGAGTCGCACTTCCCCCAGAGCAGGTCGCAGAGAGCTCGATAGTCGAAGGTCGAGAACTCCCACGGCACGGGCATCTCGATCCGGCCGTGAGGAGTGTGGACCAGGACCGTCTCGAACCTCTGGCATTCGGAATCCAACAGGCCGAGGTTTTCCAGCCAGGCTGTCGGAATGGCACAGGCCGACGTCTGTCGCTCTCCGATCTCGTAGCGGTCGATCACCAGGGTCCGGGCGCCCGTTCCCCTCAACATCGAGGCGGCGGCGAGGCCGGCAAAGCTCGCGCCGCAGACCAGAACGTCGTAATTGCCGGTCAGGTCGGTCTTCTCGGACCCTCTCTTGGTGCTCCTGGTGGCCAAGTGTCATTACTTAACCACACCCGGCAGCCGCACCGGGCCGGGCCCCCGTTCGGGCGGCGGGGCCGGTCTCGAAGGCCCTGCGCGATCGCCCCGCCGAAGGCCGTTCCGACCGCGGTCGCAGGTCTTCGCTGGCCGGCAGCCGACCGTGTGGGGCACCCGGTTCGGGTGCTGGGAGACGGGAAAACCGCGTCTCTGCCATTATCCGCGGTCGTGAAAACGAGCGAGAGCAACGTCCTTACGGCCCCAGAGGGCACCCCGGTCGAGGGTTCCGGCGGCCTGCTGGTCGAAGTAGACGGCCGGATCGTGCCGAACTACGCGGCGACGATGGTCTCCTTCGAGGAGAACGACGTCGTCACCGGCAAGGTCGTGCGCATCGATCGCGACGAAGTACTCCTCGACATCGGCTACAAGGCCGAAGGCGTCATCCCGGCGAACGAACTCTCGATCCGCAAGTCGGTGGACCCCAACGATGAGGTCGAACTCGGGGAAGAGCTCGAGGCCCTGGTCGTCACCAAGGAGGACTCCGAGGGCCGGTTGATCCTGTCCAAGAAGCGGGCCCGATTCGAGAAGGCCTGGCGGAAGATCGAGGCAGCGGCCGAGTCCGGAGAGCCCGTCGAGGGCAAGGTGATCGAAGTGGTCAAGGGCGGCCTGATCATCGACCTCGGAATTCGCGGCTTCCTGCCCGCTTCACTGGTCGACATCAGGCGGGTCCACAACCTCGAGGAGTTCACCGGCGAGACCCTGGAGTGCAAGGTCATCGAGATCAACCGGAACCGCAACAACGTCGTGCTCTCCCGCAGGGCGATGCTCGAGGAGGAGCGCAAGGAAGCTCGCAACCAGATCCTCGACAACCTCGAGAAGGGCGACGTCGTCGAAGGGAAGATCTCCAACATCGTCGACTTCGGTGCCTTCGTGGACCTCGACGGGATCGACGGCCTTATCCACATCTCCGAACTTTCCTGGAGCCACGTCACCCACCCCTCCGAGGTGGTTTCGATCGGCGACACCGTCAAGATCAAGGTCCTCGACATCGATCGCGACCGCCAGCGAATCTCACTCGGCCTCAAGCAGACCCAGGACGACCCCTGGCAGAGGGTCGTCTCGACCTACGGACCCGGCAACGTTCTCGAGGGCACGGTCACCAAGGTCGTCGACTTCGGAGCTTTCGTCGAGGTCCTCGACGGGGTCGAGGGCCTGGTCCATATCTCGGAGCTGGCCGACCACCACGTCGAGAACCCCCGTGAGGTCGTCGACGTCGGTGCCAAGCTCAACGTCAAGATCCTCGAGATCGACGAGGATCGCCGTCGTCTTTCCCTCAGCATCAAGCGGGTCGAGGATCAGAACATGCTCCTGAAGGACCTCGGAGCAGCGATCGAGGCTGCATCTGGTGCCGAGACCGCCGAGACGGCTGAAACTGTCGACGCCTCCGAGGAGGCGGAAGTCGAGCAGGAGGCCGAGGCCGCAGAGGTCGTCGAAGACGCGGCCGATGAGGCCGAGGTCGAGTCGGCAGAGGATGCCGAGATCGAGGCCGAGGAAGAGGCGGTTGCCGAGGTCGACGACGAGGCTGCCTCCGAGGAGGAGTCTGCCGACGCCACGGATGCCGACGAACAGTCCGAAGAGGGAGATTCACCTTCCTGACGATCGGTCTGACCGGGGGCGTTGCTGCCGGTAAGTCCGAGGCCCTTCGGGCATTCGCCCGGCTCGGTGCCGCTACCGTTTCGTCCGATCAGCTCGTCCATGACCTGCTCGATCGGGAACCTCTCGTAGACCGCATACGCGACCGCTGGGGCGACTCGGTCCTCGAGGATGGACGTGTCGATCGGGGCGCGGTGGGGGCGCGGGTGTTTTCCGATCCCGATGAACTCGCATGGCTCGAGGCCGAGGTCCATCCTCTCGTTCGTGGAGGAATTGCTTCCTGGATCGAAGAGGCCGGGTCCGAAGTCGAAGTCGCCGTCGTCGAGGTCCCGCTTCTGTTCGAAGGCGAGTTCCACGATCGCTTCGACGTCACCGTCACCGTCGTCGCCGACGAAGAGACAAGGAAGGCCCGGGCCGAGGCACGGGGCCAGGCAGGACTCGAAGGCAGGGAGGGTCGGCAGTTGACTCAGGAGGAGAAGGCAGGCTTGGCCGATCACGTGGTGGTCAACGACGGAACCACTGCCGAACTCGAGGAGGAGCTCCGCCGACTCCTCGTTTCCCTCGGAGTCACCCTTCCGGTCGACCCGGCCGGGTAGCCTTCACGGGCGACCACCATGGCCTCCCGTAGATCGAAGAAAGTGCGGGGCAGGAAGGCGCGTCCACTTCGGGCGTTCCTGACTGTCGCCGGCCTCATTGTGGCCGGCGTGATCGTCACGCTCGCGATCTCCGGACTCTTCGAGCGTGGCATCCAGGAGGTAACCCTTCCGCTCCGCCACGAAGACATCATTCGTCAGCAGTCCCGCCAGAAGGAAGTCGATCCGGCCCTGATCGCTGCGGTCATCTACAAGGAGTCCCGGTTTCGTGATCAGACCTCGAGTGCCGGCGCTCGGGGGCTGATGCAGATCACCCACGAGACGGCCGACTACATCGAGCGACTGAGCGGTGGCACCGAGTTCGAGTATTCGGACCTAGCCGACCCCGACCTCAACATCCGATACGGGACCTTCTATCTGAACTGGCTGCTCGATCTCTACGACGGAGACCTCGTCGCTGCCCTGGCTGCCTACAACGCCGGTCCCAGTAACGCCGACCGGTGGGGCGGCTCGGAGATGACGATCGAGGACATCGACTTCCCCGAGACCCGCGCGTATGTGAAGGGCGTACTCGAGAAGCAGCGCGAGTATCGCCACACCTACGAAGTCGAACTCGGGTATTGAGCCGGGTCAGGACGACAGCACTTGCGGTAGGTGTCGCGCTCGTCCTCGCCGACTCCTCGATCGTCGTCCTCGCACTGCCCGAGATATTCCGGGAGTTCGACACCTCCATCACCGGCGTGTCATGGGTCCTGATCAGCTTCAATCTCGCCCTGGCTGTTTTCGCCGTCCCCGGCGCCTTCGCCTCCCGCAGATTCGGACCCGGCAGGACTGCCGCGATCGGGCTGGCGATCTTCGCCGGAGGCAGCCTCGCCTGTGGTCTGTCGACCGGTCTCGGACCTCTGATCACGGGTCGCACCTTCCAGGCGATCGGTGGTGCCCTTGCGATTACGGCGGCCTTGGAGCTCCTGATCGCCGAGCGGGGCAACGAGAAGAGGGGGGTCGCGTTCTGGGTCGGAGCCGGTGCGATCGGTGCAGCCGTTGGGCCCGGTCTCGGCGGCCTCCTGACCGAGCTGATCTCGTGGCAGTCGATCTTCCTGTTCCAGGTACCGGTGGCTCTCCTGGCGGCGGTACCCCTGCGCGGTCCGGTCATGGAGGAGACCAGGGAGTGGAAGATCCCGCAGATGCCCGGTGGCCCGGAGGGTCGACCACACATCCCTTCCAACCTCGCGCTGGCGCTCGTCTCGGCCGCGATCGCAGCGACACTTTTCCTGGTCGTGCTGTTGCTCATCGAAGGCTGGCTGCTCACCCCGATCGAAGCGGCCGCGGTCGTCTCGGTACTGCCGGTGGCGACGCTCATCGGTTCACGGATCGGGAGAGGCATTCCCTCGGTGAAGATGAGGGCCTCCTCGGGGGCGATCCTCCTCGCCGGAGGCCTTGCATCTCTGGGCCTGCTTCCGAGGGCCGAGGTCGCCTACGTCATCGCACCCGAGATCCTTGCCGGGCTGGGGCTTGCCCTCGTGCTTTCCTCGCTGACCGAACAGGCTCTGGCCGGCCGCTCAGAGACCGCTCTTCACGGTGGCTGGACCATCGCGGCTCGCCACGCAGGCATCGTGATCGGACTCCTGATCCTTACGCCGGTCTTCACCGGACAGCTCGAGCAACAGAGGACAGCAGCCCTCGATGCCGGAACCGCCATCCTGCTCGAGTCCGACATCGATCCGGCGACGAAGCTCGAGCTCGGCGCAAGGGTGTCGGAGCAGTTGGCCGGTCAGGCAGACCGGGTCCCGGATGTAAGCGCAGCCTTTCGACCGCTCCCCGATGACCCGGTCCAGCGGGATCGCTTCGAGGATGTCCTCGCCGGTATCGAGGACCAGCTCGAACGAGCCGCTACCCACGCCTTCCAGCTGCCCTTCCTGATCTCGGCCCTCTTTGCGCTCCTGGCCTTGATACCGATAACCCTTGCCAGAAGGCTCGACCTGTGACCGACGATCCGACCAGAGACATGCCCGGGGAGCCCGACGGGGACCCGACCGAGGCGATCGAACCTGGTGATGCCGGTCCCGAAACCGAGAGGCTCGCCGCTCCAGGGGACGGGGAAGAGACCACCCGGATGTCGGGAGGTTCTCCATCCGAGATGTATCGCGACGCCGAAACCTCGACTGCCGAAACCGGCGGCAGGTGGAAGCCACCGAAGGGATCGGGCCTCCTGGCCCTCTCGATCTGGGCCTCGGTGGCACTCTCTGTCGCCTACATCCTTGCCGGCGGTCTCGACTTCAAGCCGGCCGAGGCGGCCGACCCCTGCGAGCCTCGTGCCTGGGTCACGACCGAGACCCTGGAGGAGACGGCCGAACAGTTTGCCCTCAGCGCGCTGGATGGCGCGGCCTGTGATCTAGGGGTCTCGAGGGCCGAGCTCACGAGAGCTCTTGCCAGCCCCGAGGCTCTCGAGGAATTCACCGTCCGCAATGAGTTCTCGGATGAACAGGTGGAGGAAGCAATTAGGGCCGGTGCCAACCGGGCGATCACCGAAGGCGAGGCTGCCGGCGAGATCGATCCGCTGGTCGCCCTCGGCTTGAGGACGGCGGTCGAATCTCTGCCACTGACCGAGCTGATCGCCCTGATCCAGAACGGATCGGCTCTGTTCGGGGGAAAGGGGGGCCTCGGCGATGCGGTCGGGGGGATCCTCGGAATCCTCGAGGAGGGACGTGGTCCCGATGGTGAGATCGATCTCGGCCGAATAATCGACGGAGTCCTCGGAGCACAGGGCTCCGGCGGTCTCCGGGACCAGCTACCCGAGGGGCTCGAGGGACTGATTCCCGACGATCCGGAACAGATTCAGGAAGGACTCGAAGGGCTGGAAGGGCTGCTCGCTCCGCGCTGAGCCGAAGACTGCTCACCCGCGTTCCTGGTGACGAGCCAGATCGCAAGGGCCAGGAGCGGCTGGAGCGGGAGTCGGAGCCACAGGAGCCAATCCGGAATTTCATTGCGTGCTGCCCACGGCACGGAGTCCGGATCGATCGCCATCTGTACGTTGGCCGGGTAGACGGCGATCAGTACGAGGATCAGCCATATCCCCCCGATGCGGGCCGTCCGGTCGAAGAAGAGGGCGAGGCCCCCGGCGACCTCGGCGACGCCGCTCCAGAAGACGGCTGGACCGTGAAGCGGAATCCAGTCCGGCATCATCTCGAGATAGATGTCGGGGTTCACGAAGTGCATCACGCCCGCGAAGACGAACACCACACCGATCACCATTCTGGCCGCTTTCACCGGGGGAACACTACGGCAGCCGGCCGAGGGCCCCGCTCGCCATCGCTAGGCTGACCCGGATGGCCGAGTTCAGTCTCAACCCAGCCTACGAGCCCCTCGCCGATCAGCCGGCCGCCATCGGGTCGCTCACGGAGGGCCTGCTCGAAGGGGAAAAGATCCAGACCCTGCTCGGGGCGACCGGAACCGGCAAGACGTTCACCATGGCCGGGGTGATCGCCGAGGTCCAGCGGCCGACCCTCGTGATCGCCCACAACAAGACGTTGGCCGCCCAGCTCTGCAACGAGTTCCGGGACTTCTTCCCGGACAACGCAGTCGAGTACTTCGTTTCCTACTACGACTACTACCAGCCAGAGGCGTACGTTCCGGCCCAGGATCTCTACATCGAGAAGGACTCGTCGATCAACGACGAGATAGACCGCCTCCGTCATGCCGCGACGGCAGCCCTGCTGGCCCGGAGGGACGTAATCATCGTGGCCTCGGTCTCCTGTATCTACGGGATCGGTTCCCCCAGCCTCTACCGGAACCAGATGCAGATGTTCAAGGCAGGGGAGACGATCGACCGCGACAAGGTCCTGAGGAAGCTGGTCAGGCTCCAGTACGAGAGGAACGATTCCTCGCTCGGCCGAGGCCGTTTTCGAGTCAAGGGCGAGGTGATCGAGATCATGCCGTCCTACGCCGAGACGGCCTTCCGGATCTCGCTGTTCGGCGATGAGATCGAGGCCATTCAGCACTTCGACCCGATCTCGGGAGAAGTCCTCGATCAGGTCGAACACGTCTCGATCTGGCCGGCTACCCATTACGTGACCGAGGAGGATTCGGTCGAAAAAGCGCTCGAGACGATCCGGGCCGAGCTCGACCAGCGGGTCGCCGAGCTCGAGACCGAGGGCAAGGACCTCGAGGCACATCGGCTCAAGCAGAGGACTCTCTACGACCTCGAGATGATCAAGGAGACGGGCTTCACTTCGGGGATCGAGAACTACTCACGGATCTTCGACGGGAGGGGTGCCGGGACGCCCCCTCATACCCTGATCGACTACTTCCCCGAGGACTTCATCTGCTTCATCGACGAATCGCACCAGACGATCCCCCAGCTGGGCGGGATGTACCTGGGCGATGCCTCCCGCAAGAAGACTCTCGTCGACTATGGATTCAGGCTCCCCTCGGCAGTCGACAACCGGCCCTTGAAGTTCGACGAGTTCATGGAGCGGATGAACCAGTTGATCCTGGTCTCTGCCACGCCCGGACAGTTCGAGAGGAACGAGACTTCCCGCGTGGTCGAACAGATCGTCCGCCCGACCGGGATCGTCGACCCCGAGGTCGAGATCAGGCCAACCATCAATCAGATCGATGACCTGATGAGCGAGATAGGACGGCGTTCGCAGGACGGTGAGAGGACTCTGGTCACCACTCTGACCAAGAAGATGGCGGAGGATCTGACTACGTATCTGCTTGAGCACGGGGTCAAGGTCCGCTACCTGCACTCGGACATCGACACGCTCGAGCGAATCCAGATCATCCGTGACCTCAGGCTCGGAGAGTTCGACGTCCTGGTCGGCGTCAATCTGCTGAGGGAAGGACTCGACATGCCCGAGGTTTCACTCGTGGCCATACTCGATGCCGACAAGGAGGGCTTCCTGAGGGGAGAGACGAGTCTCGTCCAGACGATCGGGAGGGCCGCACGAAACGTTCACGGAAAGGTCCTGCTCTACGCCGATCGGGTCACCGATTCGATGAAGGCAGCGATCTCGGAGACCGATCGCCGAAGGGTGATCCAGGTCGCCTACAACGAGGAGCACGGGATAACGCCGACCACGATCTCGAAGGCGGTCGCCGATGCCGGACAGCTCCTGGCCATGGAGGATCGTGCTCCGGCCAAGCGCCGAAAGAGGGCAGAGGCCCGGAGCTTCGACGGGCCGGAAGGGCTCGAGAAGACGATCATCGAGCTCGAAGAGCAGATGCACGAGGCAGCTGAGGACCTCCGGTTCGAGCAGGCCGCCAGGATCCGGGACGAGCTGAGGGAGCTGCGACGCGATTTGGAGGGAATGAGGGCTACCTGACCCGGCCGTCGGCCGACGGCCAGGAGCTCCAGGGAGCATTGCCCGCAGGTAGACCCGTCCAGTCGGGCGCCGGAGTCGAACCTCTCCGGTAGGACGCGGTCCAGCCCGCCTTGACGAGGCCGATGCCCGACCTGCGGAGTACTGGCTGCCTGCGGTTGAAGAGGTTGTCCCGGGTCAGCTGGGATTCGTTGCAGGTCGGGTTGGACGGAGCGCAGCCCGAACCTACCCCGATCGGCATGTCCCTCCGTCCGTTCCAGATCACGTTGCCCAGGAACCTGAGGTCGGAGTCGGTTGCGTTGGCCTCCGGGACGTTGGTTCCGGGCTGAGGGCCGAACGGCCCCTGAACCTCGAGATGCTGCCAGGCCGACCGAAAGGGCCAGGGGTTGTAGATCGCATTGCCGACGAAGTAGACATGGCGGTTGCCGATCCTGACGTAGTTGCTGCCATCGTCGATGACGGTGGTGCCCCAGCCGCCCTCGGCCAGGTACTGGTCGCACCTGGTGCGACCGTCGTCGCCCGGCTGGCCGTCGCAGGATCGGCTGCCGTAGAGCGCCTCGAGGACATGGGACCGGCTCCCTACCCTGCGGGCGACATTGTTTCTCACGAGGACGTTGAACCCTCCCTGAACGGCAAAGGCTGCCCCTTCGGTCTCGGTGACCGTGTTGCCCTGGATCAGCACCCCGACGGCTTCGTGATGGAGCCACGGCCTCTCCATGAACTGGAACCCCGTTCCCTGTCCGGCGCTGAAGCCACCCGTTCCGCATCTCGTGAAGTGATTCCCCGTGACCACGATGTTCACGGAGCCACCCTTCGCATAGGCGCACCAGTCGCCTGCCCGGTGAACCAGGTTCCCCCTGATCAGTCCGTCCTGGACGGCGACGAAATCGATCGCGTTGTCACCTGCGCCGCCGATCGTGCTGTTGGTGATCCTGATGCCCCGGCTCTGGTTGACCTTGACCGTCTCCTGCGCGCCCCGGCCGAAGGCGATCACCCGGTCCAGCGTGAAGTTCTCGCACCGCTCGCAGTGGATCACGTCGCCGCCGTCGGCGAACCTGACCCCACTGAAGCTCAGGTGGGACACCCCGTAGATGTTCACTCCGGGCAGTCGGGCCCGACCCCGTCCATCGGTCGAGCGAATGAGTATCGGAGACCCGGTCCGGCCGGAGTGCTCCTCCCAGTAGACGGGCGAGAGCCCTCGGTAATCGCCGGCCCGCAGCTCGATCCGCATCGGCTCGGTCGCAACGGCCGGTAGACGACCCCAGGCTTCCGACAGGGACCTCAAGGGCCTCTCTCTGGTTCCGGGGCCCGAGTCGCCCCCGCGCGATGGATCGACCCAGATCGTCGCCGCATCAGCGGCTTCGGTCTCGGTGGCGATGGTGCAGAGCCCGGCAACCGCGATCGCGGTGCAGAGCACGCCCAGCCACCGGCCGACCGCATCGATGAATCCAGATCCCCCCGAACGATCCATGTCCCGTAAACCCGTCATACCGACCAAGGTAGCGCTATCGGCACGGTTCCCCGAATACTCTGTCCCGGATGGATCGCGACGAGATAACGAGATCGGACTTTCCGACGGCCTCCGACGGATACGAGCGACGCTCGGTCGATGCCCACCTCCTGGCCGTGGCGGCCTTCGTGGATGCGCTGAGAGTCAGGGTCGACGCGCTGGGTGTGGAGATCGAGGCCCTGAGGGGCGGCGGACTCGATCCTGGCCAGCCAGGGCCAGGCGGCGATCGACCGGAGCCGACTGAAGCAACGACCGGTCCCGTGGATTCAGCCCCCGACGGGAATACGGAAGGCCAGGAGCTCTCGGACGATCCGGTCTCGGCCCGTTTGGCCGCCTCCAAGCTACATCTCGATGGACTCGGCAGGGACGAGATAGTGGGACGCATCGTGGCCGGATATCGGCTCGACGACCCGGAGGGACTGGTCGACGAGGTGATCGAGGGCCTCTCCTGAGAGTCCGGGAGCGGCATCCGACGAACCGTAGAATGGCCTGACCCCATGGCCGGCCGTTCAGAGTCCATCGTCATCAGTGGCGCCCGCGAGCACAACCTCAAGGACGTCGACCTCGAGCTGCCTCGCGACGCCCTGATCGTCGTCACCGGGCTTTCGGGCTCGGGCAAGTCGAGTCTCGCTTTCGACACGATCTATGCCGAGGGCCAGCGCCGCTATGTCGAATCACTCTCGGCCTACGCCCGGCAGTTCCTGGGTCTGATGGAAAAGCCGGATGTCGATTCGATCGAGGGGCTCTCGCCGGCGATCTCGATCGATCAGAAGACGACTTCCCGTAACCCCAGATCCACGGTCGGCACCGTGACCGAGATATACGACTACCTGAGGCTCTTGTGGGCACGGATCGGCCATCCCCACTGTCCGAAGTGCGGGGAGCCGATCACCGGCCAGACTCTCGAGCAGATAACGGATCGGTTGATGACCCTCGACGATGGCACCAAGTTCATGGTCATGGCCCCCGTAGTCAGAGGCAGGAAGGGCGAGTACGGCAAGCTCTTCGAGCAATTCCGGGCCGATGGCTACCTGAGGGTCGAGGTGGACGGCGAGATGAGGATGCTCGACGAGGAGATAGTCCTCGACAAGAAGTACAAGCACGACATCTCCGTCGTCGTCGATCGCCTGGTCATGAAGAACGATCTGCGAAGGCGACTTTCGGAGTCGGTCGAGGCCGCCGCCGGAATGGCCGAGGGTCTCGTCCGAGTGCAGGTGGTCGATGGCGAGGACATGGTCTTCTCCGAGAACTTCGCCTGCCTCAAGTGCGGCACCTCGATGCCAGAGCTCGAACCGAGGATCTTCTCCTTCAATGCACCGCACGGTGCCTGCCCTACCTGCACCGGCCTCGGGTTCAAGCGAGTGATCGATCCCGAGCTCGTGGTTCCGGACCCAACGCTCTCTCTGGCCGAGGGCGCGCTCCAGCCCTGGCGCAAGGGCTACTCGGGCTACTGGCGCCGACTCATCAAGTCGGTCGCAGGGACCTACGACATAGACATCGACTCCCCGTGGCAGGACCTTTCGCAAGACGAGCGTGACGTCTTTCTCTACGGCACCGGCAGCGAGCGCCACACGATCCGCACCAAGCCGAGGGCCGGCAGGAGTCGCAGCTACACGGTCCGGTTCGAGGGACTCGTCAACAATCTCGAGCGCCGATATGCCGAGTCAGACTCCGAGAAGACACGGGAGCGGATCGAGGATTACATGGCCGAACAGCCCTGTCCGGACTGCGACGGGGCGCGCCTTCGGCCCGAAAGCCTCGCGGTGACCGTCGGCGGACTTTCGATCAGGGACTTCACCGAGATGTCGGCCGCCGATGCCGAAGCCTGGATCGAGAGCCTCGAGATGACCCCGACCGAGCACGCGATCGCCCGTCTGATCGTCAAGGAAGTAGCCGAGAGGCTCTCCTTCCTCAACAACGTCGGGATCGGTTACCTCTCGCTGTCCCGCTCGGCCCGGAGCCTCTCGGGTGGCGAGGCCCAGCGGATCCGGCTCGCCACCCAGATCGGCTCGAGTCTCGTCGGAGTCATGTACGTGCTCGACGAGCCCTCGATCGGACTCCACCAGAGGGACAACGAGAAGCTGATAGCGACGCTCGAACGGCTCCGTGACCTCGGGAACACCGTGATCGTGGTCGAGCACGATGAGGGCACGATGTGGGCAGCCGACCATCTCGTCGACCTGGGACCGGGAGCAGGCGAGCACGGCGGACACGTCGTCGCTGCCGGAACTCCGAAGGAGGTCGCGGCCGATCCCGATTCCCTGACCGGCCGGTACCTCGCCGGTGAAGAGCGGATCGCATCACCCGATACCCGGCGCGAGGCACGGGGAGAGATAACGGTTCGCGGTGCCCGCCAGCACAACCTCGACGACATCGATGTCTCCTTTCCCCTCGGTGTCATGACCTGCGTGACCGGGGTGTCGGGATCCGGCAAGTCGACCCTCGTCAACGAGACCCTCTATCCGGCGGTGGCCAACCGGCTCCACTCGGCCAAGATGAGGCCGGGCCCACACGACGGGATAGAGGGGCTCGAACAGGTCGACAAGATCATCAGCATCGACCAGTCTCCGATCGGCCGGACACCACGCTCGAATCCGGCCACCTACACCGGGGTCTTCGATCACATCCGTCAGCTCTTCGCGGCCACCCAGGAGTCGAGGGCACGGGGTTACAAGCCGGGTCGATTCAGCTTCAACGTGAAGGGGGGCAGGTGCGAGGTCTGCCGGGGCGATGGCCAGATCAAGATCGAGATGCACTTCCTGCCCGACGTCTACGTCCCCTGCGAGCAGTGTCACGGCCACCGCTACAACCGCGAGACACTGGAGGTCCGGTTCAAGGGCAAGTCGATCTCTGACGTTCTCGAGATGTCGATAGAGGAGGCCTGTGAATTCTTCGAACCGATCCCCAAGATCGCCCGCAGACTGAAGACGCTCGACGATGTCGGTCTCGGCTATGTGAGGCTGGGTCAGCCGGCGACCACTCTCTCGGGTGGCGAGGCCCAGCGGATCAAGCTGGCGGCAGAGCTCTCGAGGGTGGCCACCGGCAAGACCCTCTACATACTCGACGAGCCGACTACGGGTCTCCACTTTGCCGACGTCCGGAGATTGCTCGAGGTCCTCGGCCGTCTGGTCGATGCCGGCAACACTGTCGTCGTGATAGAGCACGATCTCGACGTGATCGGGACCTCCGACTGGGTGATCGACCTCGGACCCGAGGGGGGCGATGGAGGGGGAGAGGTGGTCGCCACCGGCACCCCCGAAGAGGTGGCCACGGTCACCGGGTCCCACACCGGCCGGTTCCTGGCCGACTCCCTCGGCAGGATCCCGGCCGCGGCCTGATCTAGTTCAGGCCTGACGCAACGAGATGTCGTTGCAGGCTTCGCAGACTTCTTCCGGGATGACCCCGACCTTCATCAGGAGGCGGAACAGGTGGCATCCGACGCAGATCCCGGCCGCAGCCTCGAGCGTGGCGAACGAGGCCATCATCACCAGGATCACAGTTCCACCCGCCTCGATTCCGAAGCCGAACACGAGAACCGTGCCGAGCGAGGTCATGACTGCACCGATCGTCTGGGCGAAACGCTTCGGCGGACCGGGCACTTCCCTGGGCTCTCCGAGCAGTGGGGCGATCACCTTCGTCGCCAGCTGGCCCATGGGGCTCAGTTTCGGTCCCGTCGCAACTCTGAGCCAGAAGCCCACGGCCAGGACAGGCAGCAACCAGTACCAGCCGGTGATCAGGGCAAGGATGGAGAGGAGGGCTACACCGGAAGCGACCACGCGAGCGGCCTTCTCGTTGACCGGATTTGGAAAGTCGATCAATCCCCTGCGAATACCTGAATCCCGATAAGACATGCCTTGATTATAGGAAGATCCAGGTCCGGGCCCCGTTCCGTTTCACCTGACCAGGAGCGAAGCGCCCAGCACGCCACCGTCGTCGCCGAGTGAGGCAACGGCCATCACCGGTGGGTTTTCCGGCTCGAGCAGGAACTTGCCGGTTCCCTCGATCACCTTGGGCACCAGCGTGTCGGCGAACCGGACTCCGAGCCCGCCCCCGATCACCACGACCTCCGGGTCGAGCAGGTTGACCGCGGATCCGATCCCGGCCGAGAGGGCCACGACGGCCCTGTTCAGGAGGTCGCGTGCGAGCTCGTCCTCCTTGCGCCAGGCCTTCGCCCAGACCGAGCTGGTCAGAGAGGCCTTCTCCTTTTCCTTCATCAGGTCGAACAGGATCGTCTTTCGACCCTTGGCCACCTCCTTGCGGGCCTTGACCTCCATCGCCTTGCGGCCGGCATAGGCCTCGACCGTGCCCCTGAGTCCGTTCGGCCCGCGCGCGCCGCCACGCCTGACCAGGGTGTGGCCGATCTCTCCGGCCCGACCGCGACCGAGCCAGGGAGAGCCCCCGAGGATCAGCCCTCCACCGACACCCGTTCCCCAGAAGACTCCGAGAACGCTGTCGAATCCGCTGCCAGCACCGAGCCTGTATTCGGCCATCGTTCCGACCTGGACGTCGTTGCCGAGCCGGACCTTGGTCCCGAATTCGGCCTCGAGGAAAGACCCCAGCTCGAAATCGCCGCCCCAGTCCGGCAGGTTGCCGGCCCGACTCGCGATCCCTGTCGCCCGGTCGACCGACCCCGGAAAGCCGACTCCGACACCACCGAGGTCGGCGGTCCCGACCCCGGCCGCGACGGCCGCCTCACGCATCGTTTCCGCGACCGCGATCGCCACGTGAGCCGGCCCACCCTTGGTCGGGGTAGGCCTTCTGGACGAACCCAGAATGGAGTCGTCCGGACCGACCACGGCGGCTGCAATCTTCGTACCCCCAAGATCGACCCCCCCGACCGTCGAGGCCTTTACACGCTCAGCTTCTCTGTTCCATCCGAACAGGGCCATCCACCCTCCAGTCCACGCCGCCAGTTGTCGTGTTCTTCGTTCAGATGCGGCGTCCTCATGCCAACTCTAAACCGCTCTGACAGAGTGATGGGCATGGTGGACCAGACCGGATGGCGCAACTGGCTTCGAAAGCGGCGCTGGTACGAACGAAACTCGGGCCCCGTCGCAAGGTTCAGGATCGACCGCGAGATGGCTCGGCGCGGTGCCTATGTCAGGCATCCGATCGAGGGTGAAGTCCTCGAGGCGCTCCGCGACGGACGGATGACGGTGGGGCAGGGAACCCACTTCGAGCCCGGTTGCTGGATAACTCTCGCTCCCGGAGCTCGCCTGACGATAGGCGAGGGGTGCTTCCTGAACCGCGAGACGATGATCGCCGTCCAGGAGGAGGTAACGATCGGGGATCACGTCATGTTCGCGAACGGCTGTTTCATTGGCGACGCAGACCACCGTTACGACGACCCCGAGCTCCCGGTGACCTGGCAAGGTTTCGTGCCCCGGGGACCGGTCACGATCGGATCGAACTGCTGGTTCGGAGTCCACTGCGTCGTCACCGGAGGAGTAGAGGTAGCCGACCGGTGTGTGGTCGGTTCGAACTCGGTCGTGACCCGCGATCTCCCGTTCGGGGTCATTGCGGCCGGAGCCCCGGCGAGGGTGATTCGCGAAATCGAATTCTCGGGGACTGCTCAGCCCAGCGAATCCCAGTCCGACGAGTAGGAGGAGTCGAGGGCCCCTTCCTCGAGCCGGTGACGAAGGCCCTCCAGCTCCCGGGGTTCGACCGAATAGACGTGCTCGGCGGCGGGGAAGGATCCTGAACGGACTTCGGCCGCGTACTTCTCGACCCCGCTCAGGATCTCACCCCTTGCGTCGGCGAACCGCTTGACGAACTTCGCCATCGGTCCGGTGTTCAGGCCCGCCAGATCATGCATGACGAGGACCTGGCCGTCGGTGGCGTTGCCGGCGCCGATTCCGATCGTCGGGACGGTGAGGCGGTGGGCGATCAACTCGGCGACTGCTTCGGGAATCGCTTCGAAGACGATCGAGAAGCACCCGGCCTTCTCGAGGGCCGCCGCATCCACCGCGACCCTCACCGCCTGCTCGGCGGTCTTGCCCTGGGCCTTCATCCCGCCAAGTGCGGTCGCTGTCTGCGGAGTCAGCCCGACATGGCCCATCACGGGAATCCCCGAGTTGGCAATCGCAGCGGCTCGTTCGGCCGACTGCCCGCCGCCTTCGAGCTTCACCGCGTCACAGCCTGCCTCTTTGACCATCCGCTGTGCGTTCGCAACCGCCAGTTCATTCGACGCCTCGTAGGAGCCGAACGGGAGGTCACCGATGAGCATCGGCCGGTCGAGTCCACGCCGGACTGCCCGGGCCAGCATCAGCATCTCGTCCATCTCGATCGGGACCGTGCTCTCGTAACCGAGTACGCAGTTCGCTGCGGAGTCGCCGACGAGGACGATGTCAACGCCTGCCTCCTCGGCGATCTGGGCGGTCGGATAGTCGTATGCGGTGACCATCACGATCGGCTCACCTGCCGCCTTCATCTCGATCAGTCGTGCGGTCGTCACCTTCGCCTTTGCATCTCTCTCGCCGGCACTCATCTCATCTCGCCTCCCCGGCGGC
>CAJAIJ010000003.1 GCA_903939845.1 uncultured Solirubrobacterales bacterium
CCTCTCGATCACGCCCGATGAGTTTCCACCCGAGTTCCGGGACCGGGCCACCTCTGTGGGTGGGTCGGCCACGATTTCCACCATGACCGCGGCACTGAACGACTCGCTCGCGACCTGGCTCGACGCAGAACCCGACCGGGTCCTCGACGAGGTCGCCTCGCGCGACTTCCTCCGCGACCGGGCGATCGCCTGGGACGCCGGTTCAGGTGTCGCCCTCGGGGTTGCACCCGATGGGCGGCTTCGGGTCGATACCCCCGAGGGCGAGGATCTGCTCGATGCCGGGGAGGTCCACCTCGATGTCGGGTGACCGGAGGGAATCGATGGACCTGACCAGGCCCGGGGTGGTCTGGCTCGATGCCCGTCCCGTTCCGGTGGCACTGGCTCCCTCCGATCGACCCGTCGCCAGGCTCGTCCCGGCCCGGGGGACCGGCTGGGGCCGAACGGCAGCCCTGGAGATCGGCGTTCCCGACCGGGTCGAGCCACGGCCGGGGGCCCTCTCGGTCGGAGGTCGGACCCGACAGGATCGCCTGGGGGCGATCGACCGTTGGTACCGCCGAGAGGCGCGGAGCCGGATCGAGGCCGCGGTCGAGAGGGAGTCCGAGCGCCTCGGCCTCTTCCCGGCCAGGGTGACGATCAGGGATCAGCGGACCAGGTGGGGCTCATGCTCCACCACCGGAACCCTTTCCTTCAACTGGCGGCTCGTGATCGGGCCGGTCGAAGCTCTCGACTACGTGGTCGTCCATGAGCTCGTACATCTGCTCCATCACGATCACTCGAGGCGTTTCTGGGGCGCGCTCACCACGGCGATGCCGGACTGGAAGGCCCGGGCTGCGTGGCTCAGGGCCAACGAGAGAACCCTGACCGCCTGGCGACCGGTCGTCTAGTCGCCGGCCGGTTCGGTTCAGTCTTCTTCGGGGGTTGCTGCCGCTTCGGGTGCTGACTCGGGTGCGTCGTCCGGGACCGAGCCATTCGCCTCGGCCCTCCCGTTGCCTTCGCCGCCGTTGCCATTCCCATTGCCCGACTTCTTCTTGCGACGGCGGCGCTTGCGACCGCCCTTCGGGAAGTTCCTCAGGAGCTCGCGCGCGACGGCCGAAGGCTTCCTGGCCATCCGCATCCTCGCTCCCCTCAGGACCTCTTCGCCCTCGGGAGTGTGAGCCACGGCGGCGGCCAGGAGCGAGACGGCGAGACGGCGATCCTGGTTCTTCACCGCCTGGACGATCTTGCGAGCGTTCTTTCCGTGCGCCTTCCCGGAGGAGTTGACCAGCAGGCCGAGCAGGCGCTTGGTCTCCGGCCACCTCTGGACCGCGTATTCCTCGTGCAGCTCACGGGTGTAGGAGGCCAACCGCCAGACCCAAGCCTGGGCCTGATCGCGGCGACCGATCCGGTGGTCGACCAGAGCCTGGAGCAGGACCTTGGTCCCGGCCCGCTTGTCTTCCCTGCCCCAGTTGCCGACGATGTCGATCGCGTCGTCGAAGGCGTCGGGGTCCCCCAGCTGTGCGATCTCACCGAGGGCCTTCAGTCTCAACTGGGCGTTCCGGTTCCTCTGGACGCAGGTCAGCAGGTAGCGCTTGCGCAGGTCCTTGGTGCTGTCGTGCTGAAGCATCGCCTTGGCCCGGCGCCAGCCCTGGGTCGTGACCCGGGCACCGGCCAGGGCGGCCCAGGCGTGCTGCTCGGTGTGGTTGAGGTTTTCGACTGCGACCCGCCAGAGGTCCCTCTCGAGCACCTCGATCCTCCGCTGCGAATCGTTCGAGACCGGCACCACCCTTCGTTCGACCCGGACCAAGCGGCCCCGGCCACGCCTGACCGGTCCGACCACGATCGCTCCGCCCCGGTAGACGTCACGGTCGAGCAGGCTGTGCAGGGTGACGATCGTCTCGTCATGGGTGGTGGCGGGATGGACGAAGTCGATCACCAGACCGGCCTCCTTGCCCGGGGCCCGTCTGGTCACCCGGCCGACCCTCTGCTGATAGATCCGCTTCGAGGCGGTCGGAGCCAGATGCATGCAGATCGTGGCTCGTGGCGAGTTCCATCCCTCTGCCAGGAGCATCGCGTTGCAGAGGACGTCCACCTCGCCACGCTCAAAGGCGGCCAGGGTCTCGGTCAGCTCCCGCTTGGGCGTCTCGCCCGAGACGGCCTTGGCGTTGATCCCGATCTCCTGGAAGGCGGCGGCGACATTCTTCGCGTGCTGGACCCCGGCCGTGTAGAGCACCCCCGGTGCCTTGCTGAACCGGGACTTGTAGAGGTCGGCAATCGCGTGGTTGAACGGGGCCTGATCCAGCAGGGCGGCAAGCTCCTCCTGGTCGAAGTCCTGGTCTACCTCGCCCTTCCTGAGCGGCACCTTGGCGATCGTCCGGACTCCCGGCCCGGGCGGGATCCTCAGGCACCTGAGTGGTGAAATGACGCCCCGGCGCGCGGCCTGGGCGAGATCGAATCGAGAGGTCTGGGTCGGGAAGAGGTCGGCTACGTGGCGGGCGATCAGAGCGCCCGTCGCGGTCATGCCCACGAAGATCGGTCCTGGCCAGGCCCGGATGCAGGCACTCGTCTTTTCGCCGAGGGCGGTGTGGGCCTCGTCGCAGATCACTACCGAGTAGGCGTCAGAGACCCGCTTCGCGTTGCGGACGAACCACTGGTAGGTCTCGACCGTGACCGGACCATCGGCCTCGTCGCGTCCGTCGAGCAGGGGCGGACGGAGCCTCTCCTTGTAGCCACGATCGGAGATCTCCCCGATGAACTGTTCGACCAGGTTCCTGCGGTGGGTCAGGATCAGGACCCCGCCGGTCCGCGTGGCTTCGATGAACCCGACTGCCGCCACGGTCTTGCCGGCACCGGTTGCGTGCTCGAACCAGAAACGGCGGGCGGCGCCGGGATCATCGCCGGTCGCCGCCGGAGCTACGTCTTCTTCTTCTTCGATCTCTTCGTCGACCCAGTCGGCGGCCTCTTCCTCTTCGGCAGCCTCGCCGCCGATCGCCTCGACCACCTCTGCGTCATCTACCTCCCCGTCGAACTCGTCGAGTTCTTCGTCGTCGACGACATCGATCTCTTCCTCCTCGTCGATCACCTCGACTTCGTCTTCGAGGGGCGGGAGCTCGAGTTCGGGCAGCGCCGCCCTCGTCTCCTGCTCGGCAACGAGTTCGGTCAGCGTGCCCGAGAGGGCGTCGACCTGGTGGGGGTTGAGTTCGGCACCGTCCCTGAGGGTCGGGGGCTCCTGACCGATCAACCTCTGCAGGCCGAGCAGCAGGGAGAAGCGCCTGCGCCACTCGACCGAGGGCTCTTCGGCCCCGGCAGCGATCTCGTCCAGAGCGGCATCGAGTGCGACCCGGCGGGCCGTTCCCGGCGCGAGTGCATCCGGCCCCTGCCCTTCGAGCAGGAACGGCTCTTTCGCGAACTCGGAAGCCCGCTCGATCTCTTCCTCTGTGGGAACCGCCGCGGAGGCGGACAGTGCTGAACTGGTGGACAAGTAAGTCCTGATGGGATGGAACCCCTGAAAGGTCCTTTGGGTAAGAGGTGTTCGTGTGTGGACGCTGAGAAGCGGCGAGAAGGCTGGCCGCCAAGAGTCCCTGACGCTCGTCGAGAACTGACGA
>CAJAIJ010000004.1 GCA_903939845.1 uncultured Solirubrobacterales bacterium
GGCGGGATGGCCTGGGAAGGGGATGAGACCCGTGATGCGATGCGGGAGATCCGTCCCTTCGGCCTGGCCGAGCCCGGCCCCGGACTGGTGATGGGAATCCGGGAGACCGACCGCAACACGCTTCCGGGACAGGGAGCGATCTTCTTCATCTCCGACTCCCAGATGGGAAGCGGGGACCGGGAGTTGGCCGGCGAGCTGGCCGGGATGGCAGCCGGGGCGCTCGAGGCCGGCTACACCGTCTCGACCCTCTCGATGGACGGCCGGCCGAACCCCGTGCTCAAGGCAATGGCGAAGGCCGGTGGCGGGAAGTTCATCGCAACCGATGACGGCCAGAAGGTGGCCCGCCTGATGCTGGAGAAGCTGCCGAGCGCTGTCGGAAAGAGGATCTACGGGGTCGAGTTGACTGTCGATGCCCTCGGATGCGGGACCAAGGTGGAGATCAACGGCTACCCGACCGAAGAGTACGACGACGGGGTGATCGCCCAGATCGGTGATCTCGCAAATGGCGAGAGGCGGGAAGTCATCTTCAAGCTGGAGGTCCCGGGGATGGAAGAGATGCATGACGACCACGCCGCCTCGATCGGGCTGAAGTGGTCCGACACCGGTAAGAAGAAAGCCTTCTGGGCCTCGATGCCCCTGAAGGTGAACGGCTACCCGGCGGACCCGAGGCCGCGTGTGAGGGAGCTGTTCAACACCGACCCCGAGGAAGGGGTGCTGTTCGAGTTCGAACCGGTCGAGATCCCGGAGGAAGAGCTGGAGACGAGGATCCCTTCCTCCAGGCCGGGCGCCCTGCCCGGGACCGAGAAGCCGGCCTCGCCGAAGGAGCGGGCCGAGGCCGCCCGGAGAAGGCGGGAGCGGAGCCGCATGCTGGCGGCCGGAGAGCTGCCGCCGGACCTCGAGGAGAAGGTGATGGAGATGGTCCGTGAGCAGACCAGCAAGGAGACGGCACGGATCCTGGATGAGATCAGGACCCAGGTGCCGGCCGAGATCCTCGAAGAGTTGAAGAAGAGCGTCCAGGAGAACATGGAACGCCTCGACGATGAGGACGACGGTGACGAGGGAGACGGGGTGATCGAGTGAAGGCCTCGACGGAATCTCTTTCTGAGGGGATGAGGTCGCCTTCGCGGGAGCCGGAGTATCCGGAAGGGGTAGGCCCGGACTTCCGGGACCAGCCGCCGCCCGAGGGATACGACATCTCGGCCCTGCCGGAGCTCCATGCCGGGCAGTTCCCGCCGAACGCGAGGACCGAGAACGAGAAGCTGAGGTTCCGGGCCTGCTGGAAGGCCTCCCACCAGATGTTCCCCGACAGCCCCGAGAACGCCTGGCTTGCGGCCCGCTCGCTCTACAACAGCCCGGAGATCACGTTTTGAGTCGAGCAGCGACGGCCGCTCCAGTGGCCGGAAACAACATGACCCTTCCGGGCAGGTCCCGGAAGATCACGGTCGAGCCGGTCGAGGTTCCGGCACCGGTCAAGGTGCCCCAGCCCGAGCCCGAGAGAGTGCCGGCCCCGCCCGAGCCCCCGGCGGTCGATCCGACCGAGCCGGTCCCGGAGCGCGAGCCCGAGAAGATCCCGGCCTGAGGCAGCCGACTTGGCCACAGCCGGCGAGACCGAGGTCGAACACGAAGAACCGCTGATCGCCGGTGTCATCCACGGGGTCAGGAAGTGGGAGGTCGGCCACGACAGGAAGGGGAACCCGAGGCTCCTGGGGTACGCGGACTTCGCCTGGCAGCCGTGGGGCAGGCCGACGATCGCGGCCTGCCATGCCCGGTACGACTCTTCCTTCAATCACCCGAACGGGGAGCCAGCCCCCGCCACGAGGTGCACGTGCGGCCTCTACGCCCACCACCCCTGGGCGAGGAGCCCGGTCGAGGATTACGACCTCCTGGCCGGAGTCTCGCCCGAGGACGACTGGCTGGTCGGAGTGGTCGAGGCCTGGGGCCAGATCGAGATTCACGAGGACGGCTTCAGGACACAGTTCGCCCGGCCAATCCTTCTGATTGCCAGCACTCCGACGAACAGCAGGGGGGAGTCGTCGGACCTGCTCGATCGCGTCGCTGCCGAGTACAGGTGCTTCTCCGGAAGGGTGGGAAGTGCCGGGGAGCTGAGGGATCTGTTTGGTGAGGTAAACCGGGGACTCGACCGGTCCGTGGTGAAGGAGTTGACGAGCTCGATCCCTCCTCCCCCTCCATGGACTCCGCCTCCGCCTCCACGTGTGAAGACGTGGAGCGAACCCAGGGACCGGCCCGGGATCGTCTACGAGCAGATCGTGAAAGCAGTGGCGACGATCGTGGACGGGGCGATCCTGTTGGCGACCTGGCTCGTCAAGGGGACCATCTTTCTCCTGATGGCCTACTTCGCGATCGCCATGTACGGGGGGTTCCTCTTCGTCTGTGGATTCATCGCCTTTCAGATCATCAAGGCGATCCTGGCCTAGGCGTTCCCGAGGGCAGCCCGAATCACCTTCGAGTTCTCGGCGATGTCGCCGGAGAGCCAGAGGTCGGCCTCGGAGTGCCAGGGGGTGGGCTCGTCGTTGATGATCGCCATGCGGCCGGAGTCAGGGAGGTGACCCGGGAGCGAGGCGGCCGGGTGGACGACCATCGAGGAGCCGATGATCAGCAGGAGATCTGCCTCGGAGATCGCGGCGACCGATGAGGCGAAGGCCTCCTCGGGGAGCATTTCCTCGAACAGGGTGACGGCCGGCTTGAGGATCTCCCCGCAGGAGCAGAAGGGCACCCCTTCTGCCTCGGACCAGAGCTCCTCGATCTGCTCGTGCGGGTAGAGGCTCGGGCAGGAGAGGCAGACCAGGTTCCGGACCGAGCCGTGGACCTCGAAGACCCGCTCCTCGGGCAGGCCAGAGGCCTGGTGGAGGCCATCGATGTTCTGGGTCGAGACGGCGGTGAGCCTGCCTTCGAGGTGGAGGTCGGCCAGGAGGTAGTGGCCGTCATTCGGGTCGTAGTCATCGGCCAGGTCGAGGCGGCGGCGGTAGAACTCCCAGAACCTCTGGGGGTCGGTCCGAAAGACGGTCAGGGTGGCGACCTCCATCGGGTCCTCCTTCTCCCAGATCCCTCCGGGGGAGCGGAAGTCAGGAATTCCGGAGGCGGTAGAGATCCCGGCACCCGTGAGGGCGACGATCCGCTCGGACTCGGCGATCATCGCGGCCAGCTTCTCCTGTTCGGCGTTCACCCGGTCGAGCCTATAGGCCCCGGGGAAACGGGCCGCCGGGGTCGTAGAATCCCGGGGCATGGCCACCCTGCCTACAACCGGCTTCGAACACCGGATGGACCTGCCCGGCCCTTCCAGGCCGATCCGGGTCGAGCCGATCGAGCGACCGAAGCCGGCCGAGGTCCCCGAGAGGGAGCCGGAAGAGACCCCGACCGAGCGCGAGCCCGAAGAGGTGCCGGCATGAGCGGGCAGAGCTCGATCTGGGGCAGGGAGCCCGAGCCGCTGGTTCCGGGAGTGATCCAGGGCCTGAGGACGTGGGGCCTTGCGCTCGACAGGCACTCGGTGCCGGGGCTGATCGGCTACGGACACACCCGGTGGGCCGGCGGTGGCGAGGCGACCTCTGCGTCCTGCGTGACCGAGCACGGCCGCGAGACCGGCAACCACTCGGGAAGTGGAGCTCCGGCCGAAGGCTGCACCTGCGGCCTGTATGCGAACCATCCCTGGGCGAGGGATCCGAACTCGGACTTCCTCCGGGTGGACGGGATGGGCCTGGAGCCGGACGAGGTGTTCGGGGTGGTCGAGGCGTGGGGCCGGATCGAGGTCCACGAGGATGGCTTCCGGGCCGAGTTTGCCCGGCCTATTGCGCTCTTCGCCAAGACCGGGGCCGAGCTGGCGTGGGACGTCCCTTCCGAAGGGATGGCGGCCGAATACAGGTGTGAGCTGATCCGGGTCGACTCGGTCGAGGAGCTCGCGGCAAAGCTCGAGCGCTTCGACGGGGGCCTCGACCGGTCCTTCGTGCAGGGCCTCCAGGCCGCCTGAGCCTCCTCCCCGGTTTCCCCGATTTCTCTCCGGGGTTGTGTCAGAAGTTGGAGTGTGTTACGACTCTTTGTGTGTAAGAGGTGCGAATGCGCACCGTCCATTAAGAGCGGTCGAGGGCCCGGGCCCAGTGACGCCGCCGCAACCGATCTCCACGATTACAAGGGGACACGGTGCGAAAGCCCGGTTCGATGGAGGTGAAACGCAGTGAGTGAAGGAAAGAAGGATGGCGACCGCAAGGTCGAGGAGAGCCGTTTGGCCAAGGTCAAGGGGATCCGATTCGTCGAGTCAGGCTCGAGCGGAGTCGAGATCATGACGGTCGGGCCGATCCAGGCCGAGGCGCTGCGAAAGCAGCATGAAGCCCGGGAGCGGGCCGAACGGGAGTCCACCGGTGAAGAGACCGGTGTTGACGACTCCGGAGAGGAGACCGGCACGGACGAGTAAGGGGGTCTCAGTCGAGTCTTCGGGCGGCCCGCTCTCGCTGTGTGGGAGTGGGTCGCCCGAACACCATCTATCCAGAGCGGTCGAGGGCCCGGGCCCTATGACGCCGCCGCAACCGGTCTCCGCTTCAAGCAGTGAGCAGGGACACGGTGCGAAAGCCCGGTTCGATGGAGGTGATTGATGTGGGTGTCAATGTCAATAGGGACGAAAAGAAGATGGCCGGGTGTGCGTTCGCGTGGATACCCGGCGAGGACGGGCCGACGCACGTCGCTCCGATCAAGAGAGACGAGGACGGACGGCCGGCCCGGGTGATGGTCAAGGCCGCGGCCGGGCCTTCGGGTCGGGCGCCCGACGAGCGTGGGGCTAGAAAGGGCCGTGCCCCGCTGGTCGATGAGTGGAACCTGGGTGTCGAGCGGTTCCATCTCAGCCTGAGCGCGGCACTGATCGACGCCAGGACCGGGATCCCGAGAACCGGGAAGCGGCTCTAGGGCGAAAGGTGGCGGGCGGGCCGAAATGGCCCGCTCGTCATTGGTCAGCCGCCCTTGATCTCCTGGATCACGTTGCCGCCGTCGACCACGATGGTCTGGCCGTTTATGTAGGAGGCCTCGGGCGAGGCGAGCAGGAGGACTGCGGCCGCGACCTCGTCCGGGGTGCCGGGCCTGCCTGCTGGGGTGTTGCTGCCGGCGGCGATCTCCTCGTCGGTCGAGGAGGCGGTCGCGATCCAGCCCGGGTTGACCGAGTTGACGGTGGTCCCGGTGGGGCCGAGCTCGAGGGCGAGCGCGCGCATCAAGCCGTCCACCCCTGCCTTGGCCGCGCCGTAGGCGGCCGAGCCCGCGATCGCGACGATCGGGCCGGTAACCGAGGTGACGAAGACGATCCGGCCGGAGCCCGAGTCCGTGATCGGGCCGATCGCCGCTCTCGTCACGTTGGCGGCGATGTCGAGGGTTCGATCGATGCCGGCCCGCCACTCGGAGTCCGATAGCTCGGAGAAGGGCTTCGAGTCATCGTCGACCCCGACCTGGGACATGCCTGCGTTGTTTACGAGGACGTCCAGGCCGGACTTCCAGGCGGTGGCCTTCTCGACCGTGTCGCCGGCCGGGTCCGACTCGATCAGGTCGGCGACCAGGGCCATGACCTCGATCCCCTCGGCTTCCAGCTCCTCGGCCC
>CAJAIJ010000005.1 GCA_903939845.1 uncultured Solirubrobacterales bacterium
GAGGCAGGCTCCCGTGTCCGTGAGGAAGACGAAGTGGTCGGTGGAGTGACCGGGGGTCGCACAGGCGGTCAGTCCGCCAACGGCTTCGCCCTCGACCGGTTCGGTCGGCTCGATCCCGAGCGACTCGACCGCTCCCGAGTGGTCGCTGTGGGAATGGGTGAGCAGGACGCCGCCGATGCCACCCCTCTGCTCGGACAGTCCAATGATCCGGTCGAGATGTTCCCTGTCGTCGGGCCCTGGATCCACGACCCAGCAGGGGTCGGACCCGACCAGGTAGGTGTTGGTCCCGGTCAGAGTCATCGGCCCGGGATTGCCAGCCACCACCCGGTAGATCTCGGGGTGGCCGGGGGCTTCCTCGTCGACTACCTCCATTGCGCCGATGCCGGGTCGTTCCCGTTCGGCGGCGACCCTCAGGCCGCCAGTTCCTTGCAGATCGCCTCGCGGGCCTCGGGCGGATCGAGCACGACCAGATCGCCCGCACCTCTGAGGATCTCGCGGACGAGCCAGGAAGTCCCGGCGTAGGGAAGCTCGACCACGACGGCCCCGTCCTGGAGCTCCTCCACGACGTTGCGCTCCTCCCGGAGCCAGCGAGACCTCTCGGGCGAGACCCAGACCCTCGCAACCGCTGCCTCGGGGACGTGGTCACCACTCATCCAGCCCTCGACTCCGGCCATCTCCAGGGCCTCTTCCCTCGGCTCGAAGGTCTCGCCGGTGTCGGTGACCTCCTTGATCCGTTCGAGCTTGAAGTGGCGGATCGCGTCCCGGCCGAGGTCCCAGCACTCCACGTACCAGCCCTCCCTGCCGTTCTCGAGCCGGTAGGGCTCGACCCGGCGCTTGGAGAACTTGTCCTCGTTCTCCTTGTAGTAGTTGAGTTCGAGGACCTTCTGGTCGGCGATCGCCTGGTTGGCGATGCGGGCGGCCTCGGCACCTCCGGACTCGGCGACCACGGCGAGGCCCTCGCGGGCCGGGTCGTGGCCGAGAGCATCGACGATCTTCTCGCGGGCGGAATCGAGCCTCGCCTGGGGCAGGTGATCACCAAGCAGGTCGATCGCGGCCACCAGAGCCTTGGCCTCGAGCGGCAGCAGCCGGGCGGGGCGGGCGAAGGAGTCTCCGTAGGGCTCCGAATCGACCTCGATCTCGCCGTTCTCGACCTCGGCGTAGAGAACGTAGGTCCCGCCACCGAAGTTGACGACGTTGAGGACCTCGATGTCGTCCCTGAGCTCCTCCTCGGTCAGCTCGAACCGGCTGCACAGGTCCTCGACCGAGAGCTTGCGCTCCTCCTTGGCGGCCCCGATCAGGAGGCCGGCCAGGGTGACCAGGCGCCCGAACCGCTCGGGCCGGATCGCGGCCGAGGAACGGTCCTTGCTCCTCGGCTTGCGCTCGCGGGCCGCAGCCTTGCGCCGACGGGCCGCGGCGACGTCGAAACCCTTGACGTGCCTGTCCCTGAGAAGGTCGAGCCGCTGCTCGACCGCCGCAGCCAGCTCGGGCGGATCGACCACGGTCGCGTTGTTGCGCCACCTGAGAACCCAGGCGATCAGCTCCCGCTCGCTCGAGTAGGGGGTCTCGAGGATGATCCCGCGCCTGCCGACACCGTCCGACTGCTTCGGGTTGGAGACCTCGCCGAAGGACCCGAAGTCCCTCTCGATCAGCCAGGCGACCCTCTCCTTGAAATGGATCCTCGCGGTGCCCCGGGTCTCGCCGAGCTGCCAGTCGGCCAGCTCCGCGTAGTCGCGGCGTTCGAAGTCCTCGGGCGGGGTGAAGTCGTGCTCGGACTTGGTCGCGTAGCCGACCTTGCTCTGGATCCGGGAGAGCCTGAATACCCTCACCGCTTCCCGCTCGTGGGAGTGGCCGATCAGGTAGAACTGCCCGCCCCTGAAGACGAGGTGGTAAGGATCGACCCTCCGGCCAGACACCTCGTCCCTCTCCATGCTGTGGTAATCGAAGGTGATCGTCTTGTGGCGGGAGATCGCGGTCTCGATCCGGGCCAGGCGCTGGGTCAGCTCACGCGAGGACGAAGCCGGGAACTTGGCCATCGAGATCGGGGTGTTGTCCGGATCGGCGAGCGGGTTCGGGTGGCCCCAGGCGACCTGCTGAAGGGCCAGACGAAGCGGTTCGGCATAGGCGAACTCGCCCTCGGTCAGGAGGCTGAGCGAGGTCCGGAGCGCGGCCAGCTCGTCATCGGTGAACTCGATCGCCGGCAGGTAGAAGTTCTCCGGGGGCAGCGAGTAGAGCTCGGCCTCGAAGAACCCCTCGCCGGGTCGGTCGACCTGGAGCTCGATCCCGAGGCTGTCGAGCTCGGCCCGGTCGGCGTAGAAACGCCTGGCGAAGGCGTCCTCGTTCATCACGCTGTATCCCTCCACCTCCCGCTTGATCTCCAGCGCCGAAACGGGGCGCCCCTGGGCCATCAGGAAAGAGATGAGCGAGAGCTGACGGATCAGCTTTTCTGTGTCCTTCGCCATCCGGCCGAGGATACTCGGACGGCTGCGGCGACCTCCTCCGGATTACGGCTTTGTTGCCGGATTTTGGCGGTTTTTTCGCCCTTTTCGGGTAGATCCCGAACGATCGGGAAACCGGGAGGGCGGTTCAGGAAATCGTGCGGGCGTAGCGCTCGGCCCTCTCGAGGGCCTCTTCCTGGCCTACATATGGGCAGAGGACTCCGTAGATGATGTCGGGTCCGACCGCAGGCAGGATTTCGGTGTTGCCGTCGACGACCTTGGAGCGGATGACCACCACGGCACCACTGATCAGGTAGTTGGCGATGTCGTCGGGGATCTCGCCCCGGGATCCGGAGCGGTCCCGGTTCATGTTGATGAAGGTGGCCATCACCCTGATCGCCGAGAGGTAGCGCTCGAGGGCTGCCGGGCCGGCAGAGAAAACATCGACGATGCACATCCGTGCGAAGTCCGGCTCGGACCTCATGAAGGCAAGGGCAGCCCTCAGACCGTTCTCGGCCTGGTCCTCCCAGGACAGTCCGGGCGTCCTGATCGCGTGCATCACATCGGTAACGAACTGACCGAGGATCTCGTCGTAGGCATCGAGGAAACAGGCCTCTTTGTCGTCGAAGAGGTTGTAGAAGGTCGAACGCGAGACGCCGGCCCGGGCGACCACGTCCCCGACGCTCACCTCGGCGTAGCGCTTCTCGGCACAGCATGCCGCCATCGCGTCGAGCAGGCGATCCCGCTGAGACTCGACCGTGAAGGCCCTCGACGGAACGTCCGAATCCCCCCTGGCGCTCAAGAGCCACCAACTCCGACAGTCGGGAGGATAGGGTCGGTCTGGCGCATCGCCTCCAGCGCCGATTCGTGGCCGAGGTAGGGAACCGTTGCCAGATAGATGGCGGCCGGCAGGTCCTCGCCGAGGCGGTCGGCCTCGCCTTCCGAGGCCCGCTTGTAAAGGATTGCCGAGATCCCACCGACCACGAGTCGGGCCGTCTCGGGAGGAATCCGATCGCCCTCGGAGCTGGCCTGCCGACCCTCGTCGAGGAACGGGAAGAAGGCGCTGACCGACTCCTGGTAGTGGTTGCGAGCCTCTGATCCGGCCCCGAAGGCCTCGACGATCCCGACCCTGGCCGCCACGGGGTTCGAGCCGATGAAACCGAACAGCGATCCGACGGCGACCCTCAGCTTCTCGACCCAGCTCGAGTCGGGCTCTACCGAGGCAAAAGCACCCGCCACGGCACCGAGCATTCCCTGCATCACGGTCTGGTAGGCCGCGATGAAACAGTCCTCCTTGTCCCGGAAGTGTTCGTAGAAGGTCGCTCTCGAGACGCCGGCCTTGCCGATCACGTCGGCCACCGTGGTCTCGGCGTAGCTGCGGGAGGAGACCGAGTCGATCATCGCCTCGACCATCCGATCGCGCTGCGAATCCCTGACGGCCTCCCTGGAGAGTCCGTGTCGCCCCCCGGGAAGACGGCGCGGCGCGGCATCCGCCCTGTCAGATGCTCCGTCTCGACCGGTTCCCGGTCCTTTCGCCGTCATCTTCTGATCCTACCGCCGAACAACCGCCGTTCGACGCCGGATTCCAGGAGGGCGAACGGTAGCGCCCGATTCCGGTGCGGTTCGGGAGGTCGCCATCTCGCGGCCTAGACTGCCCCCTGTGGAAAATGGATCGAGAAGTGAATCCGGAAGCTCGGAGGGTCCGGCAAGGATCGGAGTGATCGGGCTGGGCTACGTCGGCCTGCCCCTGGCCGTCGCCTTTGCCGAGGCCGGCTCGGAAGTGGTCGGCCTCGACCTCGACCCGACCAAGATCGAGATGCTCGCTGCCGGCACCAGCTATATCGAGGACGTTCCGGATGCCGCCATCTCCGGCATCGCGGACCTCTTCCGAGCTACGGCCGACTACGCCGACCTCGCCGGGTGCGACGCCTTGATCGTCTGCGTGCCGACCCCGTTGACGGGATCCCGCGAGCCGGATCTCTCCTTCCTCGAAAAGGCAGGAAGCGCACTGGCCGAGGTGCTGGTCGAGGGCCAGACCGTGATCCTCGAGTCGACCACCTACCCGGGCACGACCCGGGAGATGCTGGCGCCCGCGCTCGAGGCCTCGGGACTGAAGGCCGGTGCCGACTTCCATCTCGCCTTCTCCCCGGAGAGGATCGATCCCGGCAGGACCGATTTCACGATCAGGACCACTCCGAAGCTGGTCGGTGGCATCGACCCCGAGAGCACGGCAAAGGCAGCCGAGATCTACGAGCTCGTGTGCGACCGGGTGATCCGGCTCTCCGGCCCCGAGGCGGCCGAACTCGCCAAGCTGCTCGAGAACATCTTCCGGTCGGTGAACATCGCCCTGGTGAATGAGCTGGCGCAACTCTGCGACAGGCTCGGGATCGACATCTGGGAGGTCGTGGACGCAGCTGCGACGAAGCCGTTCGGGTTCATGAAGTTCGAACCGGGCCCCGGCATGGGTGGCCACTGCCTTCCGGTCGACCCTTTCTATCTGGCCTTCAGGGCCAGGGAGTACGACTTCTACCCGGAGTTCATCGAGCTGGCCGGGAAGATCAACCAGTCCCAGCCGCTTTTCTGCGTGAACCGGGCCGAACGGGTCCTGAACGATGCCGGCAAGCCGGTCAACGGTTCGAAGATCCTGCTGCTGGGCATCAGCTACAAGGCCGGCGTCGGGGACACGAGGGAATCGCCGGCGATCAAGATGATCGGACTCCTCGAGGCGCTAGGTGCCGAGATCTCCTACCACGACCCCCACGTCCCGGAACTTCGGCCCGACCTGCAATCGGTCGAGCTAGGCCCGGCACTGGCGGAGGCCGATCTGACGATCCTGGTCACGGCCCACCCCGAAACGGACCTCGAGCAGGTCGTCTCCTCGACGAGCCTGGTTCTCGACCTCAGGGGCGCCACCAGGCACTTCGATGCCGACAACGTGACCCGGCTCTGATCAGGGGCTCTGATCAGGGTCCGTTCAGGGCCTTCGAATGACGAAAGCCGGGCGACTCAAGGGAGTGTGAGTCAACCCGGCGTTTCGTCGAAGCGTTGCCGAAGGTAGGGAATACATCCGTCAACGTCTCTGCCAAGCCGAAAGGGAGATTCGGTAAATGGCAGTAACGGCATTGTACAGATCTGTTTCCAAAAATCAAGTCATCCTTGTTTCTGAATCCAGACGTTCTCGTCGTGTCCAGGACCGACGCCGACCAGACGGATAGGGACCCCTACGAAATCGCTTACGAAAGCGATGTAGTCGAGCGCCTCCTGTGGCAGGTCTTCGGGTGTCCGGCAGGCCGTGATGTCTCCGGCGAAGCCCGGCAGCTCCTCGTACTCCGGGGTCACCGAGTGCAGGACGGACTGGTGGTAGGGGAACTCATCGAGCACCGCGCCCTCCCGGGAGCGATAACGGACGGCGACCTTGATCGTCTCGAGGCCCGAGAGGACGTCCAGTTTCGTCATCGCCAGATAAGAGGTCCCGTTCAGTCGGACCGTGTAGCGCAGCGCGACGAGGTCGAGCCATCCACACCGTCTGGGCCGACCGGTGGTCGTCCCGAACTCGTGCCCCTTCTCCGACATGTGTGCCCCGACCTCGTCGTCGAGCTCGGTCGGGAAGGGCCCGGAGCCGACCCTGGTCGCGTAGGCCTTGACCACGCCCCAGACCTCCTGGATGTCGGTGGGTCCGACGCCGGCACCGATGCAGGCGGCACCGGCGATCGGGTTCGATGAGGTGACGAAGGGGTAGGTCCCGTGATCGAGGTCGAGCAGAGCGGCCTGAGCGCCCTCGAAGATCACCTTCCTGCCGGAGTCGAGCTCGTTCCAGCAGAGCCTCGCGGTGTCGGTGATGAAGGGCTCGAGCCTGTGGCCGTAGCTCAGGTAATCCTCTGTGATCGAGTGGAGGTCGATCCGGTCATCGGGGACGGTCTCGTCATCGGTCTCGCCGTCCTTCTTGAGCTTCCGGCGGCGGACTGCGAGCTCCCTGAGGCCCTGCTGTTTGCTCTCGAGCGCGGCCATGATCTTCTTGCGCAGGATCTTCTCGTCGAGCAGGTCCTGGACCCGGATCCCGAGCCTCAGGGCCTTGTCGGCATAGGCCGGGCCGATGCCGCGCCGGGTGGTCCCGATCGAGAGCTTGCCCAGCTTGAGCTCATCGGCCGTATCGAGCAGCACGTGGTAGGGCATGATCAGGTGGGCGTTGGCCGAGATCTTGAGGTTGGCGGTGGAGATCCCTGCCCTCCTCAACCCGTCTATCTCCTCGAGCAGGACCCTGGGGTCGATCACGACGCCATTGCCGATCACGCAGTATTTGTCCTCGTGGAGGATGCCGGAGGGGATCAGGTGGAACTTGTAGACCTCGCCGTCACGGACGATGGTGTGGCCGGCGTTGTTGCCGCCCTGGAAGCGGACGATCGCCGAAGCGTCCTCGGCCAGGAGGTCGGTGATCTTCCCCTTGCCCTCGTCGCCCCACTGTGTCCCAACTATCGCTATTCCGGGCATGGTGGTTTCCTCAGTCTACGCAGTGATCCCGGGCCGCAGGTCAGGCCTCGGGCGGCTTGAACTCGAGCCGATGGTCGGTTCCGTAGAGGGGGAGCGGGTCACCGCAGATCTCGACCAGCCGGGACAGGATCCTGTCGCCGAGCTGCTCCTCGAGTTCCGACTGATCGAAGTTGGTGGTGACCATGATCGACTTCCGGCGCTCGTAGCGCTCGTTGATCAGGGCGTAGAGCTGTTCGAGCACCCACTCGGTCCTCTTCTCGGTGCCGAGGTCCTCGAGGTGGAGCATGTCTACTTCACAGAGGCTCTCGAAGAAATCGGTGAAGGATTCGGCCTCGGGACCGGCGTCGTAGGTCGACCTGATCCGGGCGAGGAGCTTCGGCAGCGAGTAGATGGCGGTGGTCCGCCCCCTCCTAAGGATCTCCTTGGAGACGAGCATCGCCAGGCTGGTCTTGCCGGTGCCGGTGTCGCCCATCAGCCAGATGCCCCTGCCTTCGGCGAGGTTCTCGTCGAGGTTCGCGACCCAGTCCCTGACCGCGTTGACGACGACGGAATCGATCGTCGTGATCGGGGGGCGATCGAAGGAGACGCCGCGATAGCGCGGAGGGATGACCGAGTTCACCCCGGCCGCCCTGGCCCGGGCCAGCCTCGGTGCGAGGCACTCGCACTCGTAGGCGAGGTCGTCGTCGCCGAGGATCCAGCCGGAACCGTCGCACTTGCCCAGCGGGCAGGCGCGACCGGAGCCGTTCACCGACTCGGCATCTGGCGGGTTTCGGCGGCCTTCCACCCGGGCCTCAGAACGACTCCGCCGACTGCTCGGCCTTTACCGCGGGAGGGCTGCCTTCGCCGGTCGGATGCTCGGGAGCCCGCTCAGCGAACTTCGGGTAGTCGGGCAGGAAGGTCAGGTTGACGGTCCCGACGGGGCCGTTCCTGTGCTTGGCGAGGATCACCTCGGCAGTTCCGTCCCGCTCCTCCGGCTTGCGGTAGACGTCCTCGCGGTAGAGGAAGGCGACCACGTCGGCATCCTGCTCGATGTTTCCGGAATCACGCAGGTCCGAGAGGATCGGGCGCTTGTCGGTTCGGCTCTCGTTGGCGCGGGAGAGCTGGGAGAGGGCCACGACCGGCACCTCGAGCTCGTTTGCGAGCAGCTTCAGCCCACGGCTGATCTGGCCGACCTTCTCGACCATGCTCGATCGGGACTCGTCCATCCTCATCAGCTGCAGGTAGTCGACGATGATCAGGGCGAGCCCTCCCCGGTCCTGCTCCTGGGCATGGAGGCGTCTGGCCTTGGCCCTC
>CAJAIJ010000006.1 GCA_903939845.1 uncultured Solirubrobacterales bacterium
GCGGCGGCCGTCGATGCAGCCGGCTACACCCCGGTGATGGTTGGAGATGGCCGGGCCGGGCACGGGCGCCACCACGGGCACGACCATCACGAACACGGCGAGGGCGACGCCCACGACCACATGTCCCACTCGGTTGCGAGCACCTCTTCGCTAAGGGCGAGACTGATCGTCAGCGGGATCCTGACCGTCCCGCTCGTCCTGATCACGATGGTGCCCGGCCTCCAGTTCGACTACTGGCAGTGGGTGGCCCTGGGGTTGACGATCCCGATCGTGTTCTGGGGAGGCCTCCCCTTCCACCGCTCGGCTCTCAAGTCGGCACGGCACGGGACCTCGACCATGGACACCCTGATCTCGCTCGGGACCCTGGCTGCCTTCTTCTGGAGCCTCTATGCACTCGTGTTCGGGACCGCGGGCGAGGTCGGGATGACGATGGAGTTCGAGTGGGTTCCCTCCCGGGACGGGGCGCTCGACAACCTCTACTTCGAAGTGGCGGGAGTGGTCACGACCTTCCTCCTTGCAGGCCGCTACTTCGAGGAGCGAGCCAAGGAGAGGGCCGGGGATGCGCTGAGGGCCCTGATGGACATGGGCGCCAGGGAGGTTGCGGTCCTGGGTGTCGACGGCGAGGAGGTGATGGTTCCGGTCGGTGAGCTGACGGTCGGGACGAGGTTCGTGGTCCGGCCGGGCGAGAAGGTCGCGACCGATGGCCGGGTGGTCGAGGGGGCTTCCTCTGTCGACGAGTCGCTCCTTACCGGGGAGTCGGTTCCGGTCGAAAAGGGAGCAGGCGACGAGGTGGTCGGCGCCAGCATCAACGCCGAGGGCAGGCTGGTGGTCGAGGCGACGAGGATCGGCTCGGACACGGCCCTGGCCCAGATCGCCCGGCTGGTCGAGGAGGCCCAGACCGGCAAGGCACCGGTCCAGAGGCTGGCCGACCGGATCTCTGCGATCTTCGTTCCGACCGTGATCGTCCTGGCGATGGCCACGCTGATCTTCTGGGCGATCGAGGGAAGCGGCGGGCCGTTCGCGGTGAGCGCTGCGGTCTCGGTGCTGATCATCGCCTGCCCCTGTGCGCTGGGGCTGGCAACACCGCTGGCCCTCCTGGTCGGGACCGGCAGGGGTGCCCAGCTGGGCCTGCTGATCAAGGGGCCCGAGGTCCTCGAGTCGACCCGGCAGGTAGACACCGCTCTCCTCGACAAGACCGGCACGCTGACCACGGGCCAGATGAGGCTGGCCTCGGTCGAGGTCGCCGAGGGGTTCGGTCGGGATCTGGCCCTGAGGCTGGCCGGTGGTGCCGTGGCGGCCTCCGAGCACCCGATCGCCCGGGCGATCGCCGATGGCGCCCGGGAGGAAGTCGGGAAGCTGCCGGAGGTGTCCGAGTTCCGGAACCTAGAGGGGGCCGGGGTCAAGGGCACGGTCGAGGGCCGTGAAGTCCTGGTCGGAAAGCCCGACCTCTCGGGGGGTGCTCTGCCGGATCGGCTGGCCGAAGAGTTCGCGGCAGCCCAGGACCAGGGCCGGACGGCGGTAGCGCTGAGC
>CAJAIJ010000007.1 GCA_903939845.1 uncultured Solirubrobacterales bacterium
ACGGACGTGCGTCGAGGTGGTTCTCCGGCCGAGCAGGGCCAGGAGTCGCGGTTCCCGGAATAGCAGCGCTATTTCGGGGTTCCGACGACGAAGCGATGCGACTGCCGGAGGGCCTCCGCGACGTGCGGGCGATGCAGGGGGGATGGCTCATACAGGCATGACCCCATGCTTCTTCCAGGGCTTTTCGACCTTCTTGTCCTTCGCCATCTCGAGCGCCTGGATCACGGTCTGACGGGTCTCGCGGGGATCGATGATGTCGTCGATCATCGCGTTGCCGGCAGCGATGTAGGGGTCGATCTGCTCGCGGACTGCGTTCAGCATCGCCTCACGGGTCGCTTCGGGATCGTCGGACGCCTCGATCGCCGAGCGGCCGATGATGTTGACCGCACCCTCGGCACCCATCACCGAGACCTCGGCCCCGGGCCAGGCCACGATCAGATCGGGTTCGTAGGCCCGGCCACACATCACGTAGTAGCCGGCCCCGTAGGCCTTTCTGACCAGGACCGTGATCTTCGGGACGGTCGCCCGGGAGACTGCGTAGAGCATCTTCGCTCCGTGGCGGATGATGCCCTCCTGCTCGACCTTCGAGCCGACCATGAAGCCGGGGACGTCCTGAAGGAAGAGGAGCGGGATTCCGAAGGCGTCACAGAGGTTGATGAAGCGGGCCGCCTTGTCGGCCGAGTCGACATCGAGAATCCCCCCCAGATGCTTGGGCTGGTTGGCGACGATCCCGACCGGCCGTCCCCCGAACCTGGCCAGGCAGGTGATCAGAGACTTAGCGAACTTCGGCTTGATGTCGAAATAGTCGCCGTCGTCGACGGTCTCGGAGATGACCTCGTACATGTCGTACGGCTGGCGCGGGGATTCGGGGATGATCTCCAGGAGGCGGTCGGAGCCCCGATCGACAGGGTCGTCTGACTCGATGACCGGCGGCTTCTGCTCGCAGTTGGAGGGAAAGAAGGAGAGGTACTTCTTGACCGACTCGATGCACTCGGGATCGTCTTTGACCTCGAGATCGCCGACTCCGGACTTGCGGCAGTGGACCTTGGCCCCGCCGAGCTCTTCCATCTCGATCTCCTCGCCGGTCACGGCCTTGACCAGGTGGGGTCCGGCCAGGGCCATCGCACCCTGGCCAGAGACCATCGGGACGAAATCGGCCAGGGCCGGGATGTAGGCGGTTCCGGCAGCGCAGGGACCCATCATCGCCGCCACCATCGGGACGACGCCCGACATCTCGACCTCTTCCCTGAACAGGTGACCCGAGCCGGCGAAGAGCGACCCGGCTGCCTCCTGGATCCGGGCCCCGGCCGAGTCGAGCAGCCAGACCAGAGGCATCCGCTTGGTCAGGGCCATCTCCCGGATCCTCGAAACCTTTGTCTCCCCGGTCTGGCCCATCGAGCCGGCCATAACGGTGAAGTCGTAGGCGACGATCGCGCAGGGTCGCCCGTCGACATCGCCCCAACCGGTGACGACGCCGTCTGCCGGGGCATCCCTGCCGGCCATGGCCGGCTGCGAGTAGTGGGGCCTGCCCTGCAGTCCGATCTCGACGAAAGTCCCCTCGTCGACCAGCAGGTCGATCCGCTCACGGGCAGTCAGTTTCCCGGCCGCGTGCTGCTTCTCGATCTTCTCCGCCCCCCCTCCGAGTCGGGCCCTTCCCCTCCGCTCGTGGAGCTGCTCGGTCAGCTCGGTCAGTGGGGCGGTCCCCGGAAGCCTGTTCTCGCTCTGCTCGCTCATCAACGTCCCTTCCATTCCGGTTCGCGCTTCTCGAAGAAGGCCTTGACGCCCTCGATCGCATCTTCGGTCGAGAGTTCGATCGCCAACTGAGACCGGAGGTAGTCCAGTGCGTCGGCCAGTTCCATGTCGAGCTGCCTCCACATCGCGTCCTTGCCCAGACGCATGATCAGCGGCGACCTCGCGGCCAACATCCCTGCCCACTCGGCCACCGCGTCATCGACCTGATCATGCGGGACGACCTTGTTGACGATGCCGGCTTCCCGCGCCTGCTCGGCATCGAGGCGCTCGCCCAGCAGGAGCATCTCGTTCGTCTTCTTTCTGGGGACGTTCCGGTAGATCAGCGCCATGATCATGAACGGGAAGAGGCCGACCGTGATCTCGGGCGTCCCGAAGGTCGCGCGGTCGGAGGCGACGATCAGGTCGCAGGCGAGGGCCAGACCGAGTGAGCCGGCCAGGACATGTCCCTTGGCAGCGACGACGGTCGGTTTGCCGAGCTCACCGATGGCCTTGAAGCAGTCGGGGAAGCGCTTGGCGCCCTCGAACTTTTCGACCGTCCCGGCGTCACCGCCGAAGGCCGAGAGGTTTCCGCCTGCCGAGAAGACCTTCTCGTGCGACGAGGCCAGAACGACGACCCGAACCTCTTCGTCGGTCTTTGCCATCGACAACGAGCAGAGCAGTTCATCCAGCAACTGGTCCGACAGGGCATTGCGGGTGTCGGGGTCGTCGAGGGTGATCGTGGCGATGTGCCCGTCGACCTCGTAGCGGACTTTCTCAAATTCTCCTCCGGATTCGCTCATGGCGCCGGACGATACCAATAAACGAGGAGTAGAAAGTGTTACTCTCTACTTGCCCAAACGGGCAATCAAGGATCAGAGATTCAGACGGAGCCACCCACCACCTGCCGATACCGCAGTGCCGGGATCCAGGGAGCAAGGAGACGAGAGTGAGCCAGACAGTCATCAAGCCCGACTACGAGAAGGCCCAGAAGCACTTCATCTTCACCCAGGAGCACGAAGACCTCAGGGAGTCGATGGAGGAGTGGGTCAAGAAGGAGCTCTACCCCCATCGCAACGAGTGGGAAGAGACGAAGTGGCCCGATTCGGCCATGGAGCGGGCCGGTGAGCTCGGCTACCTCGGCCTCTGCTTCCCCGAGGAGTACGGAGGACAGGGCGGCGACTACTACTACTCGCTGGTCCGTGCCGAGGCTCTCAGCCACGCCGGATCGGGCGGGCTCGGGATGGGCTTCGCGGTCCAGACCGACATGGTCCTTCCTCCGATCGAGATGCTCGGAACCGAGGAGCAGAAGCAGCAGTATCTGGTCCCCGGAATCCAGGGCAAGCGGATCGGGTGCCTCGGGATCACCGAGCCCGGAGCCGGCTCCGATGTGGCCTCGATCAGGACCACGGCAAAGCTCGACGGCGACGAATACGTGATCAACGGGTCGAAGACCTTCATCACCAACGCGGCCCGTGCCGACTTCATCGTGCTGGTCGCCAAGACCGACCCGGATGCCGGACACGACGGGATCTCCCTGCTCCTGATCGACATCAGGGACGAGGACGGCAACGAGCTGCCGGGATTCTCGGTCGCCCAGAACCTGGAGAAGATGGGGATGGAGGCCTCGGACACCTGCGAGATCGCCTTCGAGGACATGCGGGTCCCGGCGGACTCGATCCTCGGTGAAGTCGGAAAGGGCTTCTACCACATCACCTGGGAGCTCCAGGGCGAGCGACTGGTGGCTGCTGCCGGCTCGAACGCCGGTGCCGAGAGGCTGCTGGAAACATCGATCCAGTACGCCCAGGAGCGCGAGGCGTTCGGACGGCCGATCGGGAAGTTCCAGACGATCCGGCACAAGATCGCCGCAATGGCGACCAAGATCGAGGCCTCCAAGCAGTTCACCTACACGGTGGCCTGGAGGTTTGCCAACGGGGAGTACCCGGTTCGCGAGATCTCGATGGCGAAGCTGCTCTCGGCCCAGATGGCCTGTGAGGTCGCCGACGAGACGATCCAGATTCACGGTGGCTGGGGATACATGAAGGAGTACGAGGTCGAGCGCCACTACCGCGACGTCCGGTTGAACCGGATCGGAGCGGGCACCGACGAGATCATGCTCGAGGTGATCGGCCGCTCCTACGGCCTGTAGGTAGTTGAGCCGCCCCAGGGCGGCGAGAGTCACGCAGCACCCAGAGGCCCGGGTCCAAACAGTCGGACCCGGGCCTCATTTCATTCAGCTCTTCCAGAGTTTCGCCCGGGCGCCCGTCTCCCGGTGGCGGCCGGGATTCGGAGCGACTACTGGCCGAAGGGGTTCAGGGTGATGGCCGGAGAAGATGCGATGTCAGCGGTGTTGCGGGTGACCAGGGTCAGGTCGTGGACGATCGCGGTTGCCGCCAGAAGGCCATCGACCACAGGTAGAGGGTCGGGGACGTTGATCCGCCCCCACTCCTCGGCAACGATGACATCCACCGGCAGGATCCTGTCCTCGTACTCCCCGGCGATCCCGGCTAGCCAGCGATCGAGCACCTCGGCTGAAGCCTCGTCGCGCCGGGCGATTCGTTCGATGCCGCGCCTCAGCTCACCTATCACCAGAACACTCAGGAAGAGGCCTTCGTCGGCGACCGAGGAGATCCAATCCCGAACTCCGGGGTCGGCCCGGTTGCCCTTCCTCAGCTCCGACACGACATTCGTGTCGACCAGGTATCCGGCGGTCACGGTCAGATCAGAGTGCCGGCTCTCGGCCGAGGTCCGCTGGCCGCTCGAAGTCCTCGTCCTCCCCGACCTCGGGCATCCCGGCCAGAGCGTCAGCGAGCGAGATCCGGGACTCCCCGAACAGCGCGGCCCGAAGTATCTGCCGGTGCTCCTCCTCGGCCGAGTGGCCCTTGCGGGCCGCACGGACCTTGAGTCTGGTCACCAGATCAACTTCTATGCCGCGTACGAGTAGCTGGGCCATGGTGATATCAATGCTATCAAGACTGGTGGAGGCTCTTTTCATCCTTCCTTAGGAGTTCCCGACCGGCGTAACTCTCCCCCTCTCCCAAGGCTGGCCGAGAAGGCGCCGCCGGTGTACCTGCTGGCCATTGCTCATATAGTCCGGCCCGCAACCGAGACAAGTGACAAGGAGCTGGAACTGATGGGACTTCTGAACGGAAAGAACGCGATCGTCACGGGATCTGCAAGGGGAATCGGCCGGGCGACGGCCGAGCTCTTCGCAGCCGAGGGCGCGAACGTAATGATCAACGACCTCGACGCCGACGCGGCCGAGCAGGCCTCCTCCGAGATCGAGGGCGCGACCGCCGTCTTCGCCGGTGACCTGACCGAAGCCGACGCCGCCGACCGCATGGTCGAGGCTGCGATGGAGGCATTCGACTCGATCGACATCGTCGTCAACAACGCCGGCTACACCTGGGACGGCGTCGCTCACAAGATGACCGACGAGCAGTTCCAGGCGATGCTCGACATCCACACGATCGTCCCGTTCCGGGTCGCCAGGGCGCTCGCACCTCACTGGCGGGATGCCGCCAAGGTCGAGGCCGGCGAGGGCCGCGAGGTCTTCCGCAAGCTGATCAACGTCTCCTCGGTCTCGGGGACGATGGGCAACGCCGGACAGGCCAACTACAGCGCCGCCAAGGCCGGCGTAGTCGGCCTGACCAAGACTCTGGCCAAGGAGTGGGGTCAGTTCAAGATCAACGTCAACGCGGTCGCCTTCGGGTTCGTCGAGACACGTCTGACGGCATCGAAGGATGGCGGCGAGACAGTGACCGGTCCGGGCGGCGAGGAGATCCAGCTCGGAATCCCGGACCAGCTCAGGGCGATGGCTTCGATGATCATCCCGCTCGGCCGTCCGGCAACTCCGGATGAGGCCTCGGGCCCGGTTCTATTCCTCGCCTCGGGACTCTCCGACTACGTTCACGGCCAGGTCCTGAACGTGACCGGTGGCCAGTTCGGAGGCATGTACACCTGATCGGGACCCCGCCCTCGGGCGATATGCCGGCGAATCGGGGGCCGCAAGGCCCCTTTTTCGTGCCCCGGCAGGGGTCCGGGTCAGTCCCGGCTCTCGGCAGGGATGTCCTCGCCTCCGCCGGTGAAGGCCGGGGGCGGGAAGGGGCCGAACCAGTTGTCACGGCCCCCGTCGATCGTGATCACGGAGCCGGAGTGGAAGGCGCCGGCGTCGCTCGTCAGGAAGGCGATGATCCAGGCCATCTCCTCCTCCCTGCCGGCCCGTCCCATCGGGATCGTGCGGTCGATCGCATCGACGACCTCTTTCGGATATTTGGTGACGAACGTGTCGGTCGTGAACTGGCCAGCTGCCAGAGCACATGTCCGGACCCCGAACCGCGCCCACTCGGTGGCGAGGGTTCGCATCATGTTCTCGACCGCGGCGCGGGCCGCTCCGGAATGGACCATCCCGGGCATTCCGTTGTGGGGCGAGAGGGTCACCGAGAGCACCGAACCGGACCCCTGCGGGATGAAGGCCCTGGTGGCGGCGGCATGGGTCATCAGCCAGGTCCCGGTCACATTGAGCTCGATCACGGTCCTGAAGCCCTTGGGGCTGATCGCCTCGGCCGGACTGAGGAACTGGCCGCCGGCGTTGTTGACGAGGGTGTCGATCCGGTCGTGGCGGGCCAGGATCTCGTCGAAGAAGGCGTCCACGGCCTCTTCCTCCCGGATGTCGAGAGTCGAGAACTCGAAGGTTCCGGGAAGCCCTTCCGCCAGCGAGGCGGTCTCCTCCAGCGGCTCGGACCGCCTGCCACACCCGATCACGGTGGCGCCGAGCCGGATCATCTCGAGCGATGCCGCTCTGCCCAGTCCGGTTCCGGCACCCGAGACCACGACGACCCTGCCTTCGAGGAGGCCGTCGCGGAAAATCTCCGATCGTGAACTGGGTCCCATTAGACCCGACAACCCTACTGTCACCCCGGTCGACTGTATCTTCGGGTCATGGCAGTTCAGGCGCTACCGACTCCGTTGACCTCGCCGCTTCCCGGCGGCTCCGCGGATGCCCATGTCGTAGTCGAGCCGATCATCACCGGTGAGGTGGGCGTCGTTCAGGAGATCCAGTCCAGCCCGTCGGGCGAGATGGGCTTCCTGAAGGCACTGAGAAAGATGCGCGGTCCGACCGTTGCGGTGCCGGTTCCGGCCTTTCTGGTCAGGCATCCGACCGCCGGGCTGGTCCTGATCGATACCGGGCTGCACCCCTCGATCGCGAGCGATCCCGAAGCCAACCTCGGCCGTCTGGCGGCCTCGTTCACGGAGTGGACCGTCCGTCCCGGAGAAGACGTCGCATCCCGCCTCAGGGCCAACGACACCGACCCTTCCGAAGTCGGGACGGTGATCATGACCCACCTCCACCTCGACCACGCGTCCGGCATCTCGGAGTTCCCCGGGGCGACCTTCGTCGTTTCCTCGAAGGAATGGGACGACGCATGCTCAGGCCTCTTTCCGCTCCTCAAGTACTACCGTCGACAGCAGTTCGATCATGCCTTCGATTTCCGCACCGTCGACTACTCGTCCGACTCGACCAACTCCTTCTCGACCTTCGGTCGCTCCTTCGACCTTTTCGGGGACGGCTCGGTCGTCCTGGTCTCGACCCCCGGGCACTCGGCCGGGCACCAGTCGGTGGTGCTTCGACTCGCTGACCGCCCGATGCTCATCGCCGGAGATGCGATCTTCCTGGCCGGGCAGCTCGAGCCGGGGGCCGACCTCGCAGCCCGACCTGAAGACCGGCACGAGTACGAACGAAGCATTCGGGAGATGCAGCTTTTCCGACGCGAAAACCCGTCGGCGATCATCACCCCCGGACACGACCCCGAGTTCTACGACCGGCTCCCCGACCGGCTCGGCTGAGCGGCCTCAGCTCAGTACGGTTCGCCCTCGGCCTCGAGCCGTGCGACCACACCCTCCCGGCCCTTCTCGCCCAGCTCCGTGTACATCTCCTTGACCCGGTCGAAGATCGCGTTCGAGGCCTCGAGCTGCCTCTCCCTGGTAGTGCCCTCTTCGATCTCGAACTGGAGCGGTCTTCCGTACTGGACCGTCACGCTCGGAAACCTGAACTTCCTCCACTTCCGGACGCCGGCCGAGCCGAAGATTGCGACCGGGACCACCGGGATTCCCGACTCCAGGGCCATCCGTCCGACTCCGGGCCGCGGCTTGCCGAGTTCCGAACTCCGCGACCTGCCGCCCTCGGCATAGACCATCACGGCGCCCCCCTGATCGAAGATCGTCCGGACGGTCTCGAAGGCCTCCTCGTCCTGAACGCCTCGGCGGACCGGGAAGATCCCGCCGTGGAAGAGGATCCAGGTCAGCACCGGGGGTCCGAAAAGCTGCGACTTGGCCATGATCCGGAGTTTCCTCCAGGTGTAGATCCCGGCGAAGAAATGGTCCATCTGGCTGAAGTGGTTCGGGACCAGCAGGACCGGACCGGTGCGGGGAATGTTCTGGGTCGCGATCGCCCGGGTCCTGTAGAGGAAGAGGGCGATCGGGGTGACCACGGTCCTGACCAGCGTGTACATGTAACCGGGCCGACGGTTCCGTGCCCTCTCGTGAAACTTCTCGAAGAACTCGGCCGGACGCTCGTCCTTGTAGACCTGTGGCTTGATGTCAGGCATTCGTTCTGGTCTCTCTGAAGGATTCGCCTCCGGGCGGTCGGACCTGCCGCCACACCGGTGAGCGAATCGAGTCGAAGGTGAAGTCGGCCCCGATCCTATTGGCCGGGGCGGATTCGGGGTTCGCCCGCGTCCGACTCAGGGGCCGGCCTGGCCCCTCGATCGCCCGACCGCCGCATGCCACCCTTCCAGCAGGGACTCTGCCTCGTCCCGGGAGATCGACGGATGCCATTCGCGCTTCGCGGTCCAGCCCTGCCCGAGACTGTCGATCGTGGTCGCGCCGATACCGAGTGCGGCCAGGTCTGCCGCCCCTTTCGCGGTGGTCTCGATCGTCGCCGGAGCCGTGACGGGGACCCCGAGCACGTCGGCCTGAAACTGCATGAGCCAGTCGTTCGCGACCGCCCCGCCGTCCACTCTGAGGGCCTCGAGATCCCGACCGGAAGCTCTCTGCTGGGCATCGACCGCATCGGCCGTCTGGTAGGCGATTGCCTCGAGGGTGGCCCTGGCGATCTGCGCCCTGCCGGTGCCCCGCGTCAAACCCGTGATCGTGCCGCGAGCGTAAGGATCCCACCAGGGCGAACCGAGTCCGGTCAATGCCGGGACGAAGTAGACCCCGTCATTGGAATCCAGCGAGGAGGCGAGCCCCTCGGTCTCCGAAGCCTCCCCGATGATCCCGAGACCGTCTCTGAGCCATTGAACCGCAGACCCGGTTACGAAGATCGAAGCCTCGGAGGCATATGAAGCCTTGCCGTCGATGCCCCAGGCGATGGTCGAGAGGGTCTCGCCCCTGCCCCTGGGTATCGCATCGCCGGCATTTTGGAGTACGAAGCTCCCGGTTCCGTAGGTGTTCTTGGTCATACCCGGCAGGAAGCAGGCTTGACCGAAAAGAGCGGCCTGCTGGTCACCGGCGACCCCGGCCACCGGGACCTCGCCCCCGAACTCAGTGGTAGTCCCGAAGATGCCGGCCGAGTCCCGAACGTCGGGGAGCGCCGCCGTGTCCACCCCGAAGATCGAGCAGAGCTCGTCGCTCCACTCGAGAGATTCGATGTCGAAAAGCATCGTCCGCGACGCGTTCGACGGATCGGTGACGTGCTCGCCACAGAGCCTGTGGATCAGCCACGAATCGATCGTGCCGAAGACGGCCCCTGCGGCTTCAGGCACGTTCTCGATCAGCCACTCGATCTTGGTCGCCGAGAAGTAGGGATCGAGCAGGAGCCCGGTGGTCGACTCGACCACCTCCCCGAGTCCCTCGGACCTCAGCTGGTCGCACCGCGCTGCTCCCCGCCGGTCCTGCCAGACCAGCGCCCGATGCACCGGCCGACCGGTTCGGGGATCCCAGGCAACGACCGTCTCGCGCTGGTTGGTGATCCCGATCGCATCGAGGTCCCTGCCGTCGATGGCGGCTTCATCGAGGGCCCGACCGGCGACGGCTCTGGTCGCCTCCCATATCTCGTCGGGGTCATGCTCCACCAGTCCGGGCTCCGGGAAGTACTGGGTGAACTCGGCGTAAGCCCTGCCCTTCACCTCGCCGTCGCCGTCGAAGACGAGACAGGTCGAACCGGTCGTGCCCTGGTCGATGGCGAGGATCATCGCCTCGACCACCAGGTGCTGATGAAGGAGAGGAGCTGCCTGAACCTGTGGATGAACCCGGCGGCCGTCCGGCCGGTGGAGCGATGAGACAGGTCGAGGCGCACCTCCGTGACCGTGAAGCCGGCCCGGACCGCATCTATCGTCATCCCGGTCTCCATCCCCCAGACAGGTGCGAAGGGGAGGACCGAGGAAAGGGCGTCCCGGGTGATCGCACGCTGACCCGAGATCGGTGCATTCGCCTCGAAACCACAGCGATTCCGGATCGCCCAGGCAGAGAATCCCAGTGCGAGCCCGAACCCGCCACCGACACGGCGGGAGAAGTCGGCAACGGCAAGGTCGCTCCTTCCGGCCATGACTTCATCGACCAGCGCCACCAGCTCGGCCGCACTGGTGCCGAGATCGGCATCACAGAGCAGGAAGACCGAGGCTTCTTCCTCTCCGGAGAGAGCCTGTCGCGCGCACTCGGTCACGTTGCCGCCCTTGCCTACGGCCTTGGGCCGGGTGACGACCGTGGCCCCGGCCTCGCGGGCGACCTCTGCCGTGGCATCCCGGGAGGCATCGTCGGCAACCCAGATCGATGCGCCCGGAAAGGCTGCCGCGAGCGCCTCGAGGGTCGACCCGATCCGATCGGCCTCGTCCCTGGCCGCGACCAGCACGACCGGGACTCCCCCCCGGTAGCCAGCGGGTCCGCCCGGACCGGGGTCCTGTTCGAGGTCGGCTCCCATTCCGGTCTGACCCTACATCCGTCGGGCGACCGGTGAACCGTGTGTCGGTTCGGTTAGGGTTCCCGGTCGATGGCCGATATCGAAGCCCACATAACCGGAAACGTCTGGAAGATCCAGGTGGCGGTCGGAGACTCCGTCGCCGACGGGGACGAAGTAATCATCCTCGAGTCGATGAAGATGGAGATCCCGGTCGAGTCCGAGGACGATGGCGTCGTCAAGGAGATCCGCTGCGAGGAAGGCCAGTCGGTGACCGAGGGCGACGTCCTGATCGTCCTCGAATAGACGACCATGGGGCCGGATCCACAGGATCCACCTGATTCTCCTGCCGCTTCCCCTGTTTCGAAGGTCGAGACCGGGACCGAAAAGCTGCTGCTCGACTTCCCGGCCGAGGCCGTTGCCCGTCTGACGATCTCCAACCCGGATCGCCGCAATGCCCTCGACCACGAGATCCTCGATGCGATCTCGACGACCATTCCACGCCTCGACTCCGGAATAGATGTCCGGTGCCTGCTCCTGACCGGTGCCGATCCGGTCTTCTCGGCCGGCTATGACATCGGCTCGATCCCGGACGAGAGCTTCGAGCGCGACGCCGAGGCCCTGGTGGCACACCCCTTCCATGAGGCGCTCGAGGCCGTTGCGGCCTTCCCCTGGCCGACGGTTGCGGCGATAAACGGTCACTGCCTCGGAGGCGGCCTCGAGCTGGCCGTCACCTGTGACCTCAGGATCGCGGCCGAAGGCGCCCTGATGGGGATGCCTCCGGCGAAGCTCGGCCTGATCTACAGCCACACCGGAATCGCCAAGTTCATCGACGTGATCGGATCGGCGCGCACCCGGGAGCTGTTCCTGACCGGTGATCGCTTCCCGGCCGATCGGGCCGAGTCGTTCGGCCTGGTCAACCGGGTCGCCCCGGACCGGGACCTGTCGGTCGAAGCGGTCGGGTTGGCGGCGGCGATCGCAGCCAACGCACCTCTTTCGATGAAGGGAAACAAGAAGGTGATCAACGCCTTGATCGCCAATCCCGTGATCGACGAGGAGCTCGAACGTCAGCTGGTCGAGCTTCGGGAGTCCTGCTTTTCATCGGAGGATTTCCGCGAAGGGATCAGGGCATTCGGCGAGAAGCGACGTCCCGACTGGACCGGCCGGTAGGCCGGGACCCCCGTCGGCTTTCAGGCCGACTCGATCACATCGAGGAAGCCGTCGGCCAGCTCGACACGGTGGCCGCCGCCCTCGACGAGTTCGGCCAGACCGGCCGGGTCCGAGGGCGGGTCTGATTCCTCGAGGGCGATCCGGGCGACCTCGCCCCGAACTGCCTTGGCCATGTGGGAGACGGGCTTCCTCTTGCCGTCCTTCTCGGTGAAAGCCCGCACCGAAACGAGCTCGGCCGCCTTCGGCTTCCAGGCAGCCGAGTAGGCGCCGGAGCGGAGATCGATGACGAGCTCTCCTTCCCGGTCGATGTCGGCAGACTCGAGGGCCTCGCGAACTGCCGGTCTCCAGAGGGCAGCCAGACCGCCGACGCCCGGCAGCTTCGCCTTCATCGCACACCGGTACCAGGGGATTCGATCGGTCGGCCTCAACACTCCCCAGAGAGCGCTTGCGATCAGGAGGCTCGAGTCGGCCCTCTTCTTCGCCCCTACGGACATCGTTGAGTAATCGAGGCGGTCGTAGAGAACGCCTGAGTAGACCTCTATCGCCGGCCCGGCCGGTGCCTCGACCAGGTCGGCATTCCGGTCGACGTCCCCGGCCTGTCCGGCCGAGATGCCGAGCATCCGAATGGCTTCTTCCCGGTCGGTGGTGGCGATCTCCGCAAGTGCCGAAAGGACCGTCCTGCGCACCTCGCCGAGAGTGTCCGGAAAGGCAAGGGAGTCGAGCTCGACCGGGTCACCCTGGGCCGGTTCGGTCTTGCCTTCTGAAGGCGGCAGAAAGAGGATCATCGGGCGAGATTATCCCTGCCCGGGGCGGCCGGTCCGTCAGTCGAACGCGGCCGGGTCCGGGAGACCCCGGGCAGCTGCATCGCCGGGCCAGGCCCGGAAGGCGTTGCCGAACAGATAGATCGGCTGACCGATCTTGGTCAGTTCGTAGATCCTCGGCTGGTCGGCGATGAATGTCCTCAGGCAGCCGTGGCTCGCCGGGTAGTCCGGGACCGACTTGTAGCCGTGGATCGCGTAGCCCCGGATGAAGTAGGAGGAGTAGTACATCCCCTTGGCGTTGTAGCCAGGGTCTTTCCAGTAGAAGGAGTAGGTCCCGAGGATCGTCGGGGTCGCCGGGGCTCCACTGGCGATTGGGAAGATCGCATACGGCTTCTTGCCTCTGGCAAAGACCATGACCTGGCGCGAGAGTGGCGCCTCGACGTGGTCACCCAGCTCGGGGCGTCGAACCCGGTAGCGCCCGGTGCGCGAGTAGACCTTCTTCACGATCCGACTCCCGGCCCGGGCGCTCCTGCCGAGCTGGTTGAGCTTGCGGTAGGCGAGCACCGCCCTCTCCATCTTGCCGTTGAAACAGCGCGACTTCGAGGGGACGAATGCCATCTCGTTGAGTGCCTTGCGGAAGCCCTCCACGACCGGTCCGCACTCGCCCTTCGTGAGGGTCGGAAAGCTGACGCCCCAGTGCTTGCGAACGGTCGAGTCCGGAGCTACGGGTTCGATCCCTCCCCGACCGTAATACCGAACCTGAACCGCGTGGCGACCGGGCCGGCGAACGGTCGTCTTCACCCTGTAGGTACCCCAGTCGCCGCTGCCCTTGGTGACCGGGACCAGCTTCGAGAACAGGGGCTTGGTATCCCGATAGAAGAAGACCCGGACCTTCTGATCCGGCCTCCATGGCTCGAGGCTCCCGGCCGCCGTGACACGCCCCAGGATCGGGGCGTCTCCGCCCTGCGTTCCCCAGACCTTCACCTTGACCCTGGAAGGTTCAGGCGCCGCAGTCGCAGCCTCCGCACCTATCAGCGAAACGATCGCTGCCAAGGCCACGAGCCCGACTGTCGACATCCTTGCCATGGGGAAGAGGATAGTGGTCGCGAGCCGGGGAACTGCACCCCGAGGCGCCAGATCAGTCCTCGTAGATCGAGAAGTCCGACTTGCGGGCGCCGCAGACCGGACAGAACCAGTCTTCGGGGATCTCCTCGAACGAGGTGCCGGCGGGAATACCACCGTCGGGATCACCGATGGCCGGGTCGTAGATCCAGCCGCAGGCTTCACAGATCCACTTGGTCTCGGAAGTCGCTGAGTCGCTCATCGGGGCTGAGGATAGCCGAGCCGCCCGGCAGGGCGACCTCTGGCGAGGGGTATCGCTACGGTACCCCGGTGAGTCCGTTTCCCGAGCCCGGCGAAGCCGAGGCGGTCAACCTGGGCACCCCCACCGTTCCGAGGCCGGCCGCCACCGTCGTCCTGATGAGAGACAGCGCCGACGGGGGCACCCTCGAGGTCCTCCTGCTCAGAAGGTCGGCCGAATCGAAGTTCATGCCGAACGTCTGGGTGTTCCCGGGCGGATCGCTCGACGCCGAGGACGGCGAGGGTGAGGAGGGCCTGAGGGCCTGCGCCAGGCGAGAGCTGGCCGAGGAGGCCGGTGTCGAACTCCACCCCGAGGCCGAGATCGTCACGCTCTCGCGCTGGGTAACTCCCGAGGTCGTCCAGACCCGTTTCGACACCTGGTTCTTCCTCGCCCAGGCCCCGCACGGAGCCTCGGTCCAGCCCGACGGATATGAGATGACTGCGGCGATGTGGATCAACCCGGCCGCCGCTGTCGAACAGAGCGAGCGGGAGGAGCTCGCGATCGTGTTCCCGACCCTCAGACAGCTCGAAGCCCTGGCTCACCATCCTCACTCACAGGCAGCCCTCGATGCCGCCCTCGCCGACCGGGCGGCCGCGACGCCGATACTGCCCAAGGTGATCGGCGATCTCGAAGAGTGGCGCGTCGTCCTGCCGGACGACCCGGATTATCCGGCCGGCTGAGTCCCGCCCTCGAATCGCCTTTCCGGGAAGGACTCGAGTCCGGCGTTCCACGGTCCGGGCCGGTAGTAGTCGGCTCCGTTCTCCTGCATCTCCCACTGGAGGCGCCTGAAGAGCTCGGCCGCATTCGAGAGTGCCATGCCGAGTTCCTCGGCCGTGCGCTCCCTCATGCGCCACAGGAACCAGAGTTGACGGTCATTGATCCCGAAGTCGACCTCGCGATCTATCCCGTTCGCCCAGTCGAGAAAACCGGGTGAGAAGAGCTCCCTCAGGGCGATCGGGTCGTACTCGTCCGGGACCGTCGCGAGGAAGTTCCGGTTGAACGCGATCGACTCGAACTCGACCCGGTTGGAGGTTCGCTGCCTCACGAAGTCCTCGGGCCGGGCCTCGATCGACTCGACGTTGAAGGCCCCGACGACTTCGGCGAGATCCGGCATGTGGGCCTTGACGATCACGGCGGTCGGCACCACTGAGCGCCGGAAGATTCCGCCCTCTTCCACTTCGTCGGCATCACAACTCGCACCCCAGAAGCCCTCGACGAGCTCACCGGTCAGCCGGTTGCGTCCTCCGACGCAGAGTGCCACCGGTCCGTCGGCCGGGTTTATCCCGCCGACCGGCTCGTAGCGCACCTCTCCACCGCCCCCGAAGGACTTCACGATCTCCGCCCATCGATCGGCCTCGCTCGCCATGTCGGTGAGCCTATCGGTGGCCGGCCAGCCCGCACCCCCCTTCCCACTCACTGCGCAGTCGCTAGGGTTGGAATCGGTCATCCCGACATGAAGGAGGAGTTGCCTTGAGTGGTGTTCTGATCGCAGTGGTCGTCCTGGTCGTACTGGTGGTCGCTGTCGCGATCTGGTGGATCGCCACCCGCAACGGGATCATCGCCTCACGTAACCGGGTCGACGAATCCTGGAGCGGTATCGACGTCCAGCTGAAGAGACGCCACGATCTCGTCCCGAATCTGGTCGAGACCGTCAAGGGTTACGCCACCCACGAGTCGAAGGTGTTCGAGAACGTGACCAAGGCCCGGTCCGAAGCGATGAGCTCGCAGGGAGTCGAGCAGACGGCCAAGGCCGAGGGCCAGCTCGACCGGGCGATGGCCGAGCTCAAGGCCGTTGCCGAGAACTACCCGGACCTGAAGGCGACCGAGAATTTCCAGCAATTGAGCGCCAACCTGACGCAGCTCGAGGATGAGATCCAGGCCTCTCGCAGGATCTACAACTCGAACGTCCAGAGCTACAACACGACGATCCAGCAGTTCCCGACCTCGGTCATCGCCAATCAGGGCGGATTCGGAGACAGGGAGTTCTTCGAGCTAGACGACGTAAGCGAGCGTCAGGCACCCTCGGTCAGCTTCGGCTCCTGAGGCCAGCCGGAGCTCCGGCGGCAGACGTTCCCCTACCGGACGGCGGTCGGGGAAGCGATCTCGAAGCGGAAGGTGACCGGTCCGGCAATGTTGCCCGACTCGTCCGTAGCCCTGAGCAAACCGACGTAGCGTCCGGGCGTGGCCGGGAAGGTCTCTGACTCGATTCCGTAATCGACGATGTTGTAGCCGATGAAGGTCTGCCACTCGGAGTAACCGGCGTAACGCCGGACCCAGCGGGGCCGCTTCCTGGGCCCGGTCTTGACCACCCGGTAGTACTCGACGTCCGCCAGAGCCTTCTCGTTGATCCCGAACCTGAGCTCCCCGGAGGAACCGTCGATCAGGCGGGTGTCGAGCGGTCGAACCTCCTCGAGCTGAGGGGCCTCGTCATCCCAGAAGACCTCGGGGGCCGGCCCCGGGTCCGAGCCGGGATCCCCGGGCGTGTCCGAAACGGTGACCGTGCCCCCCACAGAGGCATGGACCTTGCAGGCGAATGTGAAGGTGCCGGGCTCCTCGAAGGTGTAATCGAAGGTGTCGCCGATTGGATGGCTCGGGTAAGCGGTCAGCGGATCGGAATCGACACGGACTCCGCCGGGTCCGGTTCCGGTGATCGAGTGGGCCGTGTCGGGCCCGATCCAGTCCCAGATCACCTTCTCGCCCAGGTCGATCCCGGGGTCCTTCGACCAGACGAAGTTCCCGACCGATACCCGGGTATTGGCCGCATCTGCACCACCGGCGAAGACCGAGAGTCCGACCACGGTCAGGACCAGAGCGACCACGCCCGGGCAGACAGCGAGTCCGAATCTGTTGCCTCGCCCCGTCACTCGACGATGTACCAACCGCTCATCCCGTTGTGCAGGTGAGAGAACACATGGCAGTGGTAGAGCCACCGCCCGGGGTTGTCCTCGGTGAACCTGACCCCGAACGAGTCTCCCGGCCCGAAGGTCTTGTTGTCGACGACGTTGCCTGCCGGCTCGGCCCATTTGTGGCCGTGCAGATGGAAGGTATGGAAGTTGTCGTCGACTCCGATCACGTGGATCTGGACGTCGTCGCCGATGGTGGCCTGGAGGTTGGGGGTCACTCCCGTGTAGGCCCTGCCGTTCACGCAGGAGTAAGCGGTCCTCAGTCCGGTTGCCGGAGGGAGGAAGTCGTGGAAGGCGAGCACGTATTCCCGGTCCGGAAGGGGCTCGTCGGCCGTCCTGACGATGAGTCCGCCGAACAGGCCCTTGTAGATCGGAAGCGGATCGAGCGGGCCGTGGTCATGGTAGAACCAGGAACCGGCCGTTCCCTCCGGGCACTCCCAGAGGTAGGTGACGGTCCGGCCACGCTGCACGAAGCCCCCGGGATCGGTGTGAATGCCCTTGTAGGAGCCGTCCATCTCGTTCGAATAGAAGACTCCATGCGGATGCATGGTGACCGGAACCGGGCACTGGTTGCGGAAGTGGACCACGAGGGTCTCTCCCTCGCGTGCCTCCAGGGTCGGACCGGGGATCGATGCCGGACCGAGCGGCTGCCCGAAGTTGGCCGAGTAGGCGCGGTAGGCATATGCCGTGAACTTCGTCGGCCCCTTCTTGACCTTCTGGGCCATCATCTCGTCGGTCTTGGTCGGCATGATGTCCCAGGGCGTCGGCTCGGCCTGGATCCAGTACTCGCGCCTGGTACCCGAAGTCGAGAACCTGGTCAGTCTCGGGTTGTCGCGGGAGGCGGCCACCTTCGGCGGGACGGGAACTCCTCCGGCCAGCTTCTTCATGTTCGCCTGTCGGTCCATGCGGACCTCCTGACCGGCGATCGTGCAGAGGAGCGCTCCGCCGGTCAGGCCGAGAAATCCTCTTCTGTCCATCGATTCGAAATCCATGTTTCTAGCCTCCGACCTCGACCGTCATCTCCATCAGGTGATGGAGTGAACAGGCGAAACGGTATGTGCCCGGAACCTCGAACCTCCTCTTGAACGTGTAGTTCACCGAAGGCGAGAGGGGCGTCTCGAAATCATAGGGAGAGACCCCTTTCGGTCCGCCCAGGAGAGTCACGTTGTGGGCGTCGACATTCTGGTTGCCCCAGAGCCAGAGCACCGATCCGCCCTTCGGAATTCCTACCTCGGTCGGGAAGAAGTACTTGTCCCTCACCAGGACCTCCTCGACCGGACCGGTCGGCGGGGTCACCGGGTTAGTAGAGGGCTGTCCGTATTTGCGGTTCACCTTCCGGACGCAGGCCTTCCTCTTCGAAACAGCATCGATCTTCCGGCACCTGGCCAGCGCCCGTGCCCGTGCCTTCTTCTGAGCCGGTCCGAGACTCCTCGTTGCCGACCCTGCCTCGGCCGGAGTGGCTCCGGCCGGGATCCCGGAGGACGGCCAGAGCGATGGGGCCGCGACCAGCGCCACGGTGATCACCAGGGCTGTGGCGAGTGGCCGGTGCACGAAGCGGGCCTACTTCCGGGCGTTGACCTGCATCTGCATCCCGGCGTGGAGGCTGCAGAAGAAGGTGTAGGTGCCGGCGACCTTGATCTGTCGCTTGAACTTGCTCCCGTCGTCATAGATGACCCTGGACTCGAAGTCGTAGGGCGACACGCCCCTCGGACCTTCGAGAAGGCTGACGTTGTGGCCCTCCCTGCTGTCTTCCTTCCAGACCCACTCGATCGCGTCGTTGACCTCGACGTCGAGGATGCCGGGCGCGTAGTAGTTGTCCCAGACGTCGACCGTCCAGGTCCTGCCGACGGCCGGACCGCTGGGCGCGAACTTCTTGTTCACCTGCTTGATGCAGGCGTTTCGCTTCGCCTTGGACTTGATCTGCTTGCACTTGGCCATGGCCCTTGCCTTGGCCTTCTTCTGGGCCGGGGTGAGAGACCTCAACTCGGTGCCGCCGACCGATCCCGAGAAAGAGGAAGCCGGCATGAAGAGCGCCACGCCGAGAATCGCGATCGAGGTGATCATCGCCGCCTTCAGTCGCGCTCCAGGCGCCCTATTTCTTCTGGTCATCTCCATCGCCTTCTTTCCCCTGCCCGATGGTTACAACCCGTCGGGGTCCCCTCAGTTGCGCGGAGGCAGCTGAGGATCCCCGCTTCGGCCATAGAGCTCGTCACAGTCGGCCCCGGAGACCGGGTCTGCCCTGAGCTCGGTGAAGCCCGGGTAAGCCGGGTGCGGAGTCTGGATGTCCCAGGCGCACTCCTGGAGCTTCGAGGGCCTGACCTCGGCGACGCCGAAGATCGTGGTCAGGTCCTTCCAGGCCTTGTTCTCGAAGTCAGTGAGCGAGGCGTTGGCCTGGAGTCCGGCGAACAGATCGACCGAGAGAACGTCGACCCAGTTGACTTCGCTGGCCGGACAGTTCGGGTAGACCGAGGACAGCGATACGGAGCCGTTGCCCGGGGCGAAGGTGACTTCGCCGGAGGCCGTGTTGCCCTGCCAGCAGTTGCCGCCTCCCGAGTTGTCGTTGAAGAAGTCGATCGCGTTCGGGTCGACACCGTTTCGGCCCATCTTGTTGCCGATGAAGCTGTTGTTCATGTTCCTCGCGTCGTCACCTGTGTTGACGCCGAAGAGCTCCGGACCCGAGAACGAGGCGGCGCCCCACTTCTCGTTGCCGAAGATCTCGTTGTTGCGGACGGTGACGCCATCGGTCCCGTAGAGCAGGATGCCTGCGCCGATCGGGTTACCGTTGCCGATCACGGTCTCGATCGGGGAACCGGTCGAGTAGTAGTTGAGGTTGTTCCAGAAAATCTTGTTGTTCTCGATGATCAGGTCACCGCTCGGCTCGTACCTCTCGGAGTCGAGCGTGTTCGGGACCAGACCGGCACCGTTGTTGTAGAAGGCCGAGTTCGTGATCTTCACGTACTTGGAGTTGGTGCCCGAGTAGCCGAGCGAACCCTGGTGGCTCTTGATTCCCGAGACCAGCGTCCACTTCGGGTTCGCCTGGCAGGGCCCGTTAGCCGGGTTCCTGTTGTTCCAGTCGTCGCTGTCACAGGGCGTCTCGCCGATGTAGATGGCGGAGTCGCCGTGGTTCCAGCCTTCCGAGTTCAGCATCTTGCCGCCGTAGCAGTTGCGGGCGAAGAGTCCGTAGGACCTGGTGTCGGAGCTGGCCAGGTTGTCCATCACATATCCGTCGCACCGCTCGTCGAAGGCCGGGTTCGTGGAGGCCCAGACGAAGAAGGTGTTGTTCGAGTAGTTCCTCGCCCACATGTTCTTCATGACGAGGTCGTTGACGCTCCTGCCCTCGATCGCGTTGTTGGCCGGAACGCTGGCCGGATCGCCCTCCTGCCAGCCGGGGTTACCGCTGACGATGGTCTGGGCATCGGTTCCGTCGAGGATCACGGCGCGGGAGTTGGGGTTCGGCTTCTTCGCCGCGGTGACGCCCATGATCGTGAGGCCGTCGAAGTCGTGGCCCGCCTTCTTGCCGTGGAGCAGGACACCCTCGCTGTAGGTGCCGGGCTGGATCCGGACGGTCGCCCTCTCCTTGGTGCCGTCCTGCCACTTGCCGGCCGCCATCGCTCCCTCGTGGATGGTGCGGTACTTGCAGCCCCTCTTGCAGACGTCGAAGTAGCCGGAGGCGGCCTTCGAACGGGCCTTGCGGGCGTCGGCCTTCGCCTTGTTGCAGGCGACTCTGGCCTTGGCCTTCGCCGAGCCCTTTGCCTTCTGGACCTTGGCGCAGGTGGCCTTCGCCTTCTTGTCGGCCTTGTCGGCCTTGGCGGCGAGAGTGTTGGCCTGGGCCGGACCGGCCATGGCGAGGACTCCGAAGAGCATTGCGATTACGAGACCTGCGGCAGTAGCAAGACGAAGACGCATAAGGTGGTGATCCCTTCCTCTGGTCGGTCGGCCATCCCCTACGGAGACCGCTCCCTAGTTCCGTGAATACTAAAACATCGCGTTGGCGGGGGTTGCGGTCCGGGCCGAAGGATGTGATCCGGTCGGACAGCAACCCGGGTGACCCGAGGTCGGATCGCGACCGATCCGGCTTGCACGGGCCGCCGGTCTGGCTACACTCGGCTTCATGGACGGCGAGCAGGTTTCGACTTCGAACGGAGGGCTGCCGGGCCGAAGCGAGGACTTCGACTTCGACTGGGTCATCGTCGGATCGGGATTCGGCGGCAGCGTCTCGGCCCTCAGGCTGGCCGAGAAGGGCTACCGGGTCGCCGTGATCGAAGTCGGTCGCAGGTTCCGGGACGACGACTTCGCGAAGACGGCCTGGAACATGCGCCGCTACTTCTGGATGCCGAGGCTGGGCCTCCGCGGGATCATGAGGATGACGACCTTCAAGGATCTCTTCGTGGTTTCCGGGAGCGGGGTCGGGGGCGGAAGTCTCGGGTACGCGAACACGCTTTATCGCCCGAGACCGGCCTTCTACACCGCCGACCAGTGGGGTCACATGGCCGACTGGGCAGCCGAACTGGGCCCCCACTACGACACCGCCGAGCGGATGCTCGGCGTCGAGCAGTATCCGGATCAAGGTCCGGCCGACGCCCTGCTCGAGGAATATGCGAGAGAGGTCGGCGTCGGCGACAGCTACGCCAACACACGAGTCGGCGTCCACATCGGTACGCCCGGCGTGACCGTGGAAGACCCCTACTTCGGCGGCGAGGGCCCGGATCGAACCGGCTGCATGCGTTGCGGCTCCTGCATGGTCGGCTGCCGTCACGGTGCCAAGAACACCCTGGTGAAGAACTACCTCTGGTTTGCCGAGAAGCTGGGTGTCGAGGTCCGGCCCGGTCGCCAGGTCACGGCGATCCGACCGATCGGTGAGAGCGACGGCTCGGGTGGCTACCGGCTCCTCACCCAGCGGTCCGGGTCGATCTTCCGGAAGCAGAAAAACGAGATCACGGCGAGGGGCATCGTCGTGTCAGCCGGAGCACTCGGCACCAACGCGCTGCTCGCCAACTGCCGCCACAACGGCGACCTGCCGAGGCTCTCGAGCCGGGTCGGACACGTGGTCAGGTCGAACTCCGAGTCGATCCAGGCCGTCACCGTGCCCGACGACTCCTACGACTTCAGCGAGTCGATCGCGATCACCTCGAGCATCTACCCCGACCCCGACACCCACATCGAGGTCGTGACCTATGGCGAGGCCGGAGACATCATGAGTCGGCTGTTCTCGGTGATGACGGGTGACGGCACCCGACTGACCCGGCCGGTCAAGTGGATCGGAGCGATGCTCAGGCATCCCCTCCAGACCGCCCGCCTCATCTTCCTTCCGAAGAACTGGTCGCGCCGGACCGTGATCCTGCTGGTCATGCAGAGCCTCGACTCGGCGATGCGCCTGAAGCCGAAGCGCAAACTCTTCGGCCGCGGAGTGAAACTCCAGACCGAGCAGGATCCGGAGAGGCCAAACCCGACTTACATCGAGGCGGCCGAGAAGGTGACGAGATGGTTTGCCGACCGGACCGGTGGCATACCCCAGAGCGGTATCACCGAGTCGACCCTCAACATCCCGACCACCGCCCACATCCTCGGCGGCGCAGTCGTGGGCGACGGTCCGGAGTCCGGTGTGATCGACGCCGACAACCGGGCCTTCGGCTATCTCAATCTGCTCGTATGCGACGGCTCTGCCGTCCCGGCCAACCCCGGAGTCAATCCGAGCCTGACGATCACGGCGATGACCGAGAGGGCGATGAGCAAGGTGCCGATGGCCGAAGGATCCGAGGATCTGCTCCACCTCCCCACTCAGGCCCGTGCGGCCGATGGTCCTCCGCCGATCACGATCTCGTCCACCGGTGCCGTTACCGAGACCTGGTCGCCCTGACCCGGCACTCGGCCCGCGTCACTCTCAGGAGTCGTTCTTCTTCAGTCTGAGGACGGCGGCCCGGAGGTCCTCGACCCCGAAGGCACCTTCGATCCGCTCTTCGACCCGGCCGTCCCTGCCGATCAGGAAGACCCAGGGCTCGGTCGGCAGTCCGAACGCCTCTACCTGGGGCCGGAAGCCCTTGCCCGGATCGTTGTCTTCGTAGATCTCCATGAAGATGAATTCGACTCCGTCGCCGACCTCGTCCTTGACCTGCTCGGCCGCATCGACGACCGGCCCGCAGACCCTGCTCTGGCAGAAGGCCGGAGTCGCGAAGAGGAGAACCACTGGCTTCTTTCCGACAACGTCCTGGAAGTCGGCCTCGTGCATGGTCGACGGCGGCTGACGGGTGTCGATCTTCGCGAGGTTCCCACCGACGCTATCGGCCGTCGGGGTGCTGATGATCGGGGCCTTCTGACCGACCGCGGCGACGAGCGGGAACTTGCCGACCACGGGACTCGGTATCCGGGTGGACTCCGGCCCGTCCTCACCCAGGACCACTGCGATCGCCAGCCACGGTCCGGCCCGGTCGAACCGGACGTCCTCCACCACGTAGTAGGACCTCGGCTCGCCCGGAGCGCCGGCATTCTGGGCCCTGTAGGCAGGCTTGGTCTCCAGCGATCTGACCGTCGCCGGTAGTGGTCCCTCGACCGGGGTGGTCGGGCTCTTGGCGAAGTAGAGGGCGACCTCGGCGTCATCGACCGGCGTTCCGTCCAGCTCGAAGACACCGAACGCGTAACGGTTGACGCCGGTCTCGAAGGTCAGGCCTGCCGGGGAGACCACGTACTGGCTCTCCTGCTGGGCCTCGAAGATCTCCTCGATCGTCTGGCCCTCGACCTGGGGAAAGTCGGATGCCGAAGGAGTGAAGCTATCCGTCGCCCCTCCACCATCACCGCCACCGCAGGCCGTGATCCAGGCGACCCCGAACAGGAGCGCGACAGCAATCGCCACCCGCATCGGATCGAAACGGTTCGCGGTGGATCGAGGGCGAAGTCTGGTGTTCGGAGTCACGGGCCGGTCAGGCTACCGGACCGGATCACCACCGCCGCCACCGCGTCGGGGCACGACGACGAGGGGCCGCCCGAAGGCGGCCCCTGCCGAACGACGATGCCGCGGCGAGACGCGGCAGGCCTGCTCAGCCCCTGGCCTCGGCCAGTCGGGAGGCGACGTAGTCCCAGTTGACCACGTTCCAGAAGGCGTCCAGGTAGTCCGGACGGCGGTTCTGGTACTTGAGGTAGTAGGCGTGTTCCCAGACGTCGGCTCCCAGCAGTGGAACCTGACCGTCCGAGACCGGCGAGTCCTGGTTGGCGGTCGAGACAACGGCGAGGCCGGAGCCGTCCCAGACCAGCCAGGCCCAGCCCGAGCCGAACCGGGTGATCCCGGCGTTGTTGAACTCATCCTTGAAGGCGTCGAACGATCCGAAGGCCTCGTCGATGGCTGCCCCGAGGTCGCCCTCCGGAGCCCCACCGCCGTCCGGGCTCAACATCTCCCAGAAGAGGGAGTGGTTGTAATGGCCGCCAGCGTTGTTCCGGACCGGGCCCTGCTTGTCGGCCGGCAGCGAATCGAGACTCTTGAGGACGTCCTCGACGTCAGCGTCTGCCCACTCCGTACCTTCGAGGGCGGCATTCGCCTTGTCGACATATGCCTGGTGGTGCTTGTCGTGGTGGACCTTCATCGTCGCCTCGTCGATGTGCGGCTCGAGAGCGTCGTAGGCGTAAGGCAGGTCGGGTACTTCGTAGGCCATCAGTGGCTCCTTTGTTCTCGTTGCTCGTGGTTTTCGGATACCGGGGCCGTCATTGAGGGAAGCGAGTTCCGACTCCGGTGGAAACTCGAGTTCCAACTCTAAGGAAATCCCCCGGCATTCGTCGGGATTGGTGCCTGATCACTGTTATCCTCGGCCCCGACGTGTTACGGAGAACGGGTCAGGGAGACACCGGGAGTTCGGGTCCGTGCTGATCGGACGGACCTCCGGCCGGCTGCGCCCGATCCTGCTCTCCCGTCTGCCTGCGGTTCTGACCGCCGGTCTCCTCACCTCACTGATTCTCGTGGCTGTCGTGGCCCCTCTGTCGGAGGCCGCACCGGGGACGCAGTCGGCCAGGCCGGGCCTTCCAAACCGGATCGCGGTGGTCGGTGACTCGATCTCGGCCGGGACCGGGACCGAGGGTCTCAACATCCTCGATCCGGACCAGACCCATCCGAACAACTCCTGGTCGACCGGCACCAACAACAACTCGCTGTACCTTCGCCTGCTCGCAATCAACCCTTCCATCAACGGCAATCGCCAGAACGCCTCCGACAACGGAAAGCAGATGACCGATGCCGATGACCAGGCGAACACGCTGAGTACCGGGACCGACCTGGTCACGATCCAGATGGGCGGGAACGATCTCTGCAAGGACTCGGTAGGCCAGATGACCTCGGTTTCCACCTACCGCAACCAGTTCGTACAGTTCCTCAACGCGGTCCGAAACCGCATGCCGAACGCCCTGATCCTGGTCGCCTCGGTCCCTGACATCTTCAACCTCTGGTACGTCAGGGGTGCGCCGGGCTCGGTCAATGGCCGGGAGAGCTCCCGAGCGGGGACTGCCCGGACCTTCTGGGACAACATCTTCGGGGGCTTCGTCCCCTGTCGGTCCCTGATCACCAACCCGACCAGTACCTCGGCCTCGGACACCCTGAGGCGAAACCAGGTCCGGCAGCGCAACATCGAGTTCAACTACGTCCTCGAGGAGGAGTGCGCCAAGGTCATCAGGTGCAGGTTCGACGACTGGGCGGCCTTCGACCTGAGCTCGAACCGGGACATTTCGACAGAGGCCAATCGCCAGAGGTACAACCGCTCCACCAACATCGCCGACTGGGGCAACTACGAGGGCATCGTGCAACCGCCCCAGTGGGGTTTCGTGGACGACGACGTCAGCACGGCCGACCACTTCCACCCGTCGAACTCGGGCCACCGGAAGCTGGCCGAAGGCGCCTGGGAGACCGGCTACGACTTCGACGACCGGACCTACCCCCAGCTCTCCTCGGCCACGCTCTCGCCCGCCGCGATGTCCAACGGGATCAGTCGCATCAAGCCGACGGTGACCGTCAACTGGTCGGACGCTGCAGGGATCAGGGGGGTCGAATACCGGGTCCGGACCGACTCCGACGGAGGGGGCGGATCCTGGTCGGAGGCCAGGAACACGGCCACGGTCTCGGTCCCGATGTCGGGCAACGGCGTCTCCTATCTGGAGAGTCGGGCATTCGACATGAATGGCAACCGCTCGGCCTCGACGATGACCAGGGTCGAATATGACCCGGCAGGGATTCCCAGCCTGATCCTTTCCGGTGTGCCTCCGCGAAACTCGAACCTGACCAACGCGACGATCCAGACCAGTATCGAGGCCGGCCTGACGCTCGAGTGCTCCCTGAACGGAGCGTCCTTCTCGGCCTGTCCGAACCCGATCGCCTTCCAGAACATGACCGAGGGCAACTACGACCTGCTGGTCAGGCAGACCGACGGTCAGGGCAACCGGAGCGCGGCCACCTCGGCCTCCTGGACGATCAACCTCAGCGCACCCCCGGCACCGATCCTCAGTGGCATCCCGGCGGCGATCACCAATGCCCGGTCGGCCTCAGTGGCGATCTCGAGCACACCCGGCCATATCGTCGAGTGCAGCTACAACGAGGGGGCCTTTCAGGAATGCGCCTCGCCCTGGAACCTCGGGCCCCTCGCCCCGGGTGAGCACCGGATCGCAGTAAGGGAAAAAGACCTGGCTGGCAACATCGGAGCGGTGACCTCGAGATCGTGGGTGGTCGATATCGATCCTCCCGGTATCGCACAGATCACCAACGGCCCGCCCGCCGTGACCAACCGGGACAACCCGACCTTCGAGTTCACCGGTGAGGACTCGGCCGCCTTCGAGTGCCGGCTGGACCGGGGCAGCACCACGGGGTCCTGGCAGGCCTGCACGAGCCCCTGGACGGTCTCGAACGCGACCACCAACGGCTTCCAGTACGTATTCAGGGTTCGCCAGACCGACGAGGCCGGCAACAAGAGCATCGTTGAGGCCCAACAGACCTGGCGTCTGGACAGGACATCGCCGGTTGCACCGCAGGCTTCCGGTGCCCCAGACGGTCTGGTGCCCACCAATCAGGCGACACTCGCCTTCCAGGTCACCGGCAACGAGACCGGGTCCAGTTTCGAGTGCTCGACCAACGAGTCGGCCTGGGCTGTCTGTCAGTCGCCGCTCGAGCTGACCGACCTGCCCCAGGGTCCCAATTCCTTCTCGGTCAGACAGGTCGACTGGGCCGGCAACCAGGGGCCCGCAACGTCTTTCTCCTGGCAGGTCAAGTCCGTCACCGATTCACCACTGATCACCACGGCGCCCGCAGCCCAGACCAACGCCCGGGATGCCTCGATCACCTTCATCGGCGAGCCGCTCGGTGAGTTCGCATGCTCCCTCGACGGCGGGCCATTCACTCTCTGCTCGAGCCCCTGGACCACATCCGGGCTGCCGGATGGCGAGCACACCATGCGAGTCAGGCAGACCGATGCGCTCGGGACGGCCAGCACGGTCGCTTTCGTGACCTGGGAGGTCGATGGCACCCCGCCCGCTGCCCCGACTGTGCCAACGAAGCCGGGTGCCGCGACCAATGTCGCATCCCAGACGATCACCTTCTCTGGTGAGTCCGGCGGAACGTTCTCCTGCCGGTTCGGCGGCGGTGAGTGGACTTCCTGCGCTTCGCCATTTGCAACCGGCTCCCTGACGGACGGCAACCACCGGTTCGAGGTCAGGCAGACCGATGGCGCAGGCAACACCGGCCCGGCGACGGTGGCCGAGTGGCAGCTGAAGACCACGAAGCCGGAGCCGCCAACGGTGAGCGGTGCCCCTACCGGGACCGTCCGCTCGAAGGTCGCGACCATGACCGTGAACGGTGAGGCCGGTGCCAGGATCGAGTGTCGCCTGAACGGTGCGACCTGGGCATCCTGCCCCTCCCCGATGTCGGTCACCGGTCTGGCCGAGGGGACCAACCGGATGGAGGTCCGACAGGTCGATCTGGCTGGCAACGTGAGCGACATCGTCTCGGCTGTCTGGGCCGTGGACACGATCGGACCGAAGCTGAAGGGACAGGTCACGGCGTCCCGATCGAAGAAGGCCACCGTGATCCGATCCGGCTTCGAAGCCTCGGCCGGACGGCCGGCGCGGGCCGAGTACTCGACGGCGAGCAAATCACCTCCGACCGCCCCGGGGCCTGCCTCCTCCCGATCACTGGCGTGGGCGCCCTCGATGACTGTCAAGGGCTCCATGAAGGTGACCTGGCTGAGGGTCTTCGATCCGGTCGGAAACGCCTCACCCTGGTATCCGGTCCGGTAGACCCGTCCAGACCGCCCGACGCCGTCCGGCTTCGACCTCTCCGGCCGGGAGTAGGATCGAACGATGGCGATCTGGGTCAACGAATTCGGCCGGGAACCGGCTTCCGGTCGTGAGTAGAGCCGGATGAAGGTCCTCTGTGCATCCGACTCGCCGACCTGGCAGCTGCTTTTGCAGAGGTCGGTCGAGGCGCTCGGGCACGAACCGACCCTGGCCTCGGACGGAGACGAGGCCTGGGACCGGATCCTCACCGACGAAGAGATCGATGCCTGCATCACCGACCGCCAGATGCCGGGACTGAGCGGAGACGAGCTGGTGGCCCGGATCAGGACCGAACTAGGGAATCGCTACGTCTACACGGTCCTCCTGACCGCTCAGGACAGCTCTGAGGAAGTGATCGACGGCATGGAGGGTGGGGCCGACGACTACCTGATCAAACCCCTCGATCAGGTGGCACTCGCGACCCGTCTGATCGCGGCCGAACGGGTGACCGGACTGCACCGGACGATCGCCGAGCAGCAGGAAGAAATCGAGCGTCTGTACGGCAAGCTCAAGGATGCCTTCAAGCGGTTCGTGCCGGAATCGGTCGCCGAACAGATCATCACTCGATCCGATGAGGGCGTGCGCCTCGGTGGGGTCTCCCGGACCGCGACCGTCATGTTCACCGACCTCAGGGGCTTCACCCAGTTCTCCGAGCACCAGGAACCGGAGAAGGTCATCGACGTCGTCAATCGTTACCTCGGCGAGATGTCCGAGGCGATCCTGAACGAAGAGGGGACCATCGTCGCCTACATGGGCGACGGGATCATGGCTGTCTTCGGGGCCCCGATCGAGCAGGAGGACCACGCCGACCGGGCGCTCAGGGCAGCAAGGGCGATGCTCGACACCCACCTGCCGAGGTTCGGCGAGTGGATGAAGGAACAGGGCTACGGGGAGGGGTTCCGGATGGGGATCGGGCTGAACTCCGGAGGGGTGGTCTCGGGCAACGTCGGATCCGAGAAGCGTCTGGAATACACGGCCCTCGGGGACACGACCAACACCGCAGCGAGGCTCGAGGGAATGACCAAGGGCACCGCACATCAGCTCTACTGCTCCGAGACGACCAGAGAGATGCTCCAGGATCCTCCCCCGGATCTGGTCTTCGTCGACGAAGTCGACATCCGGGGCCGCGACCAGCCGCTCGGGGTCTGGTCGCTCGACGGGGATTGAGGGTCGGGGACCAGCAGCGATAGAGTCTCACTCGATGTTCAGACCGGGCGACCCAACCCCGGAGGGGGCGAGCGAAGAACAGGAGGCCGAACCCGGCGCACCGCGTCGCAGCTGGCTGCTTGCCTCATCCGGCCGCCTGCCGGCGCTGTTGGTCGCACTGGCCGTCATCCCGGCCGCGGTGATCGCTCTCATCTCCTGGAACCAGAGCCGGATGCTGCTGGAGAGGGGAGCAGGTGACAGCCTGGCCAACACGGCATCCTCGCTGGTCGGATACACCGAAGCATCCTTCGAGAACTTCCTCAAGGAGACAGAAGCGGTCTCGCAATACCCGGAGATCAGGGCGATGAATCCGACCAGATCAACTGCCCTCCTGACCAACGAGGTCGAGGCGTTCTCCCCCCTCTACCGTCAGGCGCTCCTGGCAGACCCCCGGGGAAGGGTGATCGCCGCTGCAACGAGGCCACCAGACGTCCGTGAAGAGATAGCTCTGTCTGATTTCCGCGGGGTCGATGTTCGGGGGGAGGACTGGTTCCGGGATGCTCTCGAGGGATTCGACGGCAGCCGTGCAAAGGCCAACCTCGAAACGGTCGAGTACCGGCCGATCATCGGGAAGGTCGAGGGCTCCGGTTCGAAACCGCCGGCCCCGGTGGTCTCGATCGCCGTCCTCGAAGGGCCGTCCGGCGACCGTCGAGTGACGGGAGTCCTCGCGCTGTTTCCCAACTGGCCGGTGCTCGCCGTGGAGTTCTCGGAGGACGTCTCCGAGCAGGCCCGCCGTGCCGGCAAAGAGGGGGTCGCGGGGCTGCTCGTCGATCGCAAGGGCCGCACCCTGGCCGGCCCCGACGGAACGGTCGCACTCGACACCGACTTCAGCAAGGACGGCGTGATCCAGAAGGCCTTCGAGGAAAAGACGGCCGGATGGGTGAAGTACTACGACGACCCGAACGACGGCGGCTGGCTCGGTGGCGAGACGATCGGGGCCTACGACACCTTCAGCCAGAGCTTCATCGATCAGGGCATCGACTGGGCCTGGATTATCGGTCAGGAGGAAAAGGATGCCCTTGCCGACACAAAGGGGCTCCGGACCAATCTGATCCTGCTGACCCTGGCGATCGCGATTGCGGCAGGGCTGATCGCACTCCTCGTCGGCAGGGGCCTGGCCAGCCGTGCCGGGCGGCTGCGCTCCAGTGCCCGGGAAGTAGAGGAGGGTGCCGTCTCGCTGAAGGGAAGCGCCGAGAAGGGTCGGGGTCGGGCCCAAAGGACGGCCGAGCTCGCCTCGGACCAGGTCCTGGGACTCGAGGACATGCGAAGGCGCGTCGAGGACATGCGGGAGACCGGGCTCAGGATCGGCGACAGCGCCAAGCTGGTCGCCGAACAGGCCGGTCGGGCAGCCGCAGCCGGAGAAGAGGGCCGGACGGCAGCGATCGAGGTAGACAGGTCGATGGCCGAAATCGACGAAAGGGTCAGGACCCTGGCCTCGGAGATCGGTGCCCTGACCCGCCAGACGGACCAGATCGGAGAGATCATCGCGACCGTTTCGAGCATCGCCGACCAGTCGAATCTGCTGGCCTTCAACGCGACCATCGAGGCGGCCAAGGCCGGTGAGCACGGGGCAGGCTTCAGCGTCGTGGCAGAAGAGGTCCGGACCCTTGCCGAGCAGTCGAAACGGGCGACCGCCCAGATCCGTTCGATCCTGAGCGAGATTGATCGTGCCACCCAGGAGGCCCAGAGGTCTGCGGTCGAAGGCATCGAGGCGGTCGAATCCGGCAGAGAGCGTGCCGAGAGTGCCGCCCGCACGATCGAACAGCTGGCAGAGGCGAATCAGGAGGCCGAGAAGACGACCTCTGAGATCGCGGGCCTTGCTCCGGCCCAGCAGGAGGAAAGCGCGAGGGTCATCTCCGCGGCCGAGAAGTCACTGGAGAGGGCTACCAAGGTCCGGTCCGAGGCCGAGGAATCGGCCCACTCGACCGCGGAGCTAGATCGCCTCGCCGAACGTCTCCGGGAGCTTTCCTCGACCCTGACCGGTGGGTAGTGGAACTCGACGAAGTCCAGGTCGGCGACCTGATCGAACTTTCCCCGGGCGGCCGGGCGTTCAGGCAGTCCGACCTGATCCACATCGTCAGTGACCCCTCGATCGCACCGCTGGTCGGTGCCGGTGAAGCCTGGGTCGGACTCGCGAACCTCTCGGGAAACCTGATCCCGGTCGCAGACCTCGGAATCCTCGATTCGGGGAGGCCGGGCGAGGGGAAAACGATGCTCGCGATCAGGGCCGACGGGGTCTCCTTCGGCCTGCTCTGCGAAGGGGTGCTCCGGACCTGCGCCTCGCCACCGAACGATGCGCTTGCCGACGAGCCGCTGCCTGACGACCCTGCCTGGCTGCTCGCTTCACCTCCGGGAGAGCCGCGACTGATCGAACCTCGGCTCCTGCTCGAAGATCCCAGGCTGGGCCCGATCAGGTGACCCGAGCGTTCAGACCTGATGACGAGCTGAGGAGGGAGCTCCTGCAGCTGTTCGCCGCCGAATCGCGGGATGAGGTCGAGGTGATCTCCAGCGGGCTGGTGGCGCTGGAGTCCGATGCCGCAGGTGCGATCGGGGCCGGCAGGACCGACGAGATGATGAGGGCGGCACACAGCCTCAAGGGAGGGGCCCGGGCGGTCGAACTCGAGTCGGTAGATCGGCTGGCGCACGCCCTCGAGGGGCTTCTCAAGGCGGCCGGTGACCGGGGCGCCTTCGACGGCGAGACGGTCGACCTCGCCTACCGTGCCCTGGATGGAATCGAAGCGATAATCGCGGCCGCCACCGGTGGTCCTCCGGCCGAAGTCAACGTCACGGGCCTCACCGACGAGCTCCAGACAGCCATCACCGGCCTGCCGGGAGAAAGGCCGGCTCCGACCGAACCTTCGCCCCGCTCGACTGCCCCTGCTCCCGCACCGGCGCCCGAAGCCCTTCCCGAGCCGACCGGGCCCTCTCCCCTCGGCCAGCCCGATGCCACCGTCAGGGTCAGGGTTTCGAAACTCGACGGCCTGATGGCGGCCGTCAGGGAGCTCGAGGCCGCCCGGGTCGGGGTAGAGCACGCGACCGGCATTCTCACCGAGCGGGCCGAGGCCGACGACCTCAAGGCGAGGGAATACGACGTTCGCGCGGGGAACATAAGAGAGACGACTGCCGCCCCTCTGACCCGGCTCGAGAGGGCCGCTCGCGAGGTCGCGGGAGAGGTCTCCGAAGCCCGGACCGTCCCCCTTTCGCTGGCATTCGACCCGCTCCCGAGGACGGTTCGTGACCTTGGGCGCGACCTCGGACGGGAGGTCGAGCTAACGACCTCGGGCGGCGAGGTGGACGTCGACCGGGCCGTGATGGAGGTCCTGAGGCCCGCCTTCGTCCACGTGATCAGAAACGCGATCGACCACGGGATCGAGTCGCCTGCCGCACGAGCAGCAGGAGGCAAGGACGAAAAGGGACGGGTGACGGTCACGGGCAGAACATCGGCGGGACTGCTCGAGATCGAGGTGGCAGACGACGGCGCAGGAATCGACGCCGATGCCATCCGTCGCTCTGCCATCTCCAGGGAGCTGATCACGGCCGAAGAGGCCGACGCCCTTCCCTACGCGGAGTTGATCGAGTTCGTGACGAGGCCTGGATTCAGTACTCGGGACAAGGTGACCGAGATCTCGGGACGGGGAGTCGGACTCGACGCAGTCAACGAGGGGCTCGGCTCGATTCAGGGCACCCTCGGGATCACCTCGATCCCCGGATCGGGCTCGAAGGTCACCATGACGGTTCCCCTTGCGATCGCCGCCACTGAGGTGATCGTGGCCGAGCTCGGAGGCCTGCCGATCGGGATATCTCTGAGCGATGCAGCCCGGATAGTGGCGCTCGAAGGCCCCTCGGACGAGGCGATCGAGGTCGATGGTGCTCCGGTCCCCTTCTGCTCGGACACGACCCTCGAGGCTCTCGCTCCTCACGGTCGTGGCGAAGCGACCTGTGCGATCGCCGTCGAGGTGGGAGGTCGACGGATCGCTCTGCCTGTGGAGCGGCTCCGCACCGTCCAGAGACTCTCGACCATGCCACTTCCCGAACCCCTGCCAAGGGTCAGCCTGATCAGGTCCGCTGCGATTCTCCCGGACGGAGACGTGCTCAGGGTTATCGAGGTCCGGACCCTGATCGAGGATCTCCCTCCCCCACCCGTAGTCCTGATCGCCGACGACTCGGCCGCCTGGCTGGAGAGAGCGAGACGCCATCTGGCGAACCACGGCTGGCGGGTCGAGACGGCCCCCGACGGTCGAGTCGCCCTCGCGATGCTCGGGGAAGGGAATTTCGACGCCCTCCTGACCGATGTCGAGATGCCGGGGCACGATGGGATCGAGCTCACCGACATGGTCAGGAAGGACTCCGAACTGGCCGACATCCGGGTTGTCGTCTGGTCAGCCTCTGCCGAAGACGCCGGGCCGGCTGCGCTGGCTGCAGGTGCCGACGCCTTCCTGATCAAGGAACCCGGGGCCGAGGATGACGCCGCAGCGGCCCTCAGGCCGGACGATCCGGAGGACTGACCAGGTCCCGGACCCGTTCCAGGGCGGCCTCCCCGGCCGCCCGCCCGATCTCGATCGCACGATCGAAGTCCCCGAACGCGAGCATCTTCAGCTCCGCCACCTCGGGTTCGATCACCAGATCGGCCCTTCCGGTTGCGGTCTCGCCGGCTGCGGCCGAGCCCAGCATCACGGAACGCATCAAGGTCTCCCCGATGGCCGGCAGGGTCGGCAGGCCGTCGGGGTCGGTCTCGGCCCGGAACTTCCCTCCGACCTCGACCGCCACTACAGGCCCCTCGACCATGTCGGCCATAACGTCGACCGGCAGGTTCCTGATCAGGCCGCCGTCTACCAGGAGCCTGCCTTCGGAGCGACCCGGCGGCAAGAAGGCCGGAATCCGGGCCGTATTCATCGCCGCCTCGGCCACCGGCCCGGTCCTCTGGACGACCATCTCGGCCCTGACCATGTCTGCCGCGATCGTGAACAGGTCGACCGGAAGGGTCTCGATCGCCCGATCTCCAAAGATCCTGTCGAGAACCCGCTCGGCCCCTTCGGTGCGGGCCATGGCACTCCTGGGAGGGAGCTGGTAGCGATGTCTGACCCTGCCGCTGAAGACGGCCTTCAGGGCCCTCCGCCGCGACGGGGCATCGAGTCCTGCCGCGAATGCCGATGCCGCGACCCCGCCCATGCTGGTGCCACCGATCCGGTCGATCGCGATCCCGTTCTCCTCGAACACTTCGATCAGGCCGAGATGGGCGAACCCCCTCGCTCCGCCACCGCCGAGGACGAGCCCCAGGGAAGAGCCGGTGAGCCTCCGGGCGGTCCGGGCGAGGTCTGCTTCACGCTCGGCACCCGCACGGATCCTGTGGCGAGCCCGGGGCTTCAGCCTCTCGATCCAGGCCATCGCGATCCCGGGTGGATGATCGGCACCGGCCAGGACGAGGTCGCACCCCTTGAGCCTCGGCATCTCCTTGCCGGGAGGAGGCCTCCGGGGCGGGGCGACACAGACCAGGCGATCGGCCTGGCGAACGCAGAACTTCCGCCACTCCCCCTCGTTTCGGTCGGCGACGAGCATCACCCGTTCGTGCCGGCGCTCCGACTCGTCGAGCAGGTGACCCCACGAAATCGGATCGCCGGACTCGGCAGTGGAGGGATCGAGGACCGTCACGCCCCCGAGGTCGGCGAAGGCCCTCCTGACGCCATCGGCCAGGACGGCGACGTCCATGCCGTCGAGGAGCGGCACGACCGCGAAGGTCGAGGCTTCGGGAAGATCGTCGGGGAGGCCTCCACTGGCCTGTAGCTGACGGCCGAGTGCCGAAACCAGGGCGCTGGTGAAACTCGGCACCGTGGTCATCAGCTCCCGGAAGTCTTCGAACGTGAGCCTGAGAAGGCTCGAGTCCCGACTCGCCCTGACCGAGGCCGAACGCACGTCGCCCGTGACCAGCGCGAGCTCACCGACGGTTGCGCCCGGACCGAGGACCCGGAGGACCTCAATCCCCTGGTCGTCCAGACCGGACTCCGGCCCGTCGCCCCGGACCACCTCGAGCCTCCCGGTCTCGACCAGGTAGAGGGCGTCGCCGGGATCGCCCTTCCTCATGAGCCAGTCTCCCGACTCGATCCGGACCGGTTCGAGCCGGCCGAGGATCAGTTCACGGGCATCGTCAGGGAGGATCCCGAAGAGCGGGCTGTGGGCCAGAATGGCCTCGATCTGTCTTCCGTTGCCTTCCAAGGCTGGGCAGTCTACGGCGAACCCGGCCAACCGCCCTCCGGGCGCTACTGTGGCATCTTGCGATTCGGCTCCTCCAGGCCCGAAGCCGCGCGATCGAAGTTCCGCCTGATGAAACCGGATGAAAAAAGACCTGACGCCTGGCTCTGCTCCTACCCCAAGAGCGGCCGCACCTGGATGCGCTTCGCTCTCTCGAATCTGATCGAGGAGACCTTCGACCTCGGGGTCGACATCGATACGGCCAACATGTTCGGCCTCATTCCCAACGATGACGGGCCCGACCACACCAGGCCCTGGAAGACGATCGACAACTTCTCTTACGGGGACCACCAGGGCCTGCCGCTCATCGCGATGAGTCACCTTCCCCGGGACGACCGATTCGCCTCGATCCCGGTCGTCCTCCTGATCAGGAACCCGGCTGCCTCGCTCGTGTCCCGGTTCTTCCACATGTCCAGACACGCCGGACAGTTCGAGGGCGGTCTGCCCGAGTTCGCCCGCGACGAGTTCTACGGGGTGCCCGGAATCGTCCATTACTTCTCCTCATGGGAGCCCCATCTCGACGATCCGAACGTCGAGGTCGTCTCCTACGAGGAGCTGAGGTCCGAGCCGCTCGAACCCTTTGGGAGAATCGCCCGTCAGCTTGGCATCCAGGCCGATGATGCAGCGCTCGAGAAGGCTCTGGACGCAGCCCGGGTGGACAGGATGAGGGCCGTGGAGAAGAAGTCCGGCGTCGGCCAGCCGAACGAGTACGACCGCAACGACCCCGGAGCCCTGAGGGTCAGGAAGGCGAGCGCCACCGGATGGCGGGACGAGATCGACGAGGAGACGCTCGAGTTCCTGATCCGTTCCCTCGAGGAGGATCGGGCCGCGCGCTCGCTGCTCGAGCGCTTTGGACTGATGCCCGACAGCCCTGCGGTCGAACCCTGTCCCAACCGGTAGATTGCGGCGAATGAGCGAGCAAGGCCAGCAGACGATCGAGAGGCTCGGCCCCGCCGATGCGTCGAACCTGGGCGGCGGGATCAACCATCTGGTGATCGGCCTCTGCCGCCTCGATCGCCGCTCCGATGGATCCATCCCCTCCTTCGACGAAGTCCGTGACCTCGTCTCGGAGAGGCTTGAGAGATCGCCTCGATTCCGCCAGTTTCCCTACCTCCCCGAAGGAGCATCGGGTCTACCCGTTTGGGCGGACGCACAGGACTTCGACATCGACGATCACCTCATCGAGGCGACGGTCGATGGTCCGGTGGACCGGCATGAGCTCGACGTCCTGCTTGCCGAATGGATGACGACGCCGATCGACGAGTCGAAGCCGCTCTGGATGGTGCAGTACGTCCCGACCACGGAGGGAACGGCCCTGATGGTCAAGTCGAGCCACGCCCTCGCCGACGGCCTCGGCTCGATCGCACTCTTCGCGATGCTCCTCTTCGACATCTCGGAGGACTCGGAGCGAAGCGAGGCGTCCCCCTGGACGTCAGGCCCCCTTCCCGACGCCGCCGACCTGAAGGCCGCCCACGGGCCGGGCGACTCCGAGTCCGGGGATGCCGCCGAGACGCCTCTCCAGAAGGCCATCTCGCTCGTCTCGAGTCCGACGGCCCTGAGGGAGACCGCATCGAATACCGCCGACATCAGCGGCTACCTGATCCGGAAGGCGAGGACCGAGGTTCCTGCGAGTCCGCTGGCCGATGGTTCCGGCGCTCCGCTCGAACTCCACACGCTCGAATACCCGCTCGACCGCCTCAAGCTCCTCGGGCGGGGCCTCGGTACCGGGGCGACGATGAACGACGTGATCCTCGGACTGACCGCAGGTGGGTTGAGGCAGTGGTGCATCGAAAACGGCCATCAACTCGACGACCTCATGGTCAGGGTCCCGGTGGCACTGAAGAAGGAGCGCAAGGAGGGCGAGGGCGGCAACCCCGGCGTCGCTCCGATGATCGTGCCCCTCCCCATGGCCGAGGAGGACCCGGTCCGGCGGGTCCGACTCCTGCGGGAGCGGACCGAGGCGATCAAGGCCGCAGGTGAGCCGGCGCTGAACCTCGCCGTCAGGAACCTCTCGAGGGAGGCCCCGGGAGCCGTCGGTGACCGGATGCTGAAGCTGATCACCGGCCGTGGCCAGGCGAACATCGCGATCCACAACCTTCCCGGGCCGCCCCTGAAGCTCTTCGTGCTCGGAGCGCCGACCGCCTCTTTCCACAGCTTCACCCTGCCCCGCCCGGGCCTCGCGATCCATCTCAACGTGGTCTCGGTGGGAGGTGTCGTATCGATTGGTCTCGCGGCAGACCAGGGCGTCGTCGGAGAACTCGACTCATTCGTGCGTGGGGTCGAGGAGACCGAGAAGGCCCTTGCCGGCGGAGTCTCGAAGCTGGACCTCGTCAGGCGCGTTCCGATGCTCGCACCGCTCGACGACGAAATGCAGGAAGACCTCGCTTCACGGATGGTCGAGCGAAAGGTGGAGGCAGGCGAGACGCTCGTCGCAGAAGGCGATCCGGCCGAGGAGTTCTTCCTGATCGTCGAAGGAACGTTCGACACCCTGATTCAGGGTGATCCCGTCCGGACGATGCAGCCCGGTGACTCGTTCGGAGAGATCGGTCTCCTGAGGGATTCCGAGAGAACGGCGACCGTGGTGGCACGCGACGACGGAGCCGTGATGGTCCTCGGCCGCGACGACTTCCTGGGGGCCGTCGCGGCGGATCCTTCGAGCATGGTCGTGGCGGACGCGATCATCAACACCCGCCTCGGAGACCTCGGTCGCTACCAGGTCTTCGGCGACCCGGAAGCCTGATCCTCCGGGGGGATCGTGGCCGACTCGCCGACCGCCTGGCTCTGTTCCTACCCGAAGAGCGGCAGGACCTGGATGAGGTTCGCCCTGGTCGACCTGCTCGACCGCAGGCACGACCTCGGCGGGGAGTTCGACATGGAAAACATGTTCGGCCTTGTCCCGAACAGCGACGGCGAAGGAAAGACGCAGCCGTGGAAGACGCCGGAGAACTACCGGTTCCGCGACCGGTCCGACGTCCCGTTCGTCATTGCGAGCCACCTGAGATGGGAGCCGGCCTTCTCAGAGCTTCCAAACGTCTTCCTGGTTCGTAACCCGGGTGACGTGGTCGTCTCCCGCTTCCACCACATGCGCCGCCACGAAGGGAAGTTCTCGGGGTCGCTCGCCGAGTTCGTCGGTGACCGGGAATGGGGGCTTCCGGACCTTCTCGGCTACCTCGAGTCCTGGCAGCCGCACATCGGTGATCCCGGCACGACCGTCGTCACCTACGAGGCCCTGAAGGCCGATCCGGTCACGTCCTTCGGGCGACTTGTCGGGGGACTCGGCATCGAGGCTTCCCGAGAGGAACTCGAGACAGCTCTGGAGTCGGCCTCGGTGGATCGGATGCGAAAGGTCGAGGCCAGCAGCGGAGTTGGTCAGCCGCAGGCCTACGACTTCGACGACCCCGACGCAAGGCGAGTCCGAAAGGCCAAGGTGGGAAGCTGGCGCGAGGAGATGGACGACGACACGATCGCGATGATGCTCGCCGAGATCGAGACCTCACCCGCAGTTCGGGAGATGCTCGAGAAACTGGGCATCATGCCCGGGCCCGAAGCCGTCTGAACTGCTCAGGCCTGCGCCAGGGACTCGTCTTCGCCGGTCTCCTCGACGTCCAGGCCCCCTTCGCCCGGACCGGGGCCCCTGAACATCCTCATTGCCCAGGCTGCTGCGAGCGCGAGCACGATGATTCCGGCCCCGATCAGGGCCGCCTCGGACATGCTGTCGGCAAACACCTGAAGGCCTTCATTCAGCTCGGCCACGGGGAGAGTGGAGGAATCCGCCGGGTGCTGGATCTGCTGGTAGATCTGTTCGGCCTTGTCGGCAGCGTAGGTCGCTCCGAGCGATCCCAGGATCAGGGCGTTGGTGATCGCACCCAGTATCAGCGAACCGACCACGTTCCCGGCCTGGGATGCGACCGTCATGGTGCCCGAGATCATTCCCCGCTGGACCGGGTCGGCGTCGGCGATCGCATGGACGTTGACCGGGGTGGTCGCGAGGTTGACGGCGATCCCGAGGACGAACATCGGAATCACGATCAGGGCATAGGACTCGACCGTCAGGGCGAACGCGATGAACCCCAGACAGACGGCAACCAGCAGGAAGCCGACGATGGTCGGTGGACGCCACCCGATCTTGTCCTTCAGACGCCCCGAAAGAACACCACCGATCGCGATCCCGAGGATCCCGGGGAGCATCGCCAGGCCGGCCTGTATGGGGCTGAAGCCGAGCACGCTCTGGAAGTAGATCCCGGAGTAGATGAAGACCCAGATCAAGGGGAGCCGGATCCAGAAGATGAGGAAGATCCCGGCCCTCAGCGACGGCCTCTTCAGCATCTCCATCGTGACCAGTCGCTTCTTGTTGCGGTCGACGCCCTCCCCGGCCGATCTGAGGAAGACGTGGTTCATGATCAGGAGCGGCGCGATGATGATCGGGTTCACCAGGAAGATCCATTCCCAGGCGACCAGGTCCACGATCGCGCCGCCGAGCAGTGGGCCGATCGCAAGGCCGACCGCGCTGACCGCGGCGTAGACGCCGAACGCCGTCCCGGTCTTGCCCTCGGGCGCGACCCTGGTCACGAGTGCCTGGATGCAGGGCATCAGGATCGCGGCGCCGATTCCCTGAACGACGCGTCCCCCGATGATCATCGGTGCATCGGCGGCCAGCCCGCACATCAATGAACCGATCCCGAAGATGACCAGCCCGACGTTCATGCCCCTCAACTGCCCGATCCGGTCGCCGAACATCCCGCCCGGAATCAGAAGGAAGGTGAAGGAGAGAAGGTAGGCGTTGACGACCCACTGGCCCTGGGCGGGGGACAGCCCGAGATCCTCCTCGACCGTCGGCAGGGCGACCGAGATGATCGTGAGATCGATGGCAGTGACCAGGCTCGCCATTGCCAGGACGAAGATCGAGACCTTCCAGCCACGCGCCGAAAGGCCCCCGCCGCCTCCCTGGTTTGTCTCAGGCATAGCCATCTGCGACGAGCCTATCCCCCAGCACGGCCTCCATCGCAGTCACTTCCTCGGGCGTGAGGTTTTCCTGCCAGGTCCCGGGCTTTGCGAAACGGATCTCGTGACCGGGTCCCTTCCGGTCCTGCGGGACGTTCCGGTGGGCCTCGGCCTCGACCAGATCACCGACCAGCTTCGGGTCGGCATCGAGTTCGAGGGTCTCGAGGATCGCACCCAGGTGGCGAACCGGCTCGGAGAGGAGATCCTCGTAACGGACCTTGATCCGGCGAGCGGGATCGTGTGCGTCGTAGGCGGCCTGGACGGCCTCGGTCCGGTACTTCCAGACCGCCGCCTGCCACCGGATGAACCCGACCCGGCCTTCCTGTCCAACCGCGTAGGCGCCGTCGTTGGAGGCCCAGGTTCCCTCCCGGTAGGCGTCGAGCCAGGAGTCGACGACATCCCTGCCATCCCTGAGCAGGAAGACGAGGCGCGAGCCCGGAGTGATCGAGACCAGCTCGGAAGCCATGTGGGAGCCGCCGGGCTCCTTGATGACCACCCGCTTCGAATCTTCCCTCCAGCCCGGCTCGGAGTTATCCAACTGATGCTCGAGCCTCTCCCGGAAGAGTCTCTCGAGTCCGGGCCTCCAGACGTGCTCGTACTCCTCATTGAAGAAGTAGTCCTTACGTTCTTCCTTGATCTTCTTGAAGGTGGTCAGCTCAGGCGGACCGGGCGACTGCCACGCGAGCGCGATGGGCCTCCAGACCCCGAGGTGGTGACCGAGGCCGGTCTCGTCGATCCCGACCACGTCGGGGTGGTGCCGGAGCATCCTGAGCAACCAGGTCGATCCGCTTCGGGAAGATCCGAAGATCCAGGTCAGGTCGGGCGAGGCCAAGGCGGGAGGATCCTACCCCGAAATCACCGGCCCCGTGCGGGCCGGACATTCGGGCCTCCCGGTCGGTGAGGGAGGCAATACGCCCTGCCGCTTCGGCAGGGACTCGATAATCGGGGCGCCCGGATTTGAACCGGGGACCTCACCGTCCCGAACGGTGCGCGCTACCAAGCTGCGCCACGCCCCGAGAGATCCGGACCCTACCGGACGGTATTGATCGCCTGTCGGACCGTTGCGAGGTCGGGCGAGTCCTGGAGGACCTTGGTTCCGGACTGCCCGGCCACGACCATGGCTGGGGCGGCCCTCAGCCCCAGGTCGATCGCGACCTTGTCGTAGTCCTCGAGCCGCTGGGTCACCTCGCTGTCGGGCTCCAGGCCGGCTCTGTAGTCACGGCGCCAGATCGGGAGCTCCACTCGTTCGATCGCCTCGGCCAGCAACGCCAGGAACTCTTCGTCGATCCCGTCCTTCTCGGCGAGGTCGAGGTTCTGGGTCATCAACCAGGCGTAGTTCCAGCCGGCGTCCTGTGCGGCAGCGGCCTCGATCCCGAAGAAGCTCAGCTGGGTCGCGTTCCGGGTGAGGGACCGGTTGCGGAGCAGGAGTTTGACCTCTCCCTGCCGGGCTTCTTCATTGGCAAGCGGTGCCACCACCTCGACGAAGTCCTCTGCGGCCCCGACGCTCTGGACGTCGGTGAAGACCTGAATCTGGACGGGGGCATCCTCTTTTCCGAGCCGATCCCCGAGTTGCCTCACCCCGCCGAAGATCCGCTGGCCGTCGTTGACCCCGGAAATCCGGGTGTACTCGTCGCCCGGCTCCCTGGTCGAGATCCCGGCGATCGCGATCAGGAGCGCCCCGGCTCCGATTGCAAGCAGGATGATCACCCGCAGGCGCCCGGGCCGAATTCCGGCCGAAGTCCCGTTCGGGGATCCGTTCGATCCCTTCTTGCTCATCCCGCCACCGACTTGTAATAACGCACCGCCAGGCCGGTCAAGAGCGTCCGAAAGGCCTCCTCGATGTCTACCCCCTCCTCGCTGGACCAGGCCCTGAGTCCCCTCTCCTCGATCTCGATGCTGCGGGCGATCAACTCATCCACCAGCTCGGGGTTGGTATCGGAAAACCAGGCCCCCATCGAGTAGAGGTCTGTGTCCATCAGGGACTCGATGAACGAGTCGCCGGCTTCGGAGTCGGGTGCTGGTTCGGGCTCGGCCACTTTCGACATCCTACGACCACCGGGACCCCGTCCGGCACCGTGGGAAACCCCGGGAGATCGCTGTATCGTCACGTCATGGCTTCGCGCGACGCGATCATCGCCTTCTGCGACGACCTCCTCGAAGTCTCCGCGTTCGGGGACTGGTGCCCCAACGGCCTCCAGGTTCCGGGGGCGGATGAGGTCGGGAAGGTCGCGACTGCGGTCTCGGCGCACCAGGCCTCGATCGAGGCCGCGATCGAGAGCGGTGCGGAGATGCTGATCACCCACCACGGGCTGTTCTGGGACTTCCACGAAAGGGCGCTGACGGAAGCGATGGCGTCGCGACTTCGGACCGCACTCATTGCCGACCTCTCCCTGGTCGGCTACCACCTGCCGCTGGACGCCCACCCCGGAATCGGGAACAACGCGGTCCTCTGCACCGAGCTCGGTCTGAAACCGGCCCCGGAGAGGATGGGCGAGGCCAAGGGGAGTCGGGTCGGCGTCGTCGGCATCTCCGACCCCCCGATCCCGGCAGCGGAGCTGTTCGATCGGGTCCGAAAGGTGACGGACCGCGAGCCGCTGGTCTTCGATTCCGGCCCCTCTGAGGTGGCCAGAGTCGGGATCGTGAGCGGCGCGGCGGCGTCCTCGATCCACGAGGCGATCGCCCTCGACCTCGATGCCTTCATCACCGGGGAGCCGGCCGAACATGTGATGGCCGACTCCACCGAAGGCCTAATACACTTCATCGCGGCCGGTCATTACGCGACCGAAGTGGGCGGCATCAAGAGTCTTGGTGAAGCGGTCGCGGGGGAGTTCGGGGTCGAAACTGAGTTTCTCGACATCCCGAATCCGATTTGAGGCATGGAATCCAGAAGATCGACGGAAAGGGAAGACTGAAATGAGTGAGACCACCGGCACGCTGGCAGGGCTTCTTTCGGCCGCAGCAGCCGACCACGGCACGGCAGACGCCTTCATGTGGAAGAACGGCGCCGGCTCCTGGGTAACGGCCTCTTATGCGGACGTTGATTCCAGGGTGGACGCGCTCGCGCTCGGCCTGATCGATCTCGGCCTCGAAGCCGGCGACAAGGTCGCGATCATCGGCAACACCCGCCCGGAGTGGACGATCTCCGACCTGGCCGCGATGTCGGCCGGTGCGACCGTGGTGCCGATCTACCAGACCAACTCCCCCACGGAGTGTCATTACGTCCTCGAACACTCCGAATCCCGCTTCGTGATCGTCGAGAACGAGGCACAGATGGACAAGATCCGTGAGATCCGGGACCGCCTGCCCAACCTCGAGCACGTGATCATCATGCTCGGCACGACCGACGGCGCCACCTCGATGGACGAACTCGAGGCAAAGGGTGCCGGGATGGATCGGGCAGCCCTCGTGTCCAGGCGAGAGGCCGTGACGCCTGATGTTCTCTGCAAGATCGTCTACACGTCGGGAACGACCGGCCCGCCGAAGGGCTGCATGATCAGCCACGGGAACTACCGGTCGATGCTCGACATGGCCGATGAGGTCAGCATCCTCGGCACCGGCGAGAAGACCTACCTCTATCTCCCGCTGGCACATGTCTTCGCCCTGCTGCTCCAGTACGGCGTCCTGGACGTCGGCGGGTGTCTTGCCTACTGGGAGTGCGACCAGACCAAGATCGTCCCGAACCTCTCCGAGGTCAAGCCCGAGAACTTCCCCTCGGTGCCCCGGATCTTCGAGAAGGTCCATGACGCCGCCCGGGCCAGCGCGACCGAATCCGGAGGCCTGAAGGCGAAGATCTTCGACTGGGCGATCGGCGTAGGCGCCAAGTACGACGAGACCGTCAAGGCCGGCAGGAAGCCGGGGCTCCTGCTCGAGAAGAAGCACGGCCTGGCCGACAAGCTCGTGCTCTCCAAGGTCAGGGACATCTTCGGCGGGAACGTCAAGCTCGCCCTGACGGGCGCGGCCCCGATCGACCCCGAGATCATCCGCTTCTTCCACGCGGCCGGAGTGCCGGTGTACGAAGCCTGGGGGATGACCGAGACCTCGACCGGTGGCTCCACCAACCTCCCCGGCGCCTCGAAGGTCGGCTCGGTCGGCCGTGCTCTCCCGGGTGTCGAGCTGAAGCTGTCCGACCAGGGCGAGCTCCTGGTCAAGGGTCCGAACGTCTTCAAGGGCTACTACAAGAACCAGGAAGCGACCGACGAGACGGTCCGGGACGGCTGGCTCCACACCGGTGACATCGCCACGATCGACGACGATGGCTACGTCAGCATCACCGGCCGGATCAAGGAGATCATCATCACGGCCGGCGGCAAGAACATCACTCCGGTCAACATCGAGGCCGAGATCAAGCGCCACCCGCTGGTTGCCCAGTGCGTCGTGATCGGTGATCGTCGTCCCTACCTGGTCGCCCTCGTCACGCTCGATCCCGAGGCCCTCTCGGCATACGCGGCGAAGAACCAGAAGCTCGACGAGATCGATGAGCTGTACATGGATCCCGCGATCAAGAAGTCGATCGACGACCATCTGGCCGAGGTCAACCAGAACCTCGCCCCGGTCCAGCAGGTCAAGAAGATCACGATCCTGCCGAAGGATCTGAGCCAGGAGGGCGGCGAGCTGACTCCGACTCTGAAGCTCAAGCGTCCGGTCATCGCCGAGAAGTACTCGGCCGAGATCGACGAGCTCTACGCGAAGTAGGAGTCAGGCCGAACGGCGCGTCCCGCAAGGGGCGCGCCCGGTCAGCCCCGCCCCGAGCCTGCCCGGCCGGTCTCGTCGCCGCTTGCGGCGCCGGTCTGCCTGAGCAGGGAGCCCGTGGTCTGGTCGAAGATCCGGCGCCAGACAGAGGCCTCGGAGGCCTCCTGTTCCTTGACCTTCCTGACCACTTTGCGCAGCCGGGTGGCCGAGATTTCGAGACCGTGCTTCTCCGTGATCGCCTTGAACTCGTCGTAGTCCTTCGCGAGGCGAGCCGTGATCGACTCGAAGCCGTGGCCCGCGATCTCGAGCCGTCGTGAGTAATCCATGATCGAGGTGCCGAACATCAACTCGTCGTCGAGTTCGGGCTCGATCAGGAGGATGTCCACGCCGGGATACTTCTCCTTCCAGACCTCGACCGCCCTGTGGAGCCGGTTGTGGAGCAGCAGCCTGAAGGTCTGATTGCCGATCGCCGGCAGGCCCATGTCGGCAATCCGTCTGACCCGGTTGCCGGCCACCGTCTCGATTCCTCCGGCCCGATCCCCGATGTAGGGGACCAGGGGGTTGACCACGACGATGAACTCGGCGCCCCGCTCTACGGCTACGTCGACGTTGGTGGTCGAGTGGATCCCGCCATCGATCAGCGAACGGCCATTGACCTCGACCGGCTCGTAGACCATCGGCAGGGCGGTCGAGCACTCGACCGCCTTCGAGACCGGAACGTCGGCCCACTCGGTCCCCTCTTCCCCGAGAACGATCCTCTCGCCGGAGTCGAGGTCGGTCGCGGTGATGAACAGGTCCTTCTCGACCGCCCGGAAGTCATCGGTGATTCCCTGGGTGGCGAGTGCCTCCTTCACATAGGCCCCTATCCCTTCGTTCGAGTAGAGACCGTTCGGGAGGTGCTCGGCAAGGCCCCAGCCGACATCGATCACCGAAATGTCACGGAATCTCGGAAGCATGCTCCGAGCCATCCCGGCAACGTGGAAGGGAAGCGAGACGGTTCGCCGTGCGAACTCGGTCAGGCTGGGCTTGAGCATCGTGTCCTGTGTCATCCGATCGATCGGGGCGTCCTCGTCGTCGGTCAGGACGCGCATCATCTCGTCCGGAGTCACGCCGGCCGCCAGCATCGAGCCGACGAACGATCCGGCGCTGGTCCCGACGAACATGTCGAAGTCGTTCACTCCGGCATTGACCGCCAGCAGGTCGAGTGCCCTCAACGCTCCGATCTCGTAGACCCCGCCGGTGAACCCGCCGCCGCCGAGCACGAGTGCCGTCTTGGACGGCCTCTTCGCCTGCTTCGACCTCCTGCCCTTGCGGTCGATGTCGACTACTTTCCCCATGTGTCAAGTATGGCACCGGCCGATGACGGGGCAGCCCGATAAAACCTGCTCCCGGGTGCGAAATCGACGGTGGGGATACTCCCGAAGGCGGGGAAAGGGGAGATTCCGGAACTCCCGCTACCGGGAGTACGGGCCGATGACAGGTAGCGTGTATCGGGATGGCAGGCAGGCTCAGGCATCTTCCCCTCATCGCCGTCCTGGTCTGGCTCCAGGCGGCCCAGGGTGCCGCGGCGTCCCCTCCCGTACCGCTCCCGAACCCGGACTCCCCCGCCTTCACGCCGGTCGTCGGGCCTCCCGGTCCGGCCGTCCGTGCGGTCGGACCGACTTCAGATTCCTGCCAGCGGATGCGCAAGCAGGTTCGTACCGGGAACTCACGTCCTGCCCTGATGGTGAGGGATCTCGCGACCGGAAAGCGGATCTGCTCCCTGAACCCGAAGGCGACCCGATCGCTCGCCTCGAACACCAAGCTGTTCACGACCTCTACCGCCTTCGGCCGACTCGGCAAGGAACACCGGATGAGGACCAGACTCCTCGCTGACGCCCCGATCGGGCCCGATGGCGTACTCGACGGCAACCTGTTCCTGAAAGGTGGAGGGGACCCCAGCCTCGGGGTCGAGTCCTTCCTCGGCGTCTACTTCGGCGGTGGTGGGACCGACATAGCCGATCTCGCGATCAAGGCCAGGAAGGCCGGCCTGAAGGAGGTCACCGGTCGTCTCTATGCGGACGAGTCGGTGTTCGACTCGCTCCGGGGGGTGGCCGACTCCGGTTTTGCCACGAGCCCTTACATCGGACCGCTCTCGGGCCTTTCGATCAACACCGGCTACACCAGCTCGAAGCTCTCCTCCTTCAGCGGGAACCCGGCCCGACTGGCCGCGCGAAGCCTGGTTCGGGAGCTGCGCAGCCGTAGCGTCGCGATCCGACCGGAGATCGCACTGAGGAAGGCTCCGCGATCGATCCGCTCCAGGGTGGTGGCCGAGCTGAAGTCGCCCGGGACCTTCTGGATGTCGCGGATCACCAACGTCTACTCGAACAACTTCTTCGCCGAGATGATGCTCAAGGCGATCGGAGCCCACGTCTCAGGCAAGGGGAGCACCTCTGGCGGAGCCGACGTGGTTCGGGCCTACTCGGCCTCACTGGGCTCCAAGGTATCGCCCGTCGACGGCTCCGGCCTCACGGTCTCGAACCGATCGACCGCGGAAGAGGTGGTCGACCTGTTGTCCGGGATCCGGAGGAAGCCCTGGTACGGCTCCTTCAGGGCCTCCCTGCCTCTGGCCGGCCGGGAAGGGACCGTCGCCGGACGTATGCGTGGCAGCACGGCCGAGGGCAGGTGCAGGCTGAAGACCGGAACGCTCACCGGTGTCAGCGCGCTCTCGGGCTACTGTCGGACCCGCTCCGGCAGGCAGCTGGCATTCTCGGTCCTGATGAACGGGGTCTCCGACACCTACGCCGCCCGGGCGGCCCAGGACCGGATTGCGGCGATCGTGGCCGGACCCTGACGAGACTCCCGCCCCTCGGTCAGCCCCCGGGCTCCTCGCCTGCCAGCAGCCGATCGAACCCCTCCCGGTCGAGGACCGGAACACCGAGGGATTCGGCCTTGGCCAGCTTCGACCCGGCGCTCTCCCCGGCGACCACGTAATCGGTCTTCTTCGAGACCGACCCCACGACCTTGCCGCCCGCCCCCTTGACCAGCGCGGCCGCCTCGTCCCTGGTCATATCGGGGAGGGTGCCGGTGAGGACTACGGTCCTGCCCTCCAGCGGTCCTCCCTCGGCCCTCCTCTCGTCCTCTCCGAGTTCCATCTTCAGGCCGGCCGCTCGAAGCCGCTGGACGATGTCCCAGGTCCGATCGTCGGCCAGCGATTCGGAGATCTGGTGGGCCATGATCGGCCCCACTCCCTCGGTTCGCTGAATCGTCTCCGGGTCGGCGGCCCTGATCGCGTCGATGTCCCCGAACTCCTCTGCCAGGGCCTCGGCCGTGACCGCCCCGACTCCCGGCAGCCCGAGTGCGAAGAGGACACGCGAGAACGGAATGGACTTCGATCGCTCAATCTCTGCGACCAGGTTCGAAGCCGAGACCGCGCCCATTCCGCTGAGTTGCTCGAGCTCCTCCTGTCTGAGCGAGTAGATGTCTGCCACGTCCGAGATCAGGCCCTCGTCGAGGAACCTCTGGACCTGCTTCTCCCCCAGCCCCTCGATGTCCATCGCGCCCCGGTGGACGAAGTGCTTGAGGTGCTGGAAGGCCTGTCCGGGGCATCCCCTGTGATTGGGACAGATCGAAAAGACGGAATCCTCCGGCTTGACGATCTCGGTCCCGCAGGCCGGACACTTCTTCGGCGGCTTCGGAGGACGGGACCCCTTCGGCCGGTCCGTGGTCACGGCCGAGACGACCTGCGGGATGACGTCCCCTGCCCTGAGGACGATCACCTCGTCGCCGGCTCGCACGTCCTTTCGGGCGAGATCCTCCTCGTTGTGGAGGGTCGCGGTCGAGACCGTCACTCCCCCGACCCGAACCGGTTCGAGCAGCGCCCAGGGCACGAGATGGCCGGTCCTGCCGACGTTCCAATCGATCTCCTCGAGCAGGGTGGTCGCCGTCGACGGCGGGAACTTCCAGGCGATCGACCAGCGAGGCTCCCTTCCCGCGGTCCCGAGTGCATCCCAGAGGTCCAGACGGTCGACCTTGATCACGACCCCGTCGATCTCGAAGTCGAGATCGTCCCGCCGGTTCAGCCACCAGTCGCATCTCTCGAGGACCGATTCGATCGAGTCGTGGGTATCGATGTCTGGGTTCACCGGAAACCCCTTCGATCCGAGCCACTCGATCTGGTCGGAATGGGTTTCGAAGGAGATCCCGTCCGTCGCCCCGATCCCGTAGGCCCAGACGGCCAGCGGCCGCTCTGCCGCCACTCGCGGGTCGTGCTGGCGGATCGAGCCGGCTGCCGAGTTCCTGGGGTTTGCGAAGGCCGGCTCGCCAGCATCGAGGCGGCGCTGGTTCAGCTCGGCGAAAGCCTCGATCGGGAGGTAGACCTCGCCCCTCACCTCCACCAGGGCCGGCGCACCCTCGATCCGCTTCGGAAGCTCGGCGATCGTCTCGATGTTTCTGGTCACGTCCTCGCCGACCCTGCCGTCGCCCCGCGTGGCACCCCGGACCAGAACGCCATCCTCGTAGGTGAGTGAGATCGCGAGACCGTCGATCTTGGGTTCTGTCACGAACGAGATCGGGCCGGGATCCACCCCGGCCCGGTCGAGCTGATTCCGCACTCTCGTCTCCCAGGCGACCATCTCCTCGGCCGTCCTCGCATTGGCGAGCGAGAGCATCGGGATCGCGTGCTCGACCGGCTCGAACCCCTCGCTCGGCGGAGCGCCGACCCTCTGGGTCGGTGAGTCGCCGCTGATCAGCTCCGGGTTCGCCTTCTCGAGTTCGGCGAGTTCGGCGTAGAGCCCGTCGTACTCCTCGTCGGAGATCTCGGGGCTGTCCTTCGTGTAATAGAGGTAGATGTGCCTGTTCAGCTCATCCCTGAGCTCGGCGATCCTCCTTTCGACCGGCTCGGCCACGAGCTACCCGACCGAGGCCCGCAATACCCGCTCGAAGTCGCGCTGCCTGAGGCCGTCGAGGCTGCCGTGATGAGTCAGGTCGAGGTGTAGCGGCGTCACCGAGATCCTCGATCGCGCGATCGATCCGACGTCGGTTCCTTCCTCGTCGTCGAGGCCGGGTTCGTAGCCGTAGATCCGGTATTGCCGCCGACCGGAACCGGGGTCGCCACCATCGACCAGCTCGAGCTCGTCCCGGTAGAGCCGTCTGCCGAGCCGGGTCACGTCGACCCCCTCGGGGGTCCCACCAGGGACGTTGATGTTCAGCAGGGTGCCCTCCGGCAGGGGGTGATCGATGATCTCGCGGACCGTTGCGGCCGTGAACCGGGCTCCGACATCGAAGTCGTAGGCCCGCTGTGGCCGATAGTCCATCTCGAGTTCGATCGACTGCTGAGAGACGGCCACGGCAGGCAGCCCCAGGACGACACCCTCCAGGGCGGCAGCGACCGTGCCAGAGTAGGTGACATCGTCGCCGAGGTTCAGTCCGTGGTTGATGCCCGACACGATCAGGTCCGGTCTCTCCCCCAGCAGGCCTACGTCTGCGAACCGGACGCAGTCGACCGGCGTCCCGTCGGTCGCGTGGCCGAGCTCACCGTCGTCGAACCTGATCTCCTCGACCGTGAGCGGGGAGCGGGTGGTGATGCTCCGGGCGGAGGCACTCCGGTTCGAGTCCGGTGCGATCAGATCGACCCGAACCCCCTCGATCTTTCGAAGCTCACGCCTCAGGGCCTGTATTCCCTGGGCACCTATGCCGTCGTCATTGGTAAGGAGGATTCTCACCGGTCAAGGATATGGCAGAGAGCGGGCGTCTCAGGAAGGCGGTCGGTAGCCGACCTCGACCAGATACAGCCCCTCGGGTGGGGCCGTCTGACCGGCATCGCTGCGGTCGGCTCCGTCGAGCAGTCGCCGGAAGTCCTCGATGTTCCTGCTCCCGTCTGCAACCTCGACCATCGTGCCGACCAGAATCCGGACCATGTTGCGCATGAAGCTGTCGGCCGTAATCCAGAACTGGAGGAAATCGGCCCCCGCCGGTCGATCGCCGTCCGGCCGGAAGAACGTCCCTTCGTCCCGCCAGGAGGCAGCCTCGACCACACGCTCGAACCTGCGGTGGTAGGTATCGGTCGGGGTGAAGGCCGTGAAGTCGTGCTCCCCGATCAGGCACCGGGCCGCCTCTTCGAGCAGCGCCCGATCGAGGTCTCTGGTCACTGACCACGCGCGACCGCGGGCGAGGGGACTCGGGGGCCGAGCGGCATTGACCCGGTAGCAGTAGGTCCTGCTGATCGCGTCGCGACGGGCATCGAACCCTCCCGGGGCCGGCTCGACCGCGAGGATCGCAATCTCGGGCGGAGTCAGTCCGTTCAGACTGCGGACGATGTCGGGTGGCATCTCGCCCCCGAAATCGAAACTCGCCACCTGCCGGAGGGCGTGGACTCCACCATCGGTTCGTCCGGCCACGGTCAGGACGATCGGATCCGGGCCGAGCACGACCCCGAGAGCGTGTTCGATCTCGCCCTGAACGGTGCGCTGGTCATCCTGGCGGGCCCAGCCCTTGAACGGGCCACCGTCGTAGGCGATGGTCAGTCTGAAGTCCATCCCGCAGAGTTCAGCCCGGAACGACCTCGTCGCCCGGCGGGTCGCCTCGGCGTCCGGTCGCGGTCGGTCGCCAGAGGCCTGCCCTCTGGGCCGCGAGGAAGGCGAGGTAAAGGGGGTTCAGGAAGAGGAAGCGCCTCCACAACCGCCGGGGCTCCGACTGGAGCCTGAAGACCCACTCCAAGCCCGACCGCTTCATCCAGTCCGGTGCCGATGGCTTGGTACCGGCGATGAACTCGAAGGAACCGCCGACCCCGGCCATGGCGACGCCCGATCGGGGGGCCATGACATCGATGAAGTTCTCCTGGCGCGGGCAGCCGAGCCCTACGAGACAGATCGACGCTCCCGAGCCGGCGATCTCGGCCGCGATCTCATCCTGCTCGGCCTCGGAGATCGGTCGGAAGGTCGAAGCCCTCCTGCCGGCGATCACCAGGCCGGGGAAGCGTCCTGAAAGCTCCTCCGCCAGACGATCGAGCACCGTCTGGCTGCTCCCGTAGAGGAATATCTTGAGTCCCTCCCGAGCGGCGGCTTCGGAGATGGCGAGGGTGAAGTCGGGTCCATAGACCCGGGTGCGCAGGTCAGCGGAGTCGAGGAGATTGAGGGCCCACCGCACCGGCTGGCCACAGGTGAGATTCAGCTCGAACCGATTCAGGAGTCGCCGGCGCTGGCCGTGTAGCGCTCCTCCCATCACTCCGTGGACGGCCAGCAGCGAGATCCGCCAGGGCATCTTTTGACGCATTGCGGCGAGCGCGAGCTCGACCGCCTCTCGATGTTCGAGCCGGTCTACTCCGACGCCGAGAACATTCCCGCGAATCGGTTCTTCGAGTGGAGCGTGATCCGGCGCGCCCGCCATATCGGACTCAGACCAACTCGAGGAAGACCATCTCGGTCGAGTCCGACCGGCGCGGTCCGAGCTTGACGATCCGGGTGTAGCCGCCTTCGCGCTCGGCATACCGCGGTGCGATCTCCTCGAAAAGCTTGTGGACGAGGAACTTGTCCTGCCTCAAGGTCGCCAGTGCCTGGCGTCGGGCATGCAGATCTCCACGCTTTGCCAGAGTGATCAGCTTCTCGATCTCCGGCTTCGCGGCCTTTGCCTTGACCTGGCTGGTCTTGATCCGCTCGTGCTCGATCAGTTCCTTCGAGAGGTTCATCAGGAGGGCCTTGCGGTGGGCCGAGTCCCTTCCCAGCTTGTTTCTCTTCTTCTGGTGACGCATGGTCTCTCTCCGTCCGCGATACCGGTCCCTCAGGCCCGGAGGTCGTATCCCCGCTCTTGAAGGGTCTCGATCACTTCTTCGATCGACTTCTGACCAAAGTTCGGGATCGCCGAGAGCTCGGATTCCGACTTCGTCAGGAGCTGGCCGATCGTCTCGACGCCGGCCCTCTTGAGGCAGTTGTAGGACCTCACGCTGAGCTCGAGTTCGTCGATCAGGATCTCGCCCTCGGGACCGTCGACGACGACGGTCTCCTCGATCACGCCGACCGGCACCGGCTCACGAGCGGTCAGCTCCTCGACCCGGTCCGGGTCGCTGAAGATGGCCAGGGTCTTGATCAGGATCTCGGAAGCCTCACGGAGCGCCGTCTTCGGCTCGATCGAGCCGTCGGTCTCCATCTCGAGCGTGAGCTTGTCGAAGTCGGTGCGCTGTCCGACACGTGCAGCCTCGACCTTGTAGGAGGCGCGCCTGATCGGGGAGAAGATCGAATCGATCGGGATCACGCCGATCGGCTGGTCGTCGTCCTTGTTCTCCTCGGCCGGCCTGTATCCCCTGCCCCTGCCGATGGTCAGGTAGACCTCGAGCTTGACCTTCTTCTCGAGGGTCGCGATCGGGGCCTTCGGGTTGAGGATCTCGACTCCGGCCGGGAGGTCGATGTCGGCGGCCGTGACGTTGCCCGGGCCGGTGACGACCAATGGGGCCTCGACCGCGTCGGCATCGGTGTGCATCTTGATGACGAGGTCCTTCAGGTTCAGGACGATGTCGGTCACGTCCTCTTTGACGCCCGAGATGCTCGAGAACTCATGGGAGACGCCTTCGATCCGGACGCTGATGATGGCGGCGCCCCCGAGGGACGAGAGCAGGACTCGCCTCAGGCTCGATCCGAAGGTGTAGCCGAAGCCCTTGTCGAGAGGCTCGACCGTGAACACGCCCCTGGTGTCGTCGATCTGCTCGGCGGTGATTCTCGGTACCTGAAAGTCTGTGCTCATCTGTTCCTTGGTCTGTCGTTGACTGGGGGCGAAAGCCGCCCGTTTCCATGATCGGCCCTGGGGCCGCCGCTAACTCTTCTCAGACGCGACGCCGCTTGCGGGGGCGGCATCCGTTGTGCGCCTGCGGAGTCACATCCCTGACCGCACTTACCTCGAGTCCGGCAGCCTGAAGAGACCTCACGGCCGTGTCCCTGCCGGATCCTGCCCCCTTGGCGAACACTTCCACCTTCTGGAGACCGTGCTCCATCCCCTTGCGGGCAGCAGCATCTGCCGTGACCTGGGCGGCGAACGGAGTCGACTTGCGCGACCCCTTGAACCCCGCGCTCCCGGCCGACTCCCAGGCAATCACGTTGCCTTCGAGGTCGGTGAGGGTGACGATCGTGTTGTTGAACGAAGTCTTGATGTGGGCCTGCCCGATGGCGACGTTCTTCTTCGCCTTGCGGCGTCCCTTGGTCTTTGCCGGTTTCTTCGGTGCCATGACTAGTTGCTGACGCTCCTCACTTCGGTCCCGGCGCCTTCTTGCGGCCGGTCACGCTGGTCCTCTTCGGTCCCTTGCGGCTACGGGCATTGGTCTTGGTCCTCTGACCGCGAACCGGCAGCCCCCTTCGATGCCTGAGTCCCCGATAGGCGCCGATCTCCATCAGGCGCTTGACGTTCTGGGAACGCTCCCTGCGAAGGTCTCCCTCGACCTCCAGCGACTCGATCGCGTCCCTGAGCCTGACGATTTCGTCCTCGGTCAGGTCCTTGATCTGGGTGTCACGGTCGATCCCGGCATCGTCGAGCAGCTGGGCGGCAGTCGTCCTGCCGATTCCGTAGACATAGGTCAGGCCGACCTCTGCCCGCTTGTTGACCGGAAGGTTGACTCCAGCGATTCGTGCCATTGCTAGCCCTGCCTCTGCTTGTGACGAGGGTTTTCGCAGATGACCATGACCCGGCCGCGTCGCCGGATTATCTTGCACTTTTCACACATCGGTTTTACCGAGGCTCGGACCTTCATCGTTCCTGAATTCCTTTGGAAGAGATCTCCCTGAAGCCCCAGTAGACGGGCTTCGGGCGCGAAAATCTGCCCCTGAGGGCGAATGAGAACGATAGCAGGAAGATTCAGTCCTCGTCCCAGGGGGTGAGCACGCGAGGGCCTTCCCGCGTTGCAGCCACCGTGTACTCGAAGTGAGTAGCCATCGATCCGTCTTCGGAATAGACCGACCAGCCGTCCTCATCCATCACGATGCCCGGCCCGCCGGCATTGACCATGGGTTCGATCGCGAACACCATTCCGACCTCGATCTCGGCGCCCCGGCCAGGTGGGCCGTAGTTCGGGATCTGGGGCTCTTCGTGCATCGCCTGGCCGATTCCGTGACCGACCAGGGACCTGATCACCGAGAATCCCTCGGCCTCGACCCTGGTCTGGACCGCATGGGAGATGTCGCTCACCCGGTTGCCAGGGATCATCTGGGCGGCCCCGACCCGGAGTGCGTCGTGGGTTACCTCGAGCAGCCTCTCGGTCTCGGGATCGATCTCGCTGACCGGGAAGGTTGCAGCGCCATCGGCGATCCAGCCGTCGAGCGTGACGCCGACGTCGATCGAGAGGATGTCGCCCTTCTCGAGCTCGTACGGCCCCGGAATCCCGTGGACGACCAGGGAGTTGGGAGAGGCACAGATGGATGCCGGGAAGCCCCGGTAACCCTTGAAGGTCGGTATCGCACCCTGAGAGAGGATGAACTTCTCGGCTGCCTCGTCGAGCTCGGCCGTGGTCACGCCCGGCCTGACCTTCGACCCGAGCATCTTCAGGCAGCGGGCATGGACGTCCCCGGCCCGCGCCATGGCCTCGATCTGCTCCTCGGTCCTGCGATGGATCATCCGTCAGATGCCGCTCGGACCCGGCTCAGGTTCCCTCTTCGAGACTCAAGGTCGAAACCAGAGTCCTGATCGCCTCGCCGACGCGGTCCGGATCCATCGAGCCGTCGACTCTGTTCAGCAGCGCCTGTCCATCGTAGAAGTCGACCAGAGGCGCAGTCTTGTCGTGGTACTGGACGAGCCTGTTCCTGATCACTTCGGCGTTGTCGTCGTCCCGGACGATCAGCTCCGAGCCGTCGATGTCGCAGACGCCCTCCTGCTCGGGCGGACTGAAGTCGACGTGGTAGACGTGATTGCCTTCGGTGCAGACGCGGCGGCCCGAAAGACGGCGCACGATCTCGTCGTCGGGGACGTCGATCAGGATCACGGCGGTCAACTGCCTCGAGATCTCCCCGAGCTTCTGGTCCAGCGCCTCGGCCTGGGGCACGGTCCTGGGAAAGCCATCGAGGATGAAGCCGTGGTCGGCCTCACCGCTCTCGAGTCGATCGGCGATCACTCCGATGATCACCTCGTCCGGGACGAGGTCACCTCTGTCCATGTACTCCTTCGCCTTCAGGCCGACATCGGTGCCGTCCTTGACGGCCCCGCGCAGGATGTCACCGGTGGCGTAGTAGGGCAGCTCCAGATCCTCCTGGAGGCGTTCGCCCTGAGTGCCCTTGCCGGAGCCGGGTGGGCCGAGGAGTATCAGGTTCAGGTCAGCCATCGTGTGGAGTCCGGTCCGGGTGACACCGGGACGAGATCAGACCGGGGTCAGGAGGGTAGCGCAGCGAGCCGGGCCGGAGGGTTCCTGTTACTTGAGGAAGCCTTCGTAGTTCCGCATCATCAGCTGGGCTTCGAGCTGCTTGACGAAGTCCAGGGCGACGCCGACCACGATCAGGATCGAGGTTCCGGCGAAGAAGAATCCGCCGCCGACGTTGTTGAAGAGGATCGTCGGGAAGGCCGCTACGGCGCCGAGGTAGAGGGCGCCGGGGAAGGTCAACCGTGACAGGACCCGGTCGAGGTACTCGGCCGTCGGTCTGCCTGGCCGCACGCCGGGAATGAATCCGCCGTACTTCTTGAGGTTGTCGGCCTGGTCCACCGGATTGAAGGTGACGGCCGTGTAGAAGTAGGTGAAGATGATGATGAAGAAGACCTCTCCGACCACGTAGGCCCAGCCGCCCGGGTTGAGGAAGGCGGCCACGTCCAGAGCCCACGGCGTGTTGATCAACTGGCCGACCGTCGGGGGAAGGGCCATGATCGATGCCGCGAAGATGACCGGGATCACTCCGGCCATGTTCACCCTCAGGGGCAGGTAGGTGGAGCCGCCGGAGGTCATCTTCCTGCCGACCACGCGCTTTGCGTACTGGACCGGGATCCGTCGCTGCCCTTCCTGGACGAAGACGATCGCCACGATCACGCCGAGGATCACGAAAGGCAGAAGTACGACGAAGACCTGATCCGGGTTGGTCCACCACTGCTGGATGCCCGGCAGGACGCCGGAGACGATGGAGGCGAAGATCAGGAGCGATATTCCGTTGCCGACCCCGCGCTGGGTGATCAGCTCGCCCATCCACATCAGGAGCGTCGTGCCGGCTGTCAGGCAGATGACGATCAGGAACACGTTCGGGGCGTTCAGGCTCTCGACGACGCTCTCGCCGCCGGCCGGAGCCAGCGAGTTGAAGAGGAATACGTAGGCGAACGACTGCATCGCGGCGAGGCCGACGGTCAGATACCGGGTGTACTGGGTGATCTTCTGCTGACCGACCTCGCCCTCCTTCTGGAGCTTCTCGAGCGACGGCAGCACCACGGTCAACAGCTGCAGGATGATCGAGGCCGTGATGTAGGGCATGATCCCGAGCGCGAAGAGCGACAGTCGGGACAGGCTTCCGCCCGAGAACAGGTTCAGGAAGCCGAGGATGTTGGAGCCGGTCAGCTGACTTTCCAGCTGCTCGATCGCATCGATGTTGACCCCGGGAACCGGTATGTAGGCACCGAGCCGGTAGAGGGCGAGGATCGCCGCGACGAAGAGCAGCTTGCGCCGGATCTCCGGGACCGAGAAGGCCTTGGCGATGGTTGCGATCATCAGTCTTCGATCAGCTCACAGCTTCCGCCGGCGGCCTCGATCTTCTCGCGCGCGGTGGCGCTGAATCCGTGAGCCGTGACCTTGAGTGCCTTGGTGACTTCGCCCCTGGCCAGAATCTTGACCGGATCGGATCGCTTGGCCAGGCCGACTTCCCTGAGCGTCTCCGGGTTCACCTCTGCTCCGGCGTCGAATCGCGCCTCGAGATCCGACAGGTTGACCGGCTGGGTCGAGGTTCGGAAGTTCTCGAACGGCATCGACTTCTTCATGTGGGGTCCGCGCAGCTTGCGCATCCGCATCTGGATCGGGTTCTGGCCGCCTTCGAGATTGACCTTCTGCTTGTTGCCCGAGCGCTGTCCCTGGCCGCCGTGTCCGCGGCCGGAGGTCTTGCCGACCCCGGAGCCCTCGCCCCTGCCGACCCGCTTGCGCGGACGCCGGGAACCGGGCTTCGGCCTGAGGTTGTGCAGGCCGATCTCCTCGGACCTGCCGCCTGTGGTCTCTTTCTTCTCGTTCTCGGCCATCAGGAACCCTCGACCTCGACCAGGTGGGACACGATCCTGAGCTGACCCTGCAGCTGTGGGCCGTCTTCACGTTCGACGGTCGAGCCGATCTTGCTGAGTCCGAGCGCCTCCAGAGTCTTCCTCTGGTGCGGGTTGGTCTTGATGTTCGACCGGATCTGCCGGATCTTGACCTTGGCCATCAGGAGCCCTCCTCCTGCTGCTCGACTTCTGCCTGCTCCTCTGCCACCTCGGCAGCTGCCGGCTCCTCTGAAGCGCCCTCTGCCAGCTCTTCCTCGGCCTTTACCTCGGCCTCGACTTCGGACGGCGCGACGGTCCCGGAATCATCCGCGACGACCGTCTGGTCGGCATGGGACTCCTGGGCTGCCTTCTCCTCGATGCCTTCGACATCGGCAGGGGTCGCCTCGGCAGCGGCGTCGGCTGCCTGTTCGACTGCGGCTGCACTCTCGGCGTCGTCCTCGCCGCCGTCGCCGGCGGGCTTGGCGTCATGATCGATGCCGAGCACCTCGGATACGGAAAGGCCGCGCATCTTGGCCACTTCCTCCGGGCGACGGAGGCGCATGATGCCGTCCATCGTCGCCTTGACGAGGTTGATCGGGTTCTGGGTGCCGATGCTCTTGGTCAGGACGTCGCGGACGCCACCGAGCTCGAGCACGGCACGGACGCCGCCTCCGGCGATCACGCCAGTTCCGGGGCTGGCCGGCCTCAGCACCACATGACCGGCGCCGTAGCGGCCGATGATCTTGTGGGTGATGGTGTCGCCGTACTTCGGGATCTGGATCAGGTTCTTGCGGGCGTTCTCGACCGCCTTCTGGATCGCAAGGGGAACTTCCTGGGCCTTGCCGTAGCCGATCCCGACGACCGAGTCCTCGTCGCCCACGGCGACGAGCGCGGTGAACTGGAATCTCCGTCCGCCCTTGACGACCTTGGCCACGCGGTTGATCTCCACGACCCGCTCCTGGAGCTCGCCCTTGACGTCCTTGGGGCTGACATTCTCGACGTAAGCTGTGTTCATGCCTTTCATTTCTTCGTTCGCACCGTAGCGGAGAGCCTCAGAACTCCAGTCCGCCCTCTCTCGCTCCCTCGGCCAGGGCCTTCACCCTGCCGTGGTAGCGGTAGCCGCTCCGATCGAACACACAGGTCCCGATCCCGGCGTCTTTCGCCCGGGCAGCGATCAACTCGCCTGCCTTGCGGGCCTGCTCCATCTTGCCGAGCGCCTTGAGTTCCGGCTCGGTCCAGTTGGCCGAGGCAAGCGTCTTGCCCTCGACGTCGTCGATCAGCTGGGCAAAGATTCCGCGGTTCGATCGGTAGACCGAGAGCCGGGGCCGCTCGGCGCTGCCGGAGACCTTTGCCCGCACTCGATAGCGGCGCCTCTGCCTGCGCTGTCTGCTGGTCATCACCGTCATACGCGCTTGCCGACCTTCCTCGCGACGTGCTCGCCGCGGTAACGGATCCCCTTGCCCTTGTAGGGCTCGGGCGGCCGCTTCTCGCGAATGTTGGCCGCCACCTGACCGACCTTCTGCTTGTCGATGCCACGGACCACGATCGCGGTCGGCTCGGGGACTTCCAGCTCGATGCCCTCGACCGCTTCGATCGGGACCGGGTGGGAGTAGCCCAGGGCCAACTCGATTCCCTTGCCCTTCGACTGGGCGCGGTAGCCAACGCCCTGAATCTCGAGATGCTTCTCGTAGCCATCGGTCACTCCGGTGACCATGTTCTGGACCAGGCTCCTGGTCAAGCCATGCAGGGCACGGTGAGGACCGCGGTCGGTCGGACGCGAGACCTTGATGATCCCGTCGTCGAGCTCGACCGTGATGTCGCGGGAGATCTCCTGCGAGAGCTCGCCCTTGGGCCCCTTGACCTTGACCATGCCGGGCGTGATCTCGATCTCGACTCCCGAGGGTACGTCGATCGGCTTGTTTCCGATTCTGCTCATGTTCTCTTCCTCGCGGTCGTCCGGGTCACCAGACGTATGCGAGGACCTCCCCCCCGATTCCTTCCTTCTTGGCCTCGTGGCCGGTCATCACGCCCTTCGAGGTCGTGACGATCGCGGTCCCGGTGCCACCCTGAACCCTGGGAACGGAGCCCCTGTCCACGTAGCGACGACGGCCGGGGCGGGAGACGCGCTCGATGCCGGTGATCACCGGGCGACGGTCGTCGGTGTACTTGAGCTGGACGGTGATCTTCTCGCCCACCTCTGCCGGCTCGCGCTCGAACCCGACGATGTATCCCTGCTCGACGAGAATCCTCGAGATCTCCAGCTTCAGGCGCGACGACGGAACCTCGATCGTCATCAGGCCAGCGGTGAGACCGTTGCGGATCCTGGTCAGGTAATCGGCTATCGGATCGGTAAGCATCTGGTCCCTACCAGCTCGACTTGGTCATTCCGGGGACGTACCCCTCGTGAGCGGCTTCGCGCAGGCAGATCCGGCAGAGGCCGAACTTGCGGTAGTAGGCGCGCGGCCTGCCGCAACGACGGCACCGGTTGTAGGCGCGTGTCTTGTACTTGGGCTTGCGCTGCTGGCGAACCCTCTGGGAAGTCTTGGCCATCTCGGACTAGCCCTCCTGCTCCTGGTCGTTTGCCACTTCCGGGGATCCCTCCCCCTCCTTGTCCTTCTCGGCCTCTTCGGCCCCTGCTTCGGACTCATCCGCAGCACCCTCTTCGCCCTCGGGCGCAGCAGGTGCTGCCGACTGCGGTGCAATCTCGGCCGCCTGGGCCTTGAGGGCTTCGGCCTGTTCGGCCTTCTCGGCCGCCTCGGCCGCCGCAGCGGCTTCGGCTGCCTCGCGCTCCGCCCTGCCCTCGGCAGTCGGCCTTCCCTCCTTGGCGAACGGCATTCCGAGCGCCAGGAGGAGCTCGAAGGCCTCCTCATCGGTAGGAGCGGTAGTGGTGATGGTGATGTCGAAGCCCCGTGTCTCGTCGACCGTGTCGTAGTCGATCTCGGGGAAGATCAGCTGCTCGCGAACGCCCATCGAGTAGTTGCCCCGACCGTCGAAGGATGTCGCCTTGAGGCCGCGGAAGTCCCGGATCCGGGGAATAGCGACCGAGCAGAGGCGGTCGAGGAACTCCCACATCCGGGCGCTCCTCAGGGTGACCGATGCTCCGACCGGCATTCCCTCCCGCACCTTGAAGGATGCGATCGACTTCCTGGCGATCCTGATGTTCGGCTGCTGGCCGGCGATCAGGGCGAGTTCGCCGATCGCCTTCTCCCGGCCCTTGGTGTCGGTGCCGGCATCGAGCCCCATGTTCAGGGTGATCTTGACCAGGCGCGGTGCCCGCATCGTGTTCGGGTAGTCGAACTTCTCCATCAGCATCGGGAGGATCTCGGCGCGATACCTGTCACGCAGCCTCGGCGGCGGCGCCGGCTGCTGTGTGGCTGTCTCGGTCGTTGCTTCCATCAGACCGTCTCCCCCGTCCGCTTCGAGAAGCGCTGGCGCTTGCCGTCGTCGGTCACCCGGATTCCCACCCGGGTCGGCTTGTTGTCGGTCGGGTCGAGGAGCATCACGTTGGAGATGTGGATCGGACCCTCCATCTCGATGATGCCGCCCTCCTTGCCCGGGCCCTGACCACTCGGCGAGGGCATGGCACGCTGGTGACGCTTGACCATGTTCGCGTTCTCGACGAACACGACCGACTTCTTCGGGTCGGTCCTGAGCACCTGGCCCTGCTTGCCCTTGTCCTTGCCCGAGATCACCTCGACCTGATCACCGCTCTTGATCTTCATGGCCATCTCAGAGCACCTCCGGGGCGAGCGAAATGATCTTCATGAAGTCGCGGTCGCGAAGCTCGCGGGCGACCGGGCCGAAGATGCGGGTTCCACGCGGGTTCTTCTGATCGTCGATCAGGACGGCCGCGTTCTCGTCGAAGGCGATGTAGGTGCCGTCGGCACGGCCCAGTTCCTTGCGGGTCCTCACGATCACGGCCTGGACGACCTCGCCCTTGCGGACGTTGCCCTGGGGGCTGGCCGACTTGACGGTCGCCGTGATCACGTCGCCGATCGATCCGTACTTGCGGTGGGAGCCACCCTTGACCCTGATGCAGAGGATTTCCCTCGCACCGGAGTTGTCGGCGACGGTGAGTCTGGATTCCTGCTGGATCATCCCTCTACCTCGCCTTCTCCACGATCTCGATCAGTCGCCAGTGCTTGGTGCGTGAGAGCTTGCGGGTCTCGATCACCCTGACCACGTCTCCCTCGCCGGCCTCGTTCGTCTCGTCGTGCGCGTAGATCTTGTGGCTCTGACGGACGATCTTCTCGTAGACCGGATGGCGGCGGGCCGTATCGATCCGGACCGTGATCGTCTTGTCTGCCTTGCTGGAGACGACCACGCCCTGGCGTTCCTTCGGCTTGCCGGTCCTGACCTTTTCGGCCGGGGGCGTTCCGCCCTTTCCGTCGGCGGAGGGCTTCTTCTCGGCCTTTGCCTTCTCGCGGCGGGTGCGACGGACCTTGGCCGTCTTCGCCCGGTCGGCTTCGCGCTCGGCATTCCGCTCCTCGGGGGACATCTGCGGCTTGGCCTCGACCGGCTCCCGGGACTTCAGAAGTCTCGCCCGGTCCTTCCAGGACATGTCGCCGAATTCGTCTTCACCCTCGTCCGAATCGCCTTCGGATGCGGGGGCTTCGCCGGCCTCGTCAGACCCGGAATCCTCGGCAGGGGCCTCTTCGGCCGCAGGCTCCTCGGCCGGAGTCTCCTCTACCGGGGTCTCTTCGGCTGCAGGCTCCTCGGCCGGAGTCTCCTCCACCGGGGCCTCTTCGACCGTCTCTTCCTTTTCTTCTTCAGACATTGCTTGCTGCTTTCACCTAGTTGGAACGCTGCTCGCGCTCGATGTCGATGTTCCTCGCTCTGGCCACGGTCAGGAGCCTGGCCACGTCGCGCTTGGCCTGCCTCAGTCCGGCCGTGTTCTCGAGCTCGCCCGTCGCGTGTCGGAGGCGGAGGTTGAAGAACTCGACCCGTGCCTCACCCAGTTTCTCGACCAGTTCGACGTCGCTCATGCTGTTGACCTCGCCGCCCTTCACTCGCCCGCTCCTTCGCGCTTGACGAACTTGGTCCTGATCGGCAGCTTGTGGCCTGCGACCCTCATCGCCTCCCGGGCCAGTTCCTCGTCGACGCCGGCCAGTTCGAACATCACCCTTCCGGGCTTGACCACGGCGACCCACGCTTCGGGGTTGCCCTTGCCGGATCCCATCCGGGTCTCGGCCGGCTTCTTGGTCACGGGCTTGTCGGGGAAGATGTTGATCCAGACCTTGCCGCCACGCTTGATCTTCCTGGTCATCGCGACTCGAGCGGCCTCGATCTGACGGTTGGTCAGCCAGCCACGGTCGAGCGCCTTCAGGCCGTACTCGCCGAAGTTCACCTCGGTGCCGCCCTTGGAGTTGCCCTTGCGGCGGCCGCGCATCACCTTGCGGTGCTTGACCCTCTTCGGCATCAACATCAGCGACCACCACCCCTCGGCGGACGACCGCCCGGGAGCTCCTGCTCATCGTCGGCGTTGTCGCGGTTGAAACCTTCCGGCATGACCTCGCCCTTGTTGATCCAGCACTTGACCCCGATCCGGCCGGTGCCGGTCTTGGCCTCGACGAATCCGTAGTCGATGTCGGCCCTGAGGGTGTGCAGCGGAACCCTGCCGTCGGAGTAGCCCTCGGTGCGAGCCATCTCGGCTCCGCCGAGCCTGCCCGAGACCTGGACCTTGACGCCCTTGGCTCCGGACCTCATCGCCGAGGTCAGGGCACGCTTCATGGCACGACGGAAAGCGACCCTGTTCTGGAGCTGCTCGGCGATCGACTGGGCGACCAGCTTGGCGTCGAGCTCGGGACGCTTGACCTCACGGATGTTGACCTTGACCGGAGTGCCGGTGATCTTGTGCAGATCCTTGCGCAGCGCATCGACCTCACTGCCGGACTTGCCGATCACGATGCCGGGCCTGGCGGTGTGGATGTCGACCACGACCTCGCCGCGACGCTGGATCGTGATGTCGGAAAGGCCCGCGTGGGCAAGCCGCTTCTCGATGTGATCACGGATCTCCATGTCCTGCATCAGGAGGTCGGCGTAGTCCTTGCCGGCGAACCAGTTCGACTTCCAGTCGTGGATGTAGCCGACGCGAAAGCCTTCGGGGTGGATCTTCTGTCCCATGGTCTCTCGCTCCTAGACTTCCTCTTCGGGGGCCAGTGCCACGCTGATGTGGCATGTCCGCTTGTTTATCGGGGTCGCCCTGCCCATCGCGCGGGGCCGGAAACGCTTGATCGTCGGGCCTTCGTCGACCCGGATCTCGCGCAGGATCATCTCGTCGCCGATCAGGTCGTGGTTTGCCTCTGCGTTGGCCGCGGCCGACTCGACGACCTTCGAAATCTCGGTCGCGACCGAGCGGGGCGAGAAGGCGAGCAGCGACCTGACGTCATCGATGTGACGACCCCTGATCTGGTCGGCGACCAGCCTCGCCTTGCGCGGAGAGATCCTGATGTAGCGGGCAGTGGCCCTGACCAGCACCTCATCTGCGCTCTTCTGGCTTGCTGCGGCCACCGTCAATCACCGCCCTTCGAATGGGACTTGAAGGTTCGGGTGGGGGCGAACTCGCCGAGCTTGTGACCGACCATCGACTCGGTCACGAAGACCGGGACGTGCTTGCGGCCGTCGTGAACGGCGATAGTGTGGCCGACCATCTCGGGGAAGATCGTCGAACGCCTGGACCAGGTCTTGATCATCTGCTTGTCGCCCGACTCGTTCATCGCGGCGATGCGGCCCATCAGGCGCTCCTCTACGTAAGGACCCTTTTTCGTGGATCTGCCCATCGGACTCTCCTACCTCTTCTTCTTCCCTCGGCGCCTGCCGCGCACGATGTAGCGATCGGAGTCCTTGCCCTTCTTACGGGTGCGGTAACCGAGCGTCGGCTTGCCCCAGGGGGTCACCGGGTGACCACCGGGCGTGTGATGCGCTTCGCCGCCTCCGTGCGGGTGGTCGACCGGGTTCATGGCCACGCCTCTGGTCTGGGGGCGCTTGCCCTTGTGACGAGACCGTCCGGCCTTTCCGATCGTGATGTTCTGGTGCTCGGAGTTCGAGAGGGTGCCGACGGTCGCCCTGCACTCTGCCCGGACCATCCGCATCTCCGAGGACGGGAGCCTGAGCGTAACCATCTCGCCCTCCTTCGCGACGAGCTGGATCGAGGTCCCGGCCGACCGGCCGAGCTTGCCGCCCTGTCCGGCCTTCATCTCGACGTTGTGGACCGTGGTGCCGACAGGCATCTCGCCAAGGGCCAGGCAGTTGCCGGACCGAATGTCGGAACCCGGACCGGACTGCAGCATGTCGCCGACCTGGATGTCGGAAGGGGCCAGGATGTAGCTCTTGGCGCCATCTGCGTAATGCAGGAGCGCGATGTAGGCGCTGCGGTTCGGGTCGTACTCGATCGTTGCGACCTTGGCCGGAACGCCGTCCTTGAGCCTCTTGAAGTCGATCTTGCGGTAGCGACGCTTCGCGCCTCCGCCACGATGGCGGGAGGTGATGCGGCCGTTGACGTTGCGGCCGCCCGACTTGGTCAGACCCTCGGTCAGCTTCCGCTCCGGTCGGTCCGTGGTCAGCTGCTCGCGCAACGGGTAGGTCGCGAAGCGACGCCCCGGGCTGGTCGGCTTTGTCTTTCTCATCGCCATCTCGTCAGCCCTCCACCGCTGCGCCCTCGAAGAGCTCGATCGTGTCGCCGGGTGCCAGTTCGACCACGGCCTTCTTCCAGGACCTGGTCTTGCCGGTGATCATGCCGCGCCGCTTGGGCTTCGACTTGACCCTGGAAGTCCGCACCTTGATCACCTCGACCCCGAACGCCGTCTCGATGGCGTTCTTGATCTCGAACTTGTGGGCCCTGTCGTCGACACGGAAGGTGTACTTGCCGGCCGCGATGAGCGCGTAGGTCTTCTCGGAGATGACGGGACGGATGATCACGCTGCGGGGATCCATCAGGCACCCTGCCCTTCGGTGGCCGGAGCGGCCTTCGGGGTCCTGTCTACCTCGCCGCCAACGCGCTCCTCGAGGACTTCGAGAGCGCCTTCGGAGACCACCAGCGAGGCGGCTCCGATTACGTCCACCACACCGGCTGCGCCGACCTCGAGGACGTTGACCCGAGGGATGTTCCTGAAGCTCTTCATCACGCCGACCTCGTCACCCAGCACCAGCAAGAGGATCGAACGGTTCGCCCCCCCGAGCCATTTCTCCAGAGCTGCGGCGGCATCCTTGGTCGAAGGGGTCTCGAAGTCGGCAGCCTTCAGCACGGCTACGGAACCGCGATCGGCGTGGACCGAGAGGGCCGAGCGCATCGCCCGACGCCGGGCCTTGCGATTGACCTTGACCGTGTAATGCCGGGGCTTGGGACCGAACGCGGCACCGCCGCCGTACCGGTTCGGGACGCTGAGTGCACCGACCCGGGCGCGACCCGTGCCCTTCTGCCGCCAGGCCTTGGCGGTAGTCATGGAGACTTCACCCCTGGTCAACGTGGAGGCCGTGCCACGGCGCCTGGCGTTGGCGTCGGCGCGAGCGGCCTCGTGGACCAGCGAGTGGTGGAAGTCCTCGGTGAAGAGGGCCTCGGGCAGGTCGGCCTTGGTGGTCTTGCCCAGCACGGGCGCCTTGACGCTAGCCATGAGACCTGATCTCCACGATCGAGTTCTTTGCTCCGGGGACGGATCCCTTGATCATCAGCAGGTTGAGGTCGGAATCGATCCGGGCGATCTCGAGTCCGGCCTGCGTCGCCCGGCGATTACCCATCTGACCCGGGAGCCTCATCCCCTTGAAAACTCTGGCCGGCCAGGCGCTGGCGCCGATCGAGCCCGGGGCCCGGACGTTGTGGGATCCGTGGGTGACCGGGCCACGACCGAAGCCGTGACGCTTGACGGTGCCCTGGAAACCCTTTCCGATGGTGATCCCGGCGACCTTGACCTTCTCGCCCTCCTCGAAGGAATCCACGGTGACCTTCTGGCCGAGCTTCGGTCCGGACCCGGACTCGTCGGCTGCGGCCTCTTCGCCCTCCGGCGCCCCTTCGTCACCCTCTGCCGGGGCGGCGTCGCCACCGGCTGCAGGAATCGCGATCTCGGCGTCGCGGAACTCGACGAGGACCCGCATTGGCGGAGCGTCGGCCTTGGCCAGATGGCCCCTCTCGGCCTTGGTCAGCTTGCTCTCGACGACCTCGTCGAATGCGAGCTGAACTGCCGAGTAGCCGTCTCTCTCGGGGTTGCGGATCGCGGTGATCGGACATGGACCGGCCTCGATCACGGTCACGGGGACGACCTCTCCGTCTTCCCTGAAGATCTGTGTCATTCCGAGTTTCTTGCCCAGGATCGCCGACATTGCACCCTCTCCCTAGAGACGGATCTCGATGTCGACGCCGGCCGGGAGCGAGTCCAGGCGCTGAAGCGAGTCGACGGTCTTGGGGGTTGGCTGCTTGATGTCGATCAGGCGCTTGTGGGTCCTGATCTCGAAGTGCTCACGCGAGTCCTTGTCCTTGAACGGGGACCGGATCACGCAGTAGATGTTGCGCTCGGTCGGCAGCGGAACGGGACCGGAAACGGTGGCACCGGTGCGCTCGGCCGTCTCGACGATCTCGCGCGCGGCGCGGTCGATTGCGTCGTGGTCATAGGCCTTGAGCCGAATTCGAATTTTCTGTGCTGCGATCGAAGCCACTGGGTGGTTTCCTTCGGTCCTTCTTCTTTCGGGCGCAGTCCACCTGTGCTCGGCGCGCGCCGTTGTCAAGGTCCCCTGCCGCCTGCGGCTCTGCCGGCGAACCGGCCCGCGCCGTGGTTCGGCGTGATGGGGAAACTCTGGTCGTATCGGTTACTTCTGGTGCTGCCTTCCGCCTGAGTGCGGAAAAAAAGGGGGCGGACCGAATGGGCCCGCCCCCGAAAACTACGTCGCTACTCGATGATCTCCGCGACGACTCCGGAGCCGACGGTCCGTCCACCCTCACGGATGGCGAAACGCAGACCCTGGTCCATGGCGATCGGCTGGATCAGCTCGATCGTCATCTCGACGTTGTCACCGGGCATCACCATCTCGACTCCGTCGGGAAGGTTGGCCACGCCGGTCACGTCGGTGGTCCGGAAGTAGAACTGCGGCCGGTAGCCAGAGAAGAACGGAGTGTGACGACCACCCTCCTCCTTCTTGAGGCAGTAGACCTCGGCCTTGAACTTGGTGTGCGGCGTGATCGAGCCGGGCTTGCAGAGAACCTGGCCACGCTCGATCTCCTCACGCTTGGTGCCACGGAGCAGGCAGCCGACGTTGTCGCCCGCGAGACCCTCGTCGAGGATCTTGCGGAACATCTCGACGCCGGTGATCGTGGTCGTGGTGGTGTCGGTGATGCCCACGATCTCGACCTCGTCGCCGGTGTTGACCTTGCCCTGCTCGATCCTGCCGGTGGCGACGGTGCCACGGCCGGTGATCGAGAAGATGTCCTCGATCGGCATCAGGAAGGGCTTGTCCAGCTCGCGCTGGGGCTCCGGAATGTAGGAGTCGAGTGCCTCGCCGAGCTCGTAGATCTTGGCCTGTGCGTCGGCGTCGCCCTCGAGTGCCTTCAGGGCCGAACCCTTGACGATCGGGGTGTTCTGGCCGTCGAAGCCGTACTCGTCGAGCAGGTCGCGTACCTCTTCCTCGACTAGCTCGATCAGCTCCTCGTCGTCGACCTGGTCGACCTTGTTGAGGAAGACGACCACGTGCGGGACGTTGACCTGACGGGCGAGCAGGATGTGCTCGCGGGTCTGAGGCATGACGCCGTCGGCGGCCGAGACGACCAGGATCGCGCCGTCCATCTGGGCGGCACCCGTGATCATGTTCTTGACGTAGTCGGCGTGCCCGGGGCAGTCGACGTGGGCGTAGTGCCTGCCGTCGGTCTCGTACTCGACGTGGGAGGTCGCGATCGTGATTCCGCGTTCCTTCTCCTCGGGAGCGTTGTCGATCTCGGCGAAGCTCTTGGCCTCGGTGTCGCCCTTGCCCGAAAGCGTGGTGGTAATGGCAGCGGTCAGCGTGGTCTTGCCGTGGTCGACATGGCCGATCGTTCCGACGTTCACATGCGGCTTGTCGCGCTCGAACTTCTCCTTGGACATCGCTCTACTCGAACCTTTCTCTTCTTCTCTTCTTTGTCTTCCGTTTTTACGTCTGTCTGAACCGCTAAACCTATGTGGCCCGGGTCTTCGAGACCCGTTTCAGGGCAACCGGGGAAATATAGCCATTCCCGGCATCTGCCGTTCCCTGCCCTATGCCTCTGCCCCTGCCTTTTCACCCGAGCGGGCGGCCGAGATCTCTTCGGCGATGCTGGTCGGGACCTCTTCGTAGCGCTCGAACTGCATCGAGTAGGCGGCCCGGCCCTGGGTCGAAGACCTGAGGTCGGTCGCGTATCCGAACATCTCGCTGAGCGGAACGAAGGCATTGACGGCGAGGGCATTTCCGCGTGGCTCCTGGCCCTGGACCTTGCCGCGCCGGCGCGAGAGGTCACCGATCACGTCGCCCAGGTAGTCCTCGGGAGTGATCACCTCGACCGCCATGATCGGTTCGAGCAGGGTCGGGCTGGCCTTCTTGGCACCTTCCTGGAGCGCCATCGAGCCGGCGATCTTGAACGCCATCTCGGAGGAGTCGACGTCGTGGTAGGAGCCGTCGATCAGCTCGACCTTGACGTCGACCATCGGGTAGCCGGCCTTGACGCCGTTCTCCAGCGCCTCCTGAATCCCCTGCTTGACTGCCGGGATGTACTCGGTCGGGATCACGCCGCCCTTGATCTTGTTGTCGAACACGAAGCCCTCTTCCGGAGCCGGCTCGATGTTGATCACGGCGTGGCCATACTGGCCGCGACCACCGGTCTGGCGGGCGAACTTGGCGTTCACCTTGTCGACCCTCTTGCGGATCGTCTCGCGGTAGGCGACCTGCGGCTTGCCTACGTTGGCCTCGACGTTGAACTCCCGGATCATCCGGTCGACCAGTACCTCGAGGTGGAGCTCGCCCATTCCGTGGATCAGGGTCTGTCCGGTCTCCTCGTCGGTCTCGACCTTGAAGGTCGGATCCTCCTCGGCAAGGCGCTGGAGCGCAGTCGAGAGCTTCTCCTGGTCGGACTTCGTCTTCGGCTCGATCGCGACCGCGATCACCGTGTCCGGGAAGTCCATGCTCTCGAGCTCGATCGGTGCGTCCGGGGCCGACAGCGTGTCGCCGGTGCCGGTCTGCTTGAGGCCGACGCCCGCGCAGATGTCGCCCGCGTAGACCCGCTCGATCTCCTCACGGGAGTTGGCGTGCATCATCAGCAGGCGGCCGATCCGCTCGGTCTTGCCGGTAGTCACGTTGAGCACCCGGCCACCGGCCTCGAGCTCGCCCGAGTAGACACGGAAGTAGGTCAGCTTGCCGACGTACGGATCGGACATCACCTTGAAGGCCAGGGCCGCGAACGGACCGCTGTCATCGGCCGGACGCTGGCCCTCTTCCCTCTCCTCGGCTCCCTTGGCCAGGGGCAGCAGGCCCTCGACCGGCGGCACCTCCAGCGGGGAGGGCAGGAGCGCGACGATGTAGTCGAGCAGGGGCTGGACGCCCTTGTTCTTGAAGGACGAACCGCAGAGCACCGGGGTCACCTGGATCGCCAGGGTCGCAGCCTTCAGGGCCTTGAGCAGCTTCTCCTCCGAGATCTCCTCCTCGGCCAGATAGAGCTCCATGACTTCGTCGTCCTGATCGGCGACCGCCTCGAGCAGGGCCGCCCTGTATTCCTCGGCCTGATCCTTCATCTCGTCGGGGATCTCGGTCTCGTCGAACTCGGTCCCCATGTCGTCCTTGTAGATCAGGGCCTTCATCTTGACCAGATCGACCATGCCGACGAAAGCGTCTTCGGAGCCGATCGGCAGCTGGATCGGGACGGCGTTGGCACCGAGGCGATCCTTGATCGTCTCGACCGACCGATAGAAGTAGGCACCGGTGCGGTCCATCTTGTTGATGTAGGCGATCCTCGGGACGGTGTACTTGTCGGCCTGGCGCCAGACCGTCTCGGACTGCGGCTCGACGCCGGCCACGGAGTCGAACACGGCCACGGCTCCGTCGAGGACCCTGAGCGAACGCTCGACCTCGACCGTGAAATCGACGTGACCGGGGGTGTCGATGATGTTGATCCGGTGGTCCAGCCACTCGCAGGCGGTGGCGGCGGAGGTGATGGTGATCCCCCGCTCCTGCTCCTGCTCCATCCAGTCCATCGTGGCGGCGCCCTCGTGCACCTCGCCGATCTTGTGGGTTCGACCCGTGTAGTAGAGGATGCGCTCGGTCGTCGTCGTCTTGCCGGCGTCGATGTGAGCCATGATCCCGATGTTGCGGGTCTTTTCGAGTGGGAATGCGCGAGCCATTTTCTCTGTCCGTATCTCTCGTTCTTCGAGGGTCGAGGCCGAAATGCGGCCGTAAGTCCTGAGCCGGGGCAACAAAAAGCCCCGCAGCTTGCGGGGCGAACCCGGGCAATCGCGAATATAGCAGAGGAAATCCGGTGTCCGGCTATCCGGAACGGGGTCGGAGGACTAACATCGCCGGGCGAATGGACGACGGGGACGGAAATGAGATGCGTGACGACCTGCTGCCCTGTCTGAGGTGTCCAGTCACAGGTTCCCCGCTCCGGACCGGAGGCCCGGACGGAGGACTCGTATCGGAGGATGGATCCCGGTCCTACCGGATCCTCGGAGGCGCTCCGGTCCTGATCGACTTCGAACGATCGATCGTGCCACCGCCCGGCGGGGAGTCGGGGGCAATCCTCCAGCGCCAGGCGGCCCGTCGCAAACCGCCCCTTGCATGGCTGATGAGCGGCTCCCGTCGTCACGGCTCCGGGCAGAACGTCACCCGCATGGTCGAGCTGATTGGTGGCACCGAGGCCACACCGGCCCGACTACTGGTGATCGGTGCCGGTTCGAGCTCCCCGGAGGTAGCGGCTCTCGCTGCCGACCCCCGGGTCGAGCTCGTCGCCACCGATGTCCAGCCAGGGACCGATGTCTCGGTCATATGCGACGCCCACGAGCTGCCCTTCGCCGACGGCACGATGGACGGGGTGATGAGCCAGTGGGTACTCGAGCACGTCGTCGACCCGGAGCGGGTCGTCAGGGAGATCCACAGGGTCCTGAAGCCAGACGGGATCGTCTACTCGGAGGTGCCCTTCATGCAGCAGGTCCACTTCGGCCGGTTCGACTTCAACAGGTGGTCGCCTTCTGGACACCGCCGGCTCTACCGGTGGTTCGATGAGATCTCGATGTCGATCGTCTCCGGCCCCGGGATGGCGCTCTCCTGGTCGTTCGTCTGGTTCCTGAAGTCCTTTCCTTCGCGGGAGGGCGGGCTCTCGAAATGGCTGGGCAGATTCGGACGGGTCCTGACCCTGCCATTCCTGCTCTGCGATCGATGGTTGATCCGGAGGCCCGGTTCCTGGGACGCCGCCTCGGGGACCAGCTTCACGGGACGCCGTCGCGAGGAGCCCGTCGAAGACGCCGAGATCGTCGCCTCTTACCGGGGTCTCAACGACTACTACCTCAGTCCCGAGTCGGACTGAAGCCCCGGCAACAGGTCACCCCTTGGGGGGAGGCAGCTCCCGGACCAGCTCGAAGCCGCCCTTTCCGTCCATCTCGACGATCCAGATCGGCTGGGAGACGTCCCGGTCGGAGGTGAAGGAGAACTCGCCGAGCGGGGTGTTCAGCTCGACTGACTCGATCTCGTCCCTGAGGGCGACCCGATCGGCGGCGAGGTCCGTGAAGCCGAGGTCGGCATCCTCGATCGCCTCGGCGAGGATCAGGACGCCGGTATAGGCCTGGGCCGCGAACTGGTCCGGCGCCTCGTCCCACGCGGCCCGGTAGGCGGTGATGAACTCGCGGTTCTCCGTCGACCCATTGCCTTCGAACCAGGCGGCCGCCGACTGGGCGCCCCTTCCGTCCCTGCCTGCCGCTCTGGAGGTCGCCTCGGAGTTGAAGGCATTGCCGCCGAGGATCACTCCGGTGAAGCCCTTCGAGCGAGCATCGATGATCAGGTCTGCAGCCGCATCTCCCGAGGATGCCGTGATCATCAGGACGTCCGGTCTGGCCTGGATCGCGAGGTCGAGGCCTGCCGGAGTCTCGGTCGAGGCGATCACCTCGATCCCCTCCTGCCTGAATGCCTCTTCGGCGATTCCGGCCGTCGTCTCCCCGAAAGGATCGCCCTGGGGATGCACTATCGCGGCAGTCTCACCGCCCGAGCCGGAAACGGCCTCGCCGACATTGGCCGGGATCGCGGTCTCCTCCCCGAGCGAGTCACGGAAGATGAAGTCACAGGGGTAGGGGCAGTCGCCGACGATCCCGGGGCCCGTGTTGGAGACGGCCAGAACCGGAGTCGAGAGCCTGTTGGCAACCGGGTCCGCCTCGGCGGCCGAATTCGAGAAGGTCGGCCCGAGCACGGCCAGAACCTCCTCTTGCCGGATCAGGTCCTTCATCTCGGAAGCCGAACGGGCCGGGTCGGAGCGGTCGTTGCGCTGCATCAGGGTCAGCTTCGCGCCATTGAGCCCGTCGTCGCCGTTCACCTCTTCGATCGCGAGCTTCACGGCCTTCAGCTGCTGCGGACCGTAGGCGGTCCCGATCCCTGAAGTCGAGAAGATCGACCCGATCTCTATCCGTTTGCCGCTCCAGTCCGGATCGCCTTCGCCTCCCCCACACGCCGACAAGGTCAGTGCGGTTGCGACCATCAGGGCGCATGCGACTCCGGTCGATGCGATCGAGATGGTCTTCGAAGGCTGGTTCTTCACTCTTTGTTTCCCCGGTCGAACGGTTTGGAGCGGTCCGTCCGCCGGGTTCGAGTTCCGGACTGAACCGTGCGGCGGGACCCTCTCCCGCTGCGCGGCAGGATAGATCTGAGCGCGGACTCATCGAGGGTGGCCAGACCGATCGAAGCCAGCAGCATCACGACCCCTCCGATCAGCTCCATCCAGAGCCCGGCATCGGATCGGGCCGTTCCGTCGAGGTTGCCGGCTCCCGGTGCGTCGAACAGACCGGTGGTGCCGAGGTCGGGGAGGTCGATCAGCAGGAAGATCAGGATGACCGCTATCCCCATCGCAAGCGGCAGGGCTACGGCGACCCGATTTCCGGCCAGGACGGCCCAGGCCAGGCCGACCAACGCGATCAGGGCGAGAAAGGTCGTCCACGGCCCGTGCTTTTCCAGAAGGGTCGCGGTATCGATCGGGACACCGAACTGATCCTCGATCACGAAGCCCGCAACGACCTGGGAGAGCACCACGATCAGAACCCCGATGATCAGGGTAGCTGCGGTGAGCCGGGCGGCCGAGGTGCCTGCCGCCTTCATGCCGTCCCCCCTGCCGCCGCCCGATCACGGTTCCGCCTTCGGTCAGTTCTTCGGTCGGTCGTTCCGCGATCGGAGGGAGTCGCCCGGCGCCTGGACCTTGCTTCGGCCCCGGACGGACTCAGCGCCATCATCAGGCCGGCTGCCGCCAGAACCACACCGGAAGCGATCTCGAGCCAGAACCCCGAGAGCAGGACCGGCTGGGCGTCGGCATAGGCCACCGAAGCCGAAGCAGAGTCGAGGCCCCTCGGGAGATCGATCGCCAGACCGACCAGAAGTGCGATCACTCCGGCGGCGACGACCGGGAGTGCCAGAGCCCTGCGACCCGTGAAGGCCAGGCCGAGGCAGAACCCGACTGCGGCGACGGCAACGAACAGCAGAATGAACGAGTGGGCTCCGATCGGTGTCTCGACGTCTGTCCTCGGGGCCCTGGTGAGATCCAGGATCGTCTCGTATCCCGATCCCCCGATCTCGACTGCACGGTAGTCGAGGAACTGGGAAACGCCGAGCAGGACCCCGGCCAGGATCGAGACTGCGATCACGACTCGGGCCGGGGTCAGGATCCGGTCGAGGGCCAGGGAGGCCCGGCCGAGAGCGGCCGCGATCGCTCCGACCGCCCGACCGGCACGGGCGAAGATCGCAGCGCCGACGACGAGAACGGCCTCCAAAAGGGCGAGGAGGAACGCTCCTGCCGTGCCGATCGCCCTCCCGGCCCCCCTTCCGAGGAAGGCGAGGGCTCGTCCGGTCTCGGTCGCGGTGGCCTTGAGCCCTCGCGAAATCGCGCTGCCTGTCCGGGAGCCGTGCGGGGACTTGTCGCGGTCCTTCGAACGAGTGCGCTTCCGTCTCAACTCACGGGCCTGGCGCCTCTGGCGCTCGGTCAGGCCGGACTCGCGCCCGGGAGCCGTCTTCGATGAGTCGGGGGTCGGCCCCTTCGCCCCCTGATCAGAGGTCTTGCCGCCGCCGCCCGATCCTGTCGGTCGCGGGGTCGGTCTGCCGTCGCCCACCGAATCCCTGCCGTGGTCGCGGCCTTCGTCTGATTTCCCCTCGCTCATGCCTCCTCACCTTATTGGCCCGATCGCCGGAGTCGAGGGAAAGGGCCGGTCGACCAGCTCTTCAGGCGCCAGGTGATTCGGCAGGCGCCTGATCCTGCGGAGAGGTATTGCCCGGGGTGGCTGCGACTACCAGCGGTAGTGAGCGAAGGCCTTGTTGGCCTGGGCCATGCGGAAGATGTCGTCCTTGCGCTTCCAGGCGTTGCCCTGCTGCCTGGTCGCATCGAGGATCTCGTTGGCGAGTCGCTCCGACATCGAATACTCGTTGCGGTCACGGGCGAAGTCGACCAGCCACCTGACTGCGAGGGTGCGGGCCCGCCTGGCGGGAACCTCGACCGGGACCTGGTAGGTGGCGCCACCGACCCGGCGGGAGCGGACTTCCATCCGCGGGGTCAGCTCTTCGATCGCTGCCTCGAGGGTCTTGACGGGATCCTCCCCGGACCTCTCGCCGACCAGGGCGAGAGCGTCGTAGGTGATCTTCTCGGCAGTCGACTTCTTGCCGTGCCTCATGACCTTGTTGATCAGCTGCTGGACGAGCCGGCTGCGGTAGACGGTGTCGGCATCGACCGGCCGAATCGTTGCGGCATTCCGGCGGGCCATCAGGAAGCCTTGACGCCGTAGCGGGAGCGGGCCTGCTTGCGGTCGGAGACGCCGGCCGCATCGAGGGTTCCGCGAACGACCTTGTAGCGGACTCCCGGCAGATCCTTGACTCGACCGCCCCTGATGAGGACGACCGAGTGCTCCTGAAGATTGTGTCCTTCGCCCGGAATGTAGGCGGTGACTTCCATGCCGTGCGCAAGCCTTACCCTGGCGATCTTCCGCAGAGCCGAGTTCGGCTTCTTCGGAGTGACGGTCGCGACCCTGGTGCAGACGCCACGACGCTGGGGGGCGGCCACCTTCTTCTTGTTGCCCTGCCCGGACTTGAGGCCAGGGGTGGCGACCTTCTTCTTCGGGCGCTTGCGGCCCTTTCTTACAAGTTGGTTCGTATTCGGCACGGCGAGGGATAATAGCGACAAGGCTGCGGTTCGGCCCTGCGGCAGCCCCGATGCACGAGGGCGACTCGGAAAACTGCCTTCGAGAATGAATCCGGACCTTTTTCGGCAGGGACCCGATCGTCGGCTAAACTTCGAGCTTCGTGGTCGAGGCTCTCCCATATTTCTTTCTGATGTTCGTCCTGAAGATCCCGACGGTCGGAATGATCTGGCTCGTCCTCTGGGCGGCCAAGCCGGTTGCGCAGGATTCGGAGGCGGCCGAAGGTGGAGACGAAGGTGGCGGCTCCAAGCTGAAGTTCGGGCGCCCGATCGGGCCCCGCAGGGGCGGTCCCCATGGCGGCATGAACCGGGGCGATTGCGGCCCGAACGGCGGACGTCGCCGTCAGGCAGGCAGGCGAACCCGGTCGCGCGAGCGCCTGCGCTCGCGCCCGATCGTCCGCAAGTAGCGGTCGAAGTCGACCTGAATCGTGTGGCGCTTCGAGCTGACGTAGCGCCGGTCCATGGCCGACCTCTCGAGAGCGATGTCCCTCGCCATCTCGGAGCGATCCGGCAGCGCACCCTGCCCGGCGATCAGATCGGCGACCCAGGACGCCTGAGCCTCGGCCAGGGGCATGATCGGACCTAGCGGCTGGACCAGGCCGATGAAGTAGAGGCCGGGACGGTCGACCGGGACGACCCGCTTGTAGAGCTCGACCTGATTGTCGGTCACATCGATCACCGACGAGTCGAGGAACGGGAACGTGATCCGGTAGCCGGTGCAAAAGATGACCACGTCCACATCTTCCGAGGATCCGTCCTCGAAGAAGACGGTACCCCCCTCGAACCTGTCGATGTTCGGCTTGACCGTGATGTCGCCGTGGCCGAGTCGACCCAGGAGCTCATCGGAGACGGTTGGGTGGGCGTGCAGCGGTCGGTGGTCAGGCATCGGCAGGCCCGAGTCGGTGATCCGACCCTGGGTGAGCCTCAAGGTCAACCGCATCATCGCGCTCTGGACCCCCAGAGGCATCCGGGTCATCGGGGCGAAGGTGGTGAGTCGGTCGGTCGGGATTCCGAAGATGTACTTGGGCACGATCCAGGCACCCCGACGCATCGCCAGCAGAGTCCGATCGGCAACCCGCGACGACTCGACCGCGATGTCCGTCGCCGAGTTGCCGATGCCCAGGATCAGGACCGTCTTGCCCTCGAGGATCTCGGGCGTCTTGTAGTCGTGCGAATGGATCTGCTCACCGGTGAACCCATCGGCGCCGGGAAAGGCCGGCTCCGGCCAACGCGGGTTCCAGTGGTGGCCGTTGCAGACCATGACGTCGGTGAAGGATTCGGTCCGTCGCCCTTCCGGTCCCTCGACCGTGACCATCCAGCCGCTCTCGACCGGCTCGACCGAGACGACCTCGGTGTTGAACTCGATCCTGTCCCGGAGACCGAAGTGATCGACGAAGTCCTCGAAGTAGGCCGCGATCTCGGCGTGGCCCGGGTAATCCGGATAGTCCACCGGCATCGGGAATGCCGAGTACTCCATCATCTCCCTCGAGGTGTTGATGTGGAGAGAGCGATACGCGGCCGACATCCCGTTGTCGTTCCTGTATCGCCAGATCCCGCCGACGTCGGAGCCTTTCTCGAAGCAGGAGAACTCGACTCCGCGTTCGTCGAGGTTCTGGCAGGCCGTGATCCCCGAGGATCCGGCACCGATCACGCAGACTCGCGGCCTGTCGCTCCGATCATCTGTCGAGGACTGGAACATCTGCCCGGGATTCTAGGGGTAGCCCGGGTCCGGGTCGTTCAGTCTGCCTTGGCCTCTGCGGCTGCCTCGACCTCGGCCGAGATCTCTTCGATCTCCTCGGCGAACGCCTCGCCGAAGCCGTCGGCATCGCCGTTGGCCGCCGGAACGCCGTCTTCGGCGAGCAGGGCTGCCTCCTCGGGCGGTGTGAACGGCTCGGCCGGCTCGACCGTGATCGAACGGTAGTGCTTGAGCCCGGTCGCGGCCGGGATCAGCTTGCCGATGATCACGTTCTCCTTGAGGCCGACCAGCCGGTCCCGCTTGCCCTCGAGGGCGGCGTCGGTCAGGACCTTGGTGGTCTCCTGGAACGAAGCAGCCGAGAGGAAGGAGTCGGTGGCCAGCGAGGCCTTGGTGATCCCGAGGATCTTCTCGGTCGCCTTGGCAACCGTGCCACCGTCGGCCTTCATCTTCTTGTTGATCTCCTGGAGGCGATGCCGGTCCTCGAGCTGACCCGGGAGCAGGTCGGTCGATCCCTTGGTCTCGACCTCGACCTTCTTCAGCATCTGCCGGACGATGATCTCGATGTGCTTGTCGTCGATCTCGACGCCCTGGGCCATGTAGACCTTCTGGACCTCGGCGACCAGGTACTGCTCTACCGCGGTGCGGCCCCTGATCGCAAGCACGTCGGCCGGGTAGAGCGAGCCCTCGTTGAGCTGCTCGCCCTTTTCGACCTTCTGGCCGTTGGTCACGAAGAGCCTCGTCCTGGGCGGGAAGCTGTACTCCTCCACCTCGCCGGTCGACTGCATGATCGAGACGACTGTCTCCTTGTCACTCTCCTCGGTCGTGACCTTGCCGTCGACCTCGGCCATCTGGGCCAGGCCCTTCGGCTTGCGGGCCTCGAACAGCTCCACGACTCTGGGCAGACCCTGAGTGATGTCCTGCCCGGCCACACCACCGGTGTGGAAGGTCCGCATGGTCAGCTGGGTTCCGGGCTCACCGATCGACTGAGCCGCAACGGTCCCGACGGAGTCGCCGATCTCGGCGAGGAAGCCGGTTGCGGGAGCGACGCCGTAACAGGCCTGACAGACCCCGTGGTCGGCCGCACACTTGAGGGCGGACCGGACCGGAACTACGGCGTCGTCGTCACCTTCGTAGGCCTCGGCGATAGCGGCGAAGTCCTCCTTGGAGATGACCTGGTTCTTCTTGAGCAGCTCGCGACCCCTCTTGGTCTCGAACTTGGCAAGAGCCAGCCTGCCGACCAGATTCACGTTCGGGTCGCCGTTGCCATCGAACACCGGCATCTCGATCCCGTCCTTGGTCTTGCAGTCCTCGATCCGGATGATCACGTCCTGGGCGACGTCGACGAGGCGCCTGGTCAGGTAGCCCGAGTCGGCCGTCCTGAGCGCCGTATCGGCGAGCCCCTTCCTGGCGCCGTGGGTCGAGATGAAGTATTCGCCCACAGACAGGCCTTCGATGAAGTTGGACTTGATCGGACGTTCGATGATCTCGCCCTTCGGATTGGCCATCAGGCCTCGCATTCCGGCCAGCTGCCGGATCTGCTTGAACGACCCGCGGGCCCCGGAGTTGGCCATCATGAAGATCGGGTTGAGCGTGTCGAGGTTGTCCTCCATCGCCTGCCCGACCTCTTCGGTCGCCTGGTTCCACTTGTCGGTCACGAGGCGGTGGCGCTCCTCGGCGGTGTGCCAGCCTTCGTCGAACTCTTCCTGGATCTTCGAGGTCTCGAGGTCGAAGCGGTCGATGATCTCCTCCTTCTCGGGGGGAGGCACGACGTTGTTCTTGGAGACCGTGATCCCGGACTTCGATGCGAAGTGGAACCCGAGTTCCTTGAACGAATCTAGGACCTGGGCGACCGCGGGTGCACCGTAGAAGTCGACCAGCCAGCCGACCATGTCGTTGATGTCCCGCTTCTTCAGCGACTGGTTCACGTAGGTGTACTGCTCCGGGTCGAAGTCGTCCTCCAGGGCAGCAGCGAGGGCCCGCTCGATCCGGTCGTTGAAGATGATCCGGCCGACGGTGGTCAGGAAGTGCTCATGACCTGCCCTGCGGTACTCGGCGAAGTCGTGCAGACCGACCAGACCGTTCTCGTAGGCCAGCTCGGCCTCCTGAGCGGTCCGGAACGGATGCGGGGCGACCTCGAGCTTCGACGGATCGACGTCCTCGACGTCGTCCTCGGAGAAGGTCAGGTAGTAGAGCCCGAGCACCATGTCCTGGGTCGGGGTCGCCAGCGGCGTCCCGTTGCCCGGAGACAGGATGTTGTTCGAGGAGAGCATCAGGACCCTCGCCTCGGCCTGAGCCTCGGCCGACAGCGGCACATGGACCGCCATCTGGTCGCCGTCGAAGTCGGCGTTGAAGGCGGCACAGACCAACGGGTGGACCTGAATGGCCTTGCCCTCTACCAGCTGGGGCTCGAAGGCCTGGATGCCGAGACGGTGCAGGGTCGGCGCCCGGTTGAGCAGCACGGGGTGCTCCTCGATCACCTCTTCGAGCACGTCCCATACCTCGGGGACCATCGACTCGACCATCTTCTTGGCGGCCTTGATGTTCTGGACCGCCTGGCGCTCGACCAGCTTGGCCATGATGAACGGCTTGAAGAGCTCCAGAGCCATCAGCTTCGGAAGGCCACACTGGTGCAGCCTCAGGGACGGTCCGGCCACGATCACCGAACGACCCGAGTAGTCGACGCGCTTGCCGAGCAGGTTCTGGCGGAACCGGCCCTGCTTGCCCTTGAGCATGTCGGAGAGCGACTTCAGCGCCCGGTTGCCGGGACCGGTAACCGGCCTGCCGCGCCTGCCGTTGTCGAACAGGGCGTCGACCGATTCCTGGAGCATCCGCTTCTCGTTGTTGACGATGATCTCGGGAGCGCCGAGGTCGAGCAGTCTCTTGAGGCGGTTGTTCCGGTTGATGACACGCCGGTAGAGGTCGTTCAGGTCGGACGTCGCGAACCTGCCGCCGTCGAGCTGGACCATCGGCCTCAGTTCCGGTGGGATAACCGGGATGCAGTCGAGGATCATCCACTCCGGCCTGTTGTCGGAGTTGAGGAACGCCGAGGCGACCTTCAGGCGCTTCACGGCGCGGGCCTGCTTCTGACCCTTGGAGGTGTTGATCTGGTCCTCGAGCTCGACGCAGAGGGCCTCGAGATCGATCTGCTCGAGCAGATCCCTGATCGCTTCCGCACCCATGCCGCCGCGGAAGTACTCGCCCCACCCGAACGGCGAACCGAAACGGTCCTGGAGCTCGCGGAAGTCGGTCTCGTCATTGATGACCTGCTTCGGCTCGAGCTTCTGGAACTGCTCCCAGATCCGCTCGAGACGATCGATGGCCTCATCGATGAAGGTCTCGTTGTCGTTGATCTCGGCCTCGAAGTCCTTGGTGAGCTCCTTGATCATCTTGCCCTTGTCCTCGTCCTTGAGCTTCCTCAGCTGGGCTGCCGTGTAGCCGACTCCTTCGGCCCAGAGATGGTCGTCATCGGAGAACTTGGTCTGATCACCGGACTCGATGTAGGCGACCCGACGCTTCAGCGACTCGTCGAGCTCCTGGGTCGCACGGTTGCGCTCGCCTTCGTACTCGGCGATCACGCTCTCGACTTCCTTCTCGAGCTGCGGGAGATCCTTGGCCCGGGCCTCCTCGTCGACCCAGGTGACCACCGAAGCGGCGAAGTACAGGACCTTCTCGAGCTCCTTCGGAGCCATGTCGATCAGGTACCCGATCCGCGAGGGGACGCCCTTGAAGAACCAGATGTGGGAAACCGGCGCAGCCAGGTCGACATGGGCCATCCGCTCCCGGCGGACCTTGGACCTGGTTACCTCGACGCCACACTTCTCGCAGACGATGCCCTTGTAGCGGACCCGCTTGTACTTGCCGCAGTAGCACTCCCAGTCCTTGGTCGGACCGAAGATCCGCTCGCAGAACAGGCCGTCGCGCTCCGGCTTCAGGGTCCGGTAGTTGATGGTCTCCGGCTTCTGGACCTCACCCGAGGACCATGAGCGAACCTTCTTCGAGGAGGCGATCGAGATCTCGATCGCGTCGAAGTTGTTTATGTCGATCACGTTGTTGCTCATTTCTCGACTCCGGCCTCCTCGGCATCGCCCTTGCCATCTGCGGGCTCATCGCCCTCGCTCTCCGTCACCGACTCGTCCGCGGCACCGTTGGCCTGGACGTCGGTCAGGTCCATCCCGAGATCCTGTGCGGCCTTGAGCAGGTCGTCCTCCTCCTCGGCCAGCTCGCCGGAACCCTCTTCCGAAACCACGTTGGCGTCCAGCGAGAGTGCCTGCATCTCCTTGAGCAGCACCTTGAAGGACTCCGGAATCGAAGGCTCCGGGATGTTCTCGCCCTTGACGATCGCCTCGTAGGCCTTCACCCGTCCGACCGTGTCGTCGGACTTCACGGTCAGCATTTCCTGGAGGGTGAACGCCGCTCCGTAGGCCTCGAGCGCCCAGACTTCCATCTCGCCGAACCTCTGGCCGCCGAACTGGGCCTTGCCGCCCAGCGGCTGCTGGGTGACCAGCGAGTAGGGGCCGGTCGAACGGGCATGGATCTTGTCGTCGACCAGATGGTGGAGCTTCAGGATGTACATGTAGCCCACGGTGACCTTGCCCTCGTAGGGCTCGCCGGTCCGACCGTTGTAGAGCTGGACCGTTCCGGCACACTGTGCGCCGGGCCGCTCCTTCTTGTCTACGCCCATGTCGATACCGCGATCGGCGTGCTGCTCGGACCACTCGACCAGGGCGTTGTCCACGTCCTCGATCGTCGCGCCGTCGAACACGGGGGTCGAGACATAGACCCGACCGTTCGTCTCGTCGCGCTTCTTGTAGGCATCGGAGCCGTCGTCGTACCAGCCGTTGCCTGCCGCCCACCCGAGGTGAGTCTCGAGGATCTGGCCGATGTTCATTCGGCTGGGAACGCCGAGCGGGTTGAGGATCACGTCGACCGGAGTGCCGTCGGCGAGGTGGGGCATGTCCTCCACCGGCACGATCTTCGAGATCACGCCCTTGTTGCCGTGACGGCCCGCGAGCTTGTCGCCCTCGGCGATCTTGCGCTTGATCGCGACGTGGACCCGAACCAGTTCGTTGACACCCGGCATCAGGTCGTCGCCCTCTTCCTTGCTGAAGGTCTTGACGTCGATCACGACGCCTTCCTCTCCGTGGGGAACCTTCAGGGACGTGTCGCGGACCTCGCGTGCCTTCTCCTTGAAGATGGCGCGGATCAGCTTCTCCTCTGCGGTCAGCTCGGTCTCGCCCTTCGGCGTCACCTTGCCGACCAGCAGGTCGCCGGCCTGGACCTCTGCCCCGACCCGCACGATGCCGCGCTCGTCGAGGTTCCTGAGGCTCTCCTCGGACCGGTTCGGGATGTCCCGGGTGATCTCCTCGTCGCCCAGCTTGGTGTTGCGGGCGTCGATCTCGTATTCCTCGATGTGGATCGAGGTCAGCTCGTCTTCCTTGACCAGCCGCTCGGACAGGATGATCGCGTCCTCGAAGTTGTAGCCCTCCCAGGACATGAAGGCGACCAGGCAGTTCTTGCCCAGCGCGACCTCGCCGCCACCGGTCGAAGAGCCGTCGGCCAGCACATCGCCGACCTTGACCTTCTGGCCCGAGCTGACGATCGGCCGCTGGTGGATCAGGGTGCCCTGGTTCGAGCGCATGAACTTGTGGAGTGGGAACCGGTCGGTGCCGGACTTGTGCTTGACCTCGATCACGTCGGCGTCGACGTAGGTCACCTCGCCGGCGTTCTCGGCCAGCACGACGTCACCGGTGTCGACCGCTGCCCTGTGCTCCATGCCGGTTCCGACCAGAGGCGGATCGGGCCTCAGGAGCGGCACGGCCTGACGCTGCATGTTGGAGCCCATCAGGGCCCGGTTGGCATCGTCGTGCTCGAGGAACGGGATCAGGGCCGTCGCGACGGACCAGATCTGGCTCGGCGAGACGTCCATCAGGTCGACCTCGTTCGGAGTGACCGTGACCCAGCCGCGATCGCCGGAACGGCAGAAAACGTCCGGACCGGCGAGCTTGCCGGTCTTTTCGTTGATCGGGGCACCGGCCTGGGCGATCACCTTGTCCTCTTCCTGAGTGGCATCCAGGTGGACGATCTTGTCGGTGACCAGGCCCTTGTCGACCACCCGGTACGGGGTGGTGACGAAGCCGTGCTCGGAGATCTGTGCGTAGGACGAGAGTGAGCCGATCAGGCCGATGTTCGGGCCTTCCGGAGTCTCGATCGGGCACATCCGTCCGTAGTGGGTCGGGTGCACGTCGCGAACTTCGATCGGTGCACGCTCACGGGTCAGACCTCCCGAACCGAGCGCCGAGAGACGGCGGCGGTGGGTGAGGCCGGCCAGCGAGTTGTTCTGGTCCATGAACTGCGAGAGCTGCGAGGACCCGAAGAACTCCTTGAGAGCTGCGACTACCGGTCGGATGTTGATGATGGTCTGGGGCGTGATCGCGTCGGCGTCCTCGGTGGTCAGGCGCTCGCGCACGACCCTTTCCATCCGGTAGAGGCCGATCCGGAACGATTCCTGGATCAGCTCCCCGACCGTCCTGAGGCGACGGTTGCCGAAGTGCTCGTATTCGTCGAGCCTGTCGGCGACGGCCTCGCGGGGGTAGGTGAGAGCCTCGGCCGCGTAATCCTTGATCGGGTTTTCTTCGTCGATCTCTTCCGGGATGCCGAGCGCCTTCGGCAGCTCGACAAGCTCCCTGATCAGGGAGATGATGTCCTCGTGGGTGAGGACTCTGGTGTCGAGATCGATGTCGAGTCCGAGACGGGCGTTCAGCTTGTAGCGGCCGACCCTCGTCAGGTCGTATCGCTTGGGATCGAAGAACAGCTGCTCGAGCAGTGCCCGGGCGGCGTCGACCGACGGCGGCTCGCCGGGCCGCTGCTTCTTGAACAGCTCGATCAGGGCGCCTTCCTCGGTCAGGGTCGCCTCGGCGTCGGCCGCCAACGTGTGCCGGATGTAGACGGAGTTGTCGAACAGATCGAGGATCTGCTGGTCGGTCACGTAGCCCATGGAACGCAGCAGGACCGTGATCGGGAGCTTCCGCTTGCGGTCGATGCGGACGTAGACCCGTCCCTTCTTGTCGATCTCGAGCTCGAGCCAGGAGCCTCTCGACGGCATCAGGTTGGCCGTGAACACCTGCTTCTCGGGATCCTTCGGGGCCATCACGTAGGCGCCCGGGGAGCGGACGAGCTGGGTCACGACGACGCGCTCGGTCCCGTTGATCACGAAGGTGCCGCGATCGGTCATCCACGGGAAGTCGCCCATGAAGACATTCTGTTCGCGGATCTCGCCGGTCTCGCGGTTCTGGAATGCGACCGTGACGTTGAGCGGACGGGAGTAGGTGAGGTCGCGCTCCCGACACTCCTCGAGAGTGTTGGCCGATTCGTCGAATTCGAACGGGCCGAAGACAATGGCGAGGTTGCCGGTGTAGTCCTCGATCGGGGATATGTCAGCGATGGTCTCCTTCAGGAGGCCATGCTCGGTGTTGGTCAGCTCTTCGAAGGAGCGTCGCTGAATGTCGATCAGGTTCGGTGTTTCCAGGGGCGTCTCGAGACGGGAGAAACTCCTGCGGACAATGGGTGCAGAGATCGGACGTGCCAAGGGCGGCAACTCCTCAAGGGGTCAGAGATTCACGTGATGAGCGGGTGGCAGGTCGGCGAAAACCTGCACTTACGCGCGACCAAGGAAGATAGCACAGGCCGTCCGCCACCCAACTCAGCGGGGGCGGACGTGCGAACCGGGATGCGGGACCCGGTCGCCAGGCCCCTCCCGATTCGCTGCCTTCAGCACCGTTACCAGTGCCGTTACTTGATCTCGGCCTTGGCGCCGGCTTCTTCGAGTTCGGCCACCAGCTTCTCGGCCTCTTCCTTCTCGATGCCTTCCTTCACCGGCTTCGGAGCCTCGTCGACCAGAGCCTTCGCCTCCTTGAGACCGAGGCCGGTAGCACCGCGGACGACCTTGATCACGGGGACCTTCTTGTCGCCGACGTCGGTCAGGACGACGTCGACGGTTCCGCCCGCCTCGTCTCCACCGTCGCCACCTGCGTCACCGCCGCCTCCGGCTGCCGGGGCTGCTGCCGCGACGGCCGTGGCCGAAACGCCGAACTCCTCTTCGAGGGCCTTGATCCTCTCGGAGAGCTCCAGGACGGAAATGCCCTTGAGCTCCTCGATCCATTCTTCTGTGCTGGTTGCCATCTGTTCTGTTTCCTTTCCTTGCTTCAGGTCTTCTGTTTCAGTCGTTCAAAATCCAGTCGGTGGCTACTCCTCGTCGCCACCCTCTTCAGATTCCTCGGTCTCATCAGTCTCGGCGGTCTCGGCAGGCTCCTCACCGGCGTCATCGTCGGACTCCTCGGCCGGAGACTCCTCATCTGCCGAATCTCCTCCATCAGAGGCATCCGCCTCCTCGGCCGGAGCCTCCTCTTCACCTTCGGCTGCAGGCTCCTCTGCGGGGGACTCCTCTTCAGCCTCGGCTGCGGGCTGCTCTGCGGGGGCCTCCTCGGTGGCTTCCTCGGCAGGGGCCTCCTCGGCTGCGGGCTCCTCTGCAGGAGCCTCCTCCGCGGCAGGCTCGGCCGTACCTCCGACCAGGCCCTGCTCGGCCATCTGCTGGAGCTGGATCGCCAGGCCCGAGATCATCGAGCCCAGACCGCGGGTCAGGGTGACGATCGGACTCGCCACAAGACCGGCCAGCTGTGCGTTCAGCCTGTCGCGCGAAGGAAGCTTGGCGATCGCCTTGAACCGGTCCTCGTCCAGCACGATGTCGCCCATCAGGCCACCCTTGTAAGTGAGCACCTCGTGCTCGGCGTTGAAGGTCGTGATCGCCTTGGCCGCCATCGCGGTGTCGCCCTTGACGAGCGTGAGCGCGGTCGGCCCCTCGAGCATCGGGTCGAGTTCCGCCACCCCGGCCTTGGCCGCGGCGAGCTTGGTCAGACGGTTCTTCACCACACGGAAGCTGGCGTCCGCTTCTCGGAGCTTGCCCCTGAGCTCTGCAGACTGTGTCACCGAAATACCGCGGTAGTCGATCGCGAAGATCGCTTCTGCCTCCGAGATCTCGGTCCCGATCTCTTCGATGAGTGCGGCTTTTTCCTCTCGATTCATCCTTTTGCTCCTGTGGTCGGCGCTGTCGCCAAGAAAAAGAAAACCCGCCGGATCAAGGGATCTCAGGCGGGCACGGAAGCGCGAGCTTCGGGCTCCACCTGCCCCGGATTTACGAGCTATCGCTCCACCGGCGGTCTTCGGCAGGTCGCGGACTATACAGATACCCGGGCGGTCGAGCACCGTGGCCCGTCACCCGGAATCGGCCCTACATGGAGCCCTTCCGGGAAAGGACCGACGAGAGCGTCCTCAGGATCAGCCGCAGGTCCTCGGTCATCGACCACCCTGTGACGTAGGTGTAGTCCAGCCTCACCATCTCCTCGAACGGGATGGTGCTGCGACCCAGTGCCTGCCACGGCCCGGCGAGGCCGGGACGCATCCTCGACCGCGCCGCGAACAACTCCTCGGCCCTCTGGGCCTCGTCCGGCGGGAGGGGCCGTGGGCCGACGAGGCTCATGTCCCCCTTGACCACGTTCCAGAGCTGCGGAAGCTCGTCGATCGACCAAACTCTCAGGGTCCGGCCGACCCCGGTCACCCGTGGGTCATCGGCCAGCTTGAACATCACCTTCTCTCCGGCGGGGTCGGCCTCATCGCGGAGCCCGGGGCGCATCTGGTCGGCTCCCTCGACCATCGTCCGGAACTTGATCGCGAGGAACTCCCGGTCATCGCGGCCGGTCCTCGGATCCCGGTAGAAGACCGGTCCGCTGGATCCCGTCTTGACCCTGATCGCGGCCCAGGCCATCACCGGCGAGAGGAACACCAGAGCCAGGATCGAGCCCGCGAGGTCGAAGGCCCTCTTGATCGCCAGGGCGAGAGGGCGCACGGTCGAGGGCTGAACGCTGATCAGGGGGAGGCCCTCGACATCCTGGGTGGTCGCCCTGGAGTAAAGGTTCTCGGGCCCACCCGTGACGATGTCGACCGCGAGTCCCCGTTCGACCAACTCCTGGACCAGCCTGGTCCGGGCCGAGAGATTGACGAAACCGGTGAAGCCTCCGGCGAGGATGGCCCTGTTGGCACCGCGACCGGTCACTTCGCCCGCTATCTCGGCCGCCGCACGAACCCAGCTCCCGACACCGGACCCGTCCCCGCCCCACTTCGCCGCAGTCTCGGGCTCGACCACGATCTCGGTCGCGACCACCATGCCCCACTCGGGGTGCCTCGAGAACCTGTCGGCGAGCGCCCCGATTCCTTCCTCGTCACCAATCAGGGCGACCTGCTGGCGGTCCCAGCCGAGAACCCTGGCCAACCGGCGCACCAGGGACCTTCCCACCATGATCAGGACCACGACCATCAGCCAGAGGATCGCCATCGGGAGTAGTTCGGTGATCCCGGCCACCACGAGTGCCCTGAGGAAGATGAACAGCCAGTTCCAGATTGCGACCGCGACCGCGACCTTGCCGATCTCGTGGACGAAGCTGCGATCGATCCGGGCCTCGAAGTCATGGTAGAGGCCGAACCAGAAAGCGATCAGGACCCAGGCCGGGAGCATCACGATTGCCTCCGGAAGCAGCGTGTCGGCGCCGAGGCTCCGTCCGAAGACCGGGAGCAGGAGGAGGGTCGCGGCGGTCCCGAGGATGATCGCCGCCAGGTCCGAGACGACGAGCAGCCGTCGCACGCGGCGTCCGGCCTCTGCGGCGGGGGGAACGGGTGCTCTACCGGCCTGCATATGGCCATTGTCCCCGTTGCGACGGACCCGATGTCTGACGCCATTTGCTTCGGACCGCTGTTACTTTCGTCCCGTGTATCCGGTCGAGTGGCTGAAAGCGAGGGTCGGACGGCGGCGCAGGTCCGCACGAATGCACCTCCACCATCGCCGCAGGCGTCAGGCGGCGAGGGAGGCCGGCATAGGTCCCGGCCACATCGCCTGCCTGCCCGGACGGCCACACCCGCGGGCGATGATCCACCCGATCGCGGCCGAGCTGGGCCTCGAGCTGAACGGGAGCCCCGACCGAGCGGCCGCCGTGATCTTCTGGCAGGCCTCGGAGGATTCGGCCTTCCACAGCCCGCCCGATCGCCTGCTGGAGATCTCTTCCGAGCGGTCGGTCGTGAACATAGATGCGACCGACATCTCGAAGACGACCGTGGCTCGCCTCAGCGGGGAGTTCTTCGAAGACTCCCTTCTGATCGACCCTCGAAGCCATCGGGGGCCGGCCGTCGAGAAGCCCGAGGCGAACGGACTGAGGCAGGCCCGGATCGTCGAGTGCCCGATCGAGCCGGTTCACGGCTTCTGTTACCAACGCCTCGTCGACAACCGGTTGGACGACGGGTGGACCGAGGACCTTCGACCGGTCCTGATCGCAGGAGAAGTCGTCTGCCTGATCCGGAAGGAAAGGGCGATCGAGGCCAGGCTCGGCAATCCGACCGGTGGCTCCAGGAAGCCGGAGCTGCACGAACCGACCGACTACCTGACCGAGGGCGAAATCGGAAAGGTTCAGGAACTTGCTGGAGCCCTCGGAGCCGATTACTGCGAGATCGACTGCCTGCGGGACCGTAACTCCGGGGCCCTCCATGCGGTCGACGTCAACACCACACCGGCGATGTTCGACCTCCTTGCCCCCGACACCAGGGAGGCCCTCATAACCATCCAGGCCCGGGCCTTCGCCGGGGCCTACCTCTCCGGCTCGGGGGGCTGAGCCGGCCCGCCGTTCCCTTGCCGGGTCCGACCGAAGTCGACCCCCGTCACGCGTTCGATGTCGGCGAGCATCCCGGGAAGGAGCCGGTCGGCCGAGTAGTCCTCGGCCCTGACCCTGCCCGCCTCGCCGAGCCGCCTTCGCTCGTCCGGGTCGTTCGCCAGCTCCACCAGGGCGGCGGCGAACGCGGCCGGGTCCTCATTGGGGACCAGCCTGCCGTACTTGCCACCATCGAGGATCTCCTTAGGAGCGCCGGGGCAGTCGGCCACAATGGCCGGCGTGCCCAAGGCCATCGCCTCGACGATCACATTGCCGAACGCCTCCCAGCGGGCCGAGTGGAGGAAAAGATGGGACTGCTTCACGGCCTCGTAAGGATTCTCGAGATGCCCGACGAGCTTCACCTTTTCCCCCAGCGCTCGCTCCTCGACCATCGCTTCTATCCGTGCTTCCCAGTTGCCGCGCCAGCCGTCCTCTGAACCGAGGATCTCCAGGCGCCACTCGGGCAGGTCGGGATCGGCCAGACCGAGAGCCTCGATCAGGACGTCGTACGCCTTCTGCTCGACCAGTCGCCCGACCGAGATCAATCTGAGCGGGGGCTCTTCGGGCGGCCCCTGCTCGCCCCCCTCGGCACGGACTGCGGCGAGGTCGAAGGGATTCGGCCAGAGGAAGACCCGATCGGCCGGTACCCGGCGGTCGGCCGAGGCCCACTCGACCACATCGCTCGATGCACCGGCGAGGGCGGCGGCGTGCCGGTACAGGAGGTGCTGGAGCCTGAACCCGAAACGGATCCGGAACCGGGCAGAACTGAACTCGAAGTCGTTGATCGTGGGCTCCCACGCGATCACCGGGGTTCCCGTGATCATTCCTGCCAGGACGGTCGCGGGGCCGAGCTGGCCCGACTTGACGATCACGGCCTTCGGTCTCGCCTTCCGCATGTAGGAGACGAGCTTCGGAGTGGCCCAGGCAGCCCGAACCTCACCGATGCTGAACCGGTGGCTGGTTCCCTCCGAGGCGGCCGGGGTCGCATCATCGGTGTAGACCCCGTCGAAGGGAATCCCCGCCCTATCGCAGGCACCGAACAATGCCCGCTCGATCCTCGACATGGGGTTCGATCCCCAACCGTCCGTCAGGAATGCGAGGTCGGTCTTCCTTTCTGCGTCGGTCACCGGATCTGGAACCTAGATGCTCCACCCCGCGAAATTTCGACCGGTGAACTCCCTGAGGTCCTCGACCTCCGGTCGATAAAGACACTCGAGCCTGAAGCGGAGATCGTCGTCGAGCTGCGGGGGCGTCCACGGCTTGCTCATCCCCGACCGTGCCAGACGGACGACCTCCCGCTTCATCCTCGGCGGCATGCGGTCGACTGCCGTCTTGAGCAAACCGACCTCCGACAGCCTCACATACCCCTCGGAGCGTCGCCCCTTTTCTTCAGCGGTGTAGTGCTCGACATCCATCCGGTCGTCCCAGAACTCCTCGTCGACACCGATGAACCCGAAGATCTTGGCCATGGTCTCCCGCCTCCTTGACCTAAGCCGGTCGCTGTCGACCACGAGCAGGGACTCCCTCGGGAAGTGCTCGAGGTACTGGCGAATCTGGGTCATGTATCTACCCAGACAGACGAACCGATTGGCCGGATCGTCGAGATCCCCGACCAGTTCGGAGACCGGCATGTCGGGCGGAAGGTATTTGGCCTCTCCCATCCGGCCCGAGAGCACCTCCCGAGCCTGGGATTCCAGCCGGGTAACCGGGTCGCGGACCAGGTAGATCAGCCTTGCTTCCGGCGAAGCGGCCGCAATCTCCGCCGGCACTCCAGGCACATACGGAAACTGGGTGTAGCGGTGCGATGCCTCACCCCTTATCGGGGTGCCGGCCCGGAAGAGGCCGAGGTATGAGTCACGGTCCGCGACCCGCTGGGCGAGGTCGGGCGGGGGCGAAGTGACGAAGAAGTTCGGCTCCTTCTCCAGGGACATCGAGATCTCGGGATGGAGATCCAGGTACCTGTGGAGGCTGGTCGTGCCGGACTTCATCGCCCCGATCACGAACAGGTTCGGCATCTCTCTGTTTCGCCTTCGAACCATCACACGCTCCAGCCATCGAACTTCTGGCCTGTGAACTCCCTGAGGTCTTCGACCTCGGGGCCGAACAGCGCGATCAGCCTTCCGCGAAGCTCCTGCGGCATCTCGGGAATCTCGATCCTCCGGCCGGTGAAGCGACGAGCCGTGCCGATGGCCCGCTTTCGAACCGGTTCAGGCAGGAGCATGCTCGCCTTCCGGGCGGTGCCGCTGGTCCTCAGGCGTCGATTCAGACCTCCTGTAGCGACGGTGGATCCCGAGTTCCGCTCGACCTCGAACCGTGGATGCCGGAAGCGGGCATCGACCCCGAGGAAGTCGAAGACCCGTTCGAGGGTCGGGATCCGGTCATCGAGGAGGTCCCGGTGATCGATGACCATTATCGATTCGGCGGGGAAGTGCTCGAGGTACTCCCGGATCTGGGACATGTAGAGGCTTCTGGCAATGATGTCGTTCGTCCCCGGATCGAGGTCCCCGAGAACTCCCGACCAGAAAGCCCCGGTATCCGTGCGGTCCGGAGGAGGCAGGTGCCCGTTCGCAACCCGTGCCCTCGTTCCGGAAACGATCCGCTCCACCGGATCCCTCACCATGTAGACGACTCGGGCATCCGGGATCTCGTTCGCAATCCTCTCGGCCACGCCGCGAAAGCAAGGCGACACCGAGTAAGCGACCGATGCCTCGCCCCTCACGGGGACTCCCGGTTCGAAAAGGTCGAGGTATGCCTCCCTCGAAGTGACCCTGGGACCCCTGGGGCTGGAGGGGATCGGCCCGAGGAAGTACTTCGGCTCCTTGATCCTCGACATCGAGATCTCGGGATGGAGATCGAGGTAGTAGTGCAGGCTCGTGGTGCCGCATTTGGCCGCCCCGATGATGAAGAGGTTCGGCATCTCGGTGTTGACCGTCCGGGCGGTCCTGGCCATCAGATACTCCAGCCTTCGAACTTGAGGCCCGTGAACTCCCTGAGATCCTCGATCTCTGGACGGAGCTCGCACTTCAATTCCTCCCTCAATCTCGACGAAAGCGAGATGGGTTGCACAGGGCTTCCGAACCGGAGTGAAATCCACCATCGGATACGCCGAACCCTCCTCGCCCCCAGGGCCGACTTCACCTTTCCGATTGGAGCAGAGCCGGGCAGGCGATCGAGCGGGGCCGGGAGAGCTCGGAGGGCGTGGCCCCGGTTGACCCGATGGTCGAATTCCGAATCCTCGAATGTGGTGTCGACACCGAGGAAACGAAAGGTCTCGGCCAACGACCCCCTTCGGTCACGAGCAAGCCGCTCGCTATCGAGGACCAGGATCGACTCGGCCCGAAAGACCTCCAGATATTGCCGGATCTGTGACATGTAGCGAGAGGCGTCGACCAATCCATCGACGGGAAGCGCGTCCACCGGCCGGCCATACCTGAGCGACTCGTAGGTGTCGAGCGCCGCAAGCATCCTGAGCTGCGATTCGATCCTCTCGATCGGATCCCTCACCAGATAGATGAACTTCGCGTCGGGGGATTCCATGGCAATTCGGCCAGGCACCCCGGAAACAGCCGGGTGCTGGGAATAGGCCGGGGATGCCTCTCCCCTTATCTTCTTTCCTGCCTCGAAAAGTGCCAGATAACGGTTCCGGTCCGTGATGGCACGCTCTTCCCGGGTTCCCTCCGGACAAGCAAAGAACCTGGGCTCCTTGATCCTCGACATCGAGATCTCGGGATGGAGATCGAGGTAGCAGTGCAGGCTCGTGGTGCCGCATTTGGCTGCCCCGATGATGAAGAGGTTCGGCATCTCGGTGTTTCGGGTGCGGCCCATCACATACTCCAGCAATCGAACTTCTGGCCGGTGAACTCGCGCAGGGCCGCGACCTCTGGCTCGAGTTCGGTTCGAAGTCTCTCCCTCAGGGCATCGGAAAGGACGATCTCGGGCAAAGGCTCACCGACGGCTTGAGAGAGATTCCAGCGGACCTTTCGCACCCTCAGCCGCATGGGTCCGGGAGTGACCCGGACCAGGGAGTCGGCAAGACGGGCGGATCGCAGGCGCCGCCAGATGCCGGGAGGAACCCTGTAAGAGGTTGCCGGGTTCTTTTCTTCTCGAAAGTCGGGGTGGTCGAAGGTCGGCTCGACCCCAAGGAACTCGAAGATCTCCGCGAGAGTGGTCGAGCGTTCCTGCCTGAGGCGGTCGCTATCGACAACGAGGATTGATTCCGGAGGGAAGTACTCCAGGTACTGCTCGATCTGAGTCATGTAACGACTTCGCGACAGCATGAAATTCCGGGGGAGCTCCTCGACCACGAGGGCCTCGGATCCCGGGCCGAAACGGCCGTAGGCAGCCCAGTGCCGCAAGGCAGACTCGATCCGCTCGCTCGGATCTCGAACGAGATAGATGAACTTCGGCTCCGAAACCTCGACATCGATGCGGGCCGGCGTTCCGCTCGACTCGGGAAACGACGAGTAGGCAGGTGTCGTATCTCCACGGACCTGCGTCCCGGGCTGGAAGAGCCCCAGGTAATCGTTCCGGTCTGCGATCCGAAAGAGGCGATAGTCCGCCGAGGAGCGTGCGAAGTATCCCGCTTCTTTGTGGCGACTCATCGAAATCTCGGGGTGCAGATCCAGGTACGAGTGCAGGCTCGTGGTCCCGCACTTCTCGGCACCGATCACGAAGAGGTTCGGCATCTCTTTGTTGCGTTGCACTGCAGACCTCCTGGAGGTCATGCGACCGCAGACACCGCGGGGTTGGATCAGCTACCTGCGCGACCCGAGGGCCGGAAAGATGATTCGGGACCCGTTCGGAAATCGACAGACCCCGGCATCACTGCCTTCGTGGCTACTCAAAACTACTACTCGAAAACAGTACAGAAGGGCCCAATCAGGGAGATCTCGACCTTCAGATGCTCCAGCCGGAAAAGGACTTTCCCGTGAACTCCCTGAGAGCTTCGACCTCGGGCCTGAAGTGGTCTTCGAGACGTGCGCGGAGCACGGGATCCAGTTCGGGCTTCTCGGCCGGAAGCATCAAGGGTCTCCTGACGGCCTCGATCATCCAGTCACGGGGGCGCCCCGGGATCAGGTCGACCAGTCGCCGGAGGATCCTGGAGTGGGTCAGGCGCACATAGGCTCCCGACTCCATCCTCTTGACGGAAAGAGTGTTCCTTTCCTCGGCAAAGGCCGGATCTGTGAATTCGGGATCCACCTCCAGAAAACCGAAGATTTCCCTCAGGACCCTCTCCCTCTCAGTCTTGAGTTCATCGCTGTCGACGATGAGTATCGATTCCCGGGGGAAGAACTCGAGGTACCTGCGAATCTGGGTCATGTACATCCCGGGCCAGGTGTAGTAGTTGCGGGGACTATCGAAGTCACCCACGTGCTCGGCAAGGGTGACGAGGCCATCTGTACTCCGGTTCGATGCCTCTCTCGCGCCCATTCTCTGGACCCAGGCCGCCGGGACTCGCTCGACCGGATCTCTGACCAGGTAGATCAGTTTCGCACCGGGGTCCTGGGAGTGGATCCGGGCCGGAACATCGGGTTGGATCGGGTACATCGAGTACATGGTCGAGGCCTCCCCGCGCACCGGGCTGCCCGGTTGAAAAAGGGAAAGGTATTCCGACCGCGACCGGGCAACCGGTGAGTGGGGCCAGGAGTCACGAAACTCCTCGTCCAGGAAGAAGAGGGGCTCCTTGATCCTCGACATCGAGATCTCGGGATGGAGATCGAGGTAGTAGTGCAGGCTCGTGGTGCCGCACTTCCCCGCCCCGATGATGAAGAGGTTCGGCATCTCTCTGTTTGAGTTCCCATGCACTAGATGCTCCATGCTGAGAAGGGCTTCCCCGTGAACTCCCTCAGTGCCTCGACCTCGGGTCGAAAGACTTCCTCGAGATCCCGCCTGAGTGGCGCATCTATGACTGGCTTCGGGATGGGCGTACCAAAGAGGGAACCGAAGCGCCCCCCTAGTGCGTCCCTGGTTTCATCGGGTCTGCCCCGGTACCACCTACGAAGTCTTTGACGCCTCCGGAGCCAACGATACGGGGCCGGCTTGAGCGTCAAGTCCGACCCGACATTCTCCATCCGCCCGAAGGCATGGCGGACCTCCTCCGGGTCACAGTCGAGGAAGCGAAAAATCTCTGCCATGGTCTCCTGCCGCCGGAACCGGAGTTCATCGCTATCGATCACGAGGATGGACTCCTTCGAAAAGACCTCCGCAAACCTTTGGGCCTGCGTCATGTACTTGCCACCGGCGATGAATCGATTGCCCGGATCGTCGAGCCTCCCGATGCACTCCCTCACCGAGGCCGGAACGGTCGGGTCTTCGGGCTCGATGAAGCCCACCGCAATGCCCTGCCTCACCATCGCAGCGATTCGCTCGATCGGATCCCTGACCAGGTAGAGGAAGCTTGCGTCGGGAACCTCGTCGGCTATCGCCTCGGGTATGCCTTCGAGACAGGGGTACGTGGAGTAGGCGACGGTCGATTCCCCTCTGATCCGGTGCCCTGCCTCGAATAAGCTGAGATACCGCCTCCTCTCCTTGATCGCCAGGGACCTTGCGGGGTCGACGCCCTTGATGAAGAAGCCCGGCTCTTTCACGCTTGACATCGAAACATCAGGGTGATCGTTCAAATACTGATGAAGGCTCGAGGTGCCGCACTTGGCGGCCCCGATCACAAACAGATTCGGCATGTCGGCGTTCGTCATCTGGACGGCAAAGAGTAGTCCCAACAGGCCTTCAGACGAATCACGCTAGACCCGACCGAACACCCTTCGTGGCAACGAAAAGGCCGTCGTGTTCAGCCCCAGAACCTTCCAGGCCAGCACCACTGCCAGGGCATTGGTGGCAATGGTGTCGGCGGCCAACGCGATGGCTGCACCCGAGGCCCCAAGGGCTGGAATCAGGGTCAGGCAAAGCACCAGGTTGACGGTGAGGCCGATCCCCTTGGCGACGATTGCCGCTCGTTGGTGGTGGGTCATCATGAGCGCTACGAGAGCTACACCCGATGCGATATCGAGCAGGGAAGCCGCCGTGAGGATGAAGAGGGATGCCCGGGCACCCTCGAAACCCTGGCCGAACAGGCCGAGTACGAAGTCGGGCGCCAACAGCAGAATCGCTGCAATTGGTAACGCCCCCAACAGGCTGAGGCGGACAGCACGGGCGATCCGTGGCCGAGCCTCCCTGATTCCATCACGGGCATACAGGGAGGCCAGGAGGGCAGCGAGGGACATCCCGATGACCGAGAAAATGAGGCTGATCGGTTCGGTCAACTTCCTGGCTACCTGAAAGATTCCAACTTCATCCGGGAGGTCGAACAGGCCGAGGGTGATGAGCCCCAGAGAGGCCGAAACGCTGCCGAGGAGGGTCAGGGTCGTGAACGGCAGGAGCAGGGAATACCGGCCCTCCTCAGGATGCTTTGCTGCCGGTGTCGCACCGATGATCGGACGTAGTCGGCGTCTGGCGAGAAGCCAGACCGCCACGGCACCGGCCATGAAGGAAAGGAGAAAGAGAACGAGCGCAATCTCGGGAGTCAGATCGACCGAGAGGACAGCGAGCAAACCAACCCCTGCCAGCATCACCAGGGGATAGACGACAAAGGTCGAGATGAAACTCTCATCGACTCTCCCCAGGCCGCGCAGTACCCCCTCCCAGACGAGCGAAAAGGTTCGAACGATCACCGTGGGTAGCGCTATCAGGAGGGGCACGAGAAAGATCGGATCGAAGAAGAGTGCGGCGGCAGCCGCAGCCAGCACCACGAGCACGATCGAAAGCGGGATGATCGTCCGGCGGGCCGTCTGAATCAGGCCAAGCAGGAGTTCCGGCTGGTCCCGTTCCACATAAACCGCCGTCTGCCTGAGCAACAGGCCTCCGTACCCGAGACCCGAAACCACCAGCAACAAAGTGACCCAGGTCGTCGCAAAGGAATAGACGCCGAACCCTTCGACACCCAGCTCCCTTGCAAGCACCAGGGCCAGCAGGAAAGCCAGAGCCCGACCAGAGACCCTGACCACGACCGCAGAAGTCATGCCTCCGAAGCGCCTGCGAATCGAGGAGGGGATCACTTCGCCTCCGATGCGACCTCCACGTCGCTACGGGCGAGCAGGAGTCCGGCTCCCATCAGCAGCGCAATGCAGAGGGTCAGGGCCGGCTGCTCCCACCAGATGTAGATCAGGCCCATTGCGAGGTAGAAGAGGCCGAGCGCCTGGACGGCCCCCCGATTGCGGCCCCGGACCTGAATCAGGAGCCACCCGATCGAGCCGAGTCCGACGAAGAAGGCCAGTGATCCGACCAGACCGAGATCCCCGACGAGGCCGCCGAGGCTGGAGAACTCGTTGGCAAAGGATCCGTATCCAAGCCGGGGACCGAGCTCATCGACCACCCTCGACTGTTGGAGGCCGAGCGTGTCGCCGACCGAGCTGCCGAACTCCTCGCTTTGGATACCTTGGTCCCCGAGCTGGGCGAGGAACCCGACCGAATTGCCCTGGCCCAGGCCGAGCAGGAGGTTGGTCGGGGACTCGGCGAGGGCCTCTGCCGTTTCGACGAAGCCCTCGATCTTGCGCTGCCCTTCGGGTTCGATTACAGCTCGTTCGACCTGATTAGCCGCCCGATCTCCCGCTGTATTGGAAATCCCCTCGATCCTCGGTGACAAAACGATCAGGAGGACCAGCAGCACCGGGGCGATGAGGCGGATCACCCACCGCTTCAGATCCAGTGCCGGACTCAGACCGAGCACTACCGGCAACAGGGCCGCGACCTGACGGGTCTCGGTCAAGAAGACCGAGAGCAGGAGCGGTATCGACCAGAGGACAGAGCGCACCCGCTCCATCCTCCCCAGCAGCCAGATCGCCCCGACGCCGGCCACGGCCCCCGAGAGATGGAACCCGACCGCCAGCCCGACGAAGGTCCCCCGGTTGAAGTCGGGGTTTGTCGAAAAGGGGGCGGTCGCCGCGAGGATCGGGAACTGGATGAAGGCGAAGGCCAGCACCAGGCCCACCAGGAGGAGAACCTTCCGACCCGGCGGCGGCGCCAGCAGCACGGTGGCGAGGATGGCGAGCGGGAAGGCATAGAGCGCGAAGGAGGCCGCCTGGACCAGAAGCGGTGTCCCTGTCACCACCCCGGTGAGGATCTCTGCCAGACCGAAAGCGATTATCGCTGCCACCAGCAGTGCGACCGGACGAGCGGCCCTCCTCGCCCGGATGAAAACCAGGGCGAATGCGGCCCAACCGAACAGGAGGTCGGCCCTGAGGAACCACTCCCCGAAGCCACCGAGGGCCGCAAGGCCGGGAGAGACTGCAACCCACAGGAGCGATGCGACGAGCAGCCAGAAGGCGACTCGATCGAGTGCTGGCCAGTCGGCGGGTTCTCCCTGCTCGACCTCGACCTCGACGGCCTCGGTCGTTTCCCCGGTCTCGTTCATCACAGGTCGCCAATCCTTTCAGCACGGCGGGCGGCAGCGCGTCCATATGCCGCGAGCAGCCGCCGGGTGCCCACCTCCGGACCGAACTCGTCCTCGAAGGCCATACGGGCGTCGGCTCCCTTTCGATCGACCCACCCATCGTCCCTGAGCATCCCGAGGGCCCGGATCCATGCCTCCTCGTCCCCTGGTCCGGTCGCCACCAGGCAGTCCGGGTCGATCCGTCCGACGGTGTCACGGATGCCACCGAGGTCAGAGCCGAGAACGGGCAGGCCGGCAGCGAACCCCTCGATGGCCACGAGGCCGAACGTCTCCTCCCAGGTCGAAGGGAAAAGAAGGGCCCTGGAGGAGAGCATCAGCCGGTCCAGGGCCTCCTGATCCATCCACCCGACCGCCCTGATCGAGTCGCCCTCGAGGGCCGGCGTCCCGAGCAGATCCCCGGTCCCGACCAGAGTCAGGTGGAGGTTCCCGAGCGCGCCGGAGGCATGGGCGATGTTCCAGGCCCGGACCAGCCTCTCGATTCCCTTGATCTCTGGTTCGAGCCGGCCGAGGAAGAGGACCTCGTTCGAGGCCGACGGAGCCGCTCTCCTCGGGCCGGGATCGCGGGTCGTCCACGGCAGGACCTCCGTCGGAGCATCCAGTCCTCCCCTCTCGAGCAGTTCCCGATGGCGCTCCGACTGGACCGTGATCAGGTCCGAGGCCTCCCATGTCCCGGAGAGGCGCTGGACGGCATCGAAGGAGACGACCGCGGCCGAGAGGACCCGTGATTCGCGGTAGCAGCCCAGCCGTACGCCCTTCCAGGGCAACCTGCTCCCGAGGCAGTCGTAGCAGGGCTGGCCATCCCTGAACAGCTTCGCGTTGACACAGGTCGGTCGGTAGTTATGGATGGTCTGAACGAGCGGAAGGCCCGCCCGGGAGACCGCGCGGGGGACCGAAGGTGAAAGCGAGAACCAGGTGTTGTGGATGTGGACGACGTCCGGTTGCCAGTCCTCGATCAACTTTCGGACCTTCCCGGCCTGCCGAAGATTCCAGGAGGAGGCCGCCAGCGAGGCAGCTGCAGAAACCCCTCCCGAGGGGTTCGGGACCTCGTGGGTGAGGACCTCGTGCCCGGCCTCCCTCAGGAGGGCGGTATCGGTCTCCACGACCCGCTCCTCACCGCCGTATTCCCGGTAGCGACTGTGGATCTGGAGCACCTTCACGGGTGGCTGCCCACCAATCCCGGGAGAGGTCGAGCGGAGGCAGAAGACATCTCCGCTCGCAGGCAGGAGTCCACGAACGCCCCGACTTCACCCGCGACCACACCCCAGGAGAGCTCCTCGGGCGGCTCCAGTTCCTCGGGTTCCCACCTGCGGTCCAGGTGGGAGGCGACCTTGCCAGCGACTTCGCGGTCCGCCTCGGTCAGGACCAGATAGCCCGGAAGGCGACCGGCGCATTCGTGAAGGGAGTCGTCGGTCCCGGAGCAGAGCGCGATCCGCGGTATCGGAAGACTCAGATACTCGACCACCTTGCTGGGCATCTGCATCCGGCGCTCGGGCCGGTTACCGATCACGATCGCGGCGTCGTGGCTCCGAGCCTCGGCTACGGCCTCAGGCCACGGCAATGCTGCTCTCGCCTCGATCGCCACCCTCCCGGTCGACTTCGGAAGCTCCTTCGGATCAGGCCCGAACTGGGTCATCACGACCCGGTCCCACCGGCCGGAGTCGGCAAGGACCTCCAGAAAGGGGAGCGGGTCGACCCTCACCGACCGATCGAACCTGCCGAAATGGGCGAGCCTGAGCACGGCAGGATCCTTGCGTCCCGCCTCGACAGGTGGGGCCGTGTCGACCTCTTGAAAACCATTGGGCCGGACCATCACGGGCTTTCCGGGAAACCTCGAGACCATCTCTTCGGCCTGGAGTTTGGTGGTCAGAACCACCCCGGCGGCGCCCCCGAAGAGATCCCTTTCGGCTCGCGACCGCCTGGCGGCCGGTCCGATTCCGCGCCCCCCCAGAGGCATGTCCATCCCCCAGGGGTCCCCGGTATCGACCACATACGGACGACCTGCAGCTCTGAGAGCCCGGGCGGCAGTCACTGCGGGCGAGAAGTCGGGGACGACCAGATAACCGGCGGCCGGACCGGACCGCTCGAAGCCGGAGCGCCAAGCCAGGCTCTCGGGTTCGAACCGGTCGATCAGCACGAAACGCTCTGCAATCTTCCGGAGAGTCCTCCTCACCGGCCTCGGCTTCTCCGAGACTGCCGGCGTAGGGGCCTGGACCCGGGGCCAGAAGGTGCAGTCCCAGCCGAGGGTGGAAAGTGCTGCTGCCACCCGCCTGGCCCGCTCGGTCCGTGGGGCGAACGCCTTATGCGCTCGACAGACGACGGCCAGCTTCGACTGACCACCTGCCTCGATGGGATCTTCGTCGGCTCCCTCGCCCATCGATGACCTCAACGCCTGCAACCGTCCCCTTTCCCTCCTGGCATGACCCGTAACCCGGCGATCGTAACGCCCCTCGACCAAGGGACCCTCAGGCTTCCTCCCGGACAGATGCCGGTGGCTTCCTGAACACGACCTCCATCATCGGCATGTAGCCGAAGGCCTGGGCGACGGTTGCGAGCTGCTCGAGTGCGAAGGCGACCAGGCGCTCCGGCAGCGGCAGCGTCTTCGCACCGGGGGAACCGTCCAGACCCTTCGCGAATGCATGTCTGAACACCACACTGAACATGACCAGCGTTCCGTACTGGGGTCTGATGTCCTCCATCTCCAGCCCGCTCTCGGCGGCCATCCTCTCGAGGGTCCCGGCTCCGAAGTGGGTCAGGTGACGAGGCATGTCCAGACCCATCCACCATCGCCCGAAGAGCCTCGACTCGAGGCTGCCGTAGTTCGGGCAGGTGATCAGAAGCCTTCCGCCCCCTTTCAGCAGCCGCGAGATCGAGTCGAATACGGCTCTTGGATCCGAGAGGTGCTCGACCGTATGGTCCATCACGACGAGGTCGAAGTGGCCAGCCGGCAGGTCGGCGTCCTCGGCGTAGGCCACTACCACCCGCTCCTCGGGAATCCCGAGTCGCCCGGCCGTCTCGCGGGCGGTCTCGGCACGAGGTTCGAGAATCCAGGGCTCCCACCCCCGGCCCTCCAGCCGGGCGAGCCGGGACCCGTTGCCGGCCCCTACGTCCAAGACCCGACCCGGCACCAGCCTCGACACGAACTCCCGCCCCCACCTCAGACGGTAGGGAAGGGCTACGACCCATCGAAAAGCCCTGACGAGCGGCGTCCGACCCATCGGCCTGTCGGGCATGGGACAACCCGCCGGCGCATACTCTTCCGGGTAGAAGGCCTCCAGCTCTTCAGGATTCGGACGGGGATTGGTCTGGACCAGTCCGCACTCCAGGCATCTGACAACCGGATACTCACCCGGTATGCGCAGCCAGAGGTCCGAACAGTCCTCGAAGATCGTCTCGAACCGCCCCCCCGAACAGCCCGGACAGGGGACGGCCTCGGGCAACTGGGGCCTAGGCGTCGGCCGGCTCTTCGGCCGGCTCGGCGTCAGAGTCCTGCTCTTCGACCGCCGGCAGCTCGACCTCTTCCTCGACCTCGGCGGTCTCCTCGGCCACCTGCTCGTCGACCGGAGGCTCGTCGACCTCGACCTCTTCCTCGACGGTCTCCTCGACCCTCTGCTCGGAGGCCTCCTCGGTTGCCTGCTCGGCAACAGAATCGTCGGGAGTCTCTTCGGTGACCTCGACCTCGGTCGTCTCCCCGGTCTCCTCGACCGAGACGGACTCGGCCGGTGCCGACCCGTTGGAGGAAGCCGCAGCGCCCTCGGGAAGGATCTCGGCCTCCGTGGTGAGGTTCGGATCGATCGTAATGCCCGGCCCCATCGTGGTCGAGACCGAGACCGAAATGACGTAGCGCCCCTTCGACGAGGAGGGCTTCGCCTTGCCGATCTCGTCCATCACGGCCGCGTAGTTGTCGAGCAGCTTGCCCGAATCGAAAGAGGCCTTGCCGATCACCATGTGGACGATCGCCTGGCGATCCGTCCGGTACTCGACCTTGCCGGACTTGGTCTCGCCCACGGCCTTCTCGATGTCTTCTGTAACCGTGCCGACTTTCGGGTTGGGCATCTTGCCCGACGGGCCGAGGACCCGTCCGAGGCGGCCGACCACCGGCATCTGGTCCGGGGTGGCGATCACGACGTCGAACTCGTCGAAGCCTTCTTCGATCTTCTTGGCGAGGTCCTCGCTACCGACGATGTCGGCTCCGGCCGCCTCCGCGTCCCGGGCCTTGTCGCCTTGGGCGAAGACCGCTACGCGGACGTCACGACCGAGCCCGTGAGGCAGGGCGAGAGTGCCGCGGAGCTGTTCCTCGGCGTGCTTGACGTTCACCCCGAGCCGGACATGGAGCTCGACCGATTCGTCGAAGCTCGCAGATGCGGTCTCCTTGATCAGGTTCATCGCCTCGGCCGGCGGGTAGACGACGCCGCGCTGGACCTTTCCGTACTGCTGCCTGAAACGCTTGCCGTGAGCCATCGTTACTTGACCTCCACTCCCATCGAGCGGGCGGTCCCGGCGATGATCTTCTTTGCTGCCTCGATGTCGTTGGCGTTGAGGTCGGGCATCTTGCGTTCGGCGATCTGCTGGATCTGGGCCTCGGTGATCGTCGCGACCTTCTCCATGTGGGGAACGCCGGAACCCTTCTTGATCCCGCAGGCCTCCTTGATCAGCACCGCGGCCGGAGGGGTCTTGGTGATGAAGTCGAAGCTCCGGTCTTCGTAGACCGTGATCTCGACCGGGATGATCGTCCCGCCTTCCTGCTGGGTCTGGGCGTTGAACGCCTTGCAGAAGTCCATGATGTTGACCCCGTGCTGACCGAGCGCCGGACCGACCGGCGGAGCAGGGTTGGCCTGGCCCGCAGGGATCTGCAGCTTGATCAGGGTCATTACTTTCTTGGCCATGGGTTTCTTCTTCCTCGCGGGTTCCGGGTCTACTTCAGTTTCCTAGATCTTCTTGACCTGCTCGTAGCCGACCTCGGACGGGGTCTCCCGACCGAAGATCGAGACCAGCACCTTCAGCTTGGCCTGGTCGTCGTTGATCTCTGCGATCTCGCCCGAGAAGTCGGCCAGCGGTCCGCTGATGATCTTCACGGTCTCACCGATCTCGAACTGGGCCTGTGTCCTCGGCCGCTCGGCAGTCTCGCGGTGGAGCAGACGGTCTATCTCCGGCTTGGTCAGTGGCACCGGGGTGTCCCTGGGGCCGACGAACCCGGTCACGCCCGGTGTGTTCTTCACCAGCGACCAGGAGTTGTCGGTCATGTCCATCTGGACCAGCACGTAGCCGGGCATGGTCCTCTTCTCGACCTGGACCTTCTGTCCATCCTTGATCTCGGCCACCTGCTCGGTCGGGACGATCACCTGCTTGATGCGGTGACCCTGCCCCATCGACTCGATGCGGTGCTCGAGGTTGTGCTTGACCTTGTTCTCGTGGCCAGAGTAAGTGTTTATGACGTACCAGCGATACATGTGAATGCTCCGATCAGATGACCCTCTGGACGAGCCAGTTGAAGGCCAGGTCCAGGACGCCGAGGTAGAGGGCTGCGACGACCACGAATACGAGAGTGACCGCCGTCGCCTGGATGAGGGTATCGCGGTCGGGCCACTGGACCCGCTTCAGCTCGGCCCAGGAGGAGGCGAGGAAGGCGAAGACTCCACCGCGCTTGCGCTCGCCCTTCGCCGCCTTGGCCCTCTTCGCGAGTTCTTCTTCCTCGCGACGCTTCTGCTCGGCCTTGGCCTTCTTCTCGGCTTCCTTCTTCTTTCGCTTCTCCTCGCGGGATGCGATCTTCGACTGCTTCGGGGCGTCAGGGGTCTCCAGAGCCTCTTCCGGCGCACCGGCAGCGATCCCGGCCTCGACCGCCTCGATCTCGGCGATGTCGCCGGATTTAGGGACCTGAGTGTCGTGCTGAGCCTGCGAGTCGGAGAGACCCTGCTTTGCCTTCTCGGCCTCTTCCTTCGCCCGCCGCTCGGCCTTCCGCTGTGCCCGCGACTTAGCCACTACCGCGTTTCCTTGTGGGGCTGGTGGCTCTTGCACCAGCGGCAGTACTTCCGGACCTCGATCCGGTCCGGCGTGTTCCGCTTTGATTTGTTGGTCTGATAGTTGCGACGCTTGCAGTTCTCACAGGCAAGTGTCACCGCTATGCGGACATCTCCGCGTGCCATATTTCCTCTACTTCCAAGTCCCGCTCCCCGTTGCGGGGAGCCTCGAAAAAAACAACCTCGGCCAGGAAGGCGAGGCGACCGCCAAGGATAGCGGTTCCAAGCCGATTTCGGTCTGCCCGCCCGGGCCCTGAACCGACCTCCCCTGCCGACCCCCTAAAGAGGAAACCCGCCCCGACGATTTGCCGGAGGGCGGGTCCCAATCATGCCGGGAAGGGTGCTTCCCTACTTCATCAAGGTCACGTGACCGACCCGGGCCACGACCTTCTTGCCGGCCGAGATGTATTCGGCAGTGATCTGGAAGCTGGCCCTGCCCTTCTTGCCGGCCTTGGTGGCGAGCGGAACGGAGACCGACTTGGACCTGCCGGCTGCGATCACTCCGATCGTCTTGCACCGGTTGGCCGGACCCTTGATCAGGGCGGTCGGGCTCTTGATGCAGACCTTGACCTGCTCGGCCGCTTCCTCGCCGGTGTTCCTGAGCTGAGCGCCGAGGTTGATCGTCTTGCCGGAGTTCACCGACCTCGGAGCAGAGATCTTCGGGGTGGCGAGCCTTGCCGGGGCCGCGTCGGGCAGATCCTCGAGCGTGAAGTCGAGGGAGAGGCCGATGTCGTTTCTGGGCAGACCGACCAGTCCGTTCAGGGTCTCGCCGAGAGGAGCGCAGGGCTCGAGCGGTGCGGCCGGGAAGCTGACCGCATCAGAGCCGAGGCTCACGGTCCTGGCCGTCTCGTCCCATTCGCCGGTG
>CAJAIJ010000008.1 GCA_903939845.1 uncultured Solirubrobacterales bacterium
ACGATCTCCATGTGGAGGAGTCCGAGGAAGCCGCACCGGAAACCGAACCCGAGTGCATCGGAGGTCTCGGGCTCCCAGGACAGGGCGGCGTCGTTGAGGCCCATCTTGTCGAGTGCGTCGCGAAGGTCCTCGTAACGCTCGGTGTCGATCGGGAAGAGGCCGCAGAACACCATCGGCTTCACCTCCCGATAGCCCTCGAGGGGCTCGGACGCCGGGTCGGCCGTATCCGTGAGGGTGTCACCGACGCGCAGCTTTGCCACATCCTTGATCCCTGTGATCACGTAGCCGACCTCCCCGGTCGCGATCTCGTTGATGGAGGTCATCTCGGGCCGGAAGAATCCGATGTCGTCCAGGTCGGCGACCGTCCCGTTCTGCATTGCGGTGACCTGCTGGCCCTTGGCGAATGTCCCGTCGACCATCCGGACGTAGGCGATCACGCCCCGGTACTGGTCGAACTCGGAGTCGAAGATCAAGGCTCTCGGTGAGGCCGTCGGTGCCCCGGTCGGAGGCGGTACCCGCTCGACGATCGCCTCGAGCACCTCTGGAACTCCCTCGCCCGTCTTGGCCGAGATCCTCAGGATGTCGGCGGGATCGACCCCGAGGAGGTCCGAAACTTCGCCAGCTACGCGCTCGGGCTCGGCACCCGGCAGGTCGACTTTGTTGAGGACCGGGATCAGCTCCAGACCGTTCTCGATCGCGAGGTAGGTGTTTGCCACGGTCTGGGCCTCCACCCCCTGGGCGGCATCGACGACCAGAAGAGCGCCCTCGCAAGCGGCGAGGCTCCTCGACACCTCGTAGGAGAAGTCGACGTGGCCGGGAGTGTCGATCAGATGCAGGTGGTAGGTCTCGCCATCTGCCGACTCGAAGTCGACTCTGACCGCCTGAGCCTTGATCGTGATTCCCCGTTCCCGCTCGAGATCCATCGAGTCGAGCACCTGCGCCCGCATCTTCTTCGGATCGATGGCTCCCGTGATCTCGAGGATCCGGTCCGCGAGGGTCGACTTGCCGTGGTCGATGTGGGCGATTATCGAGAAGTTTCGGATCAGGTCCATCGCTGCGTCCAAGTATGAAGGTGGGCGGCTGCCCGACGGCCTCAGGCGTCCGGACAGAGGCCTGAGTCCAGCCGTCCCTCGATCGCGAAGACGGCGGTCGGCGGATTCCTGAACAGGGGAACGGCGGCCGGATCGCGATCCAGCCACCCGACTTCCGGGGGAAAGTCACGCTTGACTCCCTCGCGGTCCAGCGACGCCACCACCCACTCGAATCGGCCCCTGTTCACGGCATCGACGAACTCGCGGCACCCCTCGGGACGGACGAAGCCTCCGTTCGGCTGCTCGACGCCGATGAAAGCGACCCGGTTGTCGAACCTCGGGCCATAGAACGGATAGGACCTGGTGACGGTCGTCCCGATCGAGTCGCCCTCGACTCCCTGGGCCCATGCGAAGGAGGCGGCCAGACCGGCCGTCACGAACTCGGGTGAGGCGTACCGATTCGCGTCATAACGACGCTCGACCAGAAAGCCCAGTCCGATCAGCAGGACGACCGCCACGGATCCGGCTGCGACGGCTGTGGAGCGCCGGGTCCGTGAGCCGAGCAGTCGGACGATCAGGAAGGCGATCGCCAGGACGCCGGTGAAAAAGGCGACCGCGATCACCGTCGACGGAGAGGCCGAAAGCCCATCGAACAGGGTGAAGGGAGCCATGATCAGGAGAAGAAGGGTGGCGACCCGGATGGTGCTCCGGGGCAGGCTCGGGATGCCGGCAAGCGCCGGCCCGAGGAGGGCCAGTCCGATGGCCAGTCCAGGGACCAGATACCTCAGGCCCGAAACGAAGCCGACCGGATCCCCCTCCGGGCCCGAGGCCGACGTCGGTCCGACGACCCAGGCGAGCAGAACTGCGATCCCCGTGACCGAGCCGAGGACGAGCGGCCGATCGAAAGGCCGCCTGAACGAAAGCCCGAGTCCGAGCAGGGCGAGAACCAGGAGGAGCGGCCATGCATCCCCGAGGCCCTCCCACAGGCCCGGGATCAATGGATCGACGATCACCCCCGGATCGTCGAGGTAATCGAGGACAGAACCCGGGTCCCGCCCTCCTCTTTCCTGATCGGGTCCAGGCAGCGAGAAGGGCCCGACCTCGGCTACCCAGGGGAGCGGGTTTCCCGACTGGACAAGGTTTCGGAGGTACCAGAAAGAGCCGCCGGCAACGAGGCCGGCCAGAGCCGGGACGGCTGCCCGCCCTCTGTCGCTTCGCCCCGCGAGGAAGGGGGCCCCGAGGGCCAGCACCAGTCCCGGAAGGACGAAGTTGAGCTTGGTTCCGACGGCCAGGCCGGCAGCCAGGGCAACGAGGAACACCGGACCCCGGATCCCCCATCCGGCTTTCGTCGAGGGACGAAAGGAGGCGAGCGCGATCCCGATACCGCCGAGCAGGAAGAAGGTCCCGGCCAAATCGTTGCGAGCCTCGCCCGCCTGATCGCTGAAGGCGAACGAGCCGATCGCGAGGGCGACCCCAATCATCGAGAGCGGGGCCGCCGAGCGACCGTCACCGATCACCCAACCGGCGAGCAGCGAACCGCCGAACCAGAGGAGCCCGAGAGCCAGGGACGGGAGATCGCCTCCGAAGAGGGCTCCCGCCGAGGCATGGAGGACCTCGGAGTTGTGAGGGTAGAACCAGGTCAGGAACTGCGGAGCGATCGTGTGCAGCGAGAACACGGAGCCGGACTCGATGAACTCGGCCGCTATCGGGCCGTGGTACCAGGTCGAGTCGAAACCGGTCATGCCTGTGTCGACCCGCTCGAGGGTCCGGAGCCCGAAGACGGCGCCGGCGAGCGAGCCGACCACGAGGGCGATCAGGCCCGCCACGCGATCGGGTCCAACGGGCCGGTCGGCCTCGCCACTGGATGATGGGTCCCCGACCTCGGTCGAGTCCGTCGCCGGAGAAACCAGAAGGCCGACCGAGAGAGCCACGAGGCCCGTCACCAACAGAATCGCGAGCGGTGACAGAAGTCCGACCAGCCCGGGGAGGACCGCGGTCCAGATGGCGAGGCCGACAGCGAGCATCAAGGTCGCGAGGAGAACCGGATACCCCGGACCCTTCCCGACGAGTCGACCGACCAGGCGATGGGCCGTGAAGGCCAGCAACCCGAGCCAGACCAGCAGAGAGACGGACCCCGTCAGGTACTGGACGAGGCTCACCGACCCCTCCGGCTGACCACGGCCAGGACTTCGTCGAGCTCGGTGACCCTGAGCAGACGACAGACGGCGAGATAGGCGAGGCCCCCGAGACCGAGGGCGACCGAGACCGAGACGAGCTGGCCGATCAGATCCCTGCCGAGGGCATCATCGATCAGCACCCATACCTGCCAGCAGACGAGCGCCAGGGCGATCGATGCGACGGAGGACTTGAGAACGGTGACGATCAGCTTCGGCATCTCGATCCCTCCGAGCCTGTCCCTCAGCAGGACCATCTGGACGGCGACCGAAATCGCGGTTGCGATCGCTGTTGCGGCGACTATGCCGGCGACCCCGTACGGCCGGTAGAGAAGGTAAGAGGCGATGGCCGTGACGAGCAGATTCCCTCCGGCGATGGCGGTCGGGATCCATGGCTCCTGGAGACCGAAGAAGGTCCTGCTGAGCAGCAGGAACAGGCCATTGGTAGGCAGAGAGAACCCGAACCAGAAGAGCGCCGTGGCGACCAGGGCGGTTTGATCCGGTCCGAACTCGCCACGCTGGTAGACGATCTGGATCATCGGCTCGGCGAGCACGAGGATCGCGGCAGTCGCCGGCAGCAGGATGAAGACGATCTGACGCATTCCCTTACCGAGGGTCTTCCTCAGGTTCTCGAAGTCACTGGCGTTGGCAAAACGGGCGAGGGTCGGGAACAGCACGGTCGCTATCGCGACCGAGAAGATCCCCTGGGGTAGCTGGTAGATCCGGAAGGCCTTGTCGATTGCAGCCGGAGCCTCGTTGCTGACCAGACTGCCGAAGAAGCTGTTGATGATCAGGTTGAAGTTGACGAGGCCGAGGCTGAGGGTGACCGGCAGCATCAGCAACAGCACCCTCCTCATGTTCGGGTCGCGAAAGTCGACCTTCAGAGTGAATTGGAATGGCGTGTTCCTGAGATCCCAGGTCGGGATGATCAGCTGAACCACGGTTCCGGCCAGAACGCCGATCGCATAGGCGTAGATCTGCTTGTCCTCGGGGAACATCGGAGCAGCGATCAGGACGACGGCGATGATCGTCACGTTCCAGAAGAAGGGCGAAATCGCGAACGCTCCAAAGCGGTCGTAGCTGTTGAGGATCCCGACCACGACCCCGGTGAAGCCCATCAGCACCAGGATCGGGAACATGATCTGGGAGAGCACGATCATCAGACTCTCGACGTTCGGTGTGAAGCCGGGCGCGAACAGAGGCATGATCACACCGGCCCCGAGAATGAACAGAGCCGTGATCGCACCGAGGACCATGGTCACGAGGAGCAGCATGGTCGAGGCGAGCCTGAAGGCCTCCCTGACCTTCCCGAGACCGACCTGCTCGGTGAAGATCGGGACGAAGGCCGGCTGAAGAGCAGCGTCGGCGAACAGGGCCCTAATCAGGTTCGGGACCTGAAAGGCGACGGTGAAAGCCGACATCGGACCGGAGATCCCGAAAAGCGCAGCCGCCACGATCTCGCGGGCGAGGCCGGCAACGCGTGAAGCGGCCGTCGCGATCGAGAAGAACGCGGTCGACCTCGCGAGATGGCCCGGCTTCGAGGTACCCCCGGGGAGTGGGTCGCCCGTCGCCGAAGTTGCCGGTGCCTCACCGGTCCCGAGATCGGACCTCGAGACCAGTTCCTCGACCAGCGGAGTCGAGACTCCGCCCTCTTCGGCTATCTCGCCTCGGGCCGTCCAGAAGCCCGGGGCACCACCGGGAGTGCGGCCACCTTCGGGGTGATCAGGTTCGGGCGACGGATCGCCGAGCCGCTTGCCGAGGTCGGCGACGGCCCGGTCGGCCCGGTCGGCCGCCTCCTGAAAAGCCCGAAGTGGGTCGTCGGGGTTTCCGGTCCGTCCCTGCCGTTCCGTTTCTCTTTCCTGGTCTCCTGGCGCGTTCAAGTGACCTATCGGTATAGTCGGCGACCGTTCATCGGTCCGGCGCATGGTCGGATCGGGGCGAAAAACACCATGGCCAACATCACCTCACAGAAAAAGCGGATCCAGAGGACCGAGCGAGAGCGGATCGAGAACCGCCGCTTCACCAGCGCGATCAAGACGCTCTTCCGGCGCCTCGAGAAGGCTGCCGAGGAGGGCGACGCTTCGGCGATCGAGGCCGAACACCGGGCGCTGGTCTCGAAGATCGACAAGGCAGTCAGCAAGGGCGCCCTTCACCGCAACAACGGCGCACGCAAGAAGTCCCGCGCCGCTCGCATCGCCGCCTCGGCCGGATCCTGAGCCGAGGCCGGCAGGCCCGGCCACTGAACTCACCCATCGGCAGTTGCCGCCACCAGGGCGAGGTCGAGAGCAAGTTCCTCCGGGTACTCCTTGCCACCCCTCGTCCAGACCTCGAGGTCGGCCAAGGCGATCGAGGCGGCCCGCATGGCTTCCGGTGAGGCCCCCTTCATCGCTTCGAACAGCTTCCTGACCAGAAAGGGCGGCAACTTCAGCTCTCGCTCGACGGCATTGGGTGGTTCGCCTGCCTCCAGCATCGAGAGCGCCCTGTGGGCCCTCCTCACCGCCGTTGCGGTCGGATAGATCACGGCCGGCACGGTAGAACCCTGACCGAGGAGCCTCTCGGCGATGGCCAGCGCCGCGCCGAGATCCTGGGCGATGAGAGAGTCTCCGAGGGCGAAGATGCTCATCTCGGTCAGATCGGCCAGCATTTCCTCGAGGTCTTCGAGTTCGACCCGGCCCTCCGGCCCGGCCCAGAGAGCCAGCCGGTCCAGCTCGTTTTCGAGCCTGGTCATCGAGTCCCCGAAGTGGGCCACCAGGAACCGGGCCGCTTCGGGTTCGAGCTCGAACCCCTTTGCGGCGGCGGACTGGATCAGTCGGGCCGGCAGCTCCGAAGCCTTTGGTGCCTCATACGCCAGCACGACTCCGTCGACCTTCTTGATCGCGGGTTCGATGCCAGCCGGAACCTTGCCCCGGCTGATCAGCACCACGGAGGTGTCGTCATCGATCGAACCGATCGCCTCGCAGACAGATTCGGCCTGTCGCTTGCCCCACTTCTCGATCCCGTCCGCCAGCAGATAGCGCCGACCGGGCATCAGGGACATTGCCCCGATGGCGGTGGCCAGGGCTTCGGCGTCGGGTGAGCCCCTCCCCTCCTCGGGCTCGAAAACCTCGATTCCCGCCGAACCTGCCTCGTCCAGGGCTCGGGTCCGCAGCCGGTTGCGAGCCTGGTCGACCTTTGCACGGTCAGATCCGTGGATCAGGTAGGCCTTCTTCATCTCGTCGCTCACCCGTCCATTGTCCCGGTTCGGGCGGCGGTCTCTGGTCCGCTCGCCCCACTCACCGACCCTTTTCGACACTCAGACCCCGCTTCGAGATCACGATCGAGACCGTCCCGTCGAGATCCGTCCGGTAGATCCGGACACCGGCGTCCGAAAGAGCCCGAAGAGTCGAGGGGTCGGGGTGGCCGTATCGATTGTCCCTGCCGGCCGAGATCAGCCCGACCCGGGGTGCTGTCGTAGCCAGGAAGTCCTCGAGACCCTCGTCACGACTGCCGTGATGGGCGAGCTTGAGCACGTCGAGGGGTCCCGGCCGGATCGACACCGCCTCGCTCTCGGCATCCCCGGTGAGAAGGATCCGATGACCGAGAGCCTCGAGAAGGATCACGAGGGATCGAGCGTTTCGATCGGTGGACGGACCGACTCCTGGCAGGGGTGAGAGGACGGTCATCCGCCCGGGATCGAGGTCGAGTCCGTCCCCGGCCGCGAGCCGCCTGCCTGCCGCCCCCTCTCGGGCAATGGCCGACCTGATCGCTTCGTCCTGTTCTTCGAAGAACACGGTCTCGACCTCGAACCGGTCGAGAACCTCTCCGAAGCCCCCGATGTGATCGAGATCGAGGTGGGTGAGCAGGACCCCGTCGAGCCTCTCGAGACCGGCGGAGGCTACGGCATCTCCCACACCACCGCCTGGCGGACCGGTGTCGACCAGGACCGACTGACCGGAGGACGAACGAACCAGAAATGCGTCGCCCTGACCGATGTCGAGCATCTCGACCCTGACCCCGCCAGGAGACGGAGCCGACAGACCCCGTCGTCCGCCCTGGACGAGGAGAAGGCCGGGAATCACGACGGCTGCGATCAGCACCGAGACGAGCGCTCTCGGGAATCGGATGAGCGCCTTCAGGGCCGCGATCGAGAGTGGGATCCCGATGATCAGCCAGCCGATCCCGGATCCGGCCGTCTTCACCGACGCACCTTCCCCTCCGGCGATCGAGGCCACCTCGGAGATGAATGCGAGAAGGACGGCATTGAGGTGGTTGAGGGGCAGGGCGAGGTACTCATGCATCTGACCGAGCGCTGCCGCCGTCATGCCCAGCCACATCGAGGGGGCCACGGCCGGCATGACGACCAGATTGGCTCCCAGCGTGGTTGCCGGCACCGCCTCGAAGTGGAAGGCGATCAGTGGCAAGGTCGCGATCGAAGCGGCCGTCGTTACGGCCAAGCCATCGACCAGCGCCGAGGTCACACCGGAGTCGGAGCGGGGCAGGACTTCTCCAATGGCGACGGCGATCGGCCGAGCGAAGACCATGATCCCGGCGACCGCTGCGAAGCTGAGTTGCCAGCCGGCATCGAACAGGGCGAGGGGGTTCAGGGCCAGGGTCAGGGCTGCCGCGAGGGCGAGTATCCACGACCTCATGACCGGCCGGGCAGAAGCCGTGGCAGCGATCGCTGCCACGCCCATGATTCCGGCCCTCTGGATCGAAGGCCCGGCACCCGTCACCGGCACATAGAGCGCAATCAGCCCGACCACGACGATCAGTCGGGCCTTCAAAGGGAGGCCGAGAGCGGCCAGGAGCGGTGCGGCGAGGATTGAGAGCAGAAGGATGTTCTGTCCGCTGACAGCCAACAGGTGAGCGAGGCCCGATGCCCGGAAGTCTTCGACCACTTCGGGCTCGATCGCCTGGTCCTGGCCGAGGACGAAACCCCGGGCGAGGGCTGACTCCGGCTCGTCGATGCCAAAGCCGAGTGCCCGCTCTGCCCGCTCGCGAATCAAATCCATGAGTCCGGCGGGCCCTCCCCTTCTGCCCGGAAGAGAGGAGACCGTCTCGGCCTCGACCACCCTCGAGATACCCCGGACCTCCAGTTGCCCGGCGAGCCAGGCCGCAGGAGCGCGCAGCTCTCCAGTCGTGGAAATGCGATCCCCGGTCGACGTTCCGGGCGGAATCGTTCGGGCTTCGACGACCACCCGACCCCGATCGGTCTCGACGAACAGACGCCAACCGTCGTCGGACTTGCGAGGAGGAGAGGTCACGAACCCGACCAGCTCGATCCTTGAACCGTCCCTGCCGGTGAGGGCCCCTGCCCGGAGCTGCTCGAGGCGCGCATTCCCGAGGATGAGGCCACAGACCGCCGCCGTCAGTGCCAGAAGCACCGCGGGGGCGAACGACAGGGCATCCCGCTCGATGATCAGAGCGCCGACGCAGACAAGACAGCCGAATGCAATCCACCAACTGCCCGGGAGCGGTAGCCAGTTCGAGAGCCCTAGTCCCGTTGCGAGGCCGCTGGCTGTGACCAGCCGCCACTCGGCCCCGGGCCAGGCTCGGTGTGGCCGAATCAGGGCTGGATCGCGGACCGCAGTGTTTCCATCGTTGCCGGCCCGATGCCGGGGATCTGGTCGAGATCGTCGACGGATGCGAGCCCGCCCTTCGAGTCCCTGAACTCGAGGATCTTGCCGGCCGTAACGGGACCGATTCCCTCTATCTGATCGAGGTCGGCAGCGGTGGCCGTCCCGATCGAAACTGGAGGTGCCTCGCTCGCAGTGGTTCCGGCCGCTGTCGCTATGGGACCCGCGGGCCCGATCTCGGGGAGTACGACCTGCTGGCCATCGACGAGCAGAGCTGCCCGGTTGAGGCCAGAGGGAAACGCCCTGCCCGTCGGCCCCCCGGCCCGCTCGATCGCATCGATCACGCGACTCCCGAGCGCGAACCTGTAGACGCCGGGTCGCTTCACTGCGCCCGAGACGTCCACGACCATCGATCGGACAGCCGGCCGAAGCGACTTCGGAGAGCTCGAGCCCGCCGGCATCACCACTTCGGCCTCGGATCCGGAGGACCGCAGGGCCGAGACTCCCACGACCACCACCACGGACCCGATCAGGAGGTAGAGGAGGATCTTTCCGCGGTCGAGGCCGGCCAGGTCGAACATGGCGCCGATGGTCCAGGACAACCGGTCACGGGAAGTTCGCCTGCTGCATCAAAAGGGTCAACGATCAATCGGGGAATGGACCTGACCCGGAAGCTCCCCGGATCGCTACGGTCAGGCCGGCTTGACCACGAGGTTGACCAGCTTCCCCGGCACGACGACTTCCTTGACGGTTTCCGTCCCCTCGAGGTAGCGGACGACATTGGGGGCCTCGCGGGCGGCAAGCAGCAGCTCGCTCTCTCCGATCCCGTCGGGAACCTCGATCCGGTCCCGGACCTTCCCGTTGACCTGGATGACGATCGTCGCCGTCTCGGAGATCAGCATTGCCGGATCGGCCTCTGGCCACGGCACCTCCCAGACACGGCCACCGACCACCATCTCCCAGACTTCGGCAGCGAGATGGGGCGCAAACGGCTGGATCAGCGAGGCCGCCGTTGCGATCGCGAACCTGAGTGCGGCGACTCCTGCAGCGTCTCCGGCCAGATCGTCACGGGTCCGATAGACCTCGTTGACGAGCTCCATCACCGCAGCGATCACGGTGTTGAACTGAAATCCCCGTGAGAAGTCCCCGGTGGCCTTGTCGATGGCCCAGTTCGCCTTGGCGGCCAGAACTCGTGCGTCGCCCTCGAAGTCGGCCGGGCAGGAGGCTCCGTCGGGATCCTGACCCTCGGCCTCGGCGAGGTCCGTGGCTGCCCGCCAGAGTCGGGCCAGGAACCGGTGAACGCCCTCTACTCCTTCATCCGACCAGTCGCCACCGCGCTCCGGGGGCCCCATGAAGCAGACATACGCCCGGGCAGAGTCGGCCCCGAATCGCTCCACATAGTCGGCAGGGCTGACTGTGTTGCCCTTCGACTTGGACATCTTGGCTCCGTCGCGCGTGATCATCCCCTGGGTGAAGAGGTTGGCGAAAGGCTCAGGAGTCTCGATGTGGCCGAGATCCGAGAGCGCCTTCACGAAGAACCGGGCATAGAGGAGGTGGAGGATGGCGTGCTCGACGCCGCCGATGTACTGGTCCACCGGCATCCAGTGATCGGCCTTCTCCCTCTCGAAGGCGGTGGTGCCGTTGGCAGGGTCGAGATACCTGAGGAAATACCAGGAGGAATCGACGAAGGTGTCCATCGTGTCGGTCTCACGTCGGGCCGCAGCTCCACAGCCGGGACAGTCGACCTCGACCCAGTCCGTGGCGGCCTCGAGGGGACTCTTGCCCTTGGGGGCGTAGTCGGATATCTCGGGGAGTTCGACCGGAAGCTGATCATCAGGGACCGGAACCATGCCGCACTCGGGACAGTGGACGATGGGGATCGGCGCTCCCCAGTAACGCTGGCGCGAGACGAGCCAGTCGCGGAGCCGGTAGTTGACGGCCGACTCCCCCCTGCCCTCCGCCGAGAGCCACTCGACGATCTCGTCATAGGCCTTCCGGTTGTTCATCCCGTCGAAACGGCCGGAACGAACCATCGGTCCATCACCCGAATACGGGAGCCCGTCGGCATCGAGGTCTTCGGCCTCTTCGTCCACGCCCTCGATCACCCTCTCGATCGGTAGATCGAAGGCTCTCGCGAACGCGTAGTCACGTTCATCGTGGGCCGGTACGGCCATGACCGCGCCGGTCCCGTAGTCCATCAGGACATAGTCGGCGACGAACATCGGAATCTGCTCGCCGTTGACGGGGTTGGTGACCGATCGGCCGAGCGGGACGCCGGTCTTCGGCCTGGCCTCGTCCCCACGTTCCTCCACAGATGCCCGGGCGACCTGGTTGACATAGTCACGGACCGGGCCTTCGGCTTCGGTTCCGGCGACGAGAGCCTCGAGTTCGGGGTGCTCCGGAGCCAGCACGAAGAAGGTCGCCCCGAAGAGGGTGTCGGGCCGGGTCGTAAAGACCGGGAAGTCGATTCCGACCTCTTCGCAGCGGAACATGACCTCGGCCCCTTCGGAGCGGCCGATCCAGTTTCGCTGCATCGTGATCACGTGCTCGGGCCATGACTCGAGCAGGTCGAAATCCTCGAGCAGCCGCTCGGCGTAGGCCGTCGTCCGGAAGAACCACTGCTCGAGGTTCCTGGTCTCGACTTCGGTCCCGCATCTCTCGCACCGCCCGTCGATCACCTGCTCGTTGGCCAGCACGGTGGCATCGTTCGGGCACCACTGGACCGGGGCCCGGTCGCGATAGGCAAGGCCGGCCTCGAACAGCTGAAGGAAGATCCACTGGGTCCAGCGGTAGTACTCGGGAGTGTGGGTGGCGATCTCGCGGGTCCAGTCGATCGAGATCCCCCACTCGTTGAACTGTCGCCTGAACGACTCGATCGATCTGGTCGTGGCGGTGAGGGGCGGCTCCCCGGTCTTGATCGCATTGTTCTCGGCCGGCAGCCCGAAGGAGTCGTAGCCCATCGGGTGGATCACCTCGAAGCCATTGCGCCGACGGAAGTGGGCAATCGCGTCACCGACCGAATAGCACTTCAGGTGGCCGACATGAGGCTCTCCGGACGGGTAGGGCAGCATCTCGAGCACATAGGCCGCCGGTCGGGAGGGGTCGAAGCCGGGATCACCGGGACCGGCGACCTCCCAGGTGCCTTCTTCGGCCCACACCGACTGCCATTTGCCCTCGATCTCGCGAGGCAGGTAGCGACTCATCGCGGGCAGTCTACGAGGAGACCGTCAGACCCCGGCGGGACGCCACTGCCTGATGTCCGGAAGCTGTCTGAGCGCGGGCTCGACCCTGTCCCTGAGGGGTTCGAAATCCGGAGGTAGCGCCAGCCGCTCGCCTAGCGTCTCGGGGTCCTCGTCGGTGGCGAAGCCGGGACCCATCGTCGCCAGTTCGAACAGCACGCCTCCCGGCTCCCGGAAGTAGACGGCCTTGAAGTAGAAGCGATCGACCACGGGCGTCGCGAACAGGCCGGAGGAAGCGACCCGGTCGCGCCATGCATCCTGATCTTCCGTCCGGGTCGCCCAGGCAACGTGGTGAACGGTTCCGGCACCCGGTCGACCGTGATGTCCGGGCGAGGGGTCGATCAGATATCGGCCGGACCTCTCGTCACCGGTCACGATCCAGTCACCGTCACCGAGATCCTCGAAGCCCAGCACCTTGTGCAGGACCTCACCGGTCGCCGGCGGGTTGACCGACCAGGCCCTGACGGCGTGGAAACCCCTGATCGCGTGTTCCGGGGGAACTTCGGTGTGGAGTGGAACGAGCGCCTCCTCCGAGCCCGCGTAGACGATGAACTCGTGCTGGAGACCCTCAGGGTCCGAAAACAGAAGGGATCCATCGGTTAGCTCGGTCTCTCGACCGGCCGACTCGAGTCGCTCCTTCCACCAGGCCAGCGACTCGGCGCCGGGCAGGCGCCACACGATCCGGTGGACCATCCCGGGTCCCGGAACGCCCGGAGCGGCGCCCGGATATTCGAAGAAGGTCAGGTCGAAACCGGGGCTTCCCTTCTCGTCGCCATAGAAGAGGTGGTAGACGGAGGGATCGTCCTGATTGACCGTCTTCTTTACGAGTCGCATCCCGAGAGTGCCAGCATAGAACTCGACGTTCGCCGGAGCATCGCCGGTGATGCAACTGATGTGGTGGATTCCCTCGAGCTTCATCCGTTCCTCTCCTTCGGGTGCGTTCGCCTGGCGTCACCCGGCTCCCGAGAATAGCCGTCGGAGAGTCCTGCCCGTCCCTGCCGCCTGACCACAGAGGATAGGATCGCTCGATGGCAATCATCTCCGCTGAGAGAAAGGTAGAGGTCCAGGCGTCGATCTCGACCTGCTGGCAGATCATCTCCGACGTCGGGAACACGCCCGAGTGGCAGGAGTCCATGAAGACCGCGAGGATCCTCGAGACCGACGAGGAAGGACGCGGCAGACTGGTCGAGATCACCTCGGATGCGAAGGTCCGGGAGGTGACCTCGAAACTCGAATTCTCCTACGAACCGGAGCACTCGATGACATGGGAACAGGTCAAGGGCGACATGAAGTGGCTGACCGGAAGATGGTCCCTGGAGTCCCTCGCCGAAGACCTGACGAGGGCCGTCTATTCGCTGGAAGCCGATACCGGCAGGATGCTGGGCCTGCTCGTGAAGGGGCCGGTCGAAGAGAAGGTCAAGGAGATCCTGACCAAGGACGCCACCGACGGCCTGAAGTTCCGCGCCGAAGGCCCCTGACCGGAGGCCCGCAGCGGCCTAACGGTCGGAGAGAGGTCCGTATGTCTCGGGCCGACGGGTTTCGAGGAAGGGAAAGAGCTCGAGCCAGTCGCGCCGCTGGTCGAGGTCGAGGTCTGCAACGAGGACTGCTGACCTGTCTCTGGGTGCGCGGGCCAGGATCCGGCCGTACGGATCCGAGATGAAGGAAGAACCGTAGAACGTGACCGGACCCTCGGTCCCGATCCTGTTGACCGCGACCATGAAGGTCCCGTTTGCGATCCCGTTTGCGACGATCACCTTTTGCCAGAGCGGCTCGGTGTCGAATGCCGGGTGGTCCGGTTCGGATCCGATCGCAGTCGGGTAGACGATGAGATCGGCTCCGGCCAGGGAGTAGATCCGGGCCAGCTCCGGAAACCACTGGTCCCAGCAAGTCGGGAACCCGACCGTCGCACCGTCGAGCTCGACCACTGGAAAGCCCGTATCGCCCGGCCTGAAGTAACGATCCTCGTGGTAGCCGGCCGTGACCGGAATATGGAGCTTCCTGGTCCTCGCCACCAACTCGCCCGCCGGAGAGGCGCAGATGGCGGTGTTGAAGCCCAGGTCCCCGTCTCCTGTCTCCTCGTACAGGGAGGCATGGACATGGACGCCGAACTCCTTCGCCGCCTCGATCGCGAACAGCGAGGTCGGACCATCGGGGATCGCCTCGCGGTACCGCTCGATCGAGTCGCGGTCATCGGGCTCGATTGCGAAGTACGGGGACAGAGTCAACTCCTGGAGACAGATGAGGTGCGCCCCTCGGTCGGCAGCGATTGCGATTCCCTCCCTCAGGGATGCCGCGTGGGCCTCGCGATCCGGGTTCCAGGACTGCTGCACGGCTCCCACTGTGAAGACGGATCGCTCGGGATCGCGGGTGCGGGCCGGCGAGTCCGGAACCTGTCCGGTGACATCGATCACCTCGAGAGCCTCCCCCATCGTCACACGCTCCCCGTCGCTGGCACCTGTTGGGTGATGCAGTGGATCCCGCCGCCACCAAGGGCCAGCACCCGGCCGTCGATCCCGACCACCTCGCGATTCGGGAACTGCCGGGAAATGCGGCCGAGGGCCTCTTCATCCATATCCCCGTCCATCCCGCCGATGGGGACGACGACGACGCCGTTGGCAACATAGAAGTTCATGTAGGAGACGGCGACCACGGTCCCGTCCTCTCGCGTCACCTTCGGCAAGAGATCCAGTTCCTCGACCTCTAATCCGGCAGCCTCGAGCCGTTCGAGGTTGTCGAGGCAGATATCCAGGTTGGGGTCCCCGGCGGGCGCCATCTGCAGCACCACCTTTCCCGGGGCCGAAAAGGCCGCGATGTTGTCCACATGGCCGTCGGTGTCGGCGTCCTCGACCAGCCCGCCCCCGAGCCAGGTGACCCTCTGGACCCCGAGCCGGTCGCGGAGGTCGGCCTCGATGCCGCCGCGATCCATGTTCGGGTTCCTGGTCCTGGCGAGAAGACATTGCTCCGTGGTGACCAGCTCACCGGCCCCATCGACCGCAATCGAACCACCCTCCAGGATCATCTCCGAATCAATCCTCTCTACCCCGAGATGAGAGAGGATCCGGGCGGCTACTGCGGCGTCGTCGTCGTAGGGAGTGAAGGCCTCGCCCCAGGCGTTGAACCCGAAGTCGATGCCGGCCAGCGAGCCGCCTTCGCCGGTGACGAAGATCGGGCCGGAATCCCTCAACCAGGAATCGTCGATCGGGATCGGAACGACCTCGACGTTTCGTGCAGTGACCCGGGCACGGGCATCATCTGCCTGGGAGGGATCGGCCACGAGCAGGACGGACTCGAAGGCAGCGATCGCATCCACGACCTCTGCGTGGCAGTCACGGGCCTGCTCGATCCCTACTCCACGCCAGGCCGCCTCGCGCTGGGGCCAGGCTACGAGCGTCAGGGCGTGCGGCTCCCACTCGGCAGGCATGCGGGGCGATCCCGGCTCACCGGTCATCTCGGGACCCTCACTCTCGAATCGAGGCCAGCCACGGTGTCGATCCTAGAGGCAGGTCCGACCGCAGGCTCTCGATCAGCGCGGCAACCGGAAGCTGGCGACCGGCTCGCCGGCCACCCGCAGCAGATACCGGCCACCGGGCAGCGCTTCCAGGTTTCCGATTTCGAGGGTCCCGAGCGGACCGGAGGAGGTCGCCCTTCCTCGCCTGACCGTCACGCCTGACCTCGAGAGGGTCCAGCGCGTGCTTGCCGAGAGCGTGCTGGAGGGATAGCTGACCCTGCAGGTGATCTTCGGCCGGCGTATGGGCCCTGACGACTTGCAGGTCACGTTCGGCTTGGGGAAGGGTCCGGCCTGACCCGAGAGGAGTATCGAGGGGTTCGAAGGCGCGTTGGTCTGTGCGGTCAGGGTCGCCGACCTGATCCCGGTCCCGCCGGGTGCGAACCTGACCCGGATTCGGCAGGTCCCTCCGGTCGGGACGGGTGCCTGGCAGGAATCGTTCTCGATCATGAAGTCGCCGGGGGCGTCTCCACTGAGATTGAACCCGTTGATCACGAGTGGTGCCGACCCCCCGTTGGTGATCGTCACGGTTCGGGGAGAACTCACTGTGCCCTTGGGTACCGGGACGGGAGCGCCGAATCCGAGAGAGTCCGTCGAAAGGGCGGCGGTGGGGCCATTGATCAGAACCGACGCCTTCCCGGCATCAAGATCGGCCGTTGCCAGATCCGGGACCCGGTCCTCATTCAGGTCGGCAGCCAACACACCGAAGGGACCGTTTCCGGTCGGTGAGGTGAGACCGGGCCCGAAGGATCCGTTACCGAGGCCGGGGAGCACGGTGATCCGGTCGGAACCGAAATCGGCACTTGCAAGGTCGACGTTGCGGTCGCCATCGAAGTCGCTGGCGGCGATGTCGTAGGGACTGTCTCCGACGGAGAACGGGATCGGGGCGCTGAACGCGCCGGCTCCGAGTCCGAGAAGGATCGAAACAGAGTCGGCTTCAGAGTTCGCGGTGGCCAGGTCCGGCCTGCCGTCGGAGTTGAAGTCTGCTCCCGTGATCGCGAAGGGTGCATCCCCGACCGGAAAGGACGCCGGAGCGCCGAAAGTGACCGGGGTCCCGCCCGTAACGGTCGAGTTGAGGCGGACGGAGACAGTGTCGGCAGTGGAGTCGGCGGTAGCGAGGTCGGGCCTTCCGTCGTTGTTCAGGTCCGCCACCCGGACCGAGAACGGACCGGAACCCGTTCCGAAGACTTCATCCGGAGCGAAGTTGGCGTTGCCGTTGTTGATCAGCACCGAGACATCCGACGTCTGGAAATTCGCAGTGACGAGGTCGGGCCTTCCATCGCCGTTCAGGTCGCCTCTGGCAATGGAGAAGGGTGCGGTCCCTACCTGTAGCGAGATTGCCGCCCCGAGGGTTCCGGATCCCGAGTTCAACAGCAGGGAGACGTCGTTGGAGTTGGCGTTGGCCGTCACCACATCGGGAGCACCGTCTCCGTCGAGATCGGCGACTTCGATGTCCCGCGGCGACTCGCCGACCGTGTAATTACGAGGTGCCCTGAAGCTGCCGTCTCCCCTGCCCGAAAGCACCGAGATTGAATCCGAGCCGAAGTTGGCCACGACCAGATCGACGGCACCGTCACCATCGAGGTCGCCCCTTGCGACCGATGATGGATTGGTCCCGGCATCGAAACCGACTGCGGGCTTGAAGGTCAGGGCCGCATTTGCTGCAGGAGACGCAGAGATCAGGATCCCGGCCGTGGCGGCCAGGCCGATGAGGAATCTGTTGAGTCGGTGGTCCATCTCCGCTAAGCAGTAAACACCAACGAGAGGGGGAAGATGCGTTATCCGAAACCGGAACGAAGCCTCCCCGATGCTGCCGACCAGCCGAGATGGCCGGGGATCGGAGTGGAGCTACCCGGGATCGAACCGGGGACCTCTTGCATGCCATGCAAGCGCTCTACCATCTGAGCTATAGCCCCTTGGAGTCCGGAAATCTCCGGAGCGGCCATTCTACCGGGTGCCGGGTCAGCTGCCCGGCTCGATCACCCCGGCCCGCTCGTCACCAGGAGTTCCGGGACCCCCGTCATCGGCACCGTCGGACCTGTCCTCGAAGCGTGTCCTCGGGGCCTCGTGCCACAGTTCCTCGAGGTCGTAGAGATCGCGGGCCTCGCCCGAGAAGACATGCAGTACGCAATCCATGTAGTCGAGAACGGTCCAGCCGAACTCACCGGCCCGGGCAGGATTGACCGGGAGCATTTCGTGCTCGTCCTTCATGGACTGGCGAACCTCGTCGACGATCGCCTGGGCCTGGCGCTCGTTCCGAGCCGAGCAGACGACGAGATAGTCGGTGTAGGAGACCAGCTCACGCATGTCGAGGATGACGACGTCCGTGGCGAGCTTCGACGTGGCGCCGTGGGCAAGCGCCTCGGCAAGCCTCCTGCCGACCAAGCCGTCCCGGGTGGTCGAATCAGCCAACGTAGAGACCCCTCTCCCTGATCCTCTCGGCGACCCGTTGCGGCACCAGGTGCCCAAACGGCTCGCCCGACCCGATCCTCTCCCTGATCAGGGTGGCCGTTATGTCGGTCCTCGGCATCTGGAAGAAGGTCGTCCGGTGGCCGCCACCGGCTCCGGTGACCGCTTCCTCGACCTCATCCCGATCGACCCCGGGCCTCGGGGCAACCGCGACCTGGGCGAGTTCGAAGACCTCTGTCGGTTCCTTCCAGTCCGGAAGGCCAAGGGCGGCGTCTGCCCCGAGGAGGAGGACCAGATCGGCATCCGGTTCCTCGGTCGCGACCTGCCGGAGCGTGTCGACCGTGTAGGACGGTCCCGGGCGGTTCGTCTCCAGATCGGACACTTCGCAGGCCGGCTCACCGGAGAAGGCCTCTCGAGCGAGCTGGAGACGCTCCTCACGGCCGGGGTCGTAGTCGGAATCCTTGTGGTAGGGCTCACCGGTAGGCACGATCCGGACGCCGTCGAGTTCGAGCTTCCAGAGTGCCTCGGCCACGAGGATCAGGTGCCCGGTGTGCGGCGGGTTGAAGGCCGATCCGAAGATGCCGAGCCGCCTCCGCCCGGCGACCTCGTCAGGCACGCACCTGTCCGTCACCGCGAACCACGTACTTGAAGGTCGTGAGCTCCCTTACCCCGATCGGACCCCTCGCATGGAGCTTCTGCGTCGAGTTGCCGATCTCTGCACCCATCCCGTACTCGAACCCGTCCGTGAAGCGGGTGGAGGCGTTTACGTACACCGCCGCCGCGTCGACCCCGGAGGTAAAGGCCTCGGCCGCCTCGCTCGAGCCGGTGACGATTGCCTCGGAGTGCCCGGAGCCGTGGCGATTCACATGCTCGATTGCGGCCTCCACCCCGTCGACGACCGCGACCGACATCTTCAGGTCGAGGAACTCGGTATCCCAGTCCTTCTCGGTGGCCTCGCCGACCGGGATGTCGCCGGCCAGGGACCTGGTCTCCTGATCACCGACCAGCTCCACGCCTTCCGCACTCAGATCCCCGAGGATCGAGGGCAGCAGTTCGGCCGCAACCGCACGGTCGACCAGGAGCGTCTCGGCCGAGTTGCAGACTCCGGGTCGATTCACCTTCGCGTTCACCACGATCGATCGGGCCATCCCGGGGTCCGCGTCGGCATCGACGAACACATGGCAGTTGCCCGAAGCCGCGTACATCACCGGCACCGTGGCCACCTCCTTAAGGGCATTCTTGAGACCCTCTCCACCTCTCGGGATCAACAGGTCGATCGAGTCGTCCCGCGTCGCCAGCTCCGACAGGGCTTCCCTGCCTCCGCCGATCGAGAGCACCACCGAATCGATCGGGAGGCCGGCCTCGACCAGAGCCTCACGGACGATCCCGGCGAGCGCCGTGTTGGTCCGCTCCGCATAGCTCGAACCGCGCAGGACGATCGCATTGCCACTCTTGATGGTGAGAGCCGCACAGTCGATGGTCACGTTCGGGCGCGCCTCGTAGACCACCGCGACAACGCCTAAGGGCACCCTGACCTTGGTCAATTCCAGTCCGCTCTCGAGCGTGCGGGTCTCGAGGATCTCCCCGACCGGATCGTCGAGCCGCATCACCTGCTCGACACCGACGGCCATCGCCTCGACGCGGGACGGGTCGAGGGCGAGACGGTCACGGAGCGCCGGAGTCAGATCACTGGCCCGGTCGTCCTCGAGATCGAGTCGGTTGGCTTCGAGCACTTCGCCCGAACCGTCCCGCAGACCCCTGGCGATCTCGGCCAGAGCCTCATTGCGCTGCTCGGCAGGAGCCGTCGCGAGCGACCTGCTTGCCACTCGGGCCGCGTCGCAGGCCTCGGCGATCGTCTTCGTCTCTGTCGGGGAAACGGGCTTCACCCGGCCATCGTAACGAGTCACGGACAGGCGGCGGCCGGGCTTCCGGTCACCGGTGATCGCCTCAATCGAGCACGAGGTGGTCGCGGTGGACCACCTCTTCCGGTGCCTCGGGGATGATCTCGCGAACCTCTGCAGTCCGTCGACCCCTGATCCGGTCGAGCTCGTCGGCCGAGAAATTGGCGATTCCCTTTCCTATCCGCACCCCGTTTTGGCGGATCTCGATCGCATCGCCCCCGGCGAACCCTCCCTCGACCGCGACCACCCCGACCGGGAGTAGGCTCGAACCGGTCTCGCGCAGAACCCTTGCCGCCCCTTCGTCGACCTCGACGGCCCCGGCCGCAGGCTTCGCGTAACGGAGCCATAGCTTGTAGCCGGAATGGGGATCGGCATCGGGGGCAAAGGAGGTCCCGGTCGGTCTTCCGGATGCGGCCGCATCGAGAGTCCCCTCGACCGTGCCGTTACAGATCCTGACCTCGACCCCCGCCCTGGTCGCCATCTCGGCTGCGGCGACCTTGCTCCTCATGCCGCCGCTGCCGAAGACCGAGGTCCGGTCGCCTATCTCCATCTCGGTCAACCCCGAGAAGTCATCGACGTGCTCGACCAGACGGGCATCGGGTGTCGTTTCGGGATCTGCCGTGAACAGCCCGTCCGTGTTGGTCAGCAAGACGAGCAGGCGAGCCTCGAGCATGATCGCGACCTGGGCAGCTAGGAAGTCGTTGTCGCCAAAGGTGATCTCATCAGTGGCAGTCGTGTCGTTCTCGTTGATGACGGGGACGACGTCCCACTCCAGCAGCCTCCGAAGGGTCTGCCGCGCATTCAGGTAGCTGTTCCGGGTCGCGACGTCGCTCGCCGTCAGCAGGACCTGTGCCGAGCTGACACCGGCAGAAGCGAGACGGTCGCGGTACTGCCCGAAAAGGGGCCCCTGGCCCACTGCCGACGCCGCCTGGAGCTCATCTATCGCCCTGGGGCGGGCATCCATCCCCATCGTCTGGATTCCCATCGCGATCGAGCCCGAGGTCACGAGGACGAGCTTCTCGCCCGCGCTCTCGAGTTCGGCCGCCTGGACGCAGACAGAATCGAGCACCTCCTCCCGGAGAGTGCCGTCGTCTGCGGCGACGATCGATGAGCCGAGTTTCACCACGAGGGTCATGGACCGGCCAGAGTAGATGATCTGCGAGGCACTGGGCCCGGGTCAGTGGAGCTCGAACTCGAGATCCCCGACCCGTATTTCGTCGCCCGAGCGGAACCCGGCCTTCCCGAGGGCGGCCATGACGCCCATCTCCTTCAATCGCCCCTCGAGATAAGCGAGCGCCTCCTCGTTGCCGAGATCGAACCGTTCGAACAGGACCTCTACTCCCCGGCCATTGATCCGAAAGACCCCGTCACCCTCCGGCTCGACCGAGTAACCACCCTCGCCAGCCGGCCTGTAGACCATGTGTTCGGCTTCGAAGCCGATGGTCCCTTCGTCGGCAAGGCCGACGGGGAGCGAAGCTACCTGCTCGGGAACTGCAGAGAGGATCCTCCGGGAGAGATCGGAAAGACCGGCCCCGGTGGCTGAGGAGACGGCCAGAGACCCGAGCGAGCGCTCACCGGCGATCTCGGCCAGCCCCGCCGCGATGCGTCCCGCTTCCTCGTCATCGACCAGATCGGCCTTCGAAACCACGATCAGCTCGGGCAGATCTGCCAGGCCGGCCCCGTAGTCCGCCAACTCCGCCCTGACGGCCCGGTACGACTCCTCGGGGCTTCCCTCGGAAGGGAGCGGCTCGACCACGTGGACGAGCATCGCGCACCTCTCGACATGGGCAAGGAATGTGTGTCCAAGGCCCGCACCCTCGGCTGCGCCCTCGATCAGGCCCGGGATGTCGGCCACGACGACCTGGCGATCATCGGCCTCGATAGTGCCGAGAACCGGTTCGATCGTGGTGAAGGGATAGTCGGCGACCTTCGGCCTGGCCCTGGTCAGGGCAGCGAGGAGTGAGGACTTTCCGGCGTTGGGGAGACCGACGAGGCCGGCGTCGGCGAGCAATGCGAGGCTCAGCTCCACCCAGCCGGAATCACCCGAGGAACCCTTTTCGGCGAACCTGGGTGCCTGCCTCACCGAGGTGGAAAACCGTCGGTTGCCGTGGCCT
>CAJAIJ010000009.1 GCA_903939845.1 uncultured Solirubrobacterales bacterium
CTTCGGGGCCGCGCAGAGATGCGCGGCCGTTGGTCTTTCTGGCTTCCTTGCCCTGAGACCCGGCCTCAGCGGCCGATGTGAAAGCCGATGAGGCGCGGAATGTCCGAGATCGCAGATGAGAGCGGGTCCGGCCTCCGTCCCTCGATCTCCGCTGCCTCCCTTCGCTCGATCGCCATCCTGATCACGGCACCTCCGACCCAACGGAACGGCTCGGGCGGCACTCGCGTCATCGCCGACGCCGGCCTGATCAGGGCCAGCCTCGAATACCGGTCATCCAGACCGAGGGTGAGCGACGCGAGCGCCCGGCCGATCATCTGGGAAGGACCGACCCCGTTGCCGGTGTAGCCGACGGCGGCAAAGGAACGACCCGACGGCATGACAGCGATCTGGGGCAGGTGTGTGGCGGATGCATCGATCGGCCCGCCCCATGCGTAATCGAACCGTCGACCTGCGAGTCCCGGGAAGTAGGAGATTGCGTTTCGGACCACCTGTCCGATCACGGCCGGATCGACCTCGGCGGTGCCGCGTCGCCTGCCTCCGGCCGCTATTCGTCCTCCACCCCACCCGAAGGCGATCCGGCCGTCCGGAGTGGTTCGAAAGTAGTTGAGGAGGGAGCGGCAGTCGCTGATCGCCTGACCCCCCGTCCATCCGATCTCGTCGAGCAGGTCCGGCACAGGCTCCGAGACGACCATGTGGCTCGAGGCCAGGGTCACCCGGTCGGCAAGGGGAGACCCGATGCCGGCAAGCATCGCCCCGGCAGCCATCACGAGTCTGTCGGCCCGAACCGAGCCGGTCGGAGTGAACAAGGCCACTCCGCCCGGACCATCTTCGATCCGTCGCACCGGGCTGTGTTCGAAAAGGAGTGCCCCGCGCCCTGCGACCCGATCCCGGAGCCCGAAAGCCAGCCGGGCCGGCTGCACCGTCGCGGCCTCTCGGTAGAAGATTCCTTCGCGGAAGGCCGGGGAGCTGCAGATGGCCTCGACTTCGGTGTGATCGAGCTCCTTCGGGAGATCTTCGAAACCGGCCCTCGTCATTGCCTCGACGTTCGGCCTCCAGGAGAAGTCCTGCGACGGTGAGGTCGAGACGTTCAGATAGCCATCCCTCCGAAACCAGCAATCGACGCCCTCGGATTCAGCGAACTCCCCGATCTGGTGGACCGACTCACCGGAGGCCCGGGCCACGTCCGTAGCCGGGCCGAGACCGTATTCCTCCACCAACCTCTCGAAACTGACCCAGAGGGCATCCGCGAACCCCCCGTTGCGGCCCGATGGGCCATGACCGACCCGATCGGACTCGAGGATCACAACCCTCGTTTCGGGGTCCTTGCCGAGCAGGTGCCAGGCGGTCCAGAGGCCGGTGAACCCACCACCGACTATGACGACGTCGGCCTCGAGGTCTCCCTCGAGGGGGGCGAGCGGCGGGCCGGCCCCGGCCTCGGCAATCCAGAAGCCGTGCGGATCGTGGCGGACTGGCTCGGTCACCTCCCGGAGGCTAATGGACGGCGGTCTCGGGGACGGTTGCCACGGGACCGGAGTGCCCGGGTGACAGCAGCCTTGCCAGGGAAGGCAGACTGGCCTCAGGGTCGAATAACGCCCTGATGTCCGACCAGAAACACGACGGGACCACCAACCCGGCCGACGGGGCAGACCCCAAGGGCTTCTGGCACCGTGCGTCCCATGCCGTGTCCGGCAGCCTTCTCGGCAACCAGGGTGTCGAGGGCGAGCTGGCCCAGAAGGTCGAGCAGAGACTCCAGCTGCCGTTGATGATCGCGGCTGCACTCACGCTGCCGAGCGTGATCCTGATGGAGACCCGGGAGGAAGGCCTGATGCTGACCATCTCGACCATCCTCAACTGGGGCACGTGGCTGGTCTTCGCGCTGGACGTCGTCCTGATGCTGATCCTCGTGCCACGCCGTTTCCAATACATCAAGACCCACCCGGTCGAGATTGCGATCGTCATCCTGACCCCCCCTGTCGTACCCGCGAGCTTCCAGCTCTTGAGGATGCTCCGGCTGCTGCGGCTGCTGCGGCTGCTCAAGCTCGCCGAGTACTCGAGGAAGGCCTTCTCGACTCAGGGACTCGCCTACGCGGCCCTGATGACCGTGACGGTGGCGATCGTCGGCGGCAGCCTCTACCGGGCCTTCGAGTCCGGCAACCAGAAGTTGGACGAATGGGAAGGGATGTACTGGGCGGTCACGACGATGATGACCGTTGGATCCGATTATCAGACGACAACCACGGCGTCACAGGTGATCGAGGTCGTGATCCTGATTGCCGGGGTCGGCTTCATCTCGATGCTGACCGGCGCCCTTGCACAGAGGTTCGTCGCACCGCCAGAGAATCCCGCTGCGCCGAACGGATCGGCGCCGCCCGATGAGGCCACCGGAAGCGCCATTTCCGACGGCTCCTAGAGTCCGGACGGATGCCGGGGAATGAACCCGGCCGACGACCGCATCGAGCTGTGCCAGCTGGGGCCGGTTCCACCGGTGTCCGAGGTGTCCCACCTCAACCCGGCGACCGTCATGTAGACGTGCCCGGAGTTCCCGTAGACCGTTATCCAGTTGCCGACCCCCGGCTCTCCCCAGGTCGTCAGCCCGGTCGAGTCGAGGGGACTGCTCAACAGGCCCCCGCCATTCAGCGCGTAGCTGACTGCTCCCGAGCAGTCGTAGCCGGAGGAATCGAACGAACCGTGGCCGCCGCCCCACACATAAGGGAGGTGGGCGATCGCGTTGGCCGCGGAGATGACCCTCTTGACTGCGTCCGGGGCCCCCGCCGGAGCCGCGGCGAGACCGTCCGACCCGAGGACCGCCCTCTGTCCGGGCACCGGCGCAGGCGCCCTCGGTGCCGAACTGCTCGCCGGGTCCGAGGTGAGGTCGGGCAGGCTGTCTTCGAGACTCCCGGCACGCTCCTCGAGAGCACGGATCCGGGCCTCGCGACCCTCCCGGGCCGAGATGAACTCAGCCCTCTGGGCCTCGACCTCGTCCCTGGCGGCTCGTGCCTTCTTTGCCTCGACGGCGATCTCGTCCCGCAGCTCGGTAAGCCTGAGCTGTCGCACCTTCATCCGTTCGACCGTCCGTCGGATCTCGTCCCTGAGCGAACGCACCCGCTGGATCACGATCTCGTCGCGGTCCTGGATGCTCTCCGCGTAGGCCGAGTTGGTCGCGATTGCGGAGAAGTTCTCGGAACCGAAGACGATCCCGGAAACCGTCGGAGGTCCGGTCATGTAGAGAGACACGAGCTGCTTGCGAAGGGCCTCGAGCGCCCGGTCCAGCCGCTTCCTGGCCTCTACGAGCTGTCTTTTCTCTCTCTTGAGCTCGGCCTCGAGTTCATCGAGCTTGGCCTGCTTGTCGGCCAGTTCGGAATCGAGTGCTGCGGCCTCGCTGCGGAGCGCCGAAAGCGTCCCGATCAGGCCATCGATCCTGCGGTTGTCGGCCGCCACCCCTGCCCTCAGTTCGTCGATGGAGCCCGAGATCTGACCCAACTGCTGTCGTGCCTGATCGGCCGTGACGGCGGAAGCCCTTCCTCCTGTCGAGACGAGCGAAAGACCGACTACCGAAGCGGCCACGACGAGGGCCACGACGAAGGTCGAGGGGTTGCCCATGCGGGCGGCGTCTGGGTTTTCGAAGCGTTGCATCGAGGATGGCGCCGGTCGGACCGGAGCCTGAATTCACGCTACCCATGTGAAAACGGCCCGGACATCAGGTCCGGGCCGTTGGGAAATCGCCTGCACCGGAAGGTGGCTCTACCTTCCGGGGGAAGAGAGCCCTCCGGCCCTCTTTGCGTCGAGTCGCTCAGCTAACGATCTTCGCCTTGAGCTTCTCGTAATCCTCGTCCGAGATCGATCCGGACTTCTTCATCTCATCGAGCTTCTTCAACTCGTCCACCGGGCTGGCCGATGCAGCCGTCTGCTGGACGTATTGGTCGAACTGCTTCTTGGCTTCGACCTGCTCTGCGACGGCCCGCTGCCTCATGCCCGATCCACGGACGATCAGGTAGACCAGTGCCGTGATGAACGGGAAGAAGATCAGGAAGAAGACCCAGGCCGCCTTGCCCCAGCCGGACATCTCATGGTCACGGAAGAGATCCATCAGGATCGTGATCAGGATCCAGATCCAGACCACGAAGAAGAAGATCGCGAGGGTGGTGAGGAGTGCGTCTCCCAGTTCGAACGCTGCTATCGGCATGGTTCAGAGCCTTTCGTCGTTGAGTTGTAAGAAGAGTGTCAGTTGCTTCGGTCCCTGCGTGAATCCGCGATCTTCCACGCGGCCGGCAGGAGCAGTGCGGCCACTACGGCCTTGAGGACTTCCCAACCGATGAAGAATGTGAAGCCGTCCTCGATCACGGTCGACCAGGAGGCATTCACCATGAAGCCGGCTTCGACCAGACTGGGAGCCGCAAGCTTCAGTCCGACCAGACCGAAGGCGAAGATGATCAGCAGCCCGACGACGTAGGCCCCGAGGGCAGTCACGACTCGCCGGTCGTCCCCCCTCTCGGAGAGCCACCCGACCACGCCCGCAGCGAAGATGAATCCGACCAGGTAGCCCCCGGTGGCACCGGCCACAGAGCCGATCTCTGCCACGGTCCCGGAGGCCCCGTCGGCATAGATCGGGAGGAAGAACCCGAGCAGGACGTAGACGATCATCGAGATCGAGCCTCGGGAGGCACCCAGGGCCGAGCCGACGACGATCACGCCAAGAGTCTGCGCGGTGACCGGGACCGGAACCGTGGGGAGGGTTATCTGTGAAAGAAGGGCGACGAAGGCGGCCCCGCCGAGAACCATCGCGGCGTTGAGCAGGAAGTCGCGGACAGAGTCGATCCGGCTTGGCGCGATCAGATCGGCCAGGACTGGCGAGCGGGGTGCGGCTACGGAACCGGGAGAAGCTGACATCTCTTATGACCCTTCCTTCTGGGTGTTGGATTGGGAAGCCGGGTGATCCTATAAACCCCGGACGGACGAGGCGTTCAGGCCATCCAGGCACTGCCGGGAGCGGTGGCGCTCAATCGGAAGCCAGGTTCAGGGCGAGCAGCCCGGCCGCAGTCACGGTTGCCGAACCGGTCAGGAATGCGGTGATGGCCACGGCCCGCGGATCGATCTTGTTCCTGGCAATGATCGTAGCTGTGAAGTCGCCGAGGTCCGAAAGCATGGCGACGGCGAGCCACGGCGCCGCCTCGTCGCGGACCGAAGCCTCGACCATGCCGGCGCCGAGGGCGATGTCGCGAAGGCCGAGGGCCCTGAAAACGACCTTGGAGGACTCGCGGCTGGCATCTTCACCGATCCAGGTGCTGCCGATCCTTTCCGGCACGGAGCTGGCGACGACCCCGAACAGGACCCGGGTCATGCCGAAGCCGACATTGAGGAACTGCCTTATGCCCGGACTGATCATGTGACCAACCTACCGGCAGACGGCGGCCATCGCACCGCTCCCCCGTCTAGGGTTGCCTAATGGAATCCTCCCCTGCCGCACCCGAGATCACGCTTCACCTGCTCCCACCGTCGCACCCCTGCCTTACGGCCAAGGCGGCGCTGGCCCATAAGGGGCTGGAGTTCGAGGAAGTGGTGCTCGAGATGGGCGGCCAGGGCGACCAGATCGAAGCCATCTACGGCGAGGGCTGCCGAACCGTGCCGGGGGCGATCATCGGCGGCGAGCCCGTTCACGGTTCGACCGCGATCCTGAAGCGACTCGATGAGATCGTGCCCGATCCGGCCCTCTACCCGGAGCCGATCGCAGATGCCGTCCGCGCAGCAGAGCTCTGGGCTGACGGCGAGTTCCAGGACCTCGGCCGACGGCTGCCCTGGTTCGCGCTCTATTTCAGACCCGAGGCGATGGGAACCTTCGGCGGCGGCGGTCCGCTCGACCCGGCCGGTACGGATTTCGCAATCAAGTTCCTGCGTGCGACCTGGAAGCACTCCGGGATATCGGCGGAGAGGGTCGCCGGTGACCTCGAAGCGCTACCCGGCATGGTCGGAGAGATCGAAGGCTTCGCCGAACGAGGCCTGATCGGTGGTGAGTCGCCGACCGCGGCCGACTTCCAGATCGGCTCGACGGTCCGTGTCCTCTCGACGATCCGCGATCTCGACCCGGTGTTCGACGGGACAATCGCCCGGGAGGTCGCTTTCCGCTACTTCCCGGATTACCCCGGTGAGGTTCCGGCGGGAGCGATTCCGGCCGGATGGGTCAGACCTTCGTAAGTCCCCTGAGAACCGACTTCCCTGAATGTTCCGGGCTTCCGTCTTCCTTTTCGATCGATACATCGAAATAGCCGTAGTCGGCCGGGTTCACCGGTAGCGGCAGCCTCACTCGGGAAGAACCCTCCTGATCAACCCTGAATGATCCGAGCGAGACCAGCTCGCCCTTCTTGCCGAGCAGCCAGAACTCGTAGAACTCCTTGCCCTCGTTCGGCTTCAGGCCACTCACGTCGAGCTCGAGTGGCTCGGACCCGCGATCGGCAATCAGCACCTCTCCGGAGGCTCCGGATGGGACCTCCTCTCCGATTCCGGATAGCACGAGACGCTCCGAGGGCGTGAACTCCGTCGAGGAACCCCCACCCAGCACCAGACCGAGCACGACACCGACCCCGACCATGGCCGCCACGGCCATCCCGCCAGCCACCAGGCGTGGCCAGGAGCCGAAGAACCCTGCGCGGCGGCGTCTCGAGGACTCCCGGAGGACGCGGGGCGCTTCAGCCTGCTTGCGGCCTGTGACGGCCTCCAGGTCCAGACGCGGCGGCAACGGTGCCTTCCAGGCCTCGCGGGGGATGCTCCTGAGCATCGCTATGGCAGGCTCCAGATGCTTCGCCTCCGCATCTCTCGACTCCCCGGCCTGGTTTCCATCCACCAGATCGAGTGCCTCTTCGAAGGCGCTCGAGTCGTCATCTCGTCGTTCGGTCATCGCGAAGCCTCCATTTCTGTTCTCAGCTTTGTCAGCCCGGAAACCATCCGGGACTTGACGGTCCCGAGCGGGACCCCCGTCCGACGGGATATCTCCGTCTGGCTCAAATCGTCGTTGAATCTCATGCGAAGGAGTTCGGCCTCCTCCTCGGGCAGCCCATCGACCAGACGGGCGAAGTTCCAGGAGGCCATGAATTCCTCCATCTCGTCGATGCCTTCGCCGTCGACCGAATCACTGAAACCGTCGTCGACGGGATCGACGGGACTGGGAACCCGTTTGCGAAGCACGTCCAGTGACCGGCTGTTGGCAATAGCGAAGATCCACGACTGCAGCGTGCCTCGCCCTGCGTCGAACCTGTCGGCCTTCTGCCAGACCTCGATGAAGACCTGCTGCAGCACGTCCTCGGCAGTCGACCTGTCGGCCATGCGTCTCGAGAGAAAGGCGAAAACGGGACCGGACCACCTGCCGTAAGCCTCTTCGAGAGCGGCCTCATCTCCCCCGGAGATTGCGGCGGCGAGTCGTTCGTCGTCGGTCTCGAGCCTGTCGGTGGTCAACGCAGGAGCAAAGACAATCACACCCTCGGTACCGGCGACGACAGGGGACGGCGCAAAGACCGAAGTCATCTGCGCCGTCCCCGTCATGCCGCCCGCTTCCGTTCCTGCCTAGCCTGCCGGCAGGATGACGGTGTCGACGATGTGAACGACCCCGTTCGACGCAGCGACGTCGGCCTGGGAGACCGTCGCGTCACCGATCTTCACGGTGTCGCCGTTGATCGAGACCGTGACGGTCTCGCCGGCCAGAGTCTCGACCTTCTGTCCGTCCGACAGGTCGCTCGACCTGACCTCACCCGAGACGACGTGGTTCTTCAGGATCGTTGCCAGCTCTTCCTTGTTGGCCGGCTGGAGGAGACGATCGAGCTCGCCTGCGGGCAGAGCAGCGAAGGCCTCATTGGTCGGCGCGAAGACCGTGAACGGGCCAGTGCCCTCCAGGGTCGAAACCAGGTCTGCCGCGACGAGCGCATCGACCAGGGTCGTGAGGTCCGAGCTCTCGGATGCGACCTGAACGATGTTCTGATCGGCCGGCACCTCGGTGGCCGTATCGGTCGTGCCTGAGGTATCGGAGCTGGAATCGTCGCTGCTGCAAGCTGCTACCCCGAGGGTCATTGCCGGGATCAGCAGAAGCATTGCCAGGAGTTTCTTGGACATATTTCCTTTCGTCGCTACTTCGGTGAACATCTGTTCTTGAACGGAAGCGGGATGCTTCCTCGTCATCCATACGCAGGGGGGAGCCGAAACGGTTGTCAAGACCGGACTGACGGTCGGTCGGGGCAAAACCCCTAGGCTTCGAATCATGGAAAAGGAACCGGAGAAGACGGGCGCAGGCAGTGAACCGATCACGGCGGAAGGGCTGGAGGCCCTGAAGAACGAAGTCTCCGAACTGGAGGGGCCGGGTCGAGAGGCGATGGCCGAACGCCTCAAGTCCGCCCGGGCGCTGGGTGACCTCAAGGAGAACGCCGAGTACCACATCGCCAAGGACGATCAGGCCCACCTCGAGACCAGGATCAGACGCCTTCGGGATCGCCTGAACAACGCGGTCGTAGTCGAGGCAGATCCCGGCGAGTCCGGCGTCTTCTCATTCGGTCGCACCGCGGAGGTAGTCGACCCGTCGGGCAAACGACACAGGTGGACTCTGGTCGGATCTACCGAGGCCGACATGTCCAGGGGCATGCTCTCGGCCGAGTCACCGATCGGAATGGCCCTGATGGGCGGGAAGGTCGGGGAGGATCTGGCAGTCGAGACACCCGGGGGTACCCGGTCCTACCGAATAGAGAAAGTCGTCTAGGAGGACCCGGAGCCGTGGCCAGGTCGACCAACTCGAAAGCACGCAGGGCCGGGATGGCGGCCGGTCTCGCGGCCCGTTCATGGGACTTCGCGAGGAGGGTCGACTGGGCGACGGTCATGGTCAGAGCTCGCTGGCTGGCCCATCACTCGAGACGTCTCTACGAAAACCTGACCCCGGCAGAACGCAAGGAGTTCCTCTCCCTGGTGGTGCCGGAAAAAGAGACGGCCTACTTCGGCCCCGAGCAGAGGGAGAGGTTGCGGTACCTGGTCACCAAGGCGCTCTCCGGCAAGACTCCCGGGCCTGCGCCAGATCGCCGCTAGGCAAGCCCTTCCAGAAGCCTCCCGATCACCCAGGCGAACGCGGCAGCCGCGCCTCCCAGTGCAAACGTCTCCAGACCTCCCCTGAACCAACGCTGGCCGACGATCACCGCCTTGAGTACCCCGACCAGCAGGAAGGCCGCCCCGGTCAACACGGCGCTGACCAGGAACGGCCGGCCAATCGCCTCGGGAAACGCAAGGTTGATCAGAAAGGCAAGAAGGGGAAGTGTCCCGACCAGGACGAAGGCGATGAACGTCGCCAGCCCGGCCCGTGCGGCCGAGATCGATCCGTCGGAGAACCCGAGTTCCTCTCGCATCATCGTCTCGACCCACCTGTCCTCGTCTGCCGTGATCACCTCGACCACCCGCTCCAGATCCTCGCCCTCGAAGCCCTTGGCGGCGAAGAGCTGCCGGACCTCTTCCCTCTCGCCCTCGGGCAGGATCCGTATGTGGCGGCGCTCCTCGGCCTCGGCCTGGTCCCGCCTGTCTTCTTCGGCCCGGGTTCCCAGGTAGTTGCTCACGGCCATGCTGAATCCATCGGCGACCAGATTGGAAACGCCGAGGATGATCACGATGGCCGGCCCGAGACCGGCGCCCGCCGCTCCTGCCACCACGGCGAAGGTCGTCACGGTCCCGTCGATCGCCCCGTAGACGAAATCGCGGAGGTAACTACCGGGCGGCTCGCCTTCGAGCCGGCGCCTCACCCCTTCGGCCGTGTGCTGGTCTCGGAAGTCCGGAGCCGCCATTCGCCGACGAACCCGATCGATAGAGCGTGAGATCACGGAACGAGGATAGAGCCGCGTCTACCCGGAACGAAAAACGCCGGGGCACAAGGCCCCGGCGTTTTCATGAAGCGATGAGAAGGCGTTGGCTCAGAGCCTGAGCGATCCCAAGTTGAGTCCACCGATCAGGTTCGAGAGGTTGAATCCCCCGATCGAGGGCAGCTTGATGCCGCTGACCGCGTTCTTGATCGTGTTGAAAATGTTGCCGAGACTCGGGATCTTGGTAGCGATCGACGAGACGGCCGTCTTGACCGTGTTGACCACGCAGGTGGCCTTGCTCTTGATCGTGCCGGAACCCTGAATGCAGGCCTTGGCGGCGTTGACGGTGGTCTGAACGGTCGCACCGGTCGAGGCATTCGCCGGAGCTACACCGACGGCACCTACGAGGGCGAGGGCCGCAACGGCAGACCCAATCTTGACTTTGAGACTCATCTCTCTCCTCACTTCTAGTTGACGATCCCTACCTCGCTGGCGAATATACACGGAAGCGGGGCGTTTGTGAACACATTGTCCAAATACGCAATGTCGCCGATGTCACGGCATTCGGGACGCCGACCCCGGATGTAACGTCGATGCCCATGATGATCAGGAGTGGGATCCGATGAGTCCGGTGGCTGTCGAACGGGAGGGCGGACTGGCCGAGGTGGTTCTGGATAACCCACCTCTCAACCTCTTCGATGCCGCGATGATCACCTCTCTCGAAGAGGCCGTCGCAGGACTGGCCGCCGATCCGCCCAGGGCCGTCCTGATCCGGGCCCGTGGTGAGGTCGTCTCGGGAGGCGTGAACGTGTCCGAGTTCCACGGCCTCTCGGCCGCCGGGGGCAGGGAACTCTGGACCAGATTGATGGACGGGATCATCGATCCGATCGAATCCCTCCCCTGTCCGGCGGTGTTCTCCTCGCACGGCCTGACCTTGACCGCCGCCTTCGAACTCGCCCTCGGCTGCGACTTCATCCTGGCCTCGGAGTCGGCCAGGTTCGGTCTGGTCGAAGTAGTCGTGGGGCTCACTCCTTCCATGGGCGGGCCACAGAGACTGGCCGAACGGGCCGGGTCCGGCAGGGCCCGGCAGTTGGTCATGACCGGCGATCTTTTCGACGCGGCCACCCTGGAGAGATGGAACGTCGTCAATGCCGTCTACCGGGACGAAGAGCTCGAAGAACGGTCCCGGAAGCTTGCAGAACGGCTGGCGAAGGGTCCGACTCTGGCCCACGCGATGACCAAACGAATCGTTCGAGCCTGGGCCGACGAAGGTATGGAGGCGGCCGACCGGATCACCCGGGAGGAGGCGGCCGATCTCTTCGAATCGGAAGACCTCCAGCGTGCAGTCGAGACCTTCCTTCGCGAAGGCCCGGGGAACACCACCTTCGAAGGCCGCTAGCTCCGGCTCGGGTCAGACGCCCCGCTCGACCGGGAAGCGTCCTCTTTCCGCCGCCTCCTCGAAGGCCTCGAAATCCTTCTCGGTCTGGTCGGCATAGGCCCGGCTCCACTTTGCCACCGCCCGGTCGAATCGATCCGACTTCCCGAGGTAGGCCGCGATGCCGATTGCGCCCGGACTCTGGCTGTGGCCGCGAGCGAGCAGCCCACCGCAGAGCGCCCCGTAATTCTCGAGCTGGCCAGCCTCCATGGTGGAAAAATCGGCCGAACCCTTCATGTCGCGGAACTGTCGGACGTAGTAGTCGACCCCGGCATCACCTCGAACCCAGCCGAGGAACGGGTCGGACGCGGCCTGCAACACCTGCTGGCTGGAGACCACCCGGTATCCGGCCATAGCGGAATCGCGGTCCCCCAAGCCGACCAGAGGCCGTGGCGCGATCCCGCCATAGGTCTCGAGGACCGATGGTCCGGCCTCCTTGAGCTGGAGGAAGAGCGGTGCGCCTTTGGGACTCAGCAGGAGCAGGATGAAGCACCGTGTACCGACGCTGCCGACGCCAACTACCCTGAGCGCGTAGTCGACGAGCCGGAACTGGGACAGCAACAGGGCTCGGTCTGCCTGAACGGTCCCGAGGTAGCGCCGAAACCCCCGTTCGACCATCTCGTCGAGACCTTCGATCGGCTGGAGGATCGGTGGCTGGGCGATGATCTTCCGCTGGCCCGACTCGGTCTCGACCGTGATCTTCTCCAGAACCCTCTCTGAGGTCTTCTTGCTGGCCTTCTTGATCCCCTTCTCGAGTGCCTTGCGTCCCCGCTTGGTGCGGGCTCCGGCGATGAGGGACTCCATCTCGACCCGGCTGTAGAAGCGATCGATCGCAGACATGTTTGCCAGAGCGGACATCGCCTCCCGGTATGAGCGCAACGCAGACAGGACGGCCGCCCCGGTCTGCTCGGACGAAAAGCCACGGTCCCGGGCAGCAAGCTCGATACTGCAGGCCATCCTCTTCACGTCCCACTCCCACGGACAGGGGCCGGCCTCATCGAAGTCGTTCATGTCGAAGATGATCCGGCGATCGGGTGCGGCGAAGAGTCCGAAATTCGCGATGTGCGCATCGCCGCAGCCCGTAACC
>CAJAIJ010000010.1 GCA_903939845.1 uncultured Solirubrobacterales bacterium
CACCGGCGAATGGGACGAGACGGCCAGGACCGTGAGCCTCGGCTCTGATGCGGTCAGCTTCCCGGCCGCACCGCTCGAGCCCTGCGCTCCTCTCGGCGAGACCCTGAACGGACTGGTCGGTCTGCCCAGAAACGACATCGGTCTGACCCTCGACTTCACGCTCGAGGATCTGCCCGACGCGGCCCCGGCAAGGCTCGCCACCCCGAAGATCTCTGCTCCGAGGTCGGTGAACTCCGGCAAGACGATCAACCTCGGCACTCAGCTCAGGAACACCGGCGAGGAAGCGGCCGAGCAGGTCAAGGTCTGCATCAAGAGCCCGACCGCCCTGGTCAAGGGTCCGGCAAACCGGTGCAAGACGATCGGAGTGATCGCAGCCGGCAGGTCCAAGTCGGTCTCCGTCCCGCTCGCCACCAAGGCCGGCAAGAAGGGCAGGGCCAGCTTCCAGATCACTGCCGAATACATCTCGGCCGGCAAGAAGGTCGTGGCCCGGGTCGGTCACGTGACCTTGATGAAGTGAGCAGGTGACGATCGCCATGAATGAGACACAAGCCAGGGAAAACGCAGTAACCACGGGGGAGACAGGGGAGACCATGGGAGCCGAGAAGACAGGGACAAGAACCTTCAGGAGGTGGGCGTCGATCGCCTTAGTCGCCCTGCTTGCCTTCTTCGCGATGTCGTCTGCTGCCCAGGCGGCCAAGATCGATAACCCCTCGCCGCCCAACTTCAAGGGACAGGTCACCGGTGGATTCCTCCAGCTGGTCGGTGGCAGCGGCACCGTGCTCCAGCTCTCTCTGGACTTCGCGGCCTTCGACCCGCCACTCGCAAAGCCGACCTTCGAAGGCACGATCACCCGTGACGCCAACGGTTACGGAACGATCAACGTCCCCAGGGGCAACGTCAACTTCGCCCCGATTCCGATCAACCTCGACGGAATCGCGGTCATCATCAGGATTCAGCCCGCAGGTGACGCGACTGGCAAGATCGACCCCCTTACCGGCCGGGTCGACTTCCGGGTTCCGCTCAAGCTGAAGGCAGAAGGCAACCCGCTCGGCATTTCGCTCGGCGGCAACTGCTACATCGGAAGCGATGGCAACCCCGTGGTTCTCAACACCACGACCCACTACGGAACCTTCCCGTCGGTCACATCGGCCGGGCCTGGCGACAGGAGCGGCGTCTATGTTGCCGACTTCGTCTCGGACGGCAGCGGGTTCGCCGGCGGCATCCTGCCCGCAGGCCCCTATTCAGACGAAGCCGGCCAGTGGCCGCTCGAGCCGAGGCTCGGTGGCATCGGCTACAACTTCGTCTCGAGGAACGCCGGCTCCTGGAGGGGTCAGGACGAGACCCTCAGGGCTCCGGCAGCTACCGACTGTGGTCTTGCGACCGGCACGCTGAACGACACGATCGGTCTTCCGACCGCGGCCGGGGTGAGCTCGGCCTCGCTCGATTTCGAGTTCATCGAGATCCCCGGTGTCAGGACTGGATCGAACGCGATCGTGCAGAAGGCCGTGAAGTCGATCTTCTTCTCTCCCGAAACTTCGGGTCCGGTCTGGGATCCGCTCGAGAAGCCAACCCTGGTCTCCGGGCAGGACATCACGGTGAACGCCTCGAACTCGAGGTTCACTGCCGGCGGCAACGCAAACGAGAGGTACCGGTTCGACTTCGGAAGCGGTTTCGGTCCCTGGACGACCAACCCGATCGCCAACTACACCGGCCCGATCATTCCGGCCGGAACCTCCCAGACGGTTACCGTCAGGGTCGAGGTCAAGGACGTCGACGGCGACACCGACATCAATAGCCGTGAACTCAACCTGGTCCCGGCGACCGACATCCAGCTCACGGCCAAGGCCTCGAGCGTCGCCGGGCAGAAGCTCCGGGGAGGGTCCTCCGGCACTGTCGAGCTCGACGTCAAGAACTCGGCCGCGACCGACAGCAGCTCGCTCCCGATCAGGCTCCAGGCCAGCCTCCCGACCGGGGTCTCGCTGACCAACCTCCAGAAGCCGAATAACAACTGGACCTGCACCTCGGACGCCTCGAGCATCGATTGTTCGCTACCGGCAGCTCAGCTGGGCCCCGGTGTGACCGATGCCTTCGAGCTCGCGGTCGACGTTGCGACCGACGCTCCGGCTCCGGCCCCGATCCCGATGTCGGCGGTGATGACCGGTGACCCCGACATCACCAACGATCGCTTCACCTTCCAGGCTCCGGTCGGCAAGACCGATCTCGACCTCACCCTGACCAGGACCGAGTCTCTGGTGGCCAACGGGTGGACTCCCTACGAGGTGGAAGTCGAGAACATCGGGGACGCGACAACGGTCGGTGGCTCGACAGTCACCGTGTCGCTTCCGGAAGGCTTTTCTTACCGGGCCCTGGGGTCCGGAGGCACCGGTTGGAGCTGTGCGACACCCAACACCAATCGGGAAGTCGTCTGTGGTCGATCCGCTGAGATTCAAGGCGGGACGAGCGCACCGCTGCTGACCGTGGTGGCCCGGATCGACAGGACCACGCCCGCCGGGTCGAAGACCGTCTCGGCCTCGGTGGTGACACAGGGCGACATCGGTGCCTTCAACGGCTCGGATTCGGATTCAGATACCGCCGACGTCGCCGTTCTCTCCGATCTGGCGACCGATGTCTCGGTTTCCGGCGACTACAAGGTGGGAGATCCGGCCAACGCAACCGTCTCGGTAACCAACGAGTCCGTCGTCCCGATCGCGGGCCCGACCACGGTCTCCGGGGAACTTCCGGCCGGGATCACGATGAGCTCGGCAGCCGGCACTGGCTGGGACTGTTCCGCAACCGTGGCGGGCGCGAGTGATTTCGAGTGTTCACGTTCTGCCGGTATCGCCGATGGAACGACGGCACCCTCGATCCAGCTGACCTTCGCGGTCGCCCAGGCGGCCTTCCCCGGTGTGACGATCGAGGCCACTGTCGCCAACGCGAGCGACGCGTTCTCCGGCAACGATTCGGATTCGGCCGAGGTCAGGGTCCGGAGGCTCAACGTTGCTATCGAGAAGATCGCGATTCGTGCCTTCAACGTCGGTGTCGAAGGCCGCTACAGGCTCAACGTGACCAATGTCGGTGATGCCGCGACGGTCGGCACGGTCACCGTGACCGATGAGCTGCCGGAGGGACTCGAGCTCAAGTCCGCCTCGGGCGGCGGTTGGGACTGCTCCGCCAGCAACACGGCGACTGATTTCGTCGAATGTGATCTCTCGGCTGAACTCGGTGCCGGCATTCAGGCCGCTCCGGTCGACATCCGGGTGGACGTCCTCGACAGGGCTGCCGAGCTCGGTGTTGTCGAGAACACAGGCTTCGTGGACACACCCCGTGACGATCGCTCCAACCCTGACGACGCCGCCATCACCGGCAACAACTCTTCGACCATCGAGACGACCGCCGTCGCCGTGGACCTCGCCATAGAGTCGGTTCACCCGGGTGTCTTCCGGGTCGGGACCGAGGATGTCTACTCGCTGACCGTCACCAACGTCGGTGCCTTCGGGACCGATCCCGGCGAGCCGGTCACTGTGACCGACGAGATTCCCGAGGGCATGGTCCCGCTGGTCGACGAGATCGAGACGAGCAGGACCGGATGGGACTGCATCGACGACGAGGGCTATGTGATCTGCACGCTCGAGGCTCCATCACCGACCGAGTCGGCAATGGCCCCGAACTCGACCGCGACGATCGACATCCCGGTCGCCGTGACCGATGCTGCGGAGAGCGCATCGATGAACGTGGCCGAGGTCTCGACCTCGAGGGATACGAACGCCGAGCTCAGCCCGAACAACCGCTCAGAGGATCCGACCGTCGTCAACCGGATCGATCTCGAGGCAGGCATCACCCAGACCATCGCGCCCCGGGCCGGCGGAATCGGTGAAGTCGAGATCGACGTCGACAACATCGGGACGGCCGCCACGGTCGAGCCGACGGTCGTCCAGGTCGGCCTCGCAGCGAACACTTCCTACCGGGTCTCGGGCTCGACCGTCGCAGGGTGGCTCTGCAGCTCACCCGGCCTCGGAACCCAGATCACCTGCACCCGTACATCGTCGATTGCGGCGGGTGGCCAGGCCCCCCTCCTGAAGCTACGGACCAATGTGAGGTCGCAGGCTGCCGAGGAGTGGACGACCGAGGCTTCCGTCACCACGGTCGGCGAGCCGCTCGAGCGGCTCGAGAACAACACCGATTCGATCGACCAGACCCTCGAGGTCGTGGACCTGGCAATCACGAAGAGCCACAACCCGGCCAATGTGAAGGCCGGCAAGAGGAGCAGCTTCCAGATCACGATCGAGAACGAAGGCAACGCACCTTCCTCTGGCACGATCCGGATCGACGACCAGCTCAACGGAGCCTTTTCGTCCACCGGCCTGACGGCGTCGGGTTCGGGCTGGGCCTGCACGGTCACTGGTCGGGACATCTCCTGCACCCGGGCGGCTTCGCTCCCGGCCGGAGCGACCACACCGCCGGTGACGGTCGCCTTCGACATCCCGAGCGAGGCCTTCGGGACACGTGATTCGATCGCCGAGTTGACCCACGTCGGCGATCCCTACCCGGACAACGACACCGACACCGATCCAATGACGATCGTGGTGTCGGCCGACGCCGAGGTCTCCGTAGACCAGCCCGAAACCATGAGGGTCGGGGATGTGGTTCCGGTCAACTACCGGGTCACCAACGTCGGCGCCGACTCGACTGCAGGCTCGCCTTCGCTCTCGATGAGGGTCGACCTCGACTCGAACCTGGCCCCGGTCGGATCGGCCAGCAGCGACGGCTGGGACTGCACCTCGCGACCGGCCGTGGGCGGGACGCCGGCCTCCTTCGAGTGTGAGAACCCCTACCAGCTCGAGCCTGGCGACTCGGTCGAGCTGACCACGACGGTCAGGGTGCTCGAATCCGATGCGACCGAGACCGGAACTCTCGCCACCGCGACCACGGTGGGCGACCTCAACCGTTCGAACGACACTGCCGTCGCGATCTCGTCACTTGCCGGGGTCGACATGGACATCTTGGCAACCGGTGCGACCGACGTCCTCACCGCCGGAGTGACCGGAACCAGGACGGTCACGGTCCGGAATGTCGGCACCTCTTCGACCACGGCCCCGGTGACGGTCACCGTGCCTCTGCCGCCCGGCCTCCAGTGGGACGACTCGGTCGCCCCGGGCAACGGCTGGGACTGTCTGCTCAGGACGAGGACCATCACCTGCGACAGCCCCGGACCGGTTCAGGCCGATGCATCGCTGCCGCCCCTCGCGATCGGCCTGCTCGCCAGCAAGTCCAATGCTCCGGGCGTCGACATCGACTACTTCGTCGAAACCGCCGGTGATGAGAACGAGGCCAATAACGTCTTCGAGCGGTCCGAGAGGGTCGAGTACGAGCCGAACACGACGATCACCTCGGCTCCGGCCAACTCGACTTCGACCAGTGCGACCATCGCGTTCACGAGTGATGACCCGACCGCCGTGTTCGAGTGCTCGCTCGACGGAGACCAGTTCGTGGCCTGTGATTCCCCGCTCACCGTCACGGGGCTCTCCGAGGGCTCTCACACCCTCAGGGTGAGGGCAATCAACGAGGAGAGCGGCCTGATCGATCTGACCCCGGCCGAGGCAAGGTGGACCGTGCAGCCTCCCGCTCCCGAAGGCGACAGCAAGCCGGTCAAGGCCACCCTCTCGGGCGGCAGCCTGGTCCTCCCGGGCCTCGCCGATGACGGCGCACCCTTCGAGGGCGGCCAGCTCAGGCTCACCGGTGACCTCTACGAGAACGGTGCCCTCGAGGTACCGCTGGAAGGGGTCGAGTTCGACCCGCTCGTAATCGAGCAAAACTTCAACGGTCTCGCCCTCGAGGTCACGATCGCGATCACCGCGACCGGCCCCGGCGTCGGCACCCTCACCCCGGGCGGTGGCTCGGCGAGCTTCCAGCTCCCGGTCAAGGCCCAGGTCGTGGTCGTCGCCGGCGGCGCACCGCTGATCCCCGAGGAGAACAACTGCTCGCTGGACGGCATCAGGTTCGACCTCACCGGCGAATGGGACGAGACGGCCAGG
>CAJAIJ010000011.1 GCA_903939845.1 uncultured Solirubrobacterales bacterium
CCTGCCAGGTGTCCAGCGCCCCCGGGACAGCCTTACCTCCCGGATGCAGCGTCGTGTCGAGATGGAGCTGGCCGAGGCAGACGTCGCCCTCCTGGTAATCAACGCCGAGGAGGGCGTCGGTCCCGGGGACCGTTTCATTGCTTCGGCATTGCTGGCAGCCGCCGGAGGTACTCCCGTCGTCTGTGCGGTTAACAAGGCCGATGCCGTGGGCAGGGCGATCGTGCCGGTCCTCGAGCAGGCCGCTGATCTGAAAGGGGTGGAGGACATCTTTCCCATCAGTGCCCTCACGGGCGAGGGCGTCCCCGAGCTCCGCGAACACCTTGCCTCGATGATGCCGGAGGGCCCTCTGCTCTACCCCTCCGACGAGGTCTCCGATCAGTCGACCGAACTGCTCCTGGCCGAGCTGATCCGGTCTCAGGTCTTGATGCGGACCCGGGACGAAGTTCCCCATTCGGCCGAGGTGAGGGTCGAGTCGATCCATCGGCGTGAAGACGGTCTGCTCTGTGTATCGGCCGAGATTCTCGTCGAGTCCCGTTCGCAGAAGGGGATCCTCATCGGCAAGGCAGGCAAGCGGATAGGCGAGATCGGGACCGGTGCCAGAAAGCTGATCGAGCAGGAGCTGGGCGAGAGGATCCACCTCGATCTGACCGTTCGCCATCGGGGCAAATGGAGGCGGGACGAAGACATGCTCGACCGGCTCGGTATCGAGTAGCGGCCCGGCACGCCCTAGGATTGGCCCGTGTCCAGAAGGCTCGCCACCTCTCTGACTTTCGTCCTCGCTCTTTCGGGCGCGGTCCTCCTCGGCTGCGGAAGCTCCGAAGATGGCGACCGTCCCGAGGACCGGGCCCAGATCGAAGCCCTCGTTGCAGACCTCAACGAGGCGATTCGAAAGAACGATCCATCCGGCTGGTGTCGCGTCTTCTCCCCGTCCAGCGTGAACGGAGTCTTTGGATCGACCGCCCGATGTCGCCGGGAGACCGCCCAGGTCCTGAAGAGCGGCGGCTCACCCGAGTCGGTAGCGATCGCCGACATCGCATTCGTCGACGAAACGGCCAGGGTCTCGTTCGACGGTCGCGCCGGCGACGCCAATGTCGTCCTGGAGGATGGCAAGTGGTATTTCAGCCTGGATCAGCAGGTCGATCCCGCCGGTAACGCCGCACAGGCCGAGGGGGTCGACGGTGAGTCCTGACGAGGTCCGGTTCGACGACGACGGATTGGCGCCGTGCGTGACCCAGGATGCCGACACGGGGGAGGTGCTGACCCTGGCCTGGATGAACCGGGAAGCGCTCGATCTGACGATCTCCACCGGCCAGATCCACTTCTTCAGCCGCTCCCGCAACGAGCTGTGGCACAAGGGTGCCACCTCGGGAAATACACAGGACGTGGTCGAGCTCCGTCTCGACTGTGACGGCGACGCGATCCTCGCCATGGTTCGACCATCAGGGCCTGCCTGCCACACCGGTGAGCGCACCTGCTTCCACCGAAGGCTCGAGGACGGCGGCGAACCGACCCCGACTCCCGCCGAGGCCCTCGCGACTCTCGCCAGGACGATCGCTTCGCGAGCCGAGGAGATGCCCGCGGGCAGTTACACATCCACACTTCTGTCTGATTCCTCCCTTGCCGGTGACAAGGTGATCGAGGAGGCCGCCGAAGTCGTGCAGGCGGTCGACTCAGAGACCGACGAGAGGGTCGCCGAAGAGGCCGCAGACCTCCTGTACCACCTCGCGGTCCTCGTCCAGACCAGAGGGATCGGTCTCGACCGGGCGATGGAGGTTCTCAATGGCCGCAGTTCCTGAGCTCGGCGAGAGAGTGGTCCCGAGCCGTGATCGGGCCCGGAGCCTCGCCACAGACGCGAACGTCATTCCGGTCAGCCTCACGATCACCGAGGACTGCGAAACCCCGGTCTCGGCCCTGCTCAAGTTGCGGGGTGACGGCCCCTGCTTCCTGCTCGAATCGGTCGAGCGTGGCAACGTAGGTCGATACTCGTTCGTCGGGCTCAGCCCCAGGGCCATTCTGCGGTGGGGCGACGGTCTGCTCAGGGAGTACCCGGGGGACTTCGCAGGCGGAGACGAGTCGGCCGACCCGATCGAAGAGATTTCTGCTCCCGACCCCTATGCGGCGGTTGCCGAGTATCTCGAACGGTTCAGGGTTGCCGAGATCGAATCGCTCCCGCCGTTCGCAGGCGGAGTGGTCGGTCTGTTCGGTTATGACCTCGTTCGTTCGGTCGAGCCGCTCGGAGAGCCGAACCCCGATCCTCTCGGCCTGCCGGACCTCGCCCTCATGGTCACCGATGAGCTCGTCGTCTTCGACCACGTCCATAACGAGATGACCCTCCTCGCCTGTGCCTTCGTCGGTGAGGAAGGAGCCGATGCTGCATGGGACGAGGCGGTGGCCAAGATCGCCTCCCTCAGAGAGCGACTGAGGGGCCCCGTTCCTCCCGGAGCGGACCCCGGTCCGGTCGAGCCTGCCCGGTTCGAGTCGAACCTGTCACGCCAGGAGTTCGAGGGGATCGTCGGTCGCACGATCGAATACATCCGGGCTGGCGATGCCTTTCAGGTCGTCCCCTCGCAGCGGTTCTCGGCCGAGGCCCGGGCCGAGGCCCTGTCCATCTACCGCAGCCTCAGGTCGGTCAATCCCTCTCCCTACATGTACTTCCTCGAGTTCGGAGACTTCCAGATCGCCGGTGCCTCGCCGGAGCCACTGCTCAAGGTCAACGGCGATCGGGTCGAGATCAGACCGATCGCGGGCACCGCTCCGAGGGGGGAGGGGCCGGCGGAGGACCGGGAACTCGCCGATCGCCTGATCTCGGATCCCAAGGAGAGGGCGGAGCACGTGATGCTCGTCGACCTCGCCCGCAATGACATCGGCAGGGTTGCCCGATATGGCTCGGTCCAGGTCGAGGAGATGATGACGATCGAGTACTACTCGCACGTGATGCACATCGTCAGCCGCGTCACGGGACGACTGAAGGAGGGGCTCGGATCGCTCGACGTCCTCAGGTCGGCCCTGCCTGCCGGCACCCTTTCGGGTGCTCCCAAGGTCAGGGCGATGCAGATAATCGATGAAATGGAGCCCGTGAAGCGCGGCTCTTATGGGGGCGCCATCGGCTACCTGTCCTGGAACGGCGATATGGACACTGCGATCCACATCAGGACCGCTGTCGTCAAGGACGGCATGGTCCATGTGCAGGCAGGTGGCGGGACTGTTGCTGACGCCCTTCCGGCGAACGAATACGAAGAATCGGTAAACAAGGCCAGGGCAATGTTCAAGGCGGTCGATCTGGCCTGTGAGAATCCGGAGTGGCCCTGACCCCCTTCGAGCCACTGCCCATCGATGAGATGACGCTCTTTTGAAAGTACTCGTGATCGACAACTACGACTCCTTCACCTTCAACCTGGTGCAGTACCTCGGCGAGCTCGGGGCCGAGGTCGATGTCGTTCGCAACGACGCGGCCGCAGTCGGCGACCTTCTTGCCGCCGGCTATGACCGTGTCGTGGTCTCGCCGGGGCCATGCACGCCGGACGATGCCGGGATCTCGGTCGAGGCGATCAGATCGTTTGCCGAGGAAGGAACACCGGTTCTCGGTGTCTGCCTCGGCCACCAGTCGCTGGTCCAGGCCTTCGGGGGCTCCATCGTCCGGGGCGAGCCGGTCCACGGCAAGGAGGCTCTGATCGAGCACGATGGCAGGACGATCTTTGCCGGTCTCGAGACTCCGCTCACCGTCGGCCGCTACCACTCGCTGGTCGCCGGGGAGGACCTCCCCGAGGTCCTGGAAGTCAGCTCCAGTCTCGATGATGTCGTGATGTCGGTTCGACATCGGGATCTTCCTGCCGAAGGCGTCCAGTTCCACCCGGAATCGGTTCTCACACCGGAAGGAATGAAGATGATCCAGAACTTCCTCGCCGATCAGACGGAGTCCGCAGCCTGATGGCGAACGAGATCCTGACGCGTGCGATCGATGCCGTGGCGTCGGGGTCGGATCTGACCGCCGACCACGCCTCGGCCGTCCTCGAGGAGATCATGGAGGGCCGCTCCGACGAGGTCCAGACCGCTGCCTTCCTGATCGCGCTGAGGACCAAGGGCGAGACCGTTCCCGAGCTGGTCGGCCTGGCCCGGACCATGCGAAACAAGGCGACCCGGGTCGAGACGGCAAGGAGCGACCTGGTCGACACGGCCGGGACCGGGGGAGGCCCTTCGACCTTCAATGTCTCGACCGTGGCTGCGCTGGTGGCGGCCGGGGCGGGGTGCGCCGTGGCCAAGCACGGCAACCGCTCGAACACCAGTCGTTGTGGTTCGGCCGACCTGCTCGAGGCACTCGGGGTCCCGATCGACCTGCCGCCAGAGGAGACCGGCAGGCAGATCGAGGAGATCGGCTTCGGGTTCATGTTCGCGCCGGTCCATCACAGCGCCATGGCCCATGTCGTCCCGGTCAGGAAGGCCCTCGCGGTCCGGACCGTATTCAACTTTCTCGGACCCCTCACCAATCCGGCCGGTGCGACCCGGCAGGTGGTCGGTGTCGCAGACAGGTCTTTCCAGGAGAACATCGCCGAGGCCCTGCTCGGGCTGGGAACCGAGCACTCCCTCGTCGTGTCGGCTGACGACGGGCTGGACGAGATCTCGATCTCGGGATCGAGCAGGATCATCGAGGTCAGGGACGGCCGGTCGAGCGAAATGTCAGTCTCGCCCGGGGATCTGGGCCTGACCGAAGCCGATCTGGCCGATGTCGCCGGAGGTGATCCGGAGGAGAATGCCGCGATTGCCAGGGCCGTCCTCTCGGGCGAGTCCGGACCGGCCCGTGATCTCGTCCTGGCCAACGCTGCGGCTGCCATCTATGTAGCGGGAAAGACAGCGAATATCGCCGAGGGCGTCGGCCTTGCCGCCGACTCGATCGATTCGGGCGAGGCAGCCCGGACCCTCGAACGTCTGGCCGACCCGGCTCCGGAGCGGTAGGGTTCCGACCGGAAGTGGGATTACTCGATCATCTCATTGACTCGGCCCGAACCGGTGTCGAGGAGCGCCGCAGGGCAGCCCCGGTAGAAGGGCTCCGGGAGCGTCTTGCCGAGCGCGATCACGACCGACCCTTCAGGGAGGCGCTTTCGCGGCCCGGGATGTCCCTGATCTGCGAATTCAAGCGTCGTTCGCCCAGCGCGGGCGAGATCGCGGGCGGAATACAGCTGGCCGATCAGGTGAAGGCCTACGAGGAGGGAGGTGCCGCGGCGCTCTCGATCCTCACCGATCCCGGCAACTTCGACGGTGACCTCGGGGATCTCGCCGTCGCGCGCGCGGCCTCGACCCTGCCGATCCTCCGGAAGGATTTCATCGTCGACGGCTATCAGCTGGTGGAATCGGCGGCTTCGGGCGCCGACGCCGTCCTTCTGATCGCGACCGTACTCCGGGATTCCCGACTCGAGGAATTCCAGCGCGAGGCGGCCGAACTGGACCTCGATTGCCTGATCGAGGTCCACGACGAGGACGACCTGGTGAGGGCTCTGGAGTCGGGTGCCGAAGTGATCGGGATCAACAACCGGAATCTCGATACCGGCAAGGTCGACGTTGCGACGACGTATCAGCTCGTCACCGACGTCCCGACCGGGAAGACCGTCGTCTCGGAGAGCGGCATCTCGATGCGCGAGGAGCTGGACGAACTGGAGCGTGTCGGCGTGGACGCAGCCCTGATCGGGGAGAGCCTGATGAGGGCAGCCGATCCCGAGGCTCTCGTCCGGGAGTTCGCAGGGCCCGGTGAGCAGACCACCGAGCACCAGATTCCCTGATCACGGCTTCCGCCCGTTTAGGGAACCTTTGAGCTCGTCTTAGTCCGGGTCAAGGCCTGGCCGTAAGGCTGTATTCGATTTGAGTCAGGGCAGATCGAAACCGTCACATCTCTTCCTCGCCGCGATCACCGGCGGAGCCATAGTTGCCGTCGCGACGTTCCTGATCTTCTCGGCAGGGTTGATTCCCTCCGAACGGGACGGCGGCGGAGGCCGAGTCGCGACCATCGCACCGGCCCGGTCGGACCAGTCCGACAACCCGGTCAACGAGATCTACCGATCCAGCGGGGACGGAGTCGGCTTCATCTCGGCCGAACTCGCCGGTGCCGATGCCGGAGGCTCGCCGTTCGGGTCGCAGGGCCAGGCGACGGGCTCCGGCTTCGTCATCGATGAAGAAGGCCTGATCGTCACGAACAACCACGTGGTGGACGGGGCGAATTCGATTTCGGTCAGGCTCGGCGAGGAGGATTACGAGGCGACCGTGGTCGGGGCCGACGCCTCTACGGATCTCGCGCTGTTGAAGGTCGACGCCCCGACCGAGGCACTGGAACCGATTCCGCTCGGCGACTCGGACAGGGTCGAGGTCGGTGAGCCCGTCGTCGCCATCGGCAACCCCTTTGGCCTGGAGAGAACCGTGACAACCGGGATCGTCTCGGCTCTGCACCGGAACATCACCAGCACCAACAACTACTCGATTTCCGAAGTGATTCAGACCGACGCCGCGATCAATCCGGGCAATTCCGGCGGACCTCTGATCAATGAGGCCGGCGAGGTCATCGGTGTCAATTCCCAGATTGCCACCGGGGGCTCGAACGGGAATGTCGGGATCGGGTTCGCGGTCCCCTCCAATACCGTCGCCGACGTCGTCGATCAGCTGGTCGATTCTGGTGAGGTCCAGCACGCCTGGCTGGGCATCTCGGCAGCCGACGTCGATCCCGACACCGCTTCTCGTCTTGGGCTGGGCGACGACCTGTCGGGAGTCATCGTCCAGAGCGTCGTGCCGAACGGTCCGGCAGACAGTGCAGGCATCAGGGCAGGGGAGATGGATGGCGACGTGATCATTGCGATCGGAGATATCGACCGGCCGTCGATGGAGGAAATCACGGCACTGGTCAACGATCTCGACCCCGGCGATACGGTTCCGGTCACCGTGTTGAGGGACGGTCGCGAGCTCGAGCTCGAACTGGAACTCGGCGAGCGCCCATAGGTTCAAATCGGTCGCCGGAAGCAGGGACCCCGACCTGATCCCTCCCGTCGCTTACCCTTTGTCCGATGAAGGTCAAGGTCTGCGGCATCACCAACCTCGACGACGCCGAGTCGGCTGTCGGCCTCGGCGCCTGGGCTATCGGGATGGTGCATCACAAGGCGAGCCCGAGGGCAGTCAAGTTCTCGGATGCCGCCGCGATCGGAGCCGCGCTCAAGGGCAGGTGCGAAGTGGTGGGCGTCTTCGTCAATCCGACCCTCGAGAGAGTCGTGGAGGCCGTCGAAAACGCCGGCCTGACCATGGTCCAGCTGAGCGGTGAGGAGGGCCCGTCCTTCTGCAACGAGGTCGCCCGTCGAACGGGGACCCGCGTGATCAAGGCGATACATCTCTCTTCGTCTGCCGATCTGCAGCGGGCCGAGACCTTTCGTACTGCCTGGCACCTTTTCGACAGCCGGAGCGGAAACCTGCGAGGCGGAACCGGCCAACCTTTCGACTGGGAACTCCTGGCCGAACACCACGTCGGAATTCCCTTCATCGTGGCAGGCGGTCTCGATCCCGAAAACGTGGCCGAGGCGATCCGGGTGACCCGTCCAGATGCCGTCGATGTGGCGAGTGGGGTAGAGGCCTCGCCCGGCAGGAAGGACCTCGCGAAGCTGGAGGCCTTCTTCGCGGCAGCGAGGCACAGTACGGTTGAGGCAGGTTGAGCGCGCGAGAAACAGCCCCGGAGCAGGTTCGTGAAGAACGGGAGGGACGGTTCGGTCCCTACGGCGGCCGCTATGTGCCCGAGACTCTGATCCCGGCCCTGGATGAGCTCAGGGATGCCTGGGCCGAGGCGCGGGAGGATCCCGCGTTCATTTCCCGACTCGAGCTTCTCAGGCGCGACTTCATCGGGAGGCCGACCCCTCTCTACCTGGCCGAGCGATTGAGCGAGCAGGTCGGGAGGAAGACCTACCTGAAGCGGGAGGATCTGGCCCATACCGGAGCGCACAAGATCAATAACGCGATCGGCCAGGTCCTCTTGGCGCTCCGGATGGGGAAGTCGAGGATCATCGCCGAGACCGGCGCCGGTCAGCACGGAGTGGCTACCGCCACGGCCTGTGCCCTGCTTGACACCGAGTGCGTCGTCTACATGGGCAGTGAGGACATTCGGCGCCAGCGGCCGAATGTGGAGCGGATGAAGCTGATGGGCGCCGAGATTGTCGCGGTGGAGGCCGGGGCCAGGACCCTCAAAGAAGCGGTCAGCGCCGCAATCAGGGACTGGGTCGCCAACGTGGCCGACACCCACTATGTGATCGGCTCGGCGGTCGGACCCGCTCCATTCCCCGATCTGGTCAGGGATATGCAGCGGGTCATCGGAGACGAATCCAGAGAGCAGGCCCTCGCAGCAGAGGGCGCGCTTCCGGGCAGGGTGATCGCATGTGTCGGCGGTGGCTCGAACGCGATCGGGATCTTCGCCGGCTTCCTCGACGATGAAGAGGTTTCGCTGATCGGTGTCGAAGCGGCCGGAGAGGGCCTCGAATCGGGACGGCACGGGGCCCCGCTGTCGGGCGGAACGACCTCGGTCCTCCACGGGTCCCTGTCGGCAGTGATCGCCGATGGCGAAGGCCAGATCATGGAGGCCCATTCGGTCTCTGCCGGTCTCGACTACCCGGGTGTCGGACCTGAACACGCCTGGCTCAGAGACACCGGAAGGGCGACCTACGTCTCGGTCACCGATGCCGACGCCCTGGCAGCCTTCAGGGATCTGAGCCGGCTCGAAGGGATCATTCCGGCGCTCGAGACCGCTCATGCCTTCGCCTGGGTGACCGACGAGGGTCGGATCGGCGGTTCCGGCTATGACGTCGTGTCCCTTTCGGGTCGCGGCGACAAGGACCTTGCCGAGGTTCTGGGGCTCGAAAGTGTCTGAGGGCGGGCCGGCAACGATCGCCGCCGCCTTCCGGGAGGCAGAGCAGGAAGGCCGACCGGCACTGATGCCCTACCTGATGGGCGGCTTTCCCGACTTCGAGACGTCGTCGGCGATCGCCCGCGCCTATGTCGAGGGCGGAGCCGACCTGATCGAGCTGGGGGTCCCGTTCTCCGATCCTCTCGCCGATGGTCCCGTGATTCACGAGGCGGCGACTCGTGCGCTCGCCCTGGGCATCGGACTGGGTGACGTCCTGAAGATATGTGCCGAGGTTTCGGGAGATGTCCCGGTGATCCTGATGGCCTACACGAACATGATCCTGAGCGGGGCCGGTCCTGCCGACTTCGCCTCCAGGGCCCGCGAGGCCGGGGCGGCGGGCGTGATCGTCCCGGACCTGCCACTGGGCACGGACGAGTCGATCAGGTCCGAGCTCGAAGCAGCCGGACTCTCAGTGGTCCCCCTGGTGGCCCCGACGACGGAGCCCGGGCGCAGGCAGGGCATCTGCGGCGTCGCAACCGGCTTCGTGTACGTCGTCTCGGATGTCGGCACCACCGGTGAGCGGTCCGAGGTCCCGGCCCACCTGGCCGAGCTGGTGGAGGATGTCTCGGCACGATCCGAAGTCCCTGTCGCGGTCGGTTTCGGCATCGGTTCGCCCGAGCAGGCAGCCGAGGTCGGCCGGATTGCCGATGGAGTGATCATCGGATCCAGGCTGGTCAGGCTCGTCGCAGACGCCGGTGGCCGCGAGGCCGCCGCCACGGCGGCCCGTGACTTCCTGGTCCAAACGCGAGAGGCCCTCGCCGGGGCCAGGGTCGGCTAGCTTCGGTAAGATCGCCCCGATGGTCATTCCGGTCTCCTTCTTCGTCGCGATCGCCTTCGCACTCGTCTCCTACTCGCTCGGTCAGGGCGGGCCGGTTGCGGGGCTCGTCTTCTTCGGCATCCTCTTCATCGGCATCCTGATCAAGGTTTTGGAGCCCCTGATCGAGATGGCGAACCCGCTGCTTCCCGAGCGCCTCCGGCGCTGAGTCCGTGAAGGTCGGAG
>CAJAIJ010000012.1 GCA_903939845.1 uncultured Solirubrobacterales bacterium
CGTCCGAGTGGGAGAAGTTCAACCTGAGGACGTCGGCGCCGGCCTCGATCATGGCTCGCAGGGTCTCGGGATCCCAGCTGGCCGGACCAACGGTTGCGACGATCTTGGTTCTCCTGGGGGCCTGTCCTGCCATCGGATGGGATTCTGACGATCCGACCGATCGGGCGTGCCGAGGGTCGGGTCACGGAATCCCTTATTTCAGGCCGAATAGCGACCTAATGTGAAAAATATGTGTGCTTTTCCCAAGGTCGCCTTGATTTATCTGGACGATTCGCTACGGTAAGAACCGTGAAGAGGGGTTTTCTCCCAGTCTTGGTGGCGTTTTTCCTCGCCGCCGTTGCAGCTTTCGCCCTGCCTACGTTGGCCGGCGCCTCCGACCGTGGGGCCGACCGGCCCGATGACACCGTCGTCTGTCTGGCTATCGGGCACTGCCCCGATCTTCCGCCACCTCCGCCCGCCTGCGAAGACGGATCTGAGGTCTGCATTCCGGATTCCCCGCTTCCGCCCGAATGCGACGAGGCCGGCAACTGTGAGGTTCCGCCGGATGAAGGCTGTTACGCAGGCCCGAACGGAGACTGCCTGCCGCCCTGGTGCGACCCGAGCCGCCCGGTCGAGGACTGCCCGGTCGAGCCGCCCCATCCGCCCTACTGCGAAGACGGGGCCGAAGTCTGCATCCCCCCGATGCCGCCCTGGTGCGACGAGGCCGGAAACTGCGAAGAGCCTCCCAGGCCGCCGATCTGCGAAGAAGGCGTCGAGTCCTCGGAGGACTGCATCGAGCTTCCGCCCGAATGTTGGGTGGTGAGCGACACCGGAACGATCGACTGCCTTCCGCCCTGGTGCGATCCCGATGCTGCCGCCAAGGAATGTTCCCCCGAACCCCCTCTTCCCCCGATCTGCGACGAGACCTCCAGCCCTGCTGACTTCTGCGTCCCGCCTCGCTGCGACCCGGCCGAGACCAACCCCAAGTTCTGCCGCCCCCACCCGGACGATCCGATCGTCTGCGTAATGGGCTGGCCGTCGGACGAGCCGATGCCGGACTGCCCGAGCATCTACCCGCCGCCGATCTGTGAACCGGGATCCGAACCCGGCAACGACGGCATAGTCGCCCCCGAGGAATACCGCTCGGAGGAAGACCCCACAGGTGATGGTGGCGAGACCTCCGAGGATCCGCTGCCCTGCGTCGATCCTCCCGTCTACGGATGCTTCGAGGACGAGAGCGGCCACACCCTCTGCGTCGATCCTCCCCCGGGATGCTGGGAAGCCGAGGGCAGGGAGAACCTGATCGCATGTCTGGGACCGACAGGGCCCGGCGATCCCGAGGCTTTCGACGACGGTTCGGTCAAGCGGAACAACAAGGGCAGGAACGCCCGGGCCAAGGCTCGCGCCAAGGCGAAGAAGGCCAAGGCCGCGAAGATCAAGAAGGCCAAGAAGGCCAAGTCGAAGAAGTCATCGGCTCGGCGCTGAGCGCCAGAGCGAACCGGCCCTTCTAAACCTCGCCCCTCACCACCAGCACCGGCCGATCGGTCAGGTGGAGCAGCTTGTGGGGTACCGATCCCAGGATCGCCCCCTTCAGGGGTGCCTCGCCGGCTCCGCCGACGATGATCATCCGGGCGTCGTGATCCTCGGCTATCTGAGCCAGACCCTGGGCCGGTCGGGCATCGATCAGGACCAGCTCGTGGTCGACTCCGGCCGCCTCGGCCTTCTCGTGGGCCTTGACCTCCAGCTCCTCGCCCATCTCCCTCAAGACCTCCCTGAGGTCGGCAACCTCGCCGCCGGCACGGGCCGGGGGCTCATAGGCAAAGACCAGCACCAGCCTGGTGTTCCCGGACGCCCGGGCCAGACTGATCGCCTCCTCCAGTGCGGCCTCACCTCCAGGTAGCCCGTCATATCCGACCACGAGTGCTCCGTCCATCAACGGCCTTCCTTTCGGTTTGCTCCAGGCACCCAGTTCATGATGCCACCGGCGCCTTCTCTATCTGCTCTGGTGTAGCGGTCTCGAGCCTGCGGGCGAAGAAGGGGCCGGGGCTGATGAACCGCCATACGAACATGAGGATCACTCCCACCAACATGAATCCGACTCCCATCACCAGGGCCGGGGTCACCCCCAGCCAGACATCCCCCGAGGACGAGGTATCGGGGTTGGCGAGGTCCATCACCGACCGGACCAGGACGAACCCGAGCAGGTAGGCACCGGCGAGCGGGGCGAGCCCGATGAAGATGGCCTGCTTGAGGCCCCTGGCTCCGGCGAGGATCGCGAGGACGAGCAGCCCGGAGAGACCGAGGCCGACCCACTTCAGGGCATCGAGTACTGCGGACGAGTCGTAGTAGTCGGCAATCCCCCCGATCGTGAGGGTCAGGCCTCCGGCCACCAGTAGTGAGATGCAGAGCGGGATCCAGATTCCGGGCCGGAGGATCTCCCGGCGATAGAAGGTAAAACAGGCGATCCCGTTGGCGGCGTAGTAGAAGGCGATCAGGAGACTGAGGGCCTGCAGGGAGTCGAACAGCGATCCCTGAGCGAAGAGATTGAGCGGCACGTACCAGGCGATGGCCGCAACGGCCATGAAGACCGTCGAGAAGACCGGCGTGAAGAATCTGGGGCTGACCTCGCCGAACTGCTTCGGGATCGCCTTGTGGAAGGCCATCGAAAGCGAGGTCCGGGCACCGGGGAGGATCGTGGTCTGGGTGGAGGCGAGTGCCGAGGTCAGAACGGCGAGGATGACGATCGCATCGAGTGGCGAACCGAGGATCGGGGTCGCGAGAGCGTCGAACACCCCGGACTCGATGTCCTGCTTGTCGGCGGCGGCGAATGCGTCGAGGCCGGCATAGGCGAGCAGGCCGGTCCCGACCAGGACATAGGTAAGGACCAGGAGGACCGTCGAGGTCAGGCCCGCGCGGCCCGAGGCATTGGAGTCTTCGTTCTCCTCGTTGAGACTGAGGGAGCTCTCCCAGCCCCAGTAGATGAAGACGCCGACCAGAAGCCCGGCCGTGAGTGCGGTCGTGCTCGAGATCTCCCACGGCATGAACCAGGACAACTCGATCGTCGGGCTGGTCATGGCGACCTCCATCGAGCCGATCTCGACCGGAGAGGTGGTGACATCTCCGGTGATCGCCTTCCCGAGCGCCACCCCGGCCAGGAGCAGCAGACCGCCCACCTGGACCACGCTCAACACGGTCTGGAAGTTGGCCGAGATCTCGGTCCCGATCACACAGAGCGCCGAGGTGAAGACGATGAACAACACCGCAAGGACGGTGACCGCCAGCACCGAGCCGTAGAGACCGTCGAGTCCGAGCAGGCTGTAGGTGTAGAGAGCGGCGACGTCTGCAAGTGACCCGACCACGAGGATTCCGGTCATACAGACCGCCCAGCCCGTGATCCAGCCTGCCCACGGGCCGAGTGCCCTGGTGACCCAGGTGAAGGTGGTCCCGCAGTCCGGATCGGCCCGGTTCATGTAGTAGAAGCTCGCGGCGATGAAGAACATCGGGAGGAAGGAGACGATCAGCGACGCAGGGGCCTGAAGGCCGACCGCGACCACGATCCCGGCCAGGACGGCAGCCAGGGAGTAGGCCGGGGCGGTCGAATTCATCCCGATGATCAGGGTCGAGAGAAAACCCAGTTCGGGCTTGAGTCCCTTCGATTCCTCCTGAATCACGGGACCCTCATTGGACCCTGGTGCGTCCCCGGTCTGGACCATCCCCTCCACGTCGACGATCTTAGAGGCTGAGCGGACCTTTCGCGAGGGGCGATTACAAGCTCAGGCGCGTGCCACGAAGAGTGACTGGGAGGCGACCCCGACCTGTCCTGACCGGTCGCCGATCACGGTCGTTGCGAGCCCCGTCCCGGCCGGGTCGAGGAAGGTCTCGGAGTGCATCCAGAGCGAGTCTCCCTCCAGCCGCCGGGTCAGGTGAATGGTCAGATCGACGTTGACGAAGATCAGCTCGCTTGGGGTCGTCACGGCCGAGATCCCGCTCCCGGAATCGACCACCAGTGCGACCAGCTCCTCCGGCCGGGTCTCTCGGCCTTCGATCAGCGGGTATTTCGGCCTCGCCCAGACGGTCGCCGGTCCCGGTTCCTCGAACCTGCCGTCTACCCAGCCCCACTCGACCGCCTGGAGGTAACCGTTGCTCCACCCCTCGGGTTCGATCGACTCGAGCGGGACCTCGGCCGGTGCCGGGACCTGACCGGTCTGGGGAACATCGACCTCTTCGGTGCGGGACAGCCATGCCCTCGCCCTCATCACCTCTTCGCCACCCGAGGTCATCGTCGCATCAACCAGGGCCACCCTCTTTCCGGTCCTGACCATCTCGCAGGTGACCTCGACCGGTTCGACCGGAACCGGCCGGATGAAATCGACCGCGAGCCTGGTCAAGAGGGGGTCGGGCGGGACGACCTCCTGCTCGGCGAACTCGCAGATCGAATGGGCCA
>CAJAIJ010000013.1 GCA_903939845.1 uncultured Solirubrobacterales bacterium
ACGACGGTCGGTATCGACACGATCATCAACAACAAGGATTCAGGGGTGATCTCGGTCTACGTCGCGATCGGCCAGCGGATGTCGACGGTCGTTCAGGTGCGCGAGGTGCTCGAGGCCAATGGCGCAATGGAGAACACGATCATCGTGGCGGCTCCGGCCGACGAGGCTGCACCGATCAAGTTCATCGCCCCCTACGCCGGAACGGCGATGGCCGAGTACTTCCTCTACAAGGGGGGAGCCGCGCTCTGCATTTACGACGACCTGACGAAGCACGCCTATGCCTACCGTCAGATGTCTCTGCTGCTCCGTCGTCCTCCGGGACGCGAGGCCTACCCCGGAGACGTCTTCTACCTGCACTCGCGCCTGCTGGAGCGAGCGGTCAAGCTGAGCGACGATCTGGGTGGCGGCTCCCTCACGGCCCTCCCGATAATCGAGACCCAGGCCAACGACGTGTCGGCATACATCCCGACCAACGTGATTTCGATCACCGACGGGCAGATCTTCCTCGAGTCCGATCTGTTCAACTCGGGCGTCCGGCCGGCGATCAACGTCGGTATCTCGGTCTCCCGCGTCGGTGGCGATGCCCAGACCAAGGCCATGAAGAAGGTAGCCGGCAAGCTCAAGGGCGAGCTTTCCCAGTACCGGGATCTCGAGGCATTCGCCCAGTTCGGATCCGAGCTCGACGCCGAGACCCAGAAGACACTGGCACGCGGTGAGCGGCTGGTCGAGCTGCTCAAGCAGAACGAGCGTGATGCCCTCTCGGTCGCCGATCAGGTCGCCTCGATCTACTCGGGGACCGGTGGCTACCTCGATCGGATCAAGACCGAGCGCGTCCAGGAGTTCCTGGCCGACCTGCTGGCGAGGCTGAGGACCGAGAAGCAGGCCCTGCTCGACCGGATCAACGAGACCGGGCAGCTCCCTGAAGAGGACGAAGAGGAGCTCGGCAAAGCCATTGCCGAGTTCGTCGACGACTTCGGTCCCGACTTCACCGAGGACGGCGAGCCCCTCGAGGCCGGCGAGTCCGATCGGATCGATTCGGTCGAGGTCGAAGTCGAAGTCGAGGAAGGGGAGGCGGCACCGGCCTCTGCCTGATTCCGTTCGCTGCGCCTGAGCGGACCGAACGAGCAGAACCCCGACCGACGAGACGAGATGGCCAACCGCAAGGAAGTCACAAACCAGATCTCGAGTGTGAAGAACATTCGCCAGATCACCCGTGCCATGGAAATGGTCGCGGCGGCGAGGCTGAGGCGGGCCGAGAACCGGATCGGGCACCTGCGGCCGTACGCCCAGTCGATGAGGCGGCTGACCCGCACCGCGGCGGCCGAAGCCGGAACTCTGCCCAAGGTCCCGATCCTGGTCGAGAGGGAAAAGGTCAGGAAGGTCGCGATCCTCCTGGTCACGGGAGATCGCGGACTTGCCGGGGCATTCAACGCCAACATCCTGCGCGAGGGGCTCAGGCTCCGGGACGAGAACATCGAGAAGGGCCGGAGCGTCGTCTTCTACGCGGTTGGACGCCGGGGAGAAGGTGCACTTTCGTTCCGCAACCAGGATGTCGCCGAGTCCTGGACCGGTTTCACCGATCGTCCGGCATTCACCGACGCACGGGCCATTGGCGAGTCTCTGGCTTCGGCCTATATCGACGGCGAGGTCGACCTGATCGAGGTCGTCTACAACCGCTACGTGTCGCCACTCACCCAGTACGTGCAGCGTCAGACGCTGCTCCCCGTCCAGCAGGCCGCGGTGGTCGGCGAGGGCGCCGAGGACGAAGAGGCGCAGGCAGAGGAGTCGGCCGCAGCCAGCGCACATCACCACTCCCTCTGGGAATACGAGCCCGAGCCCGAGGAGCTCCTGGCGCGGCTGATTCCCGACTACCTGAACACTTCGCTCTACAGGAACCTGCTCGAGTCGGCCGCGTCCGAACTCGGCGCCCGGATGACAGCCATGAAGAGTGCTGCCGAGAACGCCGAGACGATGATCGACGACCTGACCCTTGAGATGAACCGGGTCAGGCAGGCCGAAATTACCCAGGAGATCCTCGAAGTCGTAGGAGGGGCAGAGGCGCTCGGCTAGACCGGCGCACCAGGCCCTGACAAGACCCTTACAGAACCGAACCCACCGAACCGGAAGACGGAGACATGTCAGAAACCAACGGAAAGAACATTGGAAGCATCGAGGAGATCACCGGCGTCGTGGTCGACGTCGCCTTCCCCGATCACCTGCCCGAGGTCTTCTCGGCGGTCGAGATCGAGGTAGACGAGACCGATGCCCGCGAAGGTCGGACGCTCGTCTGCGAGGTCCAGCAGCACCTCGGCGATGACCGCGTCAGGACAGTGGCGATGGACGCCACCGACGGACTCCAGCGTGGCGACCGCGTGGTCGACACCGGTGGCCCGATCACGGTTCCGGTCGGAGACGAGACTCTCGGTCGCATCTTCAACCTCCTCGGAGAGCCGATCGACGGCGGTCCTGCGATCCCCGACTCGGTCGAGCGCTGGCCGATCCACAGGTCCTCCCCCGATGCCACCGATCTGACTCCGACCCAGGAGATCCTCGAGACCGGCATCAAGGTGGTCGACCTCCTCGCTCCCTACGCCAAGGGCGGCAAGATCGGCCTGTTCGGGGGCGCCGGCGTCGGCAAGACCGTTCTGATCCAGGAGCTGATCCACAACATCGCCCGCGAGCACGGCGGCCTTTCGGCCTTCTGTGGCGTCGGCGAGCGGACCAGAGAGGGCACCGATCTCTACCTGGAAATGACGGAGTCGGGCGTCATCGACAAGACGATGATGGTCTTCGGCCAGATGAACGAGCCTCCGGGAGCCCGCCTCAGGGTTGCCCTCTCGGGCCTGACCATGGCCGAGTACTACCGTGAGGCCGGCGGACAGGACGTGCTCCTGTTCATCGACAACATCTTCCGGTTCGTCCAGGCCGGCTCCGAGGTCTCGGCCCTGCTCGGCCGGATGCCCTCGGCAGTGGGATACCAGCCGACACTGGAGACCGAGATGGGCGAGCTCCAGGAGCGAATCACCTCGACCTCGAGGGGGTCGGTCACGTCGGTCCAGGCCATCTACGTCCCGGCCGACGACCTCACCGACCCGGCACCGGCTTCGGTGTTCGCACACCTCAACGCGACCACCGTGCTCTCCCGTGCGATTTCGGAGAAGGGCATCTACCCGGCGGTCGACCCGCTCGATTCGACCTCGACCATCCTCAAGCCGGACATCCTCGGCGAGGACCACTACCGGACCGCGACCGACGTCCAGGAGATCCTGCAGCGCTACAGCGAGCTGCAGCAGATCATCGCGATCCTCGGAATCGACGAACTCGCCGACGAGGACAAGGTCCTCGTCTACCGGGCCCGAAAGATCGAGAGGTTCCTGTCACAGCCGTTCTTCGTCGCCGAGCAGTTCACCGGTCGCTCGGGCGAGTACGTGGCGGTGGCCGATACCGTGCGCGGGTTCCGGATGATTCTCGACGGCGAGCTCGACGAGTATCCGGAGAGTGCCTTCTACATGAAGGGCTCGATCGATCAGGTGATCGCTGAGGGCAAGAGCGGGAGCTGAGCCGGTTGAGCGGCGACGCGACATTCACGGTCGAGGTCCTTACCCCGGAGGGAGAGGTATTCCGGGGTGACGTGATTTCGATCTCGACCAAGACGGTCGGAGGTGAGATCGGCGTGCTGGCAAATCACGTTCCGATCCTCGCGGCGCTGGAGCCCAACCTGCTCAGGCTCCAGGTGAGCTCCTCCGAGAGGATCGAGCTCGCACAGGCTCACGGGATCATGCAGGTCTTCGGAAACCAGGCCGAAATTCTGGTCGAGGAGGCGATCCCGGTCGGGGAACTGGACGTCGGGTCGCTCGAGTCGCAGCTCCAGGATGCCCGCGCCCGTGCTGAGGACGAGACGGCCGGTGAGGCTGCCCGGGCGGCCGCCGAGAAGGACCTCGAGAGGATCGAGGCATTTCTCGCCATAGCGAAGGGGAGCTAGCGGTCTCCGACCTGCTGGCCCTGACCAGGCGCCTGGTCGCCTACGACACCTCGAAGCCCGAGGGGGTGCATGAGGCCGCGGGCTTCGTCAAGGGATGGCTCGATGCCCGGGGCATTCCGGTGCATCAGGAGGAGTGCCGGGGCCTCCCGGTGCTGACCGCCGAGGCAGGGGATCCCGAGGGCCGGGTCCTGATCCTCCACGGCCACCTCGATGTCGTTCCCGGCGATCCCGACCAGTTCGAGCCTCGGGTCGAGGGGGACAGGCTGCTTGGCAGGGGCACCTACGACATGAAGGCCGCGCTGGCCGCAATGCTCATGGCACTTCCGGG
>CAJAIJ010000014.1 GCA_903939845.1 uncultured Solirubrobacterales bacterium
CGAGGTCGATGTGATCTCCACCGACCGAGGTCGCCCGGGTTCCGGGCGGGACGGGTATCTCGAGATCCCCTCCCCTTGCTCCGGCCTTGTTGGCGCCGAGACCGTGGTTTCCCCGTTCGGCCCGGTAGTGCCTCGATCGGATCGAGCCGAGATCGCGTCGGGAGGGATCGCAGATCAGGACGACGCGGCCGCCGTGACCGCCGTCACCGCCGTCGGGACCGCCACGCGGAACGTGCGCCTCACGCCGGAAGGAAATGCAGCCGTCACCGCCGCCTCCACCCTCCACCCAGATCTTGACCCTGTCATAGAACACGGACTCAGGTTACGGGTGGCGTCCGGTTGGACGCGGGAGGGAACTCGACGGGTGTCTAGTCGCCAGCCGGGACGACCGAAATCGTGCGGCCGCGCCGACCGGGACGGAACTCGACGGTGCCGGCCCTGATCGCGAAAATGGTGTGGTCTCTGCCGATGCCGGTGCCGTCGCCGGGCCAGAACCTGGTTCCCCTCTGTCGGACGATGATTTCGCCACCGTTGACCATCTGACCGGCGAACACCTTGACGCCGAGCATCTTCGGGTTCGAATCGCGACCGTTTCGGGAGGAGCCGAGCCCCTTCTTATGAGCCATCACTGTCCTCCTTCTTGGCTGCCGGCTTCTTCGCTGCCGGCTTCTTGGCTGCTGGCTTCTTGGCTGCTGGCTTCTTGGCTGCTGCCTCAGTCTTTGCTGCCGGCTTCTTCGCTGCCGGCTTCTTCGCGGCGGGCTTCTTGGCGGCGGGCTTCTTGGTTGCTGCCTCGGTCTTTGCTGCCGGCTTCTTAGCGGCGGGGGCCTTCTCGCCCTCCTCGGCCTTCTCGGCCGTGGCCTTGCGAGTGGCCGAGCCACCCCCGACTGCGGTCACCTCGAGCCTGGTGAGTTCGGCCCGATGACCAGCCCGACGTCTGTAGCCCTTCTTTGCCTTGTACTTGAAGACCTTGATCTTGTCGCCACGCACGTGCTCGGTCACTTTCGCCTCCACCTTGGCCTTGGCCAGGGCATCGGGGGCGACCACGACCTCTTTGTCGCGGAGCATGACCGGCCGCAGACTGACTTTCGAGCCCTCTTCGGCCTCGATCCGGTCGACCAGAAGGACAGTGCCCTTCTCGACCCGGTACTGCTTGCCACCGCTTTCGATCACTGCATACATGGGAGAGTCCGCTGCTTTCGTTTCGGGCCGACGGTCCGTAGCGCCTGTCAACCGCTCCTGCGACGCCTTCGCCGCAGCTTGAGACGGCCGGAGTCTACCGATTCATCGTCCTCACCGGTATCGCCCTCGGCCTCGGCGGTCTTTTCGTCCCGCTCCGGAGCTGGATCCGATCCGGCGTCTGACCCGGGATCCGACTCCGTGGAGACATCTCCATCGGCGCCTTCCGAAGTCGGGGGTTCCTGCGATTCCGGCTCGGAGCCGGCACTGTCCGGCCGTTTGCCCTTGCCGGACCTCCCGGACTTCCCCGCTCCACCACCCTTGCCCTTGTCAGGAGCCGCTGACTCCTGCTCGGGTTGGCTGGCATCGGGGAGCAACGATGCGATGGCGGAAGCTCGCTCCACGGACTCGATCCGAACCATCTTGCGCTGCCCGACCATCCTGGCGGCGCCGGACACGCAGACGATGTAGGAATCGATCCGGGCGATGCCGTCGTCGGCGTTGTACATGTGGGGCTCTTCGATCGTTACGAGGACCTCGTCCTCGGGCCGGAAGGGGAGCGCCCGCGCCTCGATCGCCTCGCGCTCGCCGACCTCGATCAGTTCGAAGTTGTCGATCGCGAGGGCCTCACCCCCTTCGAAGTGGAAGCACTTGCCCGATTCCTTCTCGAGTTCGAGCAGGCCGCTGTCCTCCGCGTTGAGCTGCGCCGCCACCTTCGGATTGACTCTGAGCAGGAAGGCCTCGGCATCCGGGTTCTCGGCGGCCATCTCCTTCATCTTCCTCAGACCCTCGAGCGCCACCGTCTCGGCCGAGAGGACGACGCCGTCGCCATCACAGGTCGGGCAGGTCGTCGTGAGGATCTCTCTGACACCGTCGGTGATGTTCTGTCTGGTCATCTCGACCAGGCCCAGCGGCGAGATCTCGACCAGATAGCTCTTGCTCTTGTCGGCATCGAGTGCCTTGCGCAGAGTTCCGAGGACGCGGTCACGATTCTTGGCACGGGCCATGTCGATGAAGTCGATGACGATGATCCCGCCGATGTCACGAAGGCGCAGCTGCCTGACGACCTCGTCGGCCGCCTCGGTGTTGACCTTGGTGATCGTCTCCTCCAGACCGCCCTTGCCGCGACCGGTGAAGGAGCCCGAGTTGACGTCGATGACGGTCAGTGCCTCGGTGTAATCGATGATCAGGTAGCCGCCCGAGGGCAGGTCGATCCTGCGACCGAGGGTCGATTCGATTGCGGCGTCGATGCCGTACTTCTCGAACAGCGGCTTGCTGCCCTCGTACATCTCGACCCCCTCGACCAGCTCCGGAGCGGTTCGCTGGAAGAAGCTCGTGACTCGATCGAACTGTTTCTGGTCATCGATCACGGCCTTGTCGAACTCGTTCAGGAAGACGTCCCTGAGGACCCTTACCGGGAGGTCCTGTTCCTGGAAGACCAATGCCGGAGCCTTCAGGCCCTCGCGTCGCTTCTGGAGCACCTCGTCGAGACGGTGCAGGTAGGCGGTCTCTCTCACGAAATCCTCTTCGCGCGCGCCGTGGGCGGCGGTCCTGACGATCAGCCCCCCCGGCCCGTCGTAGGTCTTCTTGATCATCCGGCGAAGCCTCTCCCGCTCGTTGTCGGCGAGCCTCCGGCTGACTCCGATGCCGGTGCCGGCCGGTGCGAAGACCAGGTAACGGCCGGCGATGCTCACATTCATCGTCAGCCGGGCCCCCTTCGACTTCAGGGGGTCCTTGTTCACCTGGACCAGGATCTCCTGTCCGGACTTGATCAGTTCGTCGATCTTGCGGCCCTTGCCCCGACCTCGCCGGGGTGCGACCTGACCGTCGGGAAGGAGGATCTCATCGACGTGGAGGAACCCGTTTCGTTCGAGACCGATGTCCACGAACGCGGCCTCCATTCCGGGAAGGACGTTGTCGACCTTCCCGAGGTAGATGTTGCCTACGAGCGAGCGCCCACCGCGGCGTTCGATGTAGACCTCGGCCACCTCGCGCTTCGATTTGGCGGTCTTTGTTTCAAGTACGGCGACGCGGGTCTCACCGGCATCGGCCGAAACTACGATTGTCTTTTTCATGTCGGTCTTTCGTTCAGATTGGTTGACGTGGGTCGTCACTCGTAATTCATCGGACCCACGGACCCCTCTGACCGGCATGCGCCTGGATATGGATGCTCTGCAGCACCCCGACCATGATGAAGGTCGAGATCACCGCTGAGCCTCCATAACTCATCAATGGAAGGGGGATGCCCGTGATCGGCATGATGCCGAGGTTCATCCCCACACTCACGAAGACCTGGAAGAGGATCGCGCACGCTATTCCGGCTGCGACCAGCGTTCCATACAGATTTTTCGAGAGCGTCATCAGACGCAATGCCCGCCAGAAGAGCAGGGCAAAAAGGGCCAGGACCAATGCGGCCCCGGCAAATCCGTAGCGCTCGGCTACTACTGCGAAGACGAAGTCCGTGTGGCGTTCCGGAAGGAAGCCGAGCTTCGACTGTGTTGCCAGGTCGCCCCGACCGGTCAAACCACCCGATCCGGCCGCGACCTTGGCCTGATTCTGTTGATAGCCCGCTCCGATCGGATCGGAGCTGGGTGAAACGAATGAAGTCAATCTCTCCTGCTGGTAATCCTTCAGCAGCGGCGCTCCGGCCCAGGGAAGGACGACCAATACGACGGCGACCAGGGCGACGAAAGCCGTCCCGATCGCTGCCAGGTGCGTCCATCTGACCCCGGCCGCAATCAGGATCGCGAGCGTGATCGCCGCATAGACCAGGGAGGTTCCCAGGTCCTGCAGCAGGACCATCCCGGTGGGGATGAGTCCCAGCGCCAGATACCTCAGCGTTCGCCCGACCTCGGACCCGTGCTTCGATCCATCGATCACGAAGCCGGCCAAAGAAAGGACGAGCAGAAGCTTGCCCAGTTCCGCCGGCTGGAACGTGAAGAACGGGAGGTCGATCGACTGGGTCGATCCCCTTGAGGTGAAGCCGAAAACGAATGTCGCGATTATCGAGGCGCACAGGAATGTGTAGAGGCCGGTCCTGAGGTCGCGAAACCGCGAATAGTCGAACCGTGCGATTGCTGCCATTGCCACAATACCGACAAGCACGTAGATGGCCTGTCTCTGGGGGAAGAGGTCCGGTGCTCCGGCCACGCCTTCCTGGTTTGCAACCGAGAGAACCGTCACCGAACAGACCGCCAGGCCGAGGGTCGCGAAGAGCATCCAGCCGTCGACGAACCTGAGGCCGGCGGCATCGACCAGGCTCCGGCGGGTCCGTCGCCGGCCCGGAGCGGCTCGCGGGACGCGGGACGATTCCATCACTCGACATTCCCCGAGCCACCCGACACCGGTCGGGCGGTCTCGTCGAAGTAGGACGAAAGGATCTCCAGCGCCACGGGGGCGGCAGTGTCGGCCCCGAAGCCACCCTGCTCCACCGTCACCGCGACGGCGATCGTCGGATCTGGATACGGGGCGAGCGCGACGTACCAGGACTGGTCGCCATAGGGAGGTCTCTCGGCGGTTCCCGTCTTGCCCGCGACCTCCACCGGGAAGCCACCGAAGACCTGATACGAGGTTCCGTCCGGGGCCTGGGCCGCCTTGTTGAGTCCATCCATGATCTGGTCCCGATGGGTCGGATCCAGCACGATCTTGCGGGCGGCCTCGGGTTCGACCTCTCGCAGGACCCGACCCGCCACGTCCTCGGTCTGGAGGACGAGATTGGGCTTGAGGATCGTTCCGCCGTTTCCGAGCGCGGCATAGGCGACGGCCATCTGGAGGGGGTTCGCCTGGAGGTCTCCCTGTCCGATCGAGAGCTGGACGTTGTCACCGACCGCCCAGGGTCTGTCGGTGTCGCCTGTCTCGTAGAGCGCGTTGCGCCAGGCCGGAGTCGGAAGCAGGCCCGAGGACTCCCCGGTCAGGTCGATTCCGGTCGGCTCGCCGATTCCGAACTGACTCGACCACTCCTGGAGCTGGTCCGTCCCGTTCATCTTCTGACCGAGCAGGTAGAAGTAGACGTCGGATGAGACCTCCATCGCCCGCTCGAGGTCAACGGGACCATGGGGCTCGGAGCCGGCGTTGGTGAAGGTCTGCCCGGAGATCGTGATCTTGCCGTTGTCCTGGATGACGTCGTCGGGCCTGATCAGGCCGGCATCGAGGGCGGCCACGGCGGTGATCGGCTTGTAGACCGAGCCGACCGGATAGGCGCCAGCAATCGAGCGATTGAACATGGGTGCCCCCTGATCCTCGTCCCAGAGCCGCTTGGCCTCTGCCTCGCTCAGGGGGCGGGTGAAGATCGCGGGATCAACGGTCGGGTTGGACCCGAGTCCGAGGATCTCCCCGTTGCGGGTATCCAACGCCACGAAGGCCCCCGGAAGCCCGATGCTCCTCAGTGCCGACTCACCGGCAATCTGGAGGTCGGCATCGATGGTGAGGCGAATCGAGTTCCCCGGCTCGGGCGAGGTCGAGGCGAGCCTTCCCTTGATGCGTCCGAGCGAGTCGACCTGGAGACGCGTCGTTCCGGCCTCGCCCCTCAGGTCCGAGTCGTAGGTCTCCTCGATACCTGCCCTGCCGAGAGTGTCCCCGGCGATCAGGTCGTCTCTGGTCTCGAGGTCTTCCGCATCGGCTTCACCCACGTTTCCGAGCAGGTGAGCAGCCGTCGTGTCGAGCGGGTATCGCCGGACGAACTCCTGACTCACGTGGACCTGCGGAAAGCGGTTGCCGTTCTCCTGCAGGTAGAAGACCGTCTCGTCGTCGGAATCCTCGACCAGGGTCGCGAAGGTCCCGGGTGGGTTGTCTCGAACCTCGCTGCGGTATCTCCTGGCGATCCAGTCGGCCGGTCGATCGACTACCGGGGCGAGGGATTCGAAGAGTTGACGGCGCTCCCCGGGATCGTCGGGCACCCGGGTCGGGTCGAGCTGGATCGCCATCCGGGAACGGTTGCCGACCATGACCTCGCCGTCGCGATCGAGAACCTCTCCTCTCGGGGCCCGGACCCGCGTTTCGAGCGTCCGGTTGTCGTTTGCCTCGGCTACGTACTCATCTCCCGTGACGACCTGCAGGGACCACAGCCTGAGCAGCAGGATCGAAAACAGGAGGAGAGCGAGCCCGGCGATGATCATCGCCCTGCGGGTGATCGGCTTCCTGGCAGGAGCATCCGTGTCACCGGGCCTCCTGAAGTTGTGGGTGTAGCGGGTCATTTTGATCGTCAGACTCCGAGGACCGAATCCCGATGACGCTTGCGGGAGGGGCGGTCGGCAACGAGAGCCGGTGCGAAGAGTCGCCTGAACAGCAAGAAGAGCGGCATGCCGATCAAAACACCATAAAGACCCTGAAGGACCACCTCGGAAAGGGCCGGCCAGGCGAGTGCGGCCCCCTGCCCGACCCCGGCAAGGATCAGTCCGGTCAGGAGGCTCGCCAGGACGGTCATCGCTCCGCTGATCGCGCCTGCGACAGGAACGGTCGGGAGTCCGGCCCTCTCCCTGATCGCCCCACCGATATAGCCGGCAGCCATCAGGGCGAGTGATGACGAGCCGAGTGGTGCATCCATCATCGCGTCGGACACGAAGCCGACGACGAAACCGGCAGAAGTCCCGATTATTCGTCCGCCGAGAAGGCCGAAACAGGTCACGAATGCGGGCAGTATCCAGACCGAAGTCCCGAATACCTCGATCATCGAGAAAAAGGTCGCCTGGAGCAGGAGGGCGAGGAATGCCCCGATGGCCATCCTGGCCAGGATGCCGGGGGTGACGATCATCCCCTGCTCCCCCCGGTCAGGACCTGCACGAGATCGAGATTCCGAAAATCGGGATAGGCCCTGACGCTGACGCTCTGGATCGCCTCTCGTTCGTCGAGCGGGGCGTCACGGACTTCGCCGATCGGGAGGTTGGGCGGGTAGAGCGATGCGAGGTCGTCCTCGCGCCATCCGGCCGTGACGACGCTCTGGTCCTGACCTATGCCGGAGGTTTCGTCCAGGAACTCGATCACGAGGTCGCCGGCCGAACCGATCCGGGGCCGGAGCACTCCCTGGGCCCCCGAAGGGACGATCTTCACGCTCACGGCGCTGGCCCCGTCGGTGATCAGGGTGACCGTCGCCTCGTTCGCGCTGGCCGCGCTGATAGTCCCGACCAGTCCGTCGGCAGAGACGACCGGATCATCGACCTCGATCCCATCGGCCGTTCCTCGATCGATCCCGACCGTCGAGAGCCACATGGTCGGGGACCTGCTCACGACCGAGGCCGTCACGGGCCGATAGCCGGAGGGGATCCTGCCGCTCGACTTCAGGCCGACCAGCTTTCTCAGCTGCCTGTTCTGCTCGACCGCCGCCTTGCCGGCGACGGCCTCGCTCCTGGCCTTGGCAAGGTCGCGCTCGAGGCGCTCCCTCTCGCCTTTCGCCTCGAAGGTGTCGTCGAACCAGTTGATCAGGTCGCGAGCAGGCTTCAGGGCATCGCTGGCAACGTTCTGTATCGGGCCGAAGACGGCACCGAAGGCCGACCCGACCCCACCGGAGCCGGAGCCGAAGGTGACCGTCAGCATCACGAATGCGAGTGCCACGAGGCCGATGAAAACGGCCCTTCTTCTCCTGATCTGCTTCCTGTACAAGTTTGCTACCCGATCCGTCCTGCCCGCTTCGCAGGCAATTCCGAAACTGTGCCAGACCGGTCGGCCCGGTCCCGGACCCGACCTCCGTCGAAGACCTTGCGTCTGACTCTCGCAGCGGCCGGACCGGTCGGTCGGATTGCGGTCAACACTGTGGGGCCTCTTGCAGGACGGCGCGCTCCGTCGTTCAGCGCCCCGTTGCCGATGCCATCAGTTCCGGGGCGAGCGAAAGCAGGAGTCCGATCGGGAGGCCGATGACGTTCGAGATATCTCCTTCCACCCTCTCTACCAGGCTGGCGCCGACACCCTGGATCGCGTAGCCGCCGGCCCGGCCGCGCCACTCACCGGTCGCGACGTATGCATCGATCTCCGACACCTCGAGCGGCCGGAACGTCACCCGGGTCTCGACCGTTCCGGTCCTGACGCGGTCATCCTCGGGACCGAGCAGGGCCAGCCCACTCACGACCTCATGGGTCCTCCCCGAGAGCTGGGCAAGGTATTCATGGGCCCTCATCTCGTCTTCCGGCTTACCGATCAGGTGGCCCTCGACGACCACGTCGGTGTCACAGCCGATAGTCAGGACTCCCGCCCTGGACGCAGAGCGAGCCTTGAGAAGAGCATTGGCCAGGACGACCTCCTTCGGATCTCCATGGGTGATCTCCTCGACCCCCGGAATCTCGACCGAGAACTCGATCCCGAGGCGCTGGAGCATCTCCCTTCGCTGCGGCGAAGCGGACGCGAGAACTACCTCTGTCGACTCATCCATTCCCGTGGACCTGCGGTTGGCTCGAGTGACGCCGAAATCGGCGCCCCGTTCAGATCCCCTCGGGGAACCAGATCGATATTTCCCGCTCGGCCGACTCGTCGGAATCCGAACCGTGAACCATGTTGAAAGTGACCTCGAGGGCGAAGTCGGCCCTGA
>CAJAIJ010000015.1 GCA_903939845.1 uncultured Solirubrobacterales bacterium
CCCGGCTGGTCGAGGAGGCCCAGACCGGCAAGGCCCCGGTCCAGAGGCTGGCCGACCGGATCTCGGCGATCTTCGTGCCGACCGTGATCGTCCTGGCGGTGGCCACGCTGATCTTCTGGGCGATCGAGGGAAGCGGCGGGCCGTTCGCGGTGAGCGCTGCGGTCTCGGTGCTGATCATCGCCTGTCCCTGTGCGCTGGGGCTGGCCACACCGCTGGCCCTCCTGGTCGGGACCGGCAGGGGTGCCCAGTTGGGCCTGCTGATCAAGGGGCCCGAGGTCCTCGAGTCGACCCGGCAGGTGGACACCGCACTCCTCGACAAGACCGGGACGCTGACCACGGGCCAGATGAGGCTGGCCTCGGTCGAGGTCGCCGAGGGGTTCGGTCGGGATCTGGCCCTGAGGCTGGCCGGTGGTGCCGAGGCGGCCTCCGAGCACCCGATCGCCCGGGCGATCGCCGATGGCGCCCGGGAGGAAGTCGGAAAGCTCCCGGAGGTGTCCGAGTTCCGGAACCTCGAGGGTGCCGGGGTCAAGGGCACGGTCGAGGGCCGTGAAGTCCTGGTCGGAAAGCCCGACCTCTCGGGGGGTGCTCTGCCGGATCGGCTGGCCGAAGAGTTCGCGGCAGCCCAGGACCAGGGCCGGACGGCGGTCGCGCTGAGCGTGGACGGCAGCCCGGTCGCGGTGCTCTCGGTCTCAGACACGGTCAGGGATTCGAGTGCCGAGGCGATCGACGGCCTGGTCAAGCTCGGGGTCGAGCCGGTGCTCCTGACCGGTGACAACGAGCAGACCGCGAGGTCGGTGGCTGCATCGGTCGGGATCGGGAAGGTGATCGCCGGGGTGCTCCCGTCCGGCAAGGTCGATGCGGTCCGGGGCGAGCAGCGAGACGGCCGGGTGGTGGCGATGGTCGGCGACGGGGTCAACGACTCCCCCGCTCTGGCTCAGGCCGACCTCGGGATCTCGATCGGGACGGGATCAGATGTAGCTATCGAGGCAAGTGATCTGACCCTGGTCTCGGGCGACCCTCGGGGAGCGGTCGATGCGATTCGGCTGTCGAGGGCGACGCTGAAGACGATCAAGCAGAACCTCTTCTTCGCCTTCGCCTACAACACGGTCCTGATCCCGGTCGCGATGACCGGGATGCTCAACCCGATGCTCGCCGGCGCGGCGATGGCGCTCTCTTCGATCTTCGTGGTGACGAACTCGCTGAGGCTGAGGCGCTTCAGGCGATCGGCGTAGGGCCACTGGAGGGCTGTGGGTATCCTCGCTCCAGTGATGGCTGAGCGGATACCCCTGACCGACGAAGACGTGGCGATCCTCCACCTGGAGAGTCCGACGGTCGCCGGCCACACCTGCAAGGTGGTCGTGATCGGGGAGGGCGAGGTCGAATTCGCTGAGTTCTTTTCGGCCTTCTCCGATCGAATCGAAGCGGTGCCGGAGCTGCGGCGGAAGCTGGTGGAAGAAGACGGGAGCTTCTTCTGGATCGAGGACGAGTCCTTCGCCCTCGAAGATCACCTCTCCGAGGCGGAGGGTGGCAGGGAGCTGTCAACCGATGAACTCGACAGGTTCACGACCGAGGCCTTCAGCGACCGGCTGGATCGGAAGCGGCCGCTCTGGAAGCTCGACTTCGCCCGTCTGAAGGAGGGCGGAAGAGCACTCGTCTGGAGGATCCACCACTCGCTGGCCGACGGCTCGACTGCGATGCGTTTCGCAAAAGAGGTGCTCTGGGACCCGAGCGTGAGGGAAGAGGGCGGCCCTTCCGCTGCCGGAACCCCGGCTCCGCCCACCCCGGCAGAGATCGAGAAGAGGGAACACCATCGCCGGACGAACCTGGCCGGCCTCTTCGAGCGGGAGCTCTCCCATTCCCACGGTCCCTCGCCGTTCGACGGGCAGATCGGGCACGAGAGAGCGATCGCGTTCGCCACTGTCTCGCTCTCCTCTCTCCACGACTCTGCCAAGACACTGGCCGACGCAACCCTCAATGACTCAGTTCTCTCCATCATCGCGGCGAGCTTCCGTCACTGGATGGAGCTCGAACACGCGGATGTGATCGGGGACCTGAGGGCCAGAGTCCCGGTCAGCCTCCACCGGGACGGAGAGGATGTCGGCAACCGTGATTCATTCTTCTCGGTGCCACTGCATCTGGATGAACCCGATCCGGTCGAGCGATTGAAGCTGATCCGGGCCGAGACCTGGGAACGAAAGACCGACCACGACGCCGAGGACCTCGACGAGCTGACCAGATCGCTCGGCCGGGTTTCGGGCCGGCTACGACACCTGATCGAGAAAGCCGAAGAGAGCCCCCGGGCCTTTGCCGTCTCGATCTCCAACGTCAAGGGCCCGCGGGAGGCGGTGAGTGTGCTCGGGGCTCCGGTCCAGACCGTCTACTCGATCGCCGAGATCGGCGAGCACCACGCGCTCCGAATTGCGGTGATCTCGGCCGGGGATCGTCTCGGCTTTTCCTTCTGCGCCGATCCGAACCTGATCAAGGACGTAAGCGAGATGGCCGAAGGCGTCGAGCTGGAGGCCAGCCGCCTCGAGGAGCTGGCCGGAGAGGCCTGAG
>CAJAIJ010000016.1 GCA_903939845.1 uncultured Solirubrobacterales bacterium
GAACTGGCAGAGGTCGTTCGCAACCTCGCGCTGAGGGAGATGGAGAAGGGTCTTTCCACGGGCGAGAAGCAGATGTACACCCGGGCGAAGAAGATCCTCGCCTCGGAGTTCATGTACGCGCTGGAAAAGGACGAGGAGGGTGCTGAGGAATACCTCGACAACCTCCTCGAGGAGCGGTTCCAGGCCTCGGTCGCGGCCTCGGCCTGACCGAACCCGACCAGGTGAGCACTTCCCGGCCTTCCGAGGAGGCTGTGGCGACGGCGATCATCGTCGCCGCAGGCTCCGGGGAGCGCCTCGGGGCAGGCGGTCCGAAGGCGCTGGTGGAGGTGGCCGGAAGGCCGATGTACGAATGGTCGGTCATTGCCTGCGAAGACTCGAGCAGGATCGAACGAACCGTTCTTGCAGTACCTCCCGGTGAGGCCGAGTCGTTCACCGTGGCGGCCGCCGTGGTCGTCGAGGGTGGTGCCACCCGGTCGGAGTCGGTTGCGGCCGGTCTCGAGGTCGCAGAGAGCGACATCGTCGTCATCCACGATGCGGCCCGGCCGATGGTCACCCCTGAGCTCTTCGACGCAGCGATCTCGGCCCTCGCCGGTGATCCCGATCTCGACGGTGTGATCGTTGCGGCCCCGGTCAGCGACACGGTCAAGCAGGTGGGGCCCGATGGACTCGTCAGCCGGACCCTCGATCGTTCGGAGCTGATGGCTGCACGGACACCCCAGGTGTTCCGGCGCGAAGCCCTGGTGAAGGCCTTCGCAGGGGGGGATCTTGCCTCGGCCACCGACGACGCCTCCCTCGTCGAGGCCGCCGGAGGCAGGGTCGCTGCGATCGAGCTCCCGGGTCCCAACCCGAAGGTCACCTGGCCGACCGACCTCGACGTGGTCGAGGCCCTGTTCGCACGAAGCCGGGGGCGGGTGCCAGACTGGAGAGTGCGGGGATGCTGACCGACTACCACCTACATCTGAGGCCCGATGCGATCGAGGCGACACCCGAGGCCCATTTCACCGATGAAAGGCTCGGGCAGTACCTGGAAGTGGCCCACCGGGTCGGCATCGGCGAGATCGGCATCACCGAGCACATCTATCGATTCACTCAGGCGCTCGAAGTCTGGGACCACCCCTTCTGGCAGGAGTGGGCGCTCGACGACATCGACGCCTACTGTGACTTTCTGGCTTCCGGCCCGGTTCGCTGCGGGATAGAGGCCGATTTCGTCCCTGGCAGGGAGGAGGCGCTCTCGGAGCTGCTTGGGTCCCGGCCCTTCGATTACGTGATCGGTTCGGTCCACTTCCTCGGCGACAGGTCGCTCGACACTGAGCAGTTCACGATCTGGGATGAACGTGGCGATCCGGAAGAAATCTGGAGGCGCTACTTCGAGGCGATCGCCGATGCTGCCCGATCGGGCCTCTTCGACATCATCGCCCACCCCGATCTGGTCAAGGTCTGGGGCCGGGCGGAGCGGGTTCCGGGAGGCGATCTCGCCCCCTTCTACGAGCCCGCGGTCGAGGCGATCGCAGAGTCCGGAGTCGCGGTCGAGGTCTCGACCGCCGGTTTGAGGAAATCGGTCGGGGAGATATATCCCTCCGACCGATTCATGGAGATGTGCGTGGAAGCCGGAGCCTGCTTCGCCCTCTCCTCCGATGCCCACGAACCCGACCAGGTCGGGTATCGATATGACGAGGCCCTTGCATTTCTGGATCGGCATGGGGTCGACCGGCTGGCCGTGTTCGAGTCCCGGAGTCGGAGACTGGTCTCCCTCGAGGGCGAGGAGGTCCTCTCGTGACGGTTGCAGTAGGAATCGGCTATGACAGCCACCGGTTCGAGGACGGACGCCGCCTCGTCCTGGGCGGGGTCGAGATACCCCATGAGAGGGGCCTGGCCGGACACTCCGACGCCGATGTCCTCGCTCACGCGATTACGGACGCACTCCTCGGAGCTGCAGGGCTTGGGGACATAGGGACCCACTTCCCGGACACGGATCCGGCCTATCGCGATGCCCCGTCGCTCGATTTCCTCCGGACCGCAATCGGGATGGCCGGCGGCACGATCGTGAACATCGATGCGACCCTCATCTGCGAAGAGCCCAGACTCGGACCCCACCGGGCCGAGATAGAGGCCTCCGTCACCGGGGTCACCGGGTCCAGGTTCAACCTCAAGGCGACCACCAACGAGGGGATGGGGTGGATCGGCAGGGGTGAAGGCATGGCCTGTATGGCCGTCGTGTCGCTGGAGCTTCCGTGAGCGGCAGATCCGAGCGAAGGTCATCGCCGACGGCGATGCCGCTGGCCCTTCTCGACCGGGTCAGGGGTGACGTCGCCGACCGGGTCTTCGAGGTCGGCGTCCTGCGCAGGGCCGGCATCCTCGGGCCATCGCGGCCGGACCGGACCGTGAGAGTCCTGAAAGAGCTGGCCACTGGAGGAACCACACCGGCTGCCGCGATTCGTATAGCCGCGATCAAGTACCCCGATTCCGAGTTCATCGTCGACCCCAGGGGAGCTCTCACCTTCGCCGAGGTGGACCGCAGGACCGATTCCCTGGCCGCATCGTTCCAGCAGATGGGATTGGGGGAGGGCGACTCGATCGCGATCATGTGCCGGAACCACCGGGGGTTCATCGAGGCGATGCTGGCGGCATCGAAGGCCGGAGTCGCCGCGATCTTCCTGAACACGATGTTCTCGGGCCCCCAACTGGTCGAGGTCGTCTCTTCGGAGGGCGCATCTGCGGTCGTGCATGACGCCGAATTCGCAGATCTGATCGCCGGCCTCCCCGACCATGTCGTGACGATCCTCGCCGACGGTCCTGACGCGGAGCGCTCGCTCGATCTGATGATCGCGGATCCATACTCCGACCTGGTCGCTCCGCGCAGCAAGAACACACGATTCATCATCCTCACCTCCGGAACCACCGGAACGCCGAAGGGAGCGAGGCGCTCGAGCCCGAAGGGACTCGGACCGATCGCCGGCCTGCTCGATCGCATTCCCCACCGGTCGGGCGAGACGATGGTCGTCGCGGCACCGCTGTTCCACTCGTGGGGTTTCGTCAACGCGATCCTGGGACTCACCCTGGGCGCCCGCCTCGTCCTCGACGGCCGATTCGATCCGGCCCGCACAATGGAGCTGGTCGAGAGCCACCGTGCCGAGGTGCTGGTCGCCGTACCGGTGATGCTGCAGAGGATCCTCGAGTTCGATCGGGACAGCCGCCTCGACGTCTCGCCGGGAGTGCTCGAGATAACGACGCTGTCCGGCTCGGCCCTTCCGGGTGACCTTGCCACCCGATGGATGGATCGATTCGGCGACAATCTCTACAGCCTCTACGGGTCGACCGAGGTCGCATTCGTCTCGATCGCGGGCCCGGACGAACTCCGCCACGATCCGTCCACGGCTGGCCGGCCTCCCCGGGGAACCGACGTGCGGCTGCTCGACGACCACTCGGACGAGGTGCCACCGGGTTCCACCGGCCGGATCTTCGTCCGGACCGGCATGGCCTTCGAGGGTTACACGGGTGGTGCGGACAAGGAGAGGATCGATGGTTTCGTCTCCTCCGGTGATGTCGGTCACTTCGACGGCGAGGGACTCCTCTTCGTCGACGGGCGTGATGACGAGATGATCGTCTCGGGCGGAGAGAACGTGTTTCCGGCCGAGGTAGAGGACGCGATCGCCCGCATGGAAGGGGTGATCGAAGTCGCCGTGATCGGGGCAGAGGACGAAAAGTTCGGGCAGGCTCTGGTGGCCTGGGTCGTAGTCGACGGCAATTCCGCCCCCGACGAGGCCGAAGTCAGGGCCCATGTGAAGGAGAACCTCGCATCCTTCAAGGCACCACGCGATGTCTTCTTCATCGACCGTCTGCCACGAAATGCGACCGGAAAAGTGCTGAAAAGGGAGCTGAACCCCTAGAACGCCGCGGTTGTCGGTAGTTTTTCATGCAGGATGAGCGACCCCAGCCCTTCCAGCGCCGAGGGTACGGCCAACAGCGCTAACGGCCTGCCGGAGGACCTGAGGCCGGTAGAAGAGGCCTCTTCGAAGGTCGCTGCCCGCTTCGAGGCCTATGTGAAGGAACTCGACCAGCGGGAAGCCAAGGCCCGTGAGGCCGAGATCGCTGCCCGCGAGGCCGAACTGAAGGCCCTACAGACCGCCCGTGAAGCCCTGGCCGAGGCCAGGAAGATGGAAGAGAGGGCCGCAAGGGCAGAGGCCGAGTCGGCGCTGGTCGACGAGCGGATCGAACGGGTGAAGGCAGAGGCCGCCAGAGAGACGGCCGAGGCCCGGGAGGAGATCAAGCAGAAGGCCAAGGAGACTCTCGCCAAGCTGAGCGACGAAGCTCGCAAGAAGATCGAGTCGGCCCAGAAGGTGCGCGACCAGGCGAAGGAGCGGGTCGCCGCGGTCGAAGAGAAGGAAGCGACTTTCGGTGCCGAGAAGACCCGCCTCGAGGAAGAGCTGGCGAAGGCCAGGGATGAACTCGAGCGCGAGAGGGCGAGCCGTGAGGAGGCGCTCGGAAAGGTTGCCGCCGAAGGCGAGGAGAGACTTGCCGCCCGGACGCGCCAGCTCGAAGAGACCACCGAAAGGCTCGTCAAGGACGCCCGGGAGGCCACCCTCAGGGAGGGCAACCAGCGCGTCGCCGAGCTGGTCGAGGAGGCTCGCAAGGCAGACCAGCGGGCATCGGCGGCAGAGGCCCACGCGACCGAATTCGAGCAGAAGGCCCGTCAGCAGGTCGAGAACATGCAGGCCGAGATCGAGCGAAGGGTGATGGAGGGGACCGAACAGGTCCGTCGCGAGGCCGAGCAGCGCGTCGAGCAGTTGATCGACCAGTTCACCCGCGAGGCCGAGGAGCAGGCGAAGAAGCACACCGACGAGCGGCTCTGGGATCAGGAGCAGCACAGGCAGCGCGAGACCGATCTCCAGACCGATCTCGATCGGGTCGCCGCCGAGCTCGACCAGTCACGGGCCAGGGAGGAGGCGACCAGCGCCGCCCTCAAGGCCAGGGAGGAAGGCCTGCAGGCCGCCCAGGCGACCGCTCCGATCTGGGAGCGGGCAGAGATCGATCGCCGGGTCATGGAAGAGACCGAGCGGATCCGACGTGAGGCCGAGGAGCGTGTCCAGCAGTTGATCGAGCGTCTGAGCGGCGACGTCGAGAAGGACGCCCGCGAGAGGGCCCAGCTCAGGCTCGAGGAAGAGGACCGCAGGATCAGGGAAGAGGCAGAGCGGCGGGCAGAAGCTGCCCGTATTGCGGCGGAGGAGTCGGTTCGGGCCGAAGCTGAACGGGTTCGACGCGAGGCCCTCGACCTGGTCGAGGAGACGGCGCCCGACTGGGAGAGGAATGCGCCTGCACCCGAGCCGGAAGCTCCCCCGGTAGAGCCTTCCGCACCCCCTTCAGGGCAGGGTGATGAGCCGACCCCGGGATCGACGCTCGGTCCGGCCGGAACGCCCGGTGAGGACACCGGTTCCAGGCGCTCGCGCAGGCCTCGTGGTGGCCCGGGTTCGGGCGGCTACCGCACCTTCTAGGCGCAAGCTCCCGATCTGGCCTTAGAGTTGGCCTCGATGAGAGAGGTCGCGGTCAAGGACACCATGAGCGGCGAACGCCGCCCGATTCCCCCGGAAGCGCCCGTGGGAATCTACGCCTGCGGCCCGACCGTCTACTCGAGGATCCACATCGGCAACGCTCGGCCCTTCGTGGTCTTCTCCCTGTTCTCGAGATTTCTGAAGAGCGAGGGCTACGAAGTCAAGCTGGTGGTCAACGTCACAGACGTCAACGACAAGATCTATACGGCCGCTGCAGACGCAGGGATCCCGTCCGCGGAGCTCGCCGCAGGAATGACCGAGGCCTACTTCGAGGACACCGATCGCCTCGGGCTGGGCAGGCCCGACGCAGAACCTCTGGCCACTGCCACGATCGGGCCGATCATCGATCTGATCGCCGATCTGGTCGAGTCCGGTCACGCCTACGAGTCCGGCGGGGACGTCTATTTCGCGGTTCGCTCGTTCGATGAATACGGAAAGCTCTCTCACCGGCCGACCGAAGAGATGGAACAGGGTGAGGACGATTCGGGATCGCTCAAGCGTGATCCGCTCGACTTCGCCCTCTGGAAGGCTCACAAGGAGGGAGAGGACACCTTCTGGGAGTCTCCCTGGGGTCCCGGAAGGCCTGGCTGGCACATCGAGTGCTCGGCGATGGCCGAGCAGGAGGTCGGCTCCCTTCCCCTGACCATCCACGGGGGCGGATCCGACCTCGTCTTTCCCCACCATGAGAACGAGACCGCACAGTCAGAGGCCGCCCGGGGCCTTCCATTCGCCTCGATCTGGATGCACAACGGGATGATCGAGACCGACGCCGAGAAGATGTCGAAGTCCGAGGGCAACATCTTCCAGCTCTCCGAGGCTCTCGACCGGTTCGGCCGCGAAGCCGTCGTCTCCTATCTCGTCTCGGGTCACTACCGCCAGCCACTCGCCTTCAGCGAGGAGATCCTCGAGGAGGCGGCCGCCCGCAATCAGCGGATCAGGAACTTCATGCGTACCGCTCCGGAAGCGGGCGAGTCCGAACTGGACGAGTCCTCGGCCTCGTCGCTCGAGCGGTTCCGCGAGGCACTTGCCGACGACTTCAACACACCGAAGGCCCTCTCCGAGCTCTTCGATCTGATCCGGACCGCCAATCAGGGTTCCGCCCCGGGAGCCACCACCGCCGTCGCACGCATGCTCGACCTCCTGGGGCTCTCCTCTCTCGCCGAGTCGGACGAGTCCGGTCCCGATGCCGAGGCGCTCGAACTCCTGGCTGCCCGGGAGGCCGCTCGCGCCGATCGCGACTTCGATGAGGCCGACCGTCTCAGGGATGTTCTCGCCGGGATGGGCTGGGAGGTGAGGGACGGGCCGGAAGGAGCCTCCCTCGTGCCCGGACAGGCCAGTTGACCGCGGATACGGAGTTCATCTACGGCGTCCGTCCGGTCGAGGAGGCGATCGCCGGCCCAGGACGGGTCCACCGGGTCCTGAGGGCACCCGACACCTCTGCATCGGAGTTGGAACGACTCGCGGGCTCTCCGGACCATCAGGGAGTCGTTGCCGAGGTGGATCCCTTCGAATACGGCGACGGGCAGGCAATCCTCGGTGAAGGCGATGCCCTGATCGTCGTCCTCGACCAGATCCAGGATCCGAGGAACCTCGGGGCCGTTTGTCGCTCCGCAGAGGCCGCCGGTGCCCGGGCGGTGGTCATTCCCGACCGTCGTGCAGCTTCCGTCACCCCGGCGGCCCGCAAGGCTTCGGCCGGTGCCGTCGAACACATTCCAGTCTGCCGGGTCCGGAACATCGCCGATTGGCTGGGTGGCGCCCGGGACTCCGGCTTCTGGATCTGGGGGGCAGCAGGGGAGGGAGACAACTCACCCTGGGAGACCGACCTGACCGGCCGGACCGTGCTGGTGATGGGCACCGAGGGGAAGGGCCTTCGGCCGCGCGTGGCCTCTGCCTGTGACGGCCTGATCTCGATTCCCCAAGCCGGCAGGGTCGGCTCACTGAACGTCTCGGCTGCCGCGACCGCTCTGCTGTTCGAGGCGGTTCGCCAGCGCTCCGGCGGCTAGGACCGGCCCCGCAAGGGACCCCGGGCAGGGCCTGGGCGGCGGCTCGGCCGGGGCCCTGTAGCAGACCCCCGGTGAAGCCTGCAAGGGACGGATACGGCTGCTCGGGCCGGATTTTCAGGGAAATCCACAAAGAGCTTTTTCCGCTTGGGAAGTGGCATCTAGGGCTGCTTATGGGGTGCCCGACCCCACTTTTCCGGCACCCGGGGTTGACAGAACGCGGAGAATGCGTAAACTCCCGCGCCAGTCAAGTGTGAACCTCTACTTGAGTCTGAGGTTCACGCCGTCCATACGGCGTCCAGGGGAGGTAAGTGGCGCCACAGATCTTCTTCGAGAGGAGAACAGTCAGTGGCTACCGCATCCCCAAATCAGCTTGTCAACACAGATTCAGAGCAGGCCAGCTCGAAACCCCCGACAAACACTAAAGCTCGACCTGAGCCTGAGGATATATACCTCGTAGTTCTGGCGAAGCAGGGTCGTGCCGATGCGACCGACAAGCTCGTCAAGCGCTATCAGGGCTTCGTCCGGATGAAGGCTTCGTCCTACTTCCTGGTCGGCGGGGACTCCGATGACCTGATCCAGGAAGGGATGCTCGGCCTCTACAAGGCCATCCGTGACTTCCGGGATGACAGGGAGTCGAGCTTCCGGAACTTCGCCGAACTGTGCGTGACCCGCCAGATCATCACCGCGGTCAAGACGGCGACGAGAAACAAGCACACCCCTCTCAATCAGTATGTCTCCTTCGCCCAGTCGCCCTCGGCGTCTTCAGAGGTGGAGACCACGATGGAGGACATCCTCCCGGGACCGAGTGCGGCCGACCCGGTCAACCAGGCGATCTCGACTGAAGAGCTCGCAAGCCTGGTCGCCTGCCTGAAGGGGTCCCTTTCGGACATGGAGAGCAGTGTTCTGGCCTTCTACCTCGAGGATCGCTCCTACGAAGAGGTCGCGATGCTCCTGGGTTGCGACACCAAGACGGTCGACAACGCCCTGCAGCGGGTCAAGCGCAAGATCACCCGCCACATCGCCACCCGCGAAGCGGCCTGACGACACACGCCTGAACTAGAGGAGTAGACCGGGGCGCCCCGCAGGATGGCCGGGGCGCTCCGGGTCGGTCTCCGCCTATATTGGGAGCCGTGCCCGCCTAGCTCAACTGGCTAGAGCACCTGTCTTGTAAACAGGAGGTTTCCGGTTCGAGTCCGGAGGCGGGCTTTCCGTCGGCGCGAAAAAGTAACGTAAGGCGCCAATGATTTCGGATCTGGGGGTGACCCTACTCGCAATGAGTGCGATCTTGGCCCTCTGGTCGGTCGCCGTTCTGTTGATGATCGGTATCGGTGCTCCGGTCGGGCGAGCCCTTGGGCTAAGCACCTCCACCCGTCTGTCAACGCTGTTCTGGCTCGGTGTGACAGTAACGGTCGGCTGGCTTTTTCTGGTTCACCTCGTGACGCCTCTCGATTCGATCGTGGCAAGGCTTCCGCTCGTTGCTGCGGGGGGGATCGGCTTGTGGATGCTTTACCGAAACGGCATCCTGGATCGGCTCAAGGCCGGGCTTTCGGGTCGAACCTCTGACTGGTTGATCCCAGGCGCAGGCCTTTTGGCGGTCTTGGTGTTGGCGAATTTCTCGCTTGCAGAACCCGGAAACTACGACTCGTACTTCTACCACTTCGCCTCGATTCGCCACTATTCCGAGTATTCAGCGATTGAAGGCCTGGTCAACCTTCACCACAGGCTCGGGTTTCAAGCGGCGACGCTACCCCTCGCGTCTTTTCTCGACCTCTGGCCGTTCGATGGTGAGGGCTTTCGCCTCGTCAACGGCTTCCTCGGAGCTGGACTGGTCTTCGAGCTGGCTAGCAGGCTCAGGCGCGGCCTGGTTTCTGGACGCTTCGGCCTGGGCGACATTCTGCTCGCCGTCTCTGTTCCTGTCCTGCTCTACATCCCGGGCGCGGCCTCTCCCACGGTGGCGATCGCATCTCCGAGCCTCGACACCGGGGCCGCGATCCTCTCCCTGGTCGCTTTCGCCTATTTCGCTGATGCTCTCGGGGAGCGATCCGGCGAGCGTGTGGCGGTCGCATTGGTGATCCTCTGCCTCGCAGCGACGTTCAGGCAGCTCAACCTCGTAGTCCTGGCCTTCGCGGTACCTATCTTGTTCTTCACGCTCTGGAGAGCCGGGAATCTGGACATTCGTTCTGTCGGGCCACCGCTCCTGATCGGTGGGTTCGTGCTCCTCTCCTCTGCCCTGCACAGCACCGTCGTAAGCGGCTACCCCTTCTATCCGGCGACCTTTCCGGAGCTTGGCCTTTCGTGGGCCCATCCGCCTGCTGAAGCAGCTGAAGTCAGGGATTTCATCACCCAGTTCGCTCGAGGAACGCTGGGGGGGGCCGTCAACACTGACGGATTCCTGAATGCAGTGGTGCCATGGCTGTCCGACTGGATTTCCGAGTTGAGGCAGCGGGGACAGCTGGGGCGCCTTCAGATGCTCGGCTTCATCTCTCTTGCCTCACTAGCGGGAATTCTTGCTATCCGCAACCGCAAGTTAGGAATTCGAAGGCTCGCACTGCTACTGGTTCCCCTTGTGCCGACGCTGGTCTTCTGGTTCGTTACCGCACCCCTCCTCAGGTTTGGGTTCGGGCCCATCGCACTTATGTTCTCGATGCCTTTGGCGCTCCTGATCACGGCGGGACGCTACGAGTTTGAGATGCGAGGCCTGGCTATCTTCCGACCCCGAACTGCAATCAACGCGAGCGCCGTAGTCTTGTTGCTCCTGATAACAGCCCTCTTGGTGTCAGCCGGTAAGTATGGAAGGCAGGCGAGCCTGCTCGTCTCAGCGGATGGGTCTGGACATCTCGGAGCCAGGGCACCCTTACCGATCAAGGTGCAATCGACACTTCTAAGTGGTGGGGTCGAGGTCTACCAGCCGACCGAGCAAACGTATTGTGGCTTCGAACTGTGGTGCACGATCGAAACGCAGTACGGGCTGAAGCTCCGGGGTGACTCGTTTTCGGAAGGGTTCGAGAGACTCGAGGTTGGGGATATATACCCGGAGGACGAGGTGGGATCAAGATGAGCTTGATGGCTATCGAGCCAAGGAAGCTTCAAGATCCGAGAGCCAAAGATCCAGACGAAGCCTCTGGCCGTTGGGTGAGTGTCAAGGCCTTCGGCACCGATGCTCTGGATCGCGACCCATTCTTCGAGGTGGCTGAGCGCCCGGAGGCTGTCAGCAGGAGGGGCGCATGACCGACCTGACCATCGTGATGCCGGTTCTCAACGAGGAGAACACTCTGGGTCAGGCAATCCGGGAGGTTGTGGATGCCGCGCCTGCCGAAGGCTCGCTCGAGTTGATCATCGTCGATGACGGCTCGACCGACGGTTCCCCGGCCATCATCGAAGAGGCGGTTGAGTCCGACCCGAGGGTCCGCGTGATCACGCACCCCGTCAACCGCGGCAAGGGAAGCGCCATCGTCACCGGTCTGCGTGAAGCAGGAGGCCGATGGTCGGCAATAATGGATGCGGACCTCGAGTACGAAGTGGCGGACATCGACCGCATTCTCGAACCACTCAGGAGGGGTGACGCAGACGCGGTCTTTGGTGCCCGCGGCTTCGATGCCGGATCGGCCTACAGCTTCTGGTACGTAGTTGGCAACCGAGGGGTGACGTTGTTCGCGAGTCTTTTGTTCGACTCCTGGCTTCGGGACATCATGACGTGCCACAAGGTCATGGCGACCGATGTCTTTCGCTCTCTGGACCTGACCGAAAACGGGTTTGCGATCGAAGCCGAAATCACGGCGCGCCTTCTTCGCAAGGGAAAGAGGATCTACGAGGTTCCGGTCTCCTACAGGGCCAGGTCCCGAGAGGAGGGGAAGAAGCTCACCGTCCTGGATGGCTTCAGGGTGCTTCGGACGCTCATTCGGTGTCGTTTTTCCTGAGATGCAGGCGACGCTCAACCGAACGGCACGCCGTGCTCGAGCATCAGGGGTTCGGTGACCTTCGAGTCGGTGTGTTGGGCGATCCAGCGGAGGGTGATGTCGGGGCATTCCTCCTGGGGGTGGTGACCGATGTCTTCGAGGACGGTCTCGTCGGCATCGGGGAAGACACGGCCGATGCCCTTGAGGGTCCTGCCCTTGGGGACCATGTGGTCGTACTCGCCCAGCAGCACATGGACGGGCCCCTCGAACGGACTCTCGGAGAAAGGTTCGTGAGAGAGCTTCCTGAGTATGTGGAGGCCCTGTCGAATGCCCGGGATCATCGTGATTCGCTGCTCGATCAGGCGTTTCATCAAGGGTTCCGAGATCTCATGGCCGTGCGAGAACAGGCTCCGGTAGGCGATCTGCACCACCGGCTTGAACCGCATCGCACCGGGGGCGGTCCTGCCGAGCAGGAACTCGATTTCGGGCCGGCCGATGATGTGGGCCAGCGGGAGTCGGCCGAAGCCGGCAGGGGCGATCAGCAGGAGTCCTTTGGTGAGGTCCGGCCGGTCGGCAGCGATCCCGGTCGCAACGGCACCACCGAGCGAGTGGCCCAGCAGGAAACAGTCCTCGATCCCGAGGGCATCGAAGGCCCGTTCGAACAGCTCGAGCCACTCGTCGAAGTCCTCGCCGGCAACTGAGCTCTCGCCGAACCCGGGCAGGTCGAAGGCGAATGTCGGCCGGGATAGGGACCGCGCAAACGGATCCCAGCTCTCGGAACTGTCCATCAGACCATGCAGCATCACGACCGGCTTGCCCCTGCCGGGCGTCCGTCTCAGCCCCAGTCGCTTCCTGCCGAGGACCAGCTCTTCCTGGACCGTCCTGCTCATCGAATCCCATTCTTCCCGACCGGGTCGGCGGAAGGCTTCCTGCCATCCGGCAAACTCCGGTCAGAAACCGGGGGCCCGATGCGACCCTTCCGAAAATGAAGGCCAGACCGACCGGTTCGACGACACAGGGTCGGACAGAAGAGGTGAGAGAGTGAGGCAGCGATGGCCGGCAGGGTGATCAGCGGTTTGGGCGGGATGCTCGCACTCCTTTTCGTGCTGGCCCAGTTCATCTTCTGGGTCGGGTCCGCTACCGGGTTCGTCTGGCAGATCTGTCTCGAACCCGAGGGAGCCCCGCCGGCGAAGGCGAAAGTGGTGGAGGGGGTGGTCTATGTGTTCTTTCCCCCTCTCCTCCTCAGCTCGATCGATCCGCCCGGAAGCTGTGTTCGAAACACTCCACTTCACCAGGGACTCAGTGCCCTGGGCGTCTGGGAGCTGCCGCCGCCGAGGGTCCAGGTCGAGGATCACCTGAAGAGCCAGCGCGCTCTGTCGGCGCCCTCCTCGACCGAGCGGAGTTAGGCAGGGCGGCCCGGCGCCGGTCAGGCGAGGCCGGCGGTGTGGAGCCGGCCGAGGAACCGTTTGGTCTCGGGCAGGGACGGCGAGTCGAGAACCTGCCCGGGTGGACCCATCTCGACCAGTCGGCCGCCGTTGAGGAAGGCGACGGTATCGGCGACCTCACGGGCGAAGGACATCTCGTGAGTGGCGATCACCATCGTCATGCCCTCATCCTTGAGTTCCCGAACCACCTCCAGCACCTCGCCCACGAGTTCCGGGTCGAGAGCGCTCGTGACCTCGTCGAGGAGCAACGCACGCGGGCCGGGAGCGACGGCCCTGACAAGGGCCACCCGTTGCTGCTGGCCACCCGAGAGCCTCTCGGGCCGGTCATCCTCCCGTCCGGCCAGCCCGAAGCGATCCAGCAGCTCGCGGGCCCGGTCCCGCGCTTCGTCCTTCTTCATCTCCCCGCTCTTGATCGCCCCGATCGTCACGTTTTCGAGCACGGTCATGTGGGGAAAGAGATTGAAGGCCTGGAACACGAATCCGAGCTTCCGGCGGACTCCCACCGGATCGACGGACGGGTCCGTGATCACCTCTCCGTCGAGCAGGATGTCGCCATCGTCGATCTCTTCGAGCAGGTCGATGCACCTCAGCAGGGTCGACTTTCCCGATCCGGAGGCTCCGATCAGAGCGATGGCTTCATGTTCGGCGACCGACAGGTCCACTCCCTCGAGTACCTGCCGCTCGCCGAAGGCCTTGGTCACGTCCCGAATCTCGATCACGCTCATCGGGCGGCCCCCCGGACCACGTCATCGCGGGCAGAGATGTAATCCAGCAGGCGGGCCATCGGGATCGTGACCAGCAGATAGAGCAGGGCTGCCGCGATCAGCGGGGTGAAGTTGAAGTCCCGGGCAGTGTCGATCTGGGCCTGGCGGAAGGCCTCGATCACCCCGACGATGGCCACCAGGGCGACGTCCTTCTGCAGTGAGATGAAGTCGTTGAGCAGCGGCGGCCGGACTCTCCGGATGGCCTGGGGGAGGACGACGTACCTGAGTGCCTGAATTCGTGTCATTCCGACCGCCAGCGCCGAGTCCGTCTGGGTCTGGTTGACCGACGCGATTCCGGCACGGTAGACCTCGGCGACATAGGCCGAGTAGGCCAGGGCGAGTGCCGTGCAGCCGAGGATCAGCGGGTCGCCCGGCACGCCCTCGAGCTCGAGGGTCGGGATTCCGAAACCGAACAGGTAGATCAGGAGGATCACGGGAATTCCCCTGAAGATGTCGCAGTAGAGGGCGGCGAGAATCCTGATCGGGAAGAGGGCCGGATTGACGCTGGATCGGACCACGGCGATCAACAGGCCCAGGACGAGAACCACTGCCTCGATCGCCAGGAACATCTTCACGTCGAGCCAGAAGGCGCTCAGGATTCCGGGGAACGATTCTCTGAAGACCTCGACCGAGAAGAACTGGGAGCGGACCTCGGGCCATCCGCTCGAGGTCAGGATCAGGAAGGCAAGCCCTCCCAGGATGAGCAGGGAAGAGCCGAAGGCGACCGCCTGACCGCGACGCGAACGGGCCCTCTTCGCCCGTTCGCGCTCGGCCCTGCGACCGCCTTCTTTCAGGATCGCGGAGCCGTCAGGCCCCGCGGAGGGGTCAGCTGAGCTCCGGGGCCTTGGCCGATTCACTCATCCACTGACGGGTGATCTCCTCGAGCGACCCGTCTTCCTTCAGGGCCTCGAGGGCCGCGTTGACGCAGGGGGTGAGCTCGGAATCCTTGGCCAGCAGGGCCCCCCACTCATCACCACCGGGGGCACTGAACTGGCCCGCGATCGACGAATCCGGGATCTCGACCGCACGGAGGTAGATGGCGGTCGGGAGGTCGAGGACGGCTGCATCGATCTGGCCCTGCTTCAGCGCGGTCACGACGTCGTTCGAGTTGTCGTAGACCTTCGGCTTCGTCGAAGGCTCGATCTCGGTCTCGACTGCTTCGAGGCTGGTCGTCCCGATCTGGACGCCGATGTTCAGATCCTGGAGTTCGTCGAGGCCCGAGACCTCGCCGATACCGGACTCTTCTGTGACCAGCACGGCTTGATTCGCCGTGTAATAGGGGATCGAGAAGTCGACGGCCTTTTCACGAGCCGGTGTGATCGAGATCTGGTTCACGTCGAAGTCGAACTTCTTCGGGCCGGGTGCGTAGGAGGCGTTGAACGGAACGACCGTCCACTCGACCTCGGAACGACTGAAGCCGAGCTTGTCGGCGACTGCGTAGGCCACGGCGCTCTCGAAGCCCTTGCCGTTGGACGGATCGTCGTTCTCGAAGTAGGGGTCGTAGGCCGGGCTGTCGGTCGCGACGGTGAGTACCCCTTCGCGGAAGGTGGAGAGAGTCTCCGGCGTGCAATCGTCCAGAGAAGCGACCTTGGCGCCACTGGTGGACCCGGATTCCCCGGATGAGCCGGAGTCGTCACTGGCGCAACCGGCCAGGAATGCAAACGCGAACAGCGACAGGAAAAGCGGAGCGAGACGGGACTTCTTCATCAGGGGAACCTCCGGTCTGGGACGGTCAGTGCGCACAGGTTATGCCAAGTCGGGGCGGTTACGGCGATAATCCCTTATCCGTTCCGACCGGCCTCGTCCGGGGCCACGTATCGATGCCGTGACCGACGAACAGCTAGCCGCCTATCACGACTACACCCGCCGCCACGGTGTCAACCGGGGCCTTTACGTGGTTGCGCGGCTGATCCTCCAGCCGATCTTCCTCGTCTATTTCGGCCTGTCGCGCCAGGGCAGGGGCAACGCACGAGTCGACGGCGCCACGATCGTCGCGGCCAACCACAGGAGCTTCCTCGATCCCTTCGTGATCGGAGTCTGTCTTCCCTGGAACAAGCCGATGAACTACGTCGCGAAGGTCGAGCTGTTCGAGAAGCGGTGGCAGGGCTTCCTGCTCTGCCGGGTCGGCGCCTTCCCGATCCGACGCGGCGAGTCCGATGAAGAGGCGATCAGGACCGCCGAACTCGTGCTCGAGCGAGGCGGCACGATCTGCATATTCCCGGAAGGGACGAGGATCAGGAAGGGGTCGCTCGGCCGACCGAAGCGAGGCGTCGGCCGTCTGGCGATGCGATCCGGTGCGGCGGTCATCCCGGTAGCCGTCTCGGGGAGCGAGAACGTGAGGCGGGGCTTGAGGATCAGGCCCCGCAAGGTTCGGATCCGGCTCGGGGTCCCGATGAAGTTTCCGGTCTCCGATGATCCGAGCCGGGCCGAGGCGACAGCGGTGGTGGGACGGATCTGGCCGAACATCGAGCTCCAGTGGGAGGACATCGGGGGGCTGCCCCCGATGCGACGGGCGGCCGTGATCGGGGCCGGAAGCTGGGGCACGAGCGTGGCGATACTCCTGGCCAGGGGAGGCCTCGAGGTCCAGCTCGGGTGTCGAACCGGGGCCCAGGCCGACGAAATAGCGATGTCCCGGGAGAACTCCCGCTACCTGCCCGGGCTCAGGCTGCCGGAGTCGATCGATGTCCGTGCGGCGGCCGATATCGAACTGGGAGGCCTCGACCTGCTCTGCCTTGCCGTCCCTTCGGCCTCCTACCCGGAGGTGATCGGCTCCGTGGCCGACCGGATCGGTGAGAGGGCCGGGATCCTGCTCCTGACCAAGGGCCTGATCGCGCCGAGGGGCGAGTTGCCGTCCGAGTACGTGGCCGGGAGCACATCGGTCAGGGGGATTGCCTGCCTCGGCGGTCCGGCCCATGCCCGCGAGGCCGCCTCCGGTTCAGCGGCCCTGGTCCTCGGCACCTCGGATCTCGATTTCAGGGCGCAACTCGGAGATGTCTTCGACCGAGCCGGTCTCGTCTGCGAGCGCTCGGACGATGTGATCGGCGTCGAGATGGCCGGGGTGGCAAAGAACGCGGCAGTGCTGGCTGCCGCGGCAGCAGAGGTGCACGGTCGCAATTCGGCCGGGATCGCTGCCGCAGAGGTCTGGAACGAGTGTGTCGAGTACGCCGTCCACCGGGGCGGCAAACAGGAGACCTTCAGCGGTCTGGCCGGCGTCGGGGATCTGATGGCCACGGTGATGGCGCCCGGAAGCAGGAACCGCAGGGCCGGTGAGCTCCTCGGTCAGGGGGCATCCAGAGAGGAGATCCGGGCGACGCTGGGCCAGGCGTCCGAAGCTCTGGATTCCGTCCCGCGGATCGCGGCCACTTTGAAGGAAGCCGGCTGCCCATGTGCGGCCACCGAGGGTCTTGCAGCACTTGCCACCGGCGAGATCGACTCAGATGAATGGGTCGCTTCCGTGCGTCGGATCGGAATGGCCAGGCGCGGTAGCTGACTGCGCCCTGGGGTCGGGTTCGGAGTTCAGTCCCGTTCCGGGGCAGCTGGCCGCTTGCCCGGTTCGGCAGAGGCCGGAGTCGTCCCCTCGATCCGGGGCCTGACCCGCCTGGCCCGCTTCCGGGTGGAGGCCCGCTCGGCGCGGTTCTCGAGCGGTCCTGCCGATAGTGCCAGGACCGCCGAGAGGCCCAGAAGGAGGTTGACCAGATTCACCGATCTGCTCGCCGGAAGCACTCCGGCGAGAAGGGTGCCATCGGGTGCGAAGACTCCCCAGAGGCCGAGACCGGTGAACAGGAGTGCTCCGATCCACGCCCAGGGGCGCGACCTCCGGGGGGCGAGTGCCAGCGCCAGGATTCCCGTCAGGACATGGAGCGAGTTCGCCCAGCCGTTGACCGGGTAGAAACCGAGGAGTGAGCCGGTCAGTTCGGGGTCCTCGAAGTCCGAGCCGACCAGGAATCCAAGCAGGCCTGCCACCACCAGGAGCAATCCGGTTGCGGTCGCGTAGAGCCTCGTGTAGCCGTCCCCCGACATCGCACCATTGTTGCGCCTCCTGGGGTCGGCCGGAGATCGGGGTCATCTAGTGTTCGCCCCGATGCCGGAGTGCTACCGCCACCCAGGAGTCGAGACGGGGGTCTCGTGTTCGAGTTGCGGCCGCCCGATCTGTCCCGACTGCATGACCCCGACCCCGGTCGGGATGCGGTGCCCGGAGTGCTCCGGCGAGAAGACCCGGATCGTGTCTGGCCCGGCCGCGATCTCCGGCGCAGGCGACTGGCCCGCAACCAAGGTCCTGATCGGAATCTGTGTCGCCGTCTATCTGCTCGAGATCCTCACCGGCACGGGCGGACTCGGCGCAGGGGGCAGCGCGGTCCTTGCCAACTTCGGTGTGCTCGGAGCGGGCGTGGCCGAGGGGGAGTGGTACAGGCTGATCACCGGCGGCTTCCTTCACCTTTCGATCTTTCACCTCGCCTTCAACATGGTCGCGCTGTTCTTCCTGGGCCGCATCCTCGAGCCCTCGATCGGCACGGTCCGGTTCCTCGGGATCTACTTCGCATCGCTCCTCGCCGGTTCGTTCGGCGCCATCCTCCTGTCGGGGAGCTTCGTCAACACAGTCGGGGCCTCTGGCGCCGTCTTCGGGATATTCGGGGCGACTTTCGTGATCGCCCGGGGACGTGGCCTCGACCACATCGCCTCCCAGATCGGATTGATCCTCGGGATCAACCTCCTCCTGACCTTCACGATCTCGGGCATCTCGATCGGGGGCCACATCGGCGGGCTGGTCGGTGGGCTGGCCTGCGGCGCCCTGGTCGTGGCCGGCGAGAAGGGGAGGCTGGGTCGCTCGGCCGGCCCGATCGAGTATTCGGCGATGGCTGCGATAGCGATCGGCTCATTCATAGGGGCGATCGCCATCTCGGAGCCGGTGCCGGGAGGCTTCAGTGATGCGCTGGCCGGATTCCCCTACGGAATCACGATCGCTGCCACGATGGCACTCGCGGGTCTGGGAGGATTGAACAAAGGCCGCAGGCCGTATCCAGTCGGACACCGAAAGGCAAGATGGCACTTCTCGAACAGCAGGAAATAGACGAGGCACTCTCCGGACTCGCCGATGGCTGGCTCCAGGAAGGCGAGGCGATAGTCAGGGCATTCGATTGCGGTGACTTCGTCGGGTCGGTCCGGTTCGTGGATTCAGTGGTCGGACCCGCCGAGGAAATGGGGCACCACCCTGACATTGCGATCTCCTGGAGCACCGTGACGGTCGCCGTCTCGACCCACTCCGAGGGGGGTCTCACTTCGGCCGACTTCGAGCTGGCGGCGAAGATCGACTCGCTGGCCTGACCGGGGTCCTCTAGCCGTATTCGTAGAAGCCCCTGCCGGACTTCCGGCCGAGGTGACCTCTGTCGACCATCTCCACGATCGTCCCGGGCGCCCTGTCTCCCGGGGCACCGGTTTCCTCGAACAGCGCCTCCCCGATAGCTACGGCAACGTCCAGCCCGACCAGGTCGAGCAGGGCCAACGGTCCCATCGGGTGCGACAGGCCGAGAGTCATGCAGGTGTCGACGTCTCCCGCCGGCAGTCCGGTGCGGTCGATCAGGCGCACGGCCTCGAACAGGTAAGGAAAGAGAAGCCGGTTGACCACGAACCCCGGTGTGTCGGGGACCCGGATCGGGGTCTTGCCGACGGACCGACACCACGCCTCGATCCTGTCACCGGCCGAAGGGTCAGCCGCTTCGGGAACACAGACTTCGACGAGGGCCATATCCGGGACCGGGTTGAAGACATGAAGACCGACGAGCGAATCCGAGGTTCGTGATGCTTCGCCGATCACCCCGACACCGAGAGAAGAGGTGGTGGTGGCGAGATCCGCCTCCGGCGCCGCGATTCCGGCGTTTCCCAGGACCTCGGCCTTGACATCGACGTCCTCGGCGACCGCCTCGACCACCAGGTCGGCGCCCTCGATCTCCGATCGGTCCATGGTCAGCTCGATCGCTTCGCGACGGCCCTCTTCGACCCGTCCCAGGGCCTTGTCCAGTCTGGCTTCGGCAGTCTCGACCGATCGGGTCGAACGTCCGATCACGACGACCCGCTCGGAGCGGGAGCTCGCGACGGCAGCGAGACCGACGGCGATGGTCCCGGTGCCGAGTACGACTACTCGTCGATATGGGTTTTCGGATTCCTGCTCGATGCCAGCGCCTGCCGCTTCACTCGCTCTTCCAGTCCCCGTGTCGGGGCGGACGACCGCCTTGATTGATCGGTCAATCGGGTATCTTGCCGATTCCGTGGGTCGCGAGTTCGAAGGCCCTTGAACCCAAGCGAGAGGATTGGTCCAGATGAGCAGTTTCGGTGGTCGTGAAGTCGTGATCGTGGAGGCCGTTCGAACCCCCGTCGGACGTGGCCACAAGGAAAAGGGCTACTACCGCGAGCTCCATCCTTCGAACCTCCTCGCCCACGCTTACACCGAGCTGATCGCCCGCTCCGGCATCGATCCCGAAATCGTCGAGGACGTCGTCGCGGGCTGCGTCCAGCAGTTCGGCGAGCAGAGCCTCAACATCGGACGGAACGCCTGGCTCGAGGCCGGTTTCCCGATCGAGACCCCGGCAACCACCATCGATCGCCAGTGCGGATCGGCCCAGCAGGCCGTCAACTACGCGGCCGCGATGATCGCCTCCGGCGTCCATGACGTGATGATCGGCGGTGGCGTCGAGCACATGGGCCACATCGGGTTCGGGGATGCATTCAAGGTCATGGAGGAATACGGCTTCGGCTACTCGCCCCAGCTGATGGAGAAGTACAACCTCGTCCCGCAGGGCATCTCGGCCGAGATGATCGCCGACAAGTGGGACATCTCCCGCGAGGAACTAGACGAACTGGCGGTTCGCTCTCACGCCAACGCCCAGCGCGCCACCGAGGAGGGTCGTTTCGAGAGGGAGATCGCCCCGGTAACGGTCGGAGGGGAGACCTTCTCGACCGACCAGGGAATCCGTGCCGGTACCGACATGGAGGCTCTGGGCTCCCTCAAGCCGGCCTTCAAGGAAGACGGCAAGGTCACCGCGGGCAACTCTTCCCAGATCTCGGATGGAGCCGCAGCGGTGCTGCTCATGACCAGGGAGAAGGCAGAGGAGCTCGGCCTCACCCCGCGCGCGAAGATCCTCGACCAGACCGCGGTCGGGGTCGACCCCGTGATGATGCTCACCGGTCCGATCCCGGCCACGCAGAAGCTGCTGGAGCGCAATTCGATGACGATGGATGACATCGATCTGGTCGAGATCAACGAGGCATTCGCCTCGGTCGTGGTTGCCTGGCAGCGCGAGCTCGATCCCGACATGGACAAGGTGAACGTCAACGGTGGCGCCATTTCGCTCGGTCACCCGCTCGGTTCGACCGGCGCCCGTCTGATCACCACCCTCCTGCACGAGCTGGAGCGTTCCGACACCGAGACCGGACTGGTCACGATGTGTTGCGGCGGTGGCATCGGCACCGGGACCCTCATCCAGCGCCTGAACTAGAGACTCCGGCAAAGGCCGGAAAGCATCGATCCGAAGGCCCGGGCGAGTCCCGGGCCTTCGTCGTTCACCGGTACATACCGGTGTAGTCTCAGCCCGGATGGGAGCGATCGACAAGGTTTCGCTCGGTGTCACGGGCGACAGTCCGGACCAGATGGCCGAGCTGGCACGCAGCGCCGAGGCCGGGGGCATCCACCGGGTCTGGGTGATCGAGCTGTTCAGGAACGCGTTCACCCAGGCGACCTATCTCTCGACTGAGACGTCTTCCGTGCAGCTCGGGACCGGTATCGCCTGGGGTTTCGTCCGGAGCCCGATGTCGATCGCGATGAGCGCCATGGACATCGATGAGATCTCCGGGGGAAGGTTCACGCTGGGGCTCGGTCCCGGTGTCAAGCGTCTGATCGAGACCTGGCACGGGGTCGAATACGGGCGCCCCGCCCCGCATATGAGGGAGACGATCGAGGCGGTCAGGGAGATCATTCGGGCCGCCGCCACTTTCGAGCCGGCCAGATACGAAGGCGAATACGAGGACGTCGACATCAGGGGCTGGACCAGAGGCACGGCTCCGGTCCGGGCCGAGATCCCGATCTTCACCGCCGCAGTCCAGGAAGGGATGTCCCGGATGGCCGGGGATGTCGCAGATGGGCTCATCGGCCACCCGCTCTGTTCGGCCCGCTGGATCGAAGAGAAGATAATCCCGGCATTCGAACTCGGCCTCTCGCGCTCGGGGAGGAACCGGTCCGACTTCACCTTCCTGCCGAGCATCTGCGTTGCGATCGACGACGACTACGAGCGGGGCCTCGATGCGGCTCGAAGGACCGTCGCCTTCTATTCGACCGTGAAGACCTACATGCCTCTCTACGAGTTGCACGGGTTCGGAGAGAACGCGGCCCAGGCCGCCGCCGCCTTCCGGAAGGGCGACATCGAGGGAGTCGCGGCCGCGATCCCGGACGAGATGGTGGAGTGCTACTGCGCGGTCGGAACCCCGGACCAGGTCAGGGAGAAGGTGGGGGAGGTGGCCGACCTGGCCGATGAGATCTTCCCCGGGGCGCCCAACTACTTCATCCCGCCCGAGCAGATCGCGGAATACAACGAGCGGATCATCGAGGTGTTCGGAAAGGGTTCGGCCTGACGCCCGAGTCCCGTCCGGAACCGGTCTCCGGGTAGATCGACTTCCCGCAGAAGGAAAAAACCGGCGACCATCTGGTCACCGGTCTTCCGAAACATCGACTCCGGACCAGAGGCCTGAAAGGCCCCTTGCCCAGTGGTCCTCTTCAGTCCTCGTCCCCGAAGTCATCGTCCCCGGAGTCATCGTCCCCGGAGTCATCGTCCCCTGAGTCATCGTCCCCTGAGTCATCGTCCCCTGAGTCATCGTCCCCTGAGTCATCGCTGCCGCTGTCATCCCCGGCGTCTTCCCCTTCATCCTCGCCCTCGTCGTCGACGCCTTCGTATTCGAGCTTCAGGAGGGTGTCCGTGGCGCCGTCGTACTTGGCCTCGACCCGGTCACCGACCTCGAAGTCGGTGAGGTCCGTCTGTCCACTCGAATCTCTGTCCGGACCCTCGAACCTGGTCTCGGGGGTTGCCGTCATGGTGAGTTCGGAGCCGTCGAAGCGACGGATGGTCACGGTGTCGGAAGTGAGGTTCGTGACAGAACCTTCGATCTCGTCGGATTCGACCCCTGAATCGCCATCCTCATCATCGTCGGGGCCGTCTACCTTGAGACTGACCAGAGTCGTGCCGTCGGCCGCAAGACGACCCTCGACCCGGTCGCCGACCTGGAAGTCGGGCAGGTCGGTGGTTCCACTCTCGTTCAGGTCGACCTGAGCACGCAGGAATGTCGATTCGTCGACGACGACCGTCATGGTCCAGCCCCGGTGCTCGATCGTCACCGACCCGGTCTCGTAGTCGATCGCCTGGATCAGGCCTTCGACCTCGCGCTCATCGTCATCGCCGTAGCCGTCGTCTTCTCCGTATTCATCATCGTCATATTCGACCTCGAGGCTGAGCGCCCGGGTGCCGTCGGCTGCAAGATGAGCTTCGACCTCGTCATCGACCACTACATCGGCCGGGGTGACGGTGCCACTTCCGTCCCGGTCCGGTGCCCGGAGGTAAGTGTCTGCGTCCACCAGAAAGGTCCAGACCCGACCGCGCTTGCCGGTCACGGTGAACGAGTCGCCCGCGATGGCGATGACGCGACCCTCGGCCTCGACCAGGTCCTCGTCGTCAGTCTCGAGTTCGAGAGTAAGGGCCCTGATGCCGTCCTCGGAAAGGTTTACCTCGACCCGGTCGCCGTCCTGGAAGTCGGCGAGGGTCAGGATTCCGTCACCGTCACGATCGGCACCCTCGAGGAAGGTGTCGGCATCGACAAAGAAGCTGAGTGGCTCCCCGCCCCTCGAAGCGATCGTCACCTGGCTGCCCTGCTCTTCGCTCGGGCCTATCGAGAGGATGGTCCCCTTGCGCTCGTAACGGTCTGAAGTCCCATCGTCATCCGAGTCATCGTCGCGGGGGTCGAGGGACTCGCGTATCTCCCGTCCGTCCCTCACCCCGTCGCCGTCAGTGTCGGCCTTGCGCGGGTCGGTCTTGAGGATCTTGACCTCCCGGCCATCCCTGAGCGTGTCCCGGTCGGTGTCGGCCTTGCGGGGGCTGGTCCCGATCCTGGCCTCACGCTTGTTGGAAAGTCCGTCACGATCCCGATCCTTCTTCGATGCCGTGGCGACCGCGGGAACGAGCGCGACGAGGCCGAGCCCTGTCAGGAAAAAGGTAAGGAGTCTTCTGGCGGTGGGGGTCATGTGAGGTGAGGTCCTTTCAGTTGGTGGGTCCTGAATTAGCAGGATCGACCTTTCTGAGCTAAACCATCCCAAGTAGAAGGTAAAGACTTGGCAAGATCCGGAGTTTCGGTCTCAGGTCCGTTTTTCACTTCCCGGGCCCGGATCGGTGAGACCGGCCGGATCGGATCTACACGGCAGTCCGAGGGACCGCTGAAAAGCTGGACCCTGACGACGTCACCGTCACCTGATCTCCGAAGCATCTCCGCGCAGCGCTGGGATGCCAGTCCGCCACCGACCGGAACCACGTCGCCTCCGGTCAAGCGCCCTTGCCCGCTGTAGCGACCTCATGGCCTCGTTCGGTCCTGACCGGCTTGGCCGATTTCGTCCTCGCCGATCGGACCCCGTGGACGACCCGATAGATGAAAAGAAGGACGATCGGTGGAGTGGTGATCAGGAGCCACGACTTCATCCACAGTGCCGAGGCATCGGTTCCGGCCCCGAGCGTGTGGATGATGGCCATCGCATAGACGATGACCGTTGCTCTGTGGAGGTTTCGCCAGAGCTTCGAGCCGATGTCCCGCCTTGCGTAGAAGGACAGTCCGAGGAAGATCGCGAGGATGCCGGCGATCGTTCCGATCCCTGTGTAGATGGGCCGGTAATCCATCGTGAACGGGATCAGGATCCCCGTGACCCCCGGCTTGAGCCAGGGGTCGGCGATCAGCGTGACCCCGTGGACCGTGATCGCGAAGATTGCGGCAAGGGAGGACTGTTCATGGACGGCAGTAGCCCACCTGCGGACGGTCGGTCGACGCATGACCTTGCTCGCCATCATCAGGCCCAGGAACACCGAGAGGGTCAGAAAGACGAGCGCCGCTATCCCCGAAGCCCGGCTCGCCAGCCACCAACCGTAGTTGTCCACGGCGACCTGAATGTTCCTTTCGACCGTCATCCCGAGATCCCGGAGCCCTCGATTGCCGGGAGCCTGACGCGGACCCTGGCACTTCCCGCGACTTCTACCTCTCCGTCCTCATGGACGAGAATCCCGCCGCGCGGACCGAGGATGTCCCGAGCCCCTTCGGGACCCGAAAGCAGGGCCGCCTTTGCCAGTGCCTCTGCTTCCATCGCCGTTCCGGCCAGGGCAGTGGTGCCGATCAGCCCGCTCCACACCGGCTCACCCGTCGCTGGGTCCAGGAGATGATGGGCTGGGCTGCCATCCTCCTTGCGCCATGATCTGGCCCTGATCCCTGACGTCGCTATACCGCCGTGGCCAACCTTGAACAGGTGTGGCTTTACGCCGGTGGCGGGATGCTCGACGAAGACCTCGAAGGGGACCTCTTTCGCCTTCGACCCGCCGACCCTGATGTCACCTCCGCAGCTGATCAGAAACCTGGGGAAGCCGTCGAGGAGTCCGGCCGCCATGTCGGCCGCCAGTCCCTTGCCGGTGCCGCCCGGATCGAAGCCGAGGCCGGGCGGACGACTGATCGTCCCGCCGGCGTTGTCGACCACGAAATCCCGCCAGGCCGCATCCTCGGTGGCCCCGGCCGAATGTCGGCCCGGAGTATCGGGAAGAAGTGCCTCGACGGTGAGTCCATCCATGCCCGTTCGGGAGGAGTGGTAACCGGCCGCTTCGATTTCGGGGAGGAGCGTGGGATCCACGAGGCCCCCGGTTTTCTCCGCCGCCCACAGGCCGGCTCTGACGGCGGTGCGAAGCAGGCCGGATGCCGGGACGACATCTCGTTCGTCACTGTTGAAGCGCGACAGTTCGCTGTCCTCTCGAAACCTCGAGAGCGTTTCATCGAATCGATGGATGAATTCCTCGACCTCGGCCGCTGCTGAGTCGGCAGAGCGCCGCCCGGCCGTCTCGGTGGAATCGATGATCACCCTGATCCTGGACCCGAGCGCTTCGAACGTAGTGTCGGTCGACCCTCCCATGCGTTCAGGAGCTGGCCGTCACTACTGGAGCCGGGGCCGGTGCGGGAGCCGGGGCGGAGTACGAGGTGGAGGGGGCCGAGTAGCTACTTCCACCAGACGAGTAGCCGCCCGCGGTGTAGCTCGGAGAGGCCGCAGGGGCCGGGGTGACCGTGGTGATGACTCTCCTCTTGATCACCTTCCGGATGATCACGGGCCTCTTCGGCGTGACGGCCGCAATGGCATCCGACCCGAGCGCAGGGTCTTTGCCTCGGGCGAGCTCGACCGTCAGGTAGGAGAAGCCTGCGACGGTCAGGATCGCGAGCGCCGAGAAGACCGGAACGGCGGAAGGCTTGCCCCGCCGGACCGGACGCTTCCGGGGCCGCTCCGAGGAGACCTCGGGGCGGTTCTCAGTCATCTTCGCCCTCGTACTCGTCGCCTTCACCCTCGTCTTCGTACTCGTAGCCGTCGTCATCGCCCTCGTATGAGTCGTCGTCCGAGTAGGACCCGCCGCTTCCGCCTCCGGAGCCGCTTTGTTGGGTGGTCACCGGCTCGGAGTAGCCGCTGGATGAGGAAGCGGTGGGCGTCGAAGCAGGGTATGGGGAGGACGAGTAACCGGAAGAGGAGCCGCCGGCGTAATAGGAGCTGCCGCCGGCACCCGACCCGGACGTGACGGGAGCAGCCGGCGCCTGCTTCGTCTTCCTGACCGTCTTCCTGATGACCTTGGTCTTGACTTTCGGTTCGAGCGATGCGACCTGTTGGGTCGCCTCGCCAGTTGTGGCAGAGGAGACGGCGACCCCCGCGAGGCCACCGAGGGCCAGGAGCGACGTTGCCGTAGCGATCTTCACCCGAGTGCTCTTCATTTCGTTCAGTCCGCTCCTTCTTGGTCGTTTGTCTTGGTGGACTGACGCGCATACTCGGCCTCGGGAGGGAAGCCGATGACCAACCATCGGTTAGGGGCAGGTAAAACTTCAATCGTTCCGGATGGGGTCTGCCTAGAATCGCCTGGTGTCCGAGCACCCATCAACGCCGCGGATCCTTGTGGTCGAAGACGAAGTCTCGATTGCCGAACCCTTCCTTCGGGCACTCCAGCGGGCCGATTTCGAAGTCGTCCACGCTCTTGGGGCAGTATCGGCAATGGAGCTCTTCGAGTCCTGGCACCCGGACCTGATCGTGCTGGACCTGACCCTTCCAGATGGGGACGGGAGGGATGTCTGTCTCGAGATCAGGTCGCGCTCCGAGGTCCCGATCCTCATGTTGACCGCGAAGGGGACCGAGACCGATCGCGTCATCGGTCTCGAAATAGGTGCCGATGACTATGTAGTCAAGCCCTTCAGCTCGCGCGAAGTGATCTCACGGATTCGAGCCATCCTCAGACGGTCGCGCTCGGCTCCGGGAGCCGGTCTACCCGAGATCGAGATCGACGGGCTGACACTCGACCGTGCCGCTAGGAAAGCGAGCTTGGACGGCCGTGACCTCGCCCTGTCTCGCAAGGAGTTCGATCTGTTGGCCGAGTTGATGGGGAATGCCGGGCACGTCGTCTCCCGCGAAGACCTGATGGCAAACGTTTGGGACGTCAACTGGTTCGGTTCGACCAAGACTCTCGACGTCCACATCAGGGGCCTCCGAAAGAAGCTGGGGGATACCGCCACCGATTCCCGCTTCATCCATACGGTTAGAGGGATCGGCTTCAGGTTTTCCGGCCCGGAATCGGAGGGGTCGTAAGTCTCCGGACGCTACTCCTGATTGCCTTCGGGTATGTGGTCCTCGCCACTTTGATCGCACTGGGAATCCCTCTGGCCCTGAGTGTTCGAGAGCGTGTGAACGACGAGGTTCGAAGCCAGGCCCACAGTCAGGCGGCCATCGTCGCCACCGGCGCCACACCGTTGATGTCGGGTGAGCCTTCAGCGACGCTCGAACGTCTCGCCCGCATCGCCGGCCGGACCGTCAGGGGTCGGGTGATCATCGTCGACCGCCGGGGTCGCCTGATCGCCGACAGCGAAGGCGACAGCAGGGTCGGAGTGGGTTACCTGTCGAGGCCGGAGATCTTCCGGGCACTCAAGGGGCGCGGAGTCCAGGTTGAGCGGACCAGCCGGACGTTGGGGGAGCCGATCCTCGCAACCTCCGATCCGATCATCCGGGGCGATCAGGTGATCGGAGCCGTACGGATCACACAGAGCGTCGAAGACGTTCGGGTGGCGATCCGGTCGTCGCTGACCGGACTCGGGGCCCTTGCCCTGCTGGTTCTCGCCTTCGCGCTCGTCCTCGCCGTGATCCTCGCCAACCGGATCTCCCGTCCCATCGCCCGACTGGAGAGGTCGGCCCGTGGATTTGCCAGCGGAAGGACGGAAGCTCCGGCTCCGATAGAGGGAACTGCAGAGCAGCGCTCCCTCTCCCGCTCATTCAACGCGATGACCGTGCGGGTAACCAGGCTCCTGCGGAGCCAGCGCGACTTCGTCGCCGACGCTTCCCACCAGCTTCGCACTCCTCTGACCGGCCTCCGATTGCGCCTGGAAGGGCTCAGGGATGATGTCTCTGCCGACATCGAACTGGTCCAGGAGGTCGATGCCGGGATGGCCGAAGTCGACCGGCTCTCGAAGATGGTCGATGAGCTCCTCCTTCTCAGCAGGGCGGGAGAGCTCGATACCCCGGGCGAGGTTCTCGATATTGCCGAACTTGTCAATGAATCTGGCGACCGCTGGTCGGCGACGGCTGCGGAGCGGGGCATCTCCCTGTCAGTGGTCGACCGGGCCGCCGGCAAGGGAGTCTTCTGCGCCCGGGCGGACCTCGAGAGGGCGATCGACGTCCTCGTCGAGAACGCAATCAACTACTCAGGCCAAGGGAGCGAGGTATCGATCGAGGGCGGCCCGGACTCGATCGTCGTTGCAGATCGTGGCGAGGGCCTCGAGGAAGGGGAGGAAGAGAAGGTATTCGAGCGGTTCGTCCGGGGGTCAGCTGGGCGGACGGGTGTCAAGGGAACTGGACTCGGCCTCCCGATCGCTCGCAGTCTGATGCTCCCGTGGGATGCCGAGGTCACACTCGTGCGGCGACCTGGAGGCGGATCGCTTGCCCGCATTTCCTTCCCGGACTCTGCCCTCCGCGATTCGTTAACCGAGCGCTAACCAAGGCCTGCCTAGGCTTCCTTCCATGAAAGATCACGATCTCGAAGAAGATGCGCCCGGGGTTGGGCGGACCTATGGCCCCTGGGTGCTGTTCGGGGTCTTCGGCATCGGGGTGGCTGTCGGGATAGCCCTCCTGGCAGGCAGCTTTGCGAGTCAGCCGGTAGGCCTTACCGGCAATCCCGTCTCGGCCGGGGCGGCCCTTAAGCCTGCCTTCGAGGAGAAGTCTGCTCCCGGGCGCAAGTCCCTCAGGGAGAAGCGACAGACGGCGGGCTCCAGAGCCGTCGGTAAGGCACCCTCGGCGACAGCTGGTTCGACCGGCCCATCATCGGCCGACTCCGTCTCCTCCAGTTCCAGCTCTTCTTCGAGCGGTAAAAGGAGCAACTCCGGATCCGTCGAGACCTCGTCGGGTTCGGGCGATTCCTCTGGTTCAGGCGCATCCTCGGGTTCCAGTGGGTCTTCCGGCGGAGGATCATGGTCCGGCGGAGGAGGCTCAGACGATTCGAGTGAGTCTGAATATGAGGACGATTCCGAGGGCGACTTCGAATACGAAGACGACGACTGAGCCTCGGCCCTCGGTGCGCTACCTGAGGGTGAGCGACCTCTCCGTCGAGAATCGCTAGAGCGAGTTGCCGCTGGCCTCGGCCTGCGTGGAGAGATCGGCCAGCTGCTCGAGCCTTGCGATCTGCCGCTCGCCCTCGGCTCTGGCCGGGTCCCCCTCGGGCAGACCATCGATCAGGCGGGCGACACGGTTTCTGAGCTGTAGCGCGAAGTGGGGAGTCGCAGCCCCGGTCAGCTCACGGATCTCCTCGGCCGTTATCGGCCGGTCCTGTCCGATTACTCCGAGATGTTCGGTTTCGCTCATTGGTCTCCTATCCAGTGGTTTCGACCAGTGTCAGCTCTGCTGCACGATCGACTTCGGCCTGTTGATCGAGGTCTATGGTCGACTCGGTTCCGATTATCCACACATGGTTGTAGAGGGCCCGGGTCGGATCGGTCGTGTAGCCGGGCTGGACGTCCAGAAGGTACTCGAGCACATCATCAGGGAGTTCGCTGGCATCGTCTGTCATCAGGAGGGCGGGCCAGGTCCCGCCGGTCGAGAGCGGTGTTGCCGCGACCCCGTCCATCGGTCGATCCGAGCGGATCAAGGTGTAGCCATGACCCGGGTCGTTGAGGTTCCAGCCGAACGACCCGCTCGAGAACCTGACCAGTTCGAGCGCCGCTTCCACCGGTCCGCTTCCGGGAACCCGTTCCACCGATCCGGCCAGCTTCCCGAGCCGTTTCACCACCTCGGCCGAGACCGCGTCGGTCGGACCGAGGACGAAGATGGGAACGCTCCGGTTCTCCTTCTTCCTCAGGAATGCCGCGGTTGCCTCCGGAACCGAGTTCCTGTCGGTGAAGAGGATCACGTCTCCCGAGCGGGCTGCCCAGGTTGCGGCAGGTGCGGCGTAGGCGGCGTCCTCGGCGGAGGTGACGACGAAGGCATCGGGAGGTCCTTCGGTCAGCCTGGCTTTCAGTTCGGCGAGATCGACGGCGATCTTCGCCGGATCGTCACCGGGTACCTTGCGGGCGTCGTAGCCGGAAGGCGGAGCGACCTCCCCGATCGTGAAGACCTGCTTCTCCCCGGTCTGCGGTGACCCGACCGGGGCGAGGGTATCCAGCAGTTCCGAACCTTCGGAGGAGAGCTTGCCGGAGGGGGCCAGCATGAGCGGGGCCGAGATCGGCTCGGCGCTCAGCGACGCCGCCACGACGGCGGCCTGCCACTGGTCGGCCGAAGCAAGCGTTACGGCCGGGGGCGCCGAGCCCGGCCCGACGGCCGGGTACGAGGCCAGAAGAGTGGCCAGGGAGATGTCGACCGGGTCGTCGCCTGGCACCCTCGTGGTGTTGCGGGTTGCGTTGAGGGGAAGGCCCAGGACCCTTCCGGACTGGACCACCTCGACACCCGGTGAAGGTCCTGCGCCCTCGGTTCCGCCCGATCGGGGTCCGTCGCCCTCCCGGCCAATTCCGAAGATCAGGTATCCGACCAGGGTCGCCAGGATGAGCACCAGCAGGCCGATGACGGCCAGGCCGAGCCACGGCACGCCCCCGGAGTCCGGCTCACCCGCCGGTGCGTTGATCGGTCGACCGCTTGCCTTAGCCATATCGATAACGGTATCGCCCGTCCGAAGTCGTAAGAATGGACGGGATGCCCTTTCCCCTGAAAACCGGGAGTTCTCCGTCGGGTCACCTGACTATCGATGGCTGCGATGTCGTCGAGCTCGCCGCGACTTTCGGCACGCCCGCATACATCTTCTCGGTGTCCGAGATGAAGCGGAGGGCCACCGAGTACCTCGACGCCTTCAGCTCCCGGACCGATGCCTTCGAAGTCCTCTTCGCAAGCAAGGCACTTCCGGTCACGGCCGCTTACCGGCTCTTTGCGGATGCCGGACTCTCGGTCGATGTCGCCTCCGGTGGAGAACTCACGATGGCACTCGCGGCCGGCTTCGACCCGGACCGGATCTACATGCACGGCAACAACAAGACCGACGCCGAGATCGAGCTCCTCGACAGGAGTGGCGTCGGCACGATCGTGCTCGACTCCTTCGATGAGATCGAACGCTGCGAGCGGGTCCTGAGCCGGAAGGTCGACGCCCTGATCCGGGTCACGCCCGGAATCAAGCCCTCCACCCACTCCTTCATCCAGACCGGACAGCTCGATTCGAAGTTCGGGTTCGGCCTCGAGGACGGCTCTGCAGCGAAGGCGATCGAGCGCGTTCTCTCCTCGGAGAAACTCGAACTCACGGGACTCCACTGCCATATCGGCTCCCAGATCTTCGAGACCGAACCCTTCAGACTCGCGGTCGAGGCCCTCGCGACGCTCAAGGGCGACTGGTGTCGGGTGCTCGACCTCGGAGGGGGGCTCGGGATCCAGTACCTGGAGGAAGACAGCCCTCCCGTCATCGCCGACTACGTCGATCTCAAGTTTGCGGCAGTTCGTGAGTTCTTCGGCGAGGACGTCAGGATCCTGATCGAGCCGGGTCGGTCTCTGGTCGGGACCGCAGGGCTCACGATCTACACGATCGGGACGGTCAAGGAGATTCCGGGCGTCCGAACCTACCTGGCGGTGGACGGCGGCATGTCGGACAATCTGAGACCGATGCTCTACGGCGCCGAGTATGAAGCTGTGATCGCCGACCGGCCGGAGACCGGGGGTGACACTGCCGTGACGGTCGCCGGGTCCCACTGCGAGTCCGGGGATATCCTGATCCGCGATGTTGCACTCCCGTCGCCAGGAGTGGGGGATGTACTCGTCATTCCGGCTACGGGGGCATACGGTTATGCCATGGCCAACAACTACAACGGGATGCCGAGACCACCAGTGATCTTTTGCGAAGACGGAATCGCCGAGGTCGTGGTCCGACGGGAGAGCTGGGACGATCTGATGTCGAGGGACCAATGAGCGAGCCGGTCCGGATCGGGCTGCTCGGCAGGGGCACCGTCGGTGGAGCCGTCTGCGATCTGCTCGAGGACAGGGCAGATGCCATACGGGAGGCCGCCGGCAGGCCGATGGAGCTCGCCGGTGTGCTGACGACCAGCCAGGGTGACTTCGACTCGATCCTCGCCGACTCCGACCTCATCGTCGAGCTGATGGGCGGGACCGACGACGCTCGCCGGTATGTGCTCGCTGCTCTCGAAGCCGGCAAGCCAGTCGTTACCGCCAACAAGCAGCTGCTCGCACAGCACGGCGACGAACTGTTCGCCGCGGCGGAGGCTTCCGGGGTGGAGATCCGGTTCGAGGCCGCCGTCGCCGGTGTCGTGCCGATCATCCGCACGGTCACCGAGGCATTCGGATCGGTCCCGTTCACGAGGGTGTTCGGGATCGTCAACGGAACCACCAACTTCATCCTCTCCGAGATGGCCGAAACCGGCGCCTCCTATGACGACGTCCTCGCCCGGGCCCAGGAGTTGGGCTATGCCGAGGCCGATCCGACCGAGGATGTCAACGGCGCCGACGCGGCCGCCAAGATGGCGATCCTGGCCAGGCTGGCATTCCACGCGCCCGTAACCCTCGATCAGGTCTCCTTCGAGGGGATCGAGTCGGTCCAGCCGGACGATCTCTCCTATGCGAAGGAGCTCGGCCTCTCGCTCAAGCTCCTGGGCGTGGCCGAGAAGCTCGAGGGGGGAATCGCCGTCCGGGTGTTCCCCTGCTTCCTCTACCCGGGCCATCCGCTGGCCCCGATCGGAGGCCCCTTCAACGCCGTCACTCTGGAAGGCCCCGAGATCACCGAGGTGACCCTCTCCGGCCCGGGGGCCGGGGGGCCGCAGACGGCCGCGGCCGTGATCGGAGACCTGATCTCGATCGTCGCCGGCAACCGGGTGCCCCGTCGCCCCGAGGGGCCGATCGAGATCCTCTCGGACGTCGAATCCTCCTTCTACCTGCATCTGGAGGTTGCGGATCGGCCGGGTGTTCTGGCCGAAGTCGCCAAGTCGCTCTCCGATGCGGGCATTTCGGTCAAGAGCGTCGTCCAGAAGGGAATAGGCGACGACGCAAGGCTGGTCATGGTCGTCCATCGCTGTCCCGAGAAGGAGTTCATGGGAGTCGTCGACGAGATCGCAGACCTCGACTACATGCGGTCGAGGCCTCGCTTCATCCGGGTCATCGAGGAAGAGTCCGTCTGATCGGATGATCCGGCCCCTGATCGAGAGATACCGGGAGTACCTCCCGATCGAGCCGGGCGATCCGGTCGTATCGATCAACGAGGGCTCCACCCCCCTCATCGAGGCGCCTGCCGTCTCGGAGCGGGTCGGGGCTCGGGTCCTGCTCAAGTTCGAGGGACTGAACCCGACCGGGAGCTTCAAGGATCGCGGGATGACCATGGCGGTCTCGAAGGCCAAGGCCCGTGGGGCACAGGCCGTGATCTGCGCCTCGACCGGGAACACCGCGGCCAGCGCCGCCGCTTACGCAGCGCGGGCCGGGATGAGGGGTGCCGTCATCGTCCCCCAGGGAAACATCGCGGTAGGAAAGCTCGCTCAGTCCCTGATCTACGGAGCCAGAGTCATCTCGCTCGACGGGAACTTCGACGACGCACTGGTGATAGTCCGACACCTCGCCGACAACTTCCCGATCGAGCTGGTCAACTCGGTCAATCCGTACAGGATCGAAGGTCAGAAGACCGGAGCCTTCGAGCTCATTGAGGAACTCGATGGCCCACCCGACGCCCTCGCGATCCCGGTCGGCAACGCCGGAAACGTGACCGCCTACTGGAAGGGCTTCACGGAGTGGGATACGTCGCCGCTCCTCTACGGGGCTCAGGCTGCCGGGGCGGCACCCCTGGTGATCGGAGAGCCGGTGGAGCGACCGGAGACGATCGCCTCGGCGATCAGGATCGGCAAGCCGGCAAGAGGCGACGAGGCGCTCACGGCATTCGACGAGTCCGGGGGAAGGGTCCGGTCGGTTACCGACGAGGAGATACTCGAGGCCTACGCCTTCCTGGCTTCTCGCGAGGGAGTCTTCTGTGAACCCTCGTCGGCCGCCTCCGTCGCCGGGCTGTTCGTCCACGGCATCGAGCCGGACTCGGACGCCCCGACCCCCGAGACGATCGTCTGCGTGCTCACCGGTAATGGCCTCAAGGACCCCGATACGGCTCTCGCCGCCAGTGAGGGCGTGATCGAGTGTTCGACCGATCTCTCGGAGGTCGAAGAGGCCGTCTTCGGCGATCGCCCCGCCTGAGTCGGGGTAGGTCATTAGGGGTCTGGTGGTAGAGCCATCCGGGAGGAGGGTCTCCCGCCTTCCCCGGCCAGCCAACTCGACCCTCCCCCCGGATGGCACCCGGGACCGGGTGGAGCTCCGACAGGCGGGCGGTCACCTCAGGGGTTTGGAGGGCAGGGAAGGAGCCCGGTCGCAAACCGGGCCAACTCGACCCGCCCCCCGGATGGCACCCGGGACCGGGTGAAGCTCCGACAGGCGGGCGGTCACCTCAGGTGTTTGGAAGTCAGGGAAGGGGCCCGGTGCCAAACCCGGCCAACTCGACCCTCCCCCCGGATGGCACCCGGGACCGGGTGGAGCTCCGACAGGCGGGCGGTCACCTCAGGTGTTTGGAGGTCAGGGAAGGGGCCCGGTGCCAAACCGGGCCAACTCGACCCTCCCCCCGGATGGCACCCGGGACCGGGTGGAGCTCCGACAGGCGGGCGGTCACCTCAGGTGTTTGGAGGTCAGGGAAGGGACCCGGTCGCAAACCGGGCCAACTCGACCCCCCGGATGGCACCCGGGACCGGGTGGAGCTCCGACAGGCGGGCGGTCACCTCAGGTGTTTGGAGGTCAGGGAAGGGGCCCGGTCGGCGGATCGCCGACCGACCAACTACGAGCGGAGCTTGTAGCCGCGCTGGAACAGCCTGAGGTTGAGGAGAAACAGACTGAACGTGATTACGGCAAGCACCAGCATCGAGATCCATACCTCGATGTCGGCGATCCCCAGGAAGCCGTAACGGACCAGAGAGATCATGTAGTAGAGGGGATTGAACTCGGTCAGAGACTGGAACGGCTGCGGGAGCAGGGCGGCCGAGTAGAAGACGCCACCGAGGAAGATCAGGGGGGTGAGCACGAAGGTCTGGACGAACGAGACGTCCTCGAACTGTTCGGCCCGGATCCCGACCAGGACCCCGAGCTGGGAGAAGAAGAAGCCGACCAGCAGGAGGGCGATGATCAGGACCAGGGGATGCTCGACCGGAAGGTCGACCAGAAGCATCGCGACCAGGAAAGTGATCAGCGCGATGACCATCCCGCGAAGGAATCCACCGAGAGAGAGTGCCGTGAGCAGCTGGGCAGGCGAGGACGGGGAGGAGAGCTGGTCATCGATCGAGCGCTGGAATTTCTGCTGGAGGATCGAGGATGCGTTGTTGGAGAAGGCATTGATGGCCCACGCCATCATGATCAGACCCGGAATCACGAACACGATGTATTCGAAACCCTCGAGGTCTCCGATTCTGGTTCCGAGCGCAGCCCCGAAGACCGTGATGTAGAGGAAGGTCTCCAGGAGGGGGGCCCCGATGGTCTGGCCCTTGATCTTTACGAAGCGGCTTACCTCCCTGCGGACCAGACTGAACATGCGGATCGCGGCCGGACTCATTCGACGGTCCCCGCATCCAGTTCACCGAGATGGGTGCGGGAGAGCTCTCCCCGTCCGACCAGTGCGAGGTAGGCATCTTCGAGGGTCTCGACCCCGAATCGTCCCGCGAGCTCGGGACTGGTCCCCTGGGCGACGATCTCTCCCTCGTTGATGAAGGCGATCTGATCGCACAGCTGCTCGGCCTCCTCCAGATAATGGGTCGTCAGGAGGATCGTCGTTCCCTGCCGGTTGACCTCCTGCACGTAGTGCCACAGCTCGAGCCTGAGCTCCACGTCTACACCGGCCGTAGGCTCATCGAGGATCAGGAGCCGGGGCCTGTGCATCAGTGCACGGGCCAGGATCAGCCTCCTCTTCATTCCGCCGCTCAGCGTTCGGGTTCGCTGGTCTCGCTTGTCGACCAGGGAGAAGGCCTCGAGAAGCTCCTCGACCCGTTCCTTCCTGTCGGCCTTGGGCATTCCGAAGTAGCCACCGTGAAAGTCGAGGGTCTCCTCGACGGTCAGGAACCAGTCGAGATTCAGGTCCTGGGGAGCCAGCCCGACGGCCTCGCGTGCCTGTCTGTACTTCTTGATCGCGTCAGTGCCGAAGACCTCGATCCGACCGGAGGTCGGCATCGCCAGGCCGGTCGAACAGTGGATCAGCGTCGACTTGCCGGCACCGTTGGGTCCCAACAGGCCGAAGAAGCTCCCATCCGGGATTTCGAAGGAGACGCCCTTGAGCGCCTCGACCCCGGTGGCGTAGGTCTTGACCAGCTCCTCGACCCGAAGGGCCGGTGCCGCCGTAGGGGCGAGGTCGGTTTCCGGGGGATCAGAGGGAACGGAGGCCATCTCCCAATAATGAACCTCTCGATCCTCCGGCGGGTTCAGGCCTGCCGGCAGAGGCTTCCGGGTGACGCAGTCAATACCTTTCGGGTGATGACCGGGCGAAGAAGAGTGGTCACGGTTCCGGCCTCCTCGGCAAACCTCGGGC
>CAJAIJ010000017.1 GCA_903939845.1 uncultured Solirubrobacterales bacterium
AGACACCTCGAGCGAGACCCAGCCGTCCACCCCGTCGGTCCGGTCGTGGGTCGGGCCGAACAGGTCGGCCGCCCGCTCGAGATCCTCGAGGGCCAGCGCGAAGAAGATCTCTTCCGGGTCCTTCCCCTCGGCGGCCAGCCGATCGATGCTCTCGGAGTAATCGTCTCCGGAAGAGATCGCCTTGTCGAAGATCGTCGGGTTGGAAGTGAGGCCGGTCACCGAGAGCTCCCCGATGTAACGGGCGAGGGTCCCGTCGTCGAGCATGGCCCTGGTGATGTTGTCGACCCAGAGGCTCTGGCCGAGGCGATTGAGGGCACGGTTGCGGTCTTCGGTGTTCACTCTGGCTCCTTGGCAGGGTCGACGGATTCCGGTCGAGCCTACCGTCCGGCGACGCGGCAAACCGTCGCCGCATCGACCCGGAGGGAGGTGTCGGTCAGTCCCGCATCGCGGGGAACAGCACGACCTCCCGGAGGGACGAGGTCCCTGCCAGAGTCATCACCAGACGGTCGATCCCCAGCCCGACCCCGCCGGTCGGAGGCATGCCCTGCTCGAGCGCCTCGATGAAGGACTCGTCGTAAGGCTGTGCCTCTTCGTCTCCGCCGGCGAGCTCGGCCGCCTGCTGCTCGAATCGCCTGCGCTGCTCGTCGGGATCGTTCAGCTCGGTGAAGGAGTTCGCGATCTCGACACCGCCGACGAATGCCTCCCAGCGCTCGACTACCCCCGGTCGGGTGCGGTGGGCCTTCGCGAAAGGCGAGAGCTCGACCGGGTAGTCGGTCACGAAGGTCGGCTCGACCAGCTTCGGCTCCACCTCCTTCGAGAAGAGGGAGTCGACGAGCTTGCCCCAGCCGACTCCGTCCTCCAGCTCGACCCCCATCGCGGCGGCCAGGCCCTCCCTCGTGGTCTCGCTCTCGATGTCTATGCCGGACTCCGCCTGGATCGCCTCCCGCAGGGTGATCCGCTTCCACGGTGGAGAGAGGTCTACTTCCTGCCCTTCACGGCCTGCCCGGGTCGTACCCAGTACCGCTTCGGCGACGTCTGACACGAGCACCTCGAGGTCGGCCGCAGTCTTCTCGTAGTCGGCGTAGGCCTCGTACCACTCGAGCATCGTGAACTCGGGGTTGTGCTTGGGCGAGATTCCCTCGTTGCGGAAGTCCTTGCCGAGCTCGTACACCTTTTCGATTCCGCCGACCACGCACCGCTTCAGGTAGAGCTCGGTCGCGATCCGGAGGTAGAACTCGCGATCGAGGGCATTGTGGTGGGTGGTGAAAGGCCTGGCCAGCGCGCCCCCGTAGAGCGGCTGGAGAACGGGGGTCTCGACCTCGGCAAAGCCCCGATCGTCGAGCCAGCGCCGGATCGAGCTGACCGTCCTGGCCCGGACCTGGAAGATCCTCCGGGTCTCCTCATTGGCGATCAGGTCGAGCTCCCGGCGGCGGTAACGGGTCTCGGTGTCTTCGAGGCCATGGAACTTGTCGGGCGGGGGCCTCAGGGACTTCGCCAGCAACTCCCAGCCGGACGCCTCGAGAGAGAGTTCTCCCCGACGCGTGGCGATCGCCCGGCCCTCGACCCCTATGAAGTCCCCGAGATCGAGTTCGTCGAGGAGTTCGAACTGCTTCGGGTCGAGCACGTCGGCCTTCATCAGGAGCTGGATCGTGCCCCCGGAGTCGCGGACGTCCAGAAATGCTGCCTTGCCGTGTCCGCGCCGACCGGTGATCCGGCCAGCGACACGATGGACCCGGTCCGTCTCCTGACCTGCCTCCAGGCCCTGGTGGGTCGAAGTGACGTCCGCGATCTCCTCCCTGCCCTCGAAGCCGTGGGGGAAGGGCTCGACCCCGGCCTGCCTGAGTCGCTCGAGCTTCTCCCGTCGCTCGGCGAGCAGATCGGATGGCTGGGAATCGGTCATGGCCGGGTCCGGGTTCCCCGGACTCAGGCTGCGTCGATCTTCGTGATCTTGAACTTCCTGGCCGGACCCTTGCTGGAGGGCACGGTGACGATCTGGTTGACCTTGCCGCCGATCAGGGCGGAGCCGATCGGTGATTCGCTGGAAAGCTTGCCCTCCGAGAGATCCGCCTCGGTGGACCCCACTATCTGGAACTTCCGGGACTCCCCGGACTTCTGGTCCTTGATGTGGACGACCGAGCCGAAGATGACCTCACCGGTGTTCTCGCCGGGCTCCTCGACGACCACCGACCTCCTCAGCCTCTCCTCCAGCTGGGCGATCTGGGCTTCGAGCTGGGCCTGCTCGTTCTTGGCGTCGTCGTATTCGGCGTTCTCCGAGATGTCGCCGAAGGCGCGTGCCTCCTTGATCCGCTCCGACACCTCCCGACGACGGACCGTCGTGAGGTGCTCGAGCTCCTCCTCGAGCTTCTTGAGGCCCTCGGGCGTTATCTCCAACTGGCGACTCATCCTGTCTGCTGGCTTCCCTTCCGGGTAGAGGGGTTTTTCCCTTGGAAATGCGGCTTGCTGTCGTCGAAGAAGTGCTGAGGTTACTTCGAGGGGGTCGACGGGAGGCGGCATTATAGCGCCGGGAAGCCCTCCCCGCCGAGGCCCCGTCTGACCGGGGCTCAACCTGCAGGAGTGGTCCCGGATCCGGTCCGGGCATCGTCGCCGACGGCGCCGATCATTTCGACCAGGACGGCCGTGAACCGGTCCGGGTCCTCGACCTGCGGATAGTGACCCAGGTCTTCGAAACGAACAGGACTGACCGAGGGCCGAAGTTCGACCAGCCCATCGAGTATCTCGGGAACCGCAACCGGATCCTGCATCCCCCATGCGAGGCTCAGGTCCCCGCCCCATGACCGGATCGCTCCGTGCCACCTGTCGGCATAGATCTCCCTCTCCTCCATGTAGGAGATCAGCTTGTGCCCGAGCCGGTTTCCGCCTTCGAGTTCCATCAACTCCCAGCAATCAGAGAGGAACTCCGGAGTGGGCGGATGTTCGGCGGAGAACACCGAGGAGAACTGACGCCGGAAGAAAGGCTCATTTGCCAGCCTCGCCGCGACCGGGCCGAAGGGACCGCGAAGCAGTTTCTGTGCGAGGGTCGGATTGGCCCGGTCGAGCAGGATCGAGCCGTTGAACAGGAGGATTCCGGCGATCCCGAAGCCGAGATCGCCCTCGATGTCGCGAGCCATCAACTCGGTGGCCACGGAGGTGCCCATGTCGTGGGCACAGATGAAGACATCCCTGCCGGGAAACTTCTCCCTGACCAGAGCCTCGGTCAGGTCGGCCTGCCAGGCGAGCGTGTAGGAGTGCTCCCGGGGCTTGTCGGAGAGGCCGAAGCCGAGGAAGTCGAAGGTCAGGACAGGGTTCGAGCCGACCCGCTCGATCACGGCCGACCAGTCGAAGGAACTGGTGGGAAATCCATGGAGGAGAACGATCGGCACGCCGGTCCCCTCCCGGTAGAAGAAGTGGATCGAGTTGTCGCGAAAAGTGAATGACTCGCCCTGCTCCCGCCAGTCTTCGACCTCCATCGGGAGGCCGCCGGGGTTCACACTGCCACCGCTTCGCCGTCGCGAATTCCTGCCACCAGGACCCGGGCGCGGTCGAGGCCGGCCGCCTGGCAGAGCTCGTCCTTTACTCCCTTCGGCACGTCGATCTGATCGACGTACCAGGGGTAGAACTTCCGGAGGTAGCGACCCGCCCGCTCTTCTCCCAGGTGCTCCTCGGCCCTGTCCATGATCCAGAGGAGCTCGTCCATGATCGCTCGCCGGTTCGGCTCCGGCACCTCGGTTCCGGTCAGCTCGGCAAAGATCCATGGGTAACCGAACGAACCCCTCGCCACCATCAGGGCGTCGGCTCCGGACTCCTCGTAGGCCTTCCTGGCCGCATCGGCGTCACTCAGGCCGCCGGAGATGATCATCGGGACCGGGATCGAACGAGCCAGCTCCCGTGCCAGCGCGTAGTCGGGCGTGCCTTTGTGGCCCTTCCGGGCGACCCTGGGATGGAATGCGATCGCGGCGACATCTGCTTCCTCGACCAGACGGATGGCGAGGTCGAAGCCGGACCGGTCGCCCGGCGCGATCCCGGACCGGATCTTGACCGTGACCGGAAGGCCGCTGCCCTCGCGCGCCGCTCTTGCCAGCTCGAGGGCGAGCTCGGGATCGGCCAGGAGCTCGGCTCCGGCTCCGGTCTTCATGACCTTCGGCACCGGGCAGCCCATGTTGATGTCGATCAGGTCGGGGCCGGAGCGAGCCGCGACCTCTGCCGCCGAGCGCATGATCTCGGGGTCCTGCCCGAACAGCTGGAT
>CAJAIJ010000018.1 GCA_903939845.1 uncultured Solirubrobacterales bacterium
GAAACCTTCCCGGAAGTTCCGGCCCCAAGGAGGGACCTGATGTTCACTCGTATCGACCACATCGGAGTTGCCGTCGAAGACCTCGACTCCGCGATCAAGCTCTACGAGCGGAGCTTCGAGATGGAGTTGGCCCACCGCGAGTCGGTCGAGTCCCAGGGCGTCGAGGCCGTCCTGCTGGATGTCGGCGACGGCCACATCGAGCTGCTCGCTCCGCTCGGACCAGACACCCCGGTCGGGAAATTCATCGCCAAGAAGGGGCCGGGCATCCATCACGTGGCCTATGCAGTCGAAGACATCGATGTGGCCCTCGAACAGGTCAAGGCGGCCGGGCTGAAACTGATCGACGAGGAGCCCAGGACCGGAATCCGGCGAAGCAAGGTCGCTTTTCTCCATCCTTCGGCCACGGGCTCCGTCCTGACCGAGATCGTCCAGCCGGCGGCGGAGGCTCACTGATGGCCTCCGAGAGCCACCGGGTCGAGATCGGGTTCGAGGGAGGCCAGGTCGTCGCGGCCAAGCTCGATGACGATCAGGTCAAGGCCCTGAGGAAGACGATCGGCAAGGAGGGGACGCACGAATTCGAGTCCGAGGGCGAGACCGTGATCCTCGACGTCTCGAAGGTCATCTTCGTTCGGATCCTCGCCGACGAGAGCCGTCTCGGCTTCCGGGGCTGAGGCGGGCCAGCAGCGATTCCGAAGCTGGATCCAAGAGTGGTTGCCGGACCGCACACCCGATGAAGAACCTCGATCTCTCCCTGCTCCGCACCATGCGGACCCGGTGGCACACCCCGTTCCTGGAACGGGTCGCGATGCTGCTCAGCAAGGCCGGCGAGAACGCCTACATCTGGTTCGCCATCGGAGTGATCGGGGCGATCGTCGACCCTGACCGCAGGTGGCAATGGGTAGTGGCCGCTCTGACTGGACCGGTCGCGATCGTCCTCAACTTCGGGATCAAGCTCATCTTCAAGCGGCCCCGGCCCCAGCTAGAAGGTCTGCCTCCACTCGGCGGGGCCCCGTCCTCGCTCTCGTTCCCCTCGGCCCACGCGACGGCCTCTTTCGCCTCGGCGACGGTCGTGACCAGGATCGCGCCTGAGCTGGCTCCGGCCGTATTCGGCCTGGCAACGCTGATGGCGCTGACGCGCCCGTATCTCGGCATGCACTACCCGAGCGACATCGTCGCCGGGGCCGGACTCGGAGCCGTGCTCGGTCTGATCGTGCCGCTGCCCGACGCGGGAGGTACGTGATGAAAGTCGGGATCGTCGGGATGCCCAATGCCGGCAAGTCGACCCTGTTCAACGCGCTGACCAGGGGCGGCGCACAGACCGGTGACTACCCCTTCACGACGATCGAGCCGAACGTAGCCGTGGCAGAGGTACCGGACGAACGGCTGGACCGGTTGGTCGAAACCCTGAACAGCAGCAAGGTGACGAGGGCGACGATCGACTTCCACGACATCGCCGGCCTCGTCAAGGGCGCCTCCGAAGGTGAGGGACTCGGCAACCAGTTCCTCGCATCGATCCGGGAGACCGACGCGATCTGCCACGTGGTCCGTGCCCACTCCGACGAGGGCGTCCCCCACCCCGACGGATCGGTGGACCCGATCAGGGACATCGAGACGATCGAGACCGAGCTCGTGCTGGCCGACTTCGACCAGACCGAGAGGAGGCTCGAACGGGTCACCAAGCAGGCCCGTTCCGGAGACGCCGAGGCGATCGCCGAGAAGGAGTGGCTCGAACGGGTCAAGGATGCCCTCGCCGAGGGAAGGCCGGTCCGCTCGGTTCCTGCACCCGAGAGCGCGCCGGCCGCAGTCCGACACCTCCAGGCCCTCACCTCCAAACCGATGCTCTACGTGGTCAACGTCGACGAGGGCGAGGCCGAGGTTCCCGCGGACATCGCCAGACACGCGAGCGACAACGGTGCCGTTGCGATCGCACTCAGCCACCGGATCGAGGGCGAACTGGCCGAGCTCGACCCGACCGAGGCCGAGGAGATGCGGGAGTCCTACGGAATCGAATCCGACTCGGGACTGGAAAAGCTGGTCAAGGCGGCCTGGGAGTTGCTCGGCCTGATCACCTTCTTCACCGCCGGCGAGGAGACCGAGGCAGTGGCCCGGAGCCTGCCAAGGGGAGGCACGTCCTGGGATGCCGCCGGGACGATCCACACCGACATCCAGGATGGATTCGTCAAGGCCGAAGTGATCGGGTGGGAAGAGCTGGTCGAGTTCGGCAGCTACGCGGCGGCCCGTGATGCCGGCCGCTTGAGGATCGAAGGCCGGGACTACGTAGTCGAAGACGGCGACGTAATCACGATCAAGGTCTGAGTCCGGCCGGGCCTCGCGTCCGGAACGGGCCTTCGGGGATGTTCTAATCTGGCCCGACCGGCCCGGCATCAGACGAGGCCGAGAGCGAACCCGAGGAGGTTTCAGGTGGACTACAAACTGCTCCTGGCAGGAGAGTGGATCGAGACCGGCGAGTGGTCCGAGGTCCTGAGCCCGTACGACGAGTCGGTGGTGGGCAGGGTCGCCCAGGGCGACGAGCAGACCGTAGCCCGGGCCGTCGATGCCGCTCAGCAGGCCTTCGAGGCCGGCGACTTCCCCCAGTTCGCCAGGGCAGAGATCCTCGACCGGGCGGCCGATCTGGTCCGGGAGCGCCGGGACGATCTTGCAGAGACGATCGCCCGCGAGGCCGGCAAGCCGATCAAGACCGCGACCGTGGAGGCGACCCGGTGCGTCGACACACTCAAGTTCGCCGCGACCGAGGCAAGGAAGCTGACCGGCGAGACCGTGCCGATGGAGGCCTCGTCGGCCGGGATCGGGAAGCTGGCCGTGGTGCTGCGGGTGCCTTACGGGGTCGTCGGAGCGATCAGCCCGTTCAACTTCCCCCTCAATCTGGTTGCCCACAAACTCGGTCCCGCGATCGCGGCAGGTAACGCGGTGGTGCTGAAGCCGGCCGGCCAGACACCGATCAGCGCCCTGAAGCTGGCCGAGGTGTTCGTCGATGCCGGCCTTCCGGCGGGCTGGCTCAGCGTGATCCCGGGCAGCGGATCCAAGGTCGGCAACGCCCTTGTGGAGAACGACCTGGTCAGGGCGATCACCTTCACCGGGTCGGTCCCGGTCGGCTGGGGCATCCAGAGCAAGGTTCCCCACAAGAAGGTCAACCTGGAACTCGGATCGAACGCACCGTTGATCGTCAACGAGGACGGCGACTGGGAGACGGCTGCCGACAAGGCCCAGATACATGCCTTCTCCCACGCCGGCCAGAGCTGCATCTCGACCCAGCGAATCCTCCTGCACGAGGCGATCGCGGACCGCTTCATCGAACGGCTGGTGAAGAACGTCGAGGGGCTGGTGATCGGGGATCCGATGGACCCGGCGACGGACGTCGGCCCCCTGATCGACCGGGGCGAGCGCGACCGGGTGAAGACCTGGATCGACGAGGCGGCCGCCCAGGGCGGGGAGATCCTGGTCGGCGGCGAGCTGGTGGACGAGGACAGGTGCCTCGCCCCGACCCTCGTCGAACACCCCGATCGGGACTCGAAGGTCTGGTGCGAGGAGATCTTCGGTCCCGTAGCGACCGTGGACAGGTTCGCCGAGTTCGAGCAGGGGCTGGCGATGGCCAACGATTCGAAGTTCGGCCTCCAGGCCGGAGTCTTCACCAGAGACATCGGCAATGCCCTGAAGGCGGCCAACACGCTCGAGTTCGGCGGGGTTCTGGTCAACGAGATCCCGACCTTCCGTGCAGACCAGCAGCCTTACGGCGGGGTCAAGGACTCCGGCAACACTCGTGAAGGTCCGGCCTATGGCGTCCTCGAATTGACCGAGGAACGGATGGTCAGCTTCCAGGGCTAGAGCTCTGGCAACGACCGCCTCGCTCGTCTAGGGTGGATCGGTCGGCACTCGCAGCAAGGGGAGGCATCGAAGATGGGCAGGAGCAAGTGGATTCTCGCCGTTTCGGCGTTCGTGATCACTTTCGGCCTCACGGTCGCGGTCGGAAGCGGAGGACTCGGCAGCTCGCCACCGACGACCCTGGACCGGACGATCGTGCCGAACGGGGAAGCATCGTTCGGGACCCTGGAGATCGGACCGGGCGAGGACTACGGGCTCCGTGATGCCATGAGCGACGGAGCCGGCTTCGGCGAGGCTCAGGCCGGCCGGTTCGAGCGACGGCGGCACCTCTCCTACTTCGGACAGCTCACGGACATCCACCTGACGGACGAGGAGAGCCCGGCCCGGGTCGAGTTCCTGGACCCGGACGGAGGAGCTTTCAGCTCGGCCTGGCGCCCAGGCGAGGCGATGGGCCCCTTCGAGGCGAAGACGATGGTCGACCGGATGAACCAGCTCGCTTCCGGGTCCCCCAACGGTGCCGGAAAGCGGATGGACTTCCTGGTCAACTCCGGCGACGTCGCGGACAACCAGCAGTACAACGAGGTGCTCTGGAACCGGCAACTGCTCGAGGGCGGCACCATCGATCCCGGGTCCGGAACCGATCCGACCGCCTCGATCGGCACCAACCCGCTCTGCCCGGTCGGACTCGAGATCCAGGATGGCAACGATCCCGACGCCTACACGGGCGTCCAGGACATCGACGACTGGGAGGTCGGTACACCGGGCTACTTCTACGACCCCGACCAGCCCGCACCGTTCGGACCGGATCCCGAGGAGGTGAGCCCCTACTGGGCGGCCCCGACGTGGCCCGGACTCATGGACAGGGCCCAGGAGCCGTTCACATCCCCCGGAGCCGATGTGCCGACCTATGTACTTGCCGGCAACCACGACGGCCTCGTGCAGGGGAATGCGTGGGCGACGAGCACCTTCAACCAACTTGCCACCGGCTGCCTGAAGCCGCTCAACGACGCCACCGAGAACAGCGGTATCTCGAACGGGCCGCTCTTCGATCTGGTCGTCAACCCGAACCTGACCGTCGACGGGATGCTCGATCTCTACGAGCAGAACCCCGATCTATTCGTCGGCGTTCCGCCCGATCCAGACCGGCGCCTGATCTCGAAGAAGTCGTTCAAGCAGGTCTTCCAGTCCGGCAATGACCCGCGTGGGCATGGGTTCGACTTCGTGGACCGGGCCGAACTGAGGGCCTCCGCCGGCACCGCGAGCTACTACTCGTTCTCTCCGCGGCGAGGCCTGAGGGTCGTGGTTCTCGACACGGTCTCGGAGGGAGGGAGGATCTTCTCCTCGAGCTCCGGAAACATCGACGCCCCCCAGTTCTCATGGCTCGAAGGTCAGCTGCAGAAGGCGACCCGGAGCAACGAACTGGTGGTGGTCTTCTCCCATCACCCGATCTCCAGCCTCACCGCCGATGTTCCCGACGAAGAGGCACCGTCCTGCGCCGAGGTCGACGCCGCACTGGCTGTGGGATGCGACTCCGATCCACGGGGCTCGACTCCGGTCAAGCTCAGCTCAGACGCCTCCAGTCTGATGCACCGGTTCCCCCACGCAATCGCCTGGATTGGCGGCCACACGCACCAGAACCGGATCCGCCCCTACACGGCGCCGGGCGGCGAGTCCGGCTTCTGGAGCATCGAGACCTCCTCCCTCGCCGACTGGCCCAAGCAGGGGAGGCTGGTGGACCTGTTCGACAACCGGGACGGAACGCTGTCTCTGTTCACGACCATGGTCGATCATGCCGCCCCGGTGCCCACACCCGAACCGGGCACTCCCGCGAGCGGGATGTCGGTCGAGGACATCTCGGCGATCGGCCGGACGGTCTCCTTCAACGACACCCAGGGTGGTTCGGGCGGCGAGGGCCAGGCAGATGACCGGAACGTCGAGATGGTCATGAGGGACCCCCGCCGAACCGACCCCACCCTCTACCTCTGGGGTCCGAAGCCGACCCGGGTCGGGGTGAAGGCCGGTCGCAAGGCGACGGTGGCGATCCGGGTGACGAACGAGGGCCGGTCCTCCACCGGCCGGACGAAGGTCGTGGCGCGCACCGGACGTCGCGATCTTCTGGTCGGATCGCCGGCGAGGATCCCCGCTCTGGAAGTCGGTCAGACGACGACGATCAGGGTCGAGGTCAGGGCAGTGCGAGGGACGCGCGGCAAGCGTTCGGTCACGGTCACGGTCGCCGGCAGGTCGATCACCATCCCGGTCACCGTCCGCCGCTGAGCGGAATCGTCCGGCCGTTCAGGAGTCGAGACGACCGTCGGTGATTCGAACGGTGCGGTCGGCGTAGCGGGTGATCCGATCGTCGTGCGTGACGATGATCGCGGCCGTGCCACGACTCTTCATCTCGTCCCGTATCAACCCCACGGTCTGCTCCCCTAACTTGGTGTCGAGGGCCGAAGTCGGCTCGTCGAACATCACCAGAGCCGGCTCGTTCATCAATGCCCGACCGATCGCTACACGTTGCTTCTGGCCCCCGGAAAGCTCGGACGGGAGGTTCGAGGCGCGGTCCGAAAGACCGAGTTCGTCCAGCAGCTGGTCGGCTCTGGCCGCGGCACGCTTTCGATCGCGCCTACCGATCTCATCGACCACCAGAAGGTTCTCTCGAGCGGTCAGGAACGGAATCAGATTCACGGTCTGAAAGACGAACCCGACCGATTCCCTCCGGAAGTCGGTCAGCTGACGGGGCGAGTAGTCCGAGATGTCCTTGCCGGAGACGACGACCCGGCCCGACGTCGGGGAGAGGATCCCGCCCGCGATCGAGCAGAGCGTCGTCTTTCCGGATCCGGAGGGTCCGACCAGCGCGATGATCTCGTCCCGGCCGAGGGTCAGGTCGGCACGGTCGAGGGCGACCACCTCGGAGTCACCGACCCGGTAGGTCTTCCTTACCTCCTCGAGGGTCAGGGCGGGGACGTCGGCGAGGGCTTCCGCCTCGACCCCGGGCCTCTGTTCGTCCAGAGCGTTCACGTTCTCTCCTCCATTCTCCATGTTCACTGCCCTCCTCCGATCGCCGTGGCCGGATCTACCTTCAGGACTCTCCGGAAGGAAAAGGCACACCCGATGAATGCGGCCAACAGGAGGAAGGCGGCGCTTCCGAGGACCCGGCCGAGCGAGGCGACGAAGGGAATCGAGCCCGGAGGAATCAGGGCCGCGAGCAGGAAGGCGGCAAGTCCGCCGATGATGCAGGCAACCAGCGTGACCACGAACGCCTGGACCAACACCCCGGCGAACAGGGATGAGGAACTGGCCCCCAGCGCCTTGAGGACCCCGTAGAGGGGCGTCCTCTCGACCGTGATCAGGGCAAAGAAGAGCGCCACCACGAGGATCGCCACCAGCACCGTGATCCCGATGATCTGGTTGAAGACGGCCTGCTGCTGCGACACCCCCGGAAGGGCATCGATGGCCTGGTCGATCGTGAGGCTCGAAGTCACCTCCCCGGTGGCGCGGTCGATCCGGGTCGCCACCCCTCCGACGGGTCCGATCGTCTGAACGATCAGTGCCTGAACCACGTCGGGGCCGACCCTCGCACCTGGCTGATTCTTGGCGAGGACGGTGCGCCAGGTGTCGAGCGACCCCCAGAGCGTCCCCTGGCCGGCATACCTCGAGTCGGTCGCGAATCCGATCACTTCGACCCTCGACCGAGCCGGGCCGATCAGAAGGGTCGATCCGACCCCGACGCCGTCGGCCTCCAGTGATTCATCGGCGATCACCTTCCCGGCAGGGGGTGGTGGGCCGATGTCGCTCGGCGGAATCTCGTAACCGAACAGCACCACCGGGAAGAGGTCCCTCGGGCCGGAATCGGAGAGCCGTGCGCCCAGCTGGACCGAACCCAGCCCTCCTGCCCTCTTCACCCCCTCGACGCCTTCCACCTGCCGTGCGGTCGAGGGTTCGATCCGACTGCGGACTATCGAGTCCCTCGAGGTCGAGGAGAACACGATCAGCTCGCCCTTCTGGGCCCTGAGTGCCCCGGTGCTGCTCCCGGTCAACCCGTCGAGCAGGCCACCGAGGAACATGACCAGGATCGCGATCAGGGTGAGGATCACGGCCGCGACCGTGAACCTCCCCGGCCTCCGTCTCAGCTCTCTCAGGGCGATCCTCATATGCCCCCGTCCCCCTTGGTCGCCTCGATCGGATCGATCGCCAGGACCCTCCTCGCCGCCACCAACGCACTGAGGACCCCCAGCGAGAGCAAGAGGGCCGACCAGACCAGAACCGCCTGCGGGTCGAAGCTCAGATCGACACTGCCGGCTCGGGCCTGCGAGAGCGGCGTGTAGAGGGCGACTCCGATCACGAGGCCGAGGCCGACGACGACTACCACCTGGAACATCAGGGACCGGACCAGCCTTCCGGCCGGAGCACCCACAGCCCTGAGCAGGACCAGCGAAGACGACTTCTGGAGCGTGACGATCAGGAAGAAGAGGCCGGTGACGAGGGGTACGACCATGCCGAACAGCAGGAAGATCACCTGGAAGGAGGACCGGACCTCGGCAACTCCGGGAGTGAGCTCTGCCGCCTCGGCCCTGGTCAGGGCGTCGGCCTGTGGATTCGCACGATTGGCCCTCGATGCGAGCTCCTCCGGGGTCACTCCCTCGACCGGAGCCAGTCCGATCACGCTGGGCAGCACTGCCCCTGCGTCGGGATTCGCCGTCCGCACTGCCGCCACATAGGTCTCCCACTTCGTGAACAGGGTCGGCGTGACCTGAAGCTGTGCCTTCTCGGCCAAGCCGACGACCTCGATCACCTCGGGACCTTCAGGTCCCCCCTCGACTCCTCCCGGGGGAAGCACCCGGACCCGGTCACCGACCGAGAAGTCGGCTGCGGATCCGACCGCTTCGTCCAGCGAGTTCGGCAGCCTGCCCCCGCTCAGGGGCTGTGGGGCGCCGAGGTCCGCTCGCTCGTACCCGATGATCGCGGCGTCAGAGTCCTCCCGGCTCCCGGACACCCGGACCGTGAAGGTCCCCTGACCGATCTTCCCCGAAGACGAGACCCCGTCCACACCTTCGACCGCCTTCTGGAGGTCGGGCGGAATCAGGCTCCCCTGAAGGGTCTTCTGGCCGTCGACGCTGTAGACGAGGACTGGCGCCGACTGGCGTTCGATCGCACCGATGAAGGAGGTGATCAATCCATTCTGGATCGCCTGCTGGGCAAGGATCAGGAGCACCAGCAGGGCGATGGCCGAAATCAGCAGGCCGAACCGGACCTTTGCCCGGCGCATCTCCTTGAGGGCGAGGAACACTCGTCGATCAGCCGTCAGGAGTCATGCGGGCGGGCCATGCCGTGATGGTCCAGGGCGGCATCGAGGGTCGCCTCGTCGACTCCGAGCTCCAGCGCGACCTCCCTGAGTCCCCGACCGGAGGCGGCCGCCTCCTTGACGATCTCGGTCGCCCGGTCGTAACCGATGTGAGGGTTGAGCGCGGTCGCGGTCGCGAGCGTCGCCTCGGCATGAGCGAGGTTGCTCTCGATGTCGGCCTCTATCCCGGCGATGCACTTCTCCTCGAACAGGCGGGAGGCCGACGTGAGGATCTCGATCGAGTCGAGCAGGTTCCGGGCGATCAATGGAACGCGAACATTGAGCTCGAACTGTCCCTGGGAGCCGGCCATCGTTATGGCCGCGTCGTTGCCGACGACCTGGGCGGCGACCTGGATCACGACCTCGGGAATGACCGGGTTGACCTTGCCGGGCATGATCGAGGAACCCTTCTGGAGCTCGGGCAGCCTCAGCTCGGCAAGGCCTGCCCGCGGTCCCGAACTCATCAGGGCGATGTCGTTGGCGATCTTGTTGAGAGATACGGCGTAGACCTTGAGCATCCCCGAGAGCTCGACCAGCGAGTCCCGGTTCGCCTGGGCCTCGAAACGATCGTCGGGGCCCTCGATCGAGAGCCCGGAACCGTCCGTGAGCAGCTTCCTGACCCCTGCGGCGAAGTCGGGATGGGTGTTCAGGCCGGTGCCGGTGGCGGTGCCGCCGAGCGGAATCTGTCCGACCCGGCCGAGCGTCGACTCGATCCGGTCGGCACCGAGCGAGACCTGCGAGGCGTATCCGGCGAACTCCTGGCCCAGAGTGACCGGGACCGCATCCATCAGATGGGTTCGACCGGCCTTGACGACGTCACGGAACTCCACGGCCTTCGCCTCGAAGGCCTCGGCGAGAGCCCGAATGGCCGGCAGCAGGTCGGAAGTGACCCGATCGAGTGCCGCGAGATGCACGGCCGAGGGGAACACGTCGTTGGAGGACTGGCCCATGTTCACGTGATCGTTCGGATGAACGCCTTCCCCGGCCAGGTTCGCGATCACCTCGTTCGCATTCATGTTCGAAGAAGTTCCGGAGCCGGTCTGGAAGACGTCGACCGGGAAGTGCCTGTCATGGCGCCCCTCGCCGACCTCGTCGCCTGCCGAGGCCACGCGGTCCGCGATCCCGGCGTCGAGCAGTCCGAGGTCGGCGTTGGTCCTGGCGGCGGCCGCCTTGACCTTGCCCAGCCAATGGATTACGGATGCCGGAACGGTCTCGCCCGAGACCGGGAAGTTCTCCACGGCCTTGGTCGTCTCGCCTCCCCACAGATCCTGTTCGCTCTCACTCATATCTCACCCCTCGCTCTCTCTTTGCCGACGGACGCCCGGCCTCAGCCGAGTTCCCTCCCGGCCTCGTATCCGATTGCGTAGTGCGACTCGGCAGCGCCCGATCGATCCACGCCATTGGTGGCGGCATTCCGGATCCGGTCGACCAGTGCAGCGTGAATCCCCTCGGTGTCCTCGGAGCCACGCTCGACCGCTCCGACCAGGTAGCCGGCCCTGATCGCGGCTGCGATCCCTGCAACCCCGGGCCTCTTCGCCTCGGAGCTCAGTCGGGTCGCGACCTCGACCGCGTCGGTTCCGAACTCCATCAGGTCGGCGTTGGACTGGCTCGGCACCAGGCAGCTCGATATCGGGATCCGTCCGTTGATCCGGACCGGCTGGGGAGCCGACTCGAGGGCCTTCTCGAGCTTTGCCGGACCCTCGATACAGGCGGTCGGGGTGGCGATCTCCTCTTCCCCGGCACAGGCCGCCGCAGACAGAGCCAGCACTGGAATGAGGAGGATCGTTGCGGCCCGGATCATCACCGCCACATCTTTACAGCCGGAGCCGTCAGGCGGTTCGGGGAGACGATCCCGGCCGGTCCTGCCGTTATAGGGTGGCGCCATGCCCACCGTGCGAGAAGTCACATACGACCTGTTCCGCAAACACTCGATGACGACGATGTTCGGCAACCCGGGATCGACCGAGCTGCCGATGCTCCAGGACTACCCCGACGACTTCGAGTACGTCCTCGGACTCCAGGAGGCGGCCGTGGTCGGAATGGCCGACGGCTACGCGCAGGCCACCGGCAGGCCGTCGCTGGTCAACCTCCACACGGCTCCCGGCCTCGGCAACGCGGTCGGGGCGATCTTCAACGCCCAGGCGAACCACTCCCCGGTGGTGATCACTGTCGGCCAGCAGGTCCGGGCCCAGATCGGAATACAGGCGAACCTGACGAACCGCGACGCGATCCGGGTCGCCGACCCGTACGTGAAATTCGCCTACGAGCCGGCCCGCGCCGAAGACGTCCCCCAGGCACTGGCCCGGGCTATCCATCTTGCGACGCTGCCGCCGAAGGGCCCGGTCATGGTTTCGATCCCGATGGACGATTGGGACATGGAGATGTCGGCCACCGATGCCGCCCTGATCGTCGCCCGCGACGTCGAGGGAGGATCGGGTCCCGATCGGGCCGCGATCGCCGCTCTGGCCGAGAGACTTGCCGGTGCTTCGAACCCGGTGTTGATCGCCGGCCCGGACATCGATGCCTCGGGCGCCTGGGATGAGGCGATCCGGCTGGCAGAGTCCCAGTCGCTTCCCGTCTGGGCCTCGCCGGCCCCGGGTGGCGGACGGATCGGATTCCCGGAAAGGCACACATCATTCAGGGGGATCCTGCCGCCCGCGATCGGACCGGCCGGCCAGTCCCTTGAAGGGCACGATCTGGTCCTGGTAGTCGGTTCGTCGGTGTTCCCCTACTACCCCTACCTGCCCGGGCCGTTCCTGCCGGAAGGAACCGATCTGGTCGCGATCACTTCGGACCCGGACGAGGCCGCCCGGGCTCCGATGGGCGATGCGATCGTCGGCGACGTGAAGCTCGCCCTCAACGACCTCAACGACCTGCTCGAGGACTCGGACCGTCCGGCACCGGAGTCGATCGGCGACCCACCGGTGCCCGAGGAATCCGATCCGGTCAGCCCCTCGATGGTTCACTCGATCCTCCGCAGGACCCTGCCAGAAGATGGAATCGCGGTTCTCGAAGCACCTTCGGCGACGCTTTCGTTCCGCAGCCAGATGAGGATCTCGAACCCCGGTAGCTATTTCTTCGGGGCAGGCGGCGGACTCGGCTTCGGCCTTTCGGCCGCGGTCGGAGTCCAGATGGCCCATCCCGAACGGCAGGTCGTCTGCGTGATCGGCGAGGGATCGGTCCAGTACGCCGTCACGGCCTTCTGGACCGCTGCGACCTATCGGGTGCCGGTGGTCTTCCTGGTCGAGAGGAACGAGGAATACGCGATCCTGAAGTGGTTCCAGGACATCGAGCAGCTGACCGGCTCGCCCGGCCTCGACCTCCCGGCACTGGACACGGCCGCGATCGCTTCCGGCTACGGCATCGAGAGCACGGTCGCCCGGACTCCGGAAGAGATAGAGGCTGCGCTCTCGGACGCCTTCGGCGCGACCGATGGACCGAGGCTGATCGAGGTCCCGGTCAGCAAGGGCATCTCGCTGTTCTAGGCTTCCGGGCATGGCTACCGTCCTGAACGACCCGAACGAGGCGACAGGACCGGCGGCGGCCCTCGCCCCGGAACCGGGTCCGTCCGCACCCGACCGGGCGCCGGACTGGGTCGCTGATGGCACTCCGGAGCCGCTCAGATCCGAGCTGATCGCACTTCTGGGCGAGGACCGGGTCCTGACCAGGGCATCGGACATCGTCCGGTATGCCTCCGACGCGAGCCCCTACCGCTACTTCCCGAAGGCGATCGTGATGGCTCACGACGCCGACGACGTCGCGAAGACGATGCGGTTCGGTCGAGAGATGGGCGTCCCGGTCGTCTTCAGGGCCGGAGGCTCGAGCCTCAACGGCCAGAGCCAGGGCGACGGGATCCTGATCGACGTCCGGAGGCACTTCGGTGGGATCGAAGTCCTCGACGACGGCCGTGCCGCATCGATCGCACCAGGGGTGATCCTCGGCCATGCAAACCGGGTCCTCGAGCCCTACGGCTACCGCCTGGGACCGGATCCGGCCTCGACCGAGATCGCCACGGTCGGCGGGGTGGTCGCCAACAACTCGGGCGGGATGAGATGCGGCACCACCGAGGATTCCTACTCGACCGTCACCGGAATGACCTTCGTGACGCCATCCGGAACCGTGATCGACACCACCGCCCCGGGCGCCGAGGAGGAGTTCGAGTCCTCCGAACCCGAACTCGCCAGGGGCCTGATGGAGATCCGTGAAGAAATCCTGGCCGACCCCGACCTCACCGACCTGATCCGGCGCAAGTTCGAGATCAAGAACACGATCGGCTACCGACTGTGCGCCTTCCTCCATGCCGAGACCCCGATGGAGATCTTCCGGAGGCTCATCGTCGGCTCCGAGGGAACCCTGGCCTTCATCGCCCGGGTTCGGTACGAAACGGTCCCGGTCCCCCGGAAGACGACTCTGGCCTGGATGCATTTCCCCGACATCGCCTCGGCGACCGCACCGGTTCAGGATCTGGTCGCGGCCGGCGCCTCTGCGGTCGAGTTGATGGTGGCTCCGGCCCTGATCACGGCGTCGTGGAACATGCCGGGCGCGCCGGAGCACTGGAAGGAACTGGACCCGGCCTCGGCCGCCCTCCTGGTCGAGTTCGGTGGGCCGGACGACGACGCCCTGGACGAGGCCGAGAAGCGGGCGTTCGGAGTGATCGATGGTCACGAGCTGATCAGGGATGTCGAGTTCAGCCGGGACGAAGAAACGGTCGAGATCAACTGGCGGGTCCGTGAAGGCCTTCACGGTCTGATCGGAAAGATCAGGCCGGCCGGGACTTCCCTGATCGTCGAGGACGTCTGTGTGAGGCCGGCCCGGATCGCCGAGGCGGCGGAAGAGATCAGGGCTCTTCTCGGAAAGCACGAGTTCCTGCCCGGGGTGGCGGGGCACGCTTCGGTCGGAAACCTCCACTTCATGCTGACGCCCGACTTCGGCCAGGAGAAAGACCTCGAGCGATACGAGGCATTCATGGATGACCTGGTCGACTTGATCTGCTCCAAGTACGAGGGGTCTCTCAAGGCCGAGCACGGGACCGGGATGAACATGGCCCCCTATGTGGAGAAGGAATGGGGCGAGAAGGCGGTGTCACTGATGTGGCGGATCAAGGAGCTCGCCGACCCGGACGGCCTGCTCGGTCCGGGCGTTGTCCTGAATCGCGACCCCGACTGCCACCTGAAGAACCTCAAGACCACTCCGCAGGCATCGGAGACGGTCGACAGCTGTGTCGAGTGTGGCTTCTGCGAGCCGGTCTGCCCCTCTCGCAACCTGACCACCACGCCCCGCCAGAGGATCGTGCTGAGAAGGGAGATGGTCCGCCAGGGCGGCGACGGACCGGTCCTTAGGGCTCTGCTCGATGAGTTCGAATACGACTCTCTCCAGACCTGCGCGGCAGACGGCTCCTGCCAGATGTCCTGTCCGGTCGGGATCGACACGGGAGCCTTCGTCAAGGAGTTCCGTCGGCAGCAGAAGACGCCGGCTCAGGAGAAGAGGGCTCTCCGGGCTGCGAAGAAGTGGGCCTCGGTCGAACGGCTTGCCCGGGGCGGCCTCAGAGTCGCCTCGGCACTGTCCAGGGTCGTCGGCGACGGCGGGGTCAGAGACCTGAGCAGGGCGGCCAGGGCCGTCGGTGGTGATGAGCTCGTCCCCGAGTGGGGCGAAGGGATCCCCGGTCCGGCCGGGCCCCACCTTCCCCGAACCTCGAGGGAGGAGGCAGCGGCCGTCTACCTGCCGGCCTGCATCAACCGGATCTTCGGACGGCCCGACGGTGCTCCCGGCGACCTCTCGGTTCCGGAAGCGCTGGTCGCAGTCTCGGCCCGGGCCGGAAAGCCGGTCTGGATCCCTGACGACGTAGCCGGGACCTGCTGCTCGGTTCCGTTCAGCTCGAAGGGCTTCGCAGACGCCCACCGCTTCAAGGCCAACGAGACGGTCGAAAAACTCTGGAGATGGACCGACGAGGGCCGTCTGCCGGTGGTGATGGATGCCTCGTCGTGCAGCCACGGCCTCACGGAATTCGGCGAGGGCATCCTGACCGAGGAGAACGCCGCCCGACACGCCGAGATAGAGATCCTCGACTCGGTGGTCTGGGCCGAGCGACACCTGCTCGACGGCCTCGAGGTTTCCTCGCCGGTGCCGTCGGTGACCCTCCACCCCACGTGTTCGGGCCGGCAGATGGGCCTCGACTGGAGCCTCGAGCGGGTGGCGGGCGCGATCGCAGACCAGGTGGCCGTCCCGGCCGGAGCCAACTGCTGCGGGTTTGCCGGCGACCGGGGCATGCTCCATCCCGAGCTGACCGCAAGCGCCACCGCCGAGGAAGCGGCAGAGGTCGGGGTAGCACCCACCGATCGGTATGCCTCGACCAACCGGACCTGCGAGATCGGAATGCAGCGCGCCACGGGTGAGACATACGAGTCCCTGATCGGCCTGCTCGAAGAGGCAACCCGGGACTGACCGACCCGACGAAGGCCTCCTCGACCGGTAGCCCGGTCGAGCCGCGTTCGCCGACCAGTAACTTCTTCGCATGGAAGTCGAAGCAGCAACCGTGTCCTCGGAGGAGCCGATGGCCGGGACCTCACCCTCATGAGGCAGATCCCGAAGCATTACCTCGCGCTCGCCGCGTTCCTGATCGGGATTTCAATCGTGTTCGCCGCCTGGTCGGCGCTGAAGCGACCGGATGACGTCCGCAACGAGAACGCGGGCTTCGTGGCCGAGGCCCCGGCTCCCGAGAAAGCGCCGAAGAAGAAGTCCTCCACGGTTCCGTGGCCTATGTATGGATACGACCGGGCCCGGACCAGGAACCTCCAGGTCGACATCCGGGGGCCCTTCGAGCGGGTCTGGAGGTATGGCGACAAGACCCTGCTGGAGTTCCCCCCGATCTACGCCGGCGGCAAGCTCTGGCTGATCGACAACGACGCCCGGGTCTTCTCCTTCGATGCGAAGACCGGCAAGATCCTCTGGACGAAACGGGTCGGGAGATTGAATGCCTCCTCGCCTGCCTACCGGAACGGCTTCATCTACCTGGTCAATCTGGAGCCGGGTCAGGTCATGAAGCTGAACGCCGACACAGGCAAGACGGTCTGGCGACGCGACCTTCCCGGCCGGTCGGAATCGTCGCCGGTGATCCGGGGCAAGACCCTCTACTTCGGTTGCGAGAACGGTCAGCTCTTTGCCCTCGACACCCGCAACGGAAAGACGAAGTGGGCGACCTGGCTCGGGGGTGAGGTTAAGGCGGCTCCGGCCCTCTACCGGGGGATCCTCTATGTCGGCGATTACGGAGGAAACATGAACGCCGTCAACGCCCGGACCGGCAAGGTGAAATGGCAGAGCGGATCCCAGGGATCCGGGTTCGGCACCGGCGGACGGTTCTATTCGACCCCGGCCGTGGCCTTCGGCCGGGTGTTCTCCGGCAACAACGACGGCCGGATCTACAGCTACGACATCCGGGACGGGACCCTGGCCTGGAGCTACTCGACCGGCGGTTACGTCTACTCGGGGCCGGCCGTGACCCGGACCAAGAGGACTCCGCCCACCGTCTTCATCGGATCCTTCGACGGCAACATCTACGCGCTGAACGCCAAGACGGGTAGCACCAGATGGTCGAAACCCGTCGGGGGTCAGGTGATCGGATCATTGACGGTGCTCGGAGAGACCGTCTACATCGCCGAGTTCTCGAACACGACCACTCTGGGCTACGACACACGCACCGGTCGGCAGGTGTTCGAATACCCGACCGGGACCTACACCCCGATCATCTCCGACGGCAAGTGGCTCTTCCTGACCGGCTACTCGAGCCTGCACGCGCTCGAGCCGGTGAAGCGCAACAAGGGCAAGGCCCGGGCAAAGGCGAGAAAGGCGAACTAGGCACGGCGGTGTCCGGGCCGGGCCCGGTTCAGCCGTTGCGGCCCGTTCTCGCCTCGGCTTCCCGGACGATCTCGGCGACCTGGGGATCTGCCTCGAAGCGGCGGTCGACCAGGGGGCCGATCAACCCTCGCAGGAAAAACAGGGCCTTCCACTCGAACGGAACGATCACCCGTGGTGGCCGTTTAATTGCGGCCTCGATCAGGGCACGCCCGGCCCTCGACACGGGGATCTGTCTGGTCAGGAAGGTCGGCACCGCCTCCTTCCGGAATCGATCCACCACGGGATCCTCGAATGCGTCCCTGACCAGGGCCGTCTTGATCCATCCGAAGTAGGCGACCGTGGCACTCGCACCTCTGGGCTCGAGCTCGGCCCTCAGCGACCTGCCGAGGGCCTCGACTCCGGCCTTGGCGGTGGCATAAGAGCTGTTGAGGACCCCGTTCATGAAGGCGTAGGAGGAGGAGACGAGGATGAACTGGCCGTGGTTGGCGACCACCTGTTCCATCCCGGCCCTGACGGTGTTGAAGACCCCGAAGAGGTTCACCGCCAGCACCCTGTCCCAGGCCTCGGGGTCGACCGTGAGCACCGTCTCTATCGGTGGCCCGATGCCGGCGTTGGCGACCACCACGTCGACCCTGCCGAACCGCTCGATCGCCCCATCGAAAGCGGCCCTGACCTGATCGAACTCGGCGACGTCGACCACGAACCCGGCTGCGTCCGGGCCGACCGCATGGACGGCGCGATCGACGGCATCGCGGTCGAGGTCACAGATGGCGACCTTCGCGCCGAGCGCCTGAGCCTGAAGGGCCGTCTCGAGTCCGATCCCGGCAGCACCGCCGGTGATGAAGAAGACCTGACCCTCGAGCGCACGGGCCCCGGTCATCGCTCGCCATCCCTGCCGGCCATGTCCCGATCCTCGATCTGTCTGATCATCATCGCTGCCCGGTAGTTCCTCTGAAGCATCCGATCCGAGAGAGGCATCAGCAGGCCGCGGAGATAGAACGGGATCTTCCAGATCCAGGGCTCGATCACGGTCGGTCTTCCTTCGGCGATCCCGTCAACCAGCGCCCGGGCGGCCTTCCCGACAGGGATCGGTCTGGTCAGGAGGCCCGGCGCGACCTCGCGTCTGAAATCGTCAGCGATCGGGTTGTCGAACACCTCACCGATCAGGCCTGTCTCGACGTAGCCGAAGAAGGCCGTCGTCACTCCTGCTCCATGGGAGGCAAGCTCGACCCCCAGCCCCCGACCGAAGGCCTCGACGGCAGACTTCGATACGGCGTAGCTCGAGTTCAGGACCCCGTTCACATGGGAGTAGGACGAGGCGATCAGGACGACCCGTCCGCGATTGGCAACAACTTCCGGAAGACCCGCCTTGACGGTTCTGAACACCCCGCTGAGATTCACCTTCACGACCGCCTCCCACCGCTCGGGATCCAGGGCCCTGGTGGTCGTCTTCGGGGGTGTGATCCCGGCGTTGGCGACCACGAAGTCGACCTTTCCGAACCTCTCGCGGGTCGTGGCCACGGCTGACTCCATCGCCGAGAGGTCGGTCACATCGGCCGGTATCCCGAGGGCGGCGTCACCCAGTGCGGCGGCTGCCGTCTCGACCTCCGAGGGATCGAGGTCGACCAGGGCCACCGCGGCTCCGCGATCGATCGCGATCCGGGCCGTCTCGAGTCCGATTCCCCTGGCGGCGCCCGTAATCAGAAAGACCTTGCCGGCGAGGTCCCCCGTAAGGTCGTTGAAGGCCATCGCGGCAGGTTATCGGCAGGGCGCCGCCACAGATAGCATCACCGACCATGCCCTCGTTCAAGCCGGTAGACCCGAAGCAGTCCTTCCCGGAGATGGAAGAGGCGATCGCCCTTCGCTGGAAGGATGAGAACGTCTTCCGGCGCTCGGAGGAACAGCGGGCCGGGGCCGAGATCTGGAGCTTCTACGAAGGGCCCCCCACCGCGAACGGTCGCCCCGGTTCCCACCATGTGCTCTCGAGGGTGTTCAAGGACATCTACCCCCGCTACCGCACCATGCGCGGCTACCGGGTCCCCCGGAAGGCCGGCTGGGACTGCCACGGCCTGCCGGTCGAGCTCGAGGTCGAGAAGGAACTCGGGATCTCCTCGAAGCAGGAGATCGAGGACTACGGCATCGCCGAGTTCAACGCCAAATGCCGCGAGTCCGTGTTCACATATGTAGAGGAGTGGAACCGGCTGACCGAGCGGATCGGCTTCTGGATCGACCTCGACGACCCCTACGTGACCCTCGAAGACGACTACATCGAGTCGGTCTGGTGGTCGCTGAAGAAGATGCATGACGAGGGCCTGCTCTACGAGGGCCACCGGGTGTCTCCTTACTGCCCCAGATGCGGCACCGCGCTCTCCTCCCACGAGGTCGCGCTCGGATACCGCGACGTGACCGACCCTTCCGTCTATGTCCGGTTCCCCCTCCTGGGTGACGACGGAAAGCCCGACGGCGACTCGCTGCTGGTCTGGACCACCACTCCCTGGACGCTTCCCGGCAACTATGCGGTCGCGCTGAACCCGGGGGTCAATTACGTCCGGGTCGAAGAGGGCGGGGAGTCACTGATCCTGGCGGCCGATCTGGTCGAGAAGGTTTTCGGAGAGGGTCGAACACCTGACGGGAAGATCGATGCCGCTTCCCTGATCGGCCGGTCCTACGCGGGTCCGGTGTTCGAGATGGCCGACGGTGGTTCGGGTGCCTTCGAGGTGATTGCCGGCGACTTCGTGACCACCGAAGACGGGACCGGCCTGGTCCACATTGCGCCTGCCTACGGTGAGGACGACTACCGGGTGGCGATCGAGAGCGGCCTCTACGACCCGGTGTCGGGCGAGACCCCGCTCTACAACCCGGTTGCCCCGGACGGCAGCTTCACCGAGCAGCTACCGGCCTTCGCCGGCAGGTTCGTGAAGGACGCCGAGGTGACCGCGGGCCTGATCGCCGAACTCGAGCGCAGGGGACTGCTGTTCAGGTCCGAGGAATACGAGCACTCCTACCCCCACTGCTGGCGTTGTTCCACCCCGCTGCTCTACTACGCGAAGGCGAGTTGGTACATCGCCACCTCCGGCGCCCGTGACCGGATGCTCGCCGGGAATGCCGACATCGGTTGGCACCCCGAACACATCCGCGACGGCAGGTTCGGCAAGTGGCTCGAGAACAACATCGACTGGGCCCTGTCGAGGGACCGTTACTGGGGAACGCCCCTCCCGATCTGGGAGTGCGACGCCGAGGGCTGTGACGAGACGGTCTGCATCGGCTCGGTCGAACAGCTCCGCGATCTGGCCGGCGAGGTTCCGGACGACCTGCACCGTCCATGGATCGACGAAGTGACCTGGGCCTGCGAGTGCGGCGGGCGCATGAAGAGGGTCGAATCGGTGATCGACACCTGGTACGACTCGGGCGCGATGCCGTTCGCCCAGTTCCACTACCCGTTCGAGAATCGGGAGGAGTTCGAGGAACGGTTCCCGGCCGACTTCATCTGCGAGGCGATCGATCAGACGCGAGGGTGGTTCTACACACTGCTTGCCGAGTCGACCCTCCTCTTCGACCAACCGGCCTATCTCAACTGCGTCTGCCTGGGCCTGATCCTCGATGCCGAGGGTCAGAAGATGTCGAAGAGCAAGGGCAACGTCGTCACCCCCTGGGAGGTCCTGGACCGGTTCGGAGCGGATGCCTTCAGGTGGTATCTGTTCACGGCGCAGCAGCCCTGGTCCGGCTACCGGTTCTCGATGGACGCCATCTCCGAAGCACTCCGGAGCTTCTTACTTACCCTCTGGAACACCTACTCGTTCTGGGTGCTCTACGCCAATGCCGACGGGGTCGGATCTTCCGTTCCCCCGGGGCCTCCCGCCGAGGCATCGGATCTCGATCGTTGGGCGCTCTCGAGGCTCCAGGCGACCACCGAGGCCGTCACCCGACAGATGGACGAATTCGATTGCACTGCGGCAGGCCGGGAGATCGCAGCCTACGTCGAGGAACTCTCCAACTGGTACGTGAGGCTTTCCCGCCGCAGGTTCTGGGAGGGCGACCGGGCGGCCTTCAAAACCCTGAGGCACTGCCTGGTCGAGGTCTCGAAGCTGCTCGCACCGTTCACGCCCTTCATCGCCGATGAGATCTACTCGAACCTGGTCGGAGGAGACGACGGCGCGTTCGGGGATCTTCCGGACTCCGTCCATCTCGCCGACTTCCCCGAGCCCGATTCATCCCTTCGGGACGAGGGCCTCGAGGCAGCGATGGAGGCAGCCCGCAGGACGGTCGAGCTCGGGCGGGCAGGACGGGCACAGGCCGGCGCAAAGGTCCGCCAGCCCCTGCGCCGTGCCGTGATCGTCGCAACCGAGGCCGAAAGGATCCAGATCGAGGCCCAGTCCGAGCTGATCAGGTCGGAGCTGAACGTCAGGGAGCTCGAGTTCGTCTCGGATCAATCCGACCTGGTCAGCCACTCGGTCAAGCCGAACTTCCGAACGCTGGGACCGAAGTTCGGCAAGGAGATGCCACTGGTCGCTGCGGCGGTAGGAGCACTCGATCCCGATCATGTCGTCGAAGCGATCGAGGGTGATCGGACGGTCGGGATCAACGTCGGCGGGACAGACCACACTCTGGCCCCCGAGGACCTGCTGCTGGAGATGGAGCCGCTCGACGGCTATCAGGTCGAGGCCCAGGCCGGACACGCGGTCGCTCTGGCCCTGGACCTCGACGATGAGCTGATCAGGGAGGGCCTGGCCAGAGAGATCGTTCACGCGGTCCAGAATGGCCGACGCAACGCCGGCCTCGAGATCACGGACCGGATCGGGCTGGATCTCGGCGGGGACGAGCGGCTGGTCGAGGCAGCCCGGGAACACACCTCCTACATCTCCGACGAAGTGCTTGCGACTTCGGTCACCTTCGACGGCGGCTCGGGAGATACGAGCGAGACGGTCCAGGTCGACGGTATGGACCTCGTGATCGGGATCGGCAAGACCGCTTGCCCCGGCCCGGCAGGGACTCCGGCGAGCCCTTGACCCACGGCTTGATCGACCGTGCCCTGGGACTGGGTGTCGTCCCCGACGGTCTCGTCCGGAAGGCAGCCCGACGGGCAGCCAGGTCGCGAATCTCACGGGAGCTGGAGGGCGGGATCGAGGCCCAGCAGGAGCGCCTCAACGACCTGATCATCCGGATGTCGACCGGGCCGATCGCCGAGAAGGCCGACTCGGCCAATACCCAGCACTACGAGGTTCCCAGTTCCTTCTTCCGGACCTTCCTGGGACCCCACCTCAAATACAGCGCCTGTTACTGGCCGACCGCAACGACGACCCTCTCCGAGGCCGAGGAATACACCCTCGATCTCTGCTGTCGACGAGCCGGGATCGTCGACGGGATGGACCTGCTCGACCTCGGGTGCGGCTGGGGCTCGATGTCCCTCTGGATGGCCGAACATTTCCCGGGCTCGAGAATCGTGGCGGTTTCGAACTCGTCCACCCAGAAGGCCTCGATCGAGAAGGATGCCGATCGACGGGGCCTGACCAACATCGAGGTCGTGACCGCCGACATCAACGATTTCGAACCGGGCCGCAAGTTCGACCGGGTCATCTCGATCGAGATGTTCGAACACCTCCGGAACTGGGATCTACTGCTCGGGAGAATCGCCTCATGGCTCGAGCCGGGAGGGCGGCTGTTCGTCCATGTCTTCTCCCACCGGAGGTTCGCCTACCGGTTCACCGACTCCTGGTTCGCCGACCGCTTCTTCACGGCTGGAACGATGCCGTCACAGGAGCTGATGCTCTGGTTCCAGAGGGCGATGAGGGTCGAGCGCCGCTGGGATTTCGACGGGACCCACTACGCCCGGACCCTGGAGGCGTGGCTCGACCGGCTCGACTCGAACCCCAACGATGCGCTCGGAACGCTCCCCGGCAGCTCACGCGAAAGAAGGACCGCTCTGGCACAGTGGCGCGTCTTCCTGATGGCGGCAGCCGAGACCTGGGCCTTCAACCAGGGACAGGACTGGACGGTGAGCCACTACCTGCTCGCCCCCCGAAACGACTGAGGCGGCCTGGCCGGTCCGCCCGTTTCGTCAGGACGACTCGGGGTCCGGGATTATGAAATCGGTCTTTGCCGAATCGGAGAACTTCACCCAGCAGTGACCGCGCGGCGCCCCGGCCACTTCGACCAGGGCGTCCTCGATCCGCTTGGCTATCTCGGCCTTCTGCTCGTCCGACCTGCCCTCGAGCAGGTGGATCTCGACGAACGGCACCGCTACTCAGGCGCCGAGGACGGGATCGAGCTGCTCGAGAAGCTTCCGCTTCGGCATCGCCCCGACCATCTTGCCGACCATGTTGCCGTCCTTGAACAGCACCATCGTCGGGATCGACATCACCTCGAACTGGGCGGCCGTCTGCTGGTTGTCGTCGACGTTGACGCTGACTACCCGAATGTCGTCACGCTCGTCGTTGATTTCCTCGAGGACCGGAGTCAGTACTCGGCAGGGACCGCACCACGGTGCCCAGAAGTCGACCAGTGTGGCTCCGGGCTGGTCGATCACGTCGGACTGGAAGGAAGCGTCTGTAACTTCGGGAAGGCTGCCTGACATCGTTTTGGTCTCCTGATCGGTTCGGGTCTCTGGACCCCGGGGACGATAACCGCTGAGCGGTCACCTCGACACACTATACAAAATGAAGTGAGGTGATGCAAGCAGGCCCTACCGGGTCAGGACTTGCGCTTGAGCCTGAGGGCCGGAACCCGCCAGATCGCCTCGACGACGATCGCCGGACCCATCTTCGACCGGCCCTCGACCCGTTCCGAGAAGACGATCGGCACCTCGACCACGGTCAGCCCGGCCTGGACTGCACGCCAGGTCAGCTCGACCTGGAACGAATAGCCGGCCGATCCGATCGAGGCGAGGTCGATGATCCCGAGTGCACTCGCCCTCCAGCACTTGAAACCACCGGTCAGATCCCGCTGGGGAACACCGAGGATCGTCGACGAGTAGAGGCTCCCACCTCTGGAGAGGACTCTCCGCAGGGGTCCCCACTCTTCCACCGCTCCTCCCTCGACGTATCGCGAACCGATCACGAGATCGGCCCGCTCGGCCGCCCGGATCAGTTCAGGCAGGCTGGCCGGGTCATGCGAGAAATCGGCATCCATCTGGACCACCCTTGCGGCGCCGGCTTCGAGAGCCCGTTCGAACCCGGCGATCAGGGCACCGCCGAGTCCGTCCTTGACCGGCCTGTGCAGGACTTCGACGAAATCCGAGGCGGCCGAAAGCCGGTCGAGGATCTCTCCGGTCCCGTCGGGCGAACCATCGTCGACGAAAAGGATCCGGTCACCGGGTTCGAGCCGTTCGGCAACGGCCTCCGCCATCGCCTCGACGTTCCCGGCCTCGTCGTAGGTCGGGATGACGACCCAGGTCGGACCGGATTCCGTTCCATCGATCTCCGACACGGACGGGAGCCTAGCCGAGAGGCGAGCCTGCAGTCCGACCTCGACTACCGGGTCCCTGCGTAACCTTCGGCGGGTGACCAACGCCGAGATAGCTGCAGCCCTCGACGAGCTCGCCGTTCTCTACCAACTCGACGGCGCGGATCGTTACCGGGTGCTCGCGTATGTCAACTCGGCCCGCACGATCAAGTCAGAGGGTCGGTCGGTCGAGGAGATGGCCCGCGAGGGGACGGTCACCGACCTGCCCGGGGTCGGCAAGACCCTCGAGGAGAAGATCCTGGCCCTGATCGACACCGGGGAGATCCCGGCAGCCGCGAAGCTCAAGGAGAAGATCCCGCCCGGACTGATCGAGATCAACCGGATCCCGGGTCTCGGGCCGAAGACGGTCAGGAGGCTCCACGACGAACTCGGAGTGGACGGACCGGATGACCTTCGAAAAGCGGCCGAGGCCGGCAAGGTGCGGGAGCTGAAGGGGCTCGGACCGAAGGTCGAGGAGAAGATCCTGGCGGGGCTGGACCGGCTCGAGGCCGAGCCGGAGGGACCGGCGCGAAAGCGCCTGGACGAAGTGCTCCCGGTTGCGGTCGAGCTGGTCGAGGCCCTCCGTGCGGAGCCGGCCTGCGACCGGGCCGAGATCGCCGGTTCGGCACGCAGGTGGGCCGACACCTGCAAGGACATCGACCTGATCGCGACCTCGGATGATCCGACGGCTCTCTCGACCGCGATCTCCCGGCACCCCTCGATCGCCGAACCGGGGAACCCGGGCGAGAACGGGGTGAAGCTGGTCACCCACTCCGGGATCGGGGTCGACGTCAGGATCGTCGCCCCGGACGCCTACGGCAACCTGCTCCAGCACTTCACCGGTTCGGCCGCCCACAACACGGAACTCCGGGAGGCGGCCGTGGCCGCTGGCCTCCACGTCTCCGAGCACGGGATCACCTCGGACGACACCGGGGAGACCGAACGCTTCGCGACCGAGGAAGAGGTCTACGAGAGGCTGGGTTACGAGTTCATAGTGCCGGAGCTGAGGGAGGGCCGGGGCGAGCTAGAAGCAGCCCGCGAGGGCCGCCTTCCGAACCTGGTCACGAGGGAGATGATCAAGGGCGACCTCCACTCCCACACCACTCTTTCCGACGGGAAGGCCACCCTCGAAGAGATGGCAGAGGCCGCGATCGATCTGGGCTACGCCTACCTGGCGCTGACCGACCACTCCGCCTCACACGGGTTCGGGAACAACGTCACTGCCGAACGCCTCTGGAAGAGGATCGAGGAGGTGCGGGAATTCAATGAAGCCCTGGAAGGAAACGACTTCCGGCTGCTGGTCGGATCCGAGGTCAACATCGGGACCGACGGAGCGCTCGACTACGACGACGACCTGCTGGCCGAGCTCGACTGGGTGATCGCCTCGATCCACACCTCGTTCCGTGACGATGCCGAGTTCATGACCTCGAGGATGATCGCGGCAATCGAGCACTCCGAAGTCGACTGCATCGGCCACCCGACCGGGCGACTCCTGACCAGGCGCGATCCCTACCCGTTGGACATCGAGAAGGTGATCGAGGCGGCTGCGGCCAGCGACACCGCAATGGAGATCAACGGCAACCCCCACCGACGCGACCTCTCTGACGTCCATGCCCGCCTGGCTGCCGAGGCCGGGGTGAAGATCGTGCTCAACACCGACGCCCATGCTCCCGTCCACTTCGACTTCATGGTCTACGCGGTCGCCACGGCCCGACGGGCATGGCTGGAGCCGAACGACGTGCTCAACACCGGGCCGTGGTGGAAGGACTGAGGGGAAGAGGACTCCTGGATCCGGAGGCCGATCTCAAAGGGTCGTGAAGCCCGGGGATCGAATCAGCTTTACCGGCCTCAACGCAGAACCGGACTCGACGAGGAAACGGACGCCATCCCTCCCCTCGATCGCCAGCACCGCCGACTCCCGGTTGCGCCAGGCCAATGCGACCAGAAGCGCATAACCCGATCCGATCACCGCAACCTCGGGCAGGAAGATCCCGAGCCCGCCGGCGATCACCACGGCGACCAGGATCGGCCAGAGCCTGGCCAGCGCGATCCGGCCCGGGGCGGGTAGCGAGACGCCGGGGCCGCCCGGACCCACCGTCCGGGCCTCGGCAAGAGTCCTGCGAACTCCTTCGGCGACCCGGCCGGCCGAGCCCGAGACGGTTCCGATCACCGCTGCAGCGATCCACCAGACGACGGCCACGGTGACGATCAGCCCGTCGGCACCTGCCCGCTGGATACCGATCACCGAAACTGCGGCCAACGCGGTCGCTGCGCCGGCGACGAGGAAGACGGTGGATCTCAGCAGCTCCGAGTAGGGCACCTGCCCGGGGACCTCCTCAGGACGATTCCCCAACAGCGAGGAACTCGACCAGGTCGAGCCACTCGTCGGGGTCGTCGAGCACGATGTCTGCCATCTCGACCAGCTCCGGTGGTCCCTCCTCTGAGGCCACGGCGACCAGGACGAGACGGGAGATTTCCCCCCGATCCTTCATCTCGCGAAGTCTGATTGCGGCATCGAGATCGGTTCGATCGTCACCGGCGAAGGCCACGGTCTCGACCCCGGTTCCTTCGAGCAGATGCTCGACCGCACCGGCCTTTCCCTCCATGCCACGCGGCCTGAGCTCGAGGACCTTGCGACCCCAGTGGATCGCCAGACCGGCCTGCTCGGCCTCGGTCGCGATCTCCTGGACCTGTGCCTCGGTCCTCTCGTCCGCTCCCCTCCAGTGGAGGGCCTGAATGGGCCCCTTGTCCTCGATCCGGATTCCCGCAGCCACCCAGAACGGGTTGTCGTGCTGACGGACGAAGTCGGCCGGTCTCCGGACCTCATCCGGATCGAGCTGGACCGTCGGCTTCTCCCCCTCGGGAGCGATCAGTTCGAGGCCGTGGTTCCCGAAATACGTGATCGAGTCGACCCCGACCATGCTTCTGGCAACCCGGGCCGGCCTGCCACTCACACAGGCGACGGTGCCGAACCGGTCGCCCAGGATCTCGAGACTCTTCCTCGCCCGAGCCGGGACCTTCGCCCTCTCCGGCCTGCCGACGATCCTGCAGAGGGTCCCGTCGATGTCCGTGATCAGGGCCGAGGTGGCCGGGTCTTCGAGCAGGATCGATATCTGGGAGCGACGGTCCATGTCCTTAGTATCGCCGGGATGGACCGCGAAAGGTTGATCAAGTTGTTGGTGGTCGGTACCGCTGCCGGCGCCTTCAGCGGCCTGTTCGGGGTCGGAGGCGGGACCGTGATCGTCCCGTTGCTGATCGCGTTCCTCGCCTTTCCGGAGAGATTGGCCACCGGAACCAGTCTCGCCGCGATCGTCCTGATCGCCCTCTTCGCGGTCATCACCTTCTCCTTCTACGGCGAGGTCGACATCGAGACGGGCGTGATCCTCTCGATCCCGGCGGTCTTCGGGGTCATCGCAGGAACCGCCCTCCAGCAGCGAATTCCGGAGCGTTCCATCTCGATCCTGTTCTCGATCCTCCTGGTCGGGGTCGCCGTCCAGATGTTCTTCTTCTGATCGCGATGGATCTCGTTCTCGCACTCGCAGTCTGTGCCCTGGGTGGGGTCGTCGCCGGTCTGATCGGGGTCGGCGGAGGAGTGATCTTCGTCCCGGCGATGGTCATCTTCCTCTCGATGGACCAGATCGAAGCCGAGGCGACCTCGCTGCTGATGATCGCGATCGTCTCGCTGTTCGGTACATGGCGTCAGCGGGGCTACGGCAACGTCGATCTCAGGGACGCCATCCTGATCGGCGTGCTCTCCCCGATAGGAGTCGTGTTCGGGGTAGTGCTGGCAAACGAACTTCCCGAGAGAGCGCTCAAGGTCGCCTTCGGAGTGCTCGTCCTCTACGTAGCCTGGCGCCTCATGAAGAAGGCCCTGCGACCCGACCGCCCGGAGCCCGAGGGCAGCTCCGGGCAAGGCTGAGCGGTACTTCTTGGCCGACGGGATCAGACCGAATGGCGGGCCCTTCATCCCGCTCTCGGAGATCGAGATGAAGACCTCGCGTTCGTCGGGACCCGGCGGCCAGCACGCCAACGTGACCGCCTCCCGGGTCGAGGCCGTGTTCGACGTCGCCGCGTCGAACTCGCTCAGCCCGACCCTCAAGACCCAGATCATCAGGAAGGCCGGGCCGGTGGTCCGGGCCGTATCCCAGGATGCCCGCTCCCAGACGCGCAACCGGGCACTGGCCCTCGATCGCCTGGAGGGAAAGCTCACCGAGGCCCTCCGTGTTCCCCGCAGACGGAGGCCGACCCGTCCCACCCGGTCCTCGAAACAGAAGCGACTCGATTCGAAGCGTCGGCGCTCCGAGACGAAGCGGTCCCGGGGGCGTCCCGATTTCGATGATTGACGTCAGATCCGGCTGCCACCACCGACTCAATCGGGGCATCCTGAACATCGCCTAACCTCAGTTGGCTACCGGCAAGGCCGGGGAAGAGAAGACATGCACGAGATCAAATGCCCGCATTGCGGAAAAGCTTTCAACGTCGATGAGGCCGGCTACGCCGAGATCCTGAGGCAGGTGCGGGACGAGGCCTTCGACAAGGCGCTGCACGAACGCCTGGAGCTCGCCGAGCAGGAGAAGAAGGCCGCCATCGAGCTGGCCGAGGCCAAGGTCACCGGTGAGCTCAAGGACGACGTTGCCAGGAAGAACGCCGAGATCGAACGACTCAAGGCGGAGCTGGACAAGGCCGATGTCACCGGAAGGCTCGCGCTCAAGGAGGCCCTTGGCGAAGTCGAGAAGGAAAGGGATGACCTCAAACGGGACCTCGATGCCAAGGACAACGAGAAGGAACTGCTCGAGAGGTCGCTCAAGGAGAAGTACGAGACCCAGATAAAGGACCGTGATGACGCGATCGAGCGCCTGAAGGACATGAAGGCGAAGCTGTCGACCAAGATGGTCGGCGAGTCCCTCGAGCAGCACTGCGAGGTCGAGTTCAACAAGATCCGGGCGGGCGCTTTCCCGAACGCCGATTTCGCCAAGGACAACGACGCCAGTGGCGGCACCAAGGGCGACTTCATCTTCCGGGAGTCCGACGATGACGGCACCGAGTTCATCTCGATCATGTTCGAGATGAAGAACGAACTCGACGAGGGTTCGAACAAGAAGAAGAACGAGGACTTCTTCAAGAAGCTGGACGAGGACCGGACCAAGAAGGGCTGCGAGTACGCCGTGCTGGTCTCGCTGCTGGAGCCCGACAACGAGCTCTACAACACCGGCATCGTCGATGTCTCACATCTCTACCCGAGGATGTACGTGATCCGGCCGCAGTTCTTCATTCCGATCATCACGCTGATCCGCAACGAGGCCTACAAGACCCTGAAGCTGAAGTCAGAGCTGGCCCTGGTCAGGGCACAGAACATCGACGTCACGAACTTCGAGGAAAAGCTCGAGACCTTCAAGACGGGGTTCGAGAAGAACTACGACCTGGCATCGCGCAAGTTCCACACGGCGATCGACGAGATCGACAAGTCCATCAAGGCCCTGGAGAAGACCAAGGAGAACCTGCTCGGTTCCGAGAGGAATCTCCGTCTGGCCAACGACAAGGCTCAGGACGTGACGGTGAAGAAGCTCACCCGCGGCAATCCGACGATGACCGAGAAGTTCAAGGACCTTTCGGACTAGTTGATCCCGTGCTCGAGGGCCGTCTTGACCTGGGCATCGAGGGCATTGAGGCGATACAGGGCGATCGCCTCCGCGGAAGGAAAGGACCGGAGCCTGAGGGGATCGGTCCCGTGGTGACACATCACCACCGAGAGCAGGTCATCCCTGAGCGAGGGATCGAGGTCGGAGGCGGCCCGGTTGATCAGCTCGGCACCGATCTGCAGGTGTCCCAATGCCTTGCCCCGTTCGCTTAGTCCGATCTCGGCCCCGTAGGTGAACTCGCCCGTCTTGCCGATGTCGTGGATCAGCGCTGCGGCCATCAGGAGATCGGAATTGAGCTTCGGGTGGAGCTGGCACGTTTCGCCGACCAGCGTCCCGACCGCGACGGTGTGCTCCATGAGCCCGCCGATGTAGGCGTGGTGACCGGCCCGGGTGCACGGCGCATTCCGGAACTCGGCCGCCGTCTCGCCCTCGAAAAGGAGCGACTTGACCACCGCCTGGAGACCGGGTTCATAGACCTCTCCGGTCAGGTGCTCGAGGAATCCCTCGAGCTCCTCGCGACTTCGGTAGGCCGTCGGGAGGAACTCGGCCGGATCGACCTCGGCCGGATCGACTCTCTCGGCCTTCTCGATCTCGGCGGTCAACTGGCCACGAAAGAGTTCGGCCCTGCCCGAGACGAGGAGCACATCCCCCCGCTCGAACCCGAGGCCGATCCGGTCGGCGTCCCTGAACAGCCGGCCGGTGATCGAACCGGTCCTGTCCCTCAGTTCGAGACCGAGGTATGCCGAACCGTTCCTCGCGACCAGGCGATCCTTCCTCGCGCAGGCGTAACGGCCGGTGAAGTTGCGTCCGGGCGTCAACTCGGACACGGTCGGGCCGACCCGATGGGGTTCCGAGTTGGGTGTCGCTGCAGCCTCCACGACCCCATCCTTACCGAACTTCCAGACGAGCGCCATCGTCTAAGGTGAACCGATGGACCACCTGAAGTGGAGATCGACCCCACCACAGCTCAGGGAGCCGGTGATGGTCTGTGCTTTCAGAGGTTGGAACGACGCCGCCTCCTCGGCCACCACGGCTCTGGAGACGCTGACCGAGTCACTGCCGTCGAAGACGATCGCCGAGATCGATCCCGAGGATTTCTACGACTTCCAGGCGACCCGACCGAAGATCAAGGTCTCGGACGGCACCCACCGCCACATCGAGTGGCCCGCCACCACCTTCACGGTCGCATCGGCCGAGGCGGCGCGGCGCGACCTGGTTCTGGTCGACGGAGTCGAGCCGAACCTGAAGTGGCGCTCCTACTCCGAAGCGGTGCTCGCAGTGGCCGAGCGGCTCGGGGTGGAGCGCGTGGTCGTCCTGGGCTCGTTGATCGCCGAGGTGGCACACACGCTCCCGGTCCCGATCACCGGTCTTGCTTCGGACCCTGAACTCGTGGCACAGCTCGACCTCGATCGGTCCAACTACGAGGGCCCCACCGGCATCGTCGGCGTGATCCACGATCTGTGTCGACGGGAGGGAGTCCCCTCGGTCTCGCTCTGGGCCGCGATCCCTCACTACGTGTCTGCGGTTCCGAGTCCGAAAGCTGCCCTGGCCCTGAGCGAGCGGCTCGAGAAGGTCACGGGAGTGGCGGCCGACAATTCGGGACTGATCGAAGAGACCCTCGAGTACGAGGAACAGATCGGACGTGCCGTCGCGGCCGATCCCGAAGTCCAGGAACTCGTCGGACGGATCGAACAGCAGCAGCGCGACCGGGCCGAGGCCCCGGGTGAGGTCCCGAGCGGCGAGGTGATCGCCTCCGAGTTCCAGAGATTCCTGAGACAGCGAGAGTCGGACTAGGCCGGAAGTCCGGGCTCAGGCCTCGGAGGCCGGGCAGACGGTCCGGAAGTCGCACCAGCTGCACACCTCGGGCGATGGACGGGGCTCGAAGTCCTGTCCCATCACTCCCTCGCCTACCTCGAGAGCCGTCCGCTCGACCCTCTCTCGATCGTCTGAACCGGCACCGATCTCCACCTTCGCGCCCTCGAGGACGTAGTAGTAGCTCAGGGTCGAGGCATCCACGTCCCAGGCCTCCTGGGCACCGAGCCGATAGAGGGCGAGCTGGATATCTCCTCCGGTCCGGTCGGGCTCGACCTTCTTTCCAGTCTTGTAATCGATGATCTCGTAGGTGCCGTCGGGCCTGCGATCGACCCTGTCGACCCGACCCCTCAGGTAGTGGGGTCCGACCCTGAACTCGAACTGTCGCTCCAGCCAGACGGGTTCGGAGTCCGACTTCTGCTCGGCCTCCCAGTAGACATCCATCGCGGCCCTCGCACGCTCGCGGAACTGGACCTCGTCGAGCGACTCGCCGAGACCGGCACGGCGCCACCCGGTCTCCACCATCTCGACCAGACCTTCACGGCTCGCGGTGGCCCCGTCGACGTGGAACCGCTGCAGCACGTTGTGGATCAGGATCCCGAACTTCTGGTTCACGGTCGGAGGGTTGGGGATCGAGAAGACCCGCGCAAACTTGTATTTCAGCGGGCAGGTCAGGTAGAGGTCGATGTCGGTGGCCGAGAGTCGGAGATTCCCGCCGCGCTTGGGCAGGAAGGCGGCGAGGGAGGGCTCCTCGCGCGAATCGATCAGCCCCTCGCGGCGGCCCCGCTCGACCTCGTTGGCGATCAGGAAGGGGTCGAGGGTCGACTTCTCGAGCTCTGCCAGCTGCTCGGGGGTTGCGACCTGGGCCAACAGGCCGTTGACGGCATCGAGCGCCTCCGGGTCGGCCCCCTCGCCGGGACGCTGGGCCAGGGCGGCGAGCTTGAGCAGCTCGAGGTAGCGGGTGATAGCCCGGTTGATGTCGACGGTCGTGTCGAGCCGGGGCTCGTTCATCTCGCGACCGACCTTCCAGGAAGCCTCGACCACTTCGTCGCGCATCATCCGGTAGGTGGCATGGAGGTCCTCGGCCGGTCCGAACAGCTCCTCTTCGTGAACCTCCTCGATCGCCTTGACCACTCCGAGGGCGACCTCCTGGAGATCCGGCCCCGACCCGACGGCGCGGCGGTCGGTGTCGACCCGGGAGAAGACGACCTCGTCGCCGGCAGCGGCCAGTGCCGCCGCCAGGGCCGGCCGGTCCCGCTCGCCGACGGTCTCGTTGCCGAGGAGGTAGATCCGCCGCCACGAGGCTCCCCTGACCTCGTTGCGCCCGATGATCCTGACCTTGCCCCGGACCGGGATCAGTGGGCCGTTCATCACCTCGAGTCCTCCCTCGGCTAGGGCGGCCAGGAACGAGGCGAACTCGCGGGTCGAACCATCCGGCTCACGCCGGCTCCACGAAGCCGCGACCTCGGCCAGCCTCGACAGGGCGATCAGCCGCTCGGCCGTCTCGGGCTTGGCCGAGAAGAGGCCCTGGCGACGGAACCCGACCCGCTCGATCAGTCGCCTCACGAAGACGTCGGGCCGGTGGGTCTCCAGCGCTCCGGCAGCGGCCCGGTAGAGGTCGAGGAACTCGGTCAGCCGCTCACGGGCCTCCGGGGTTACCCGGGGACTCTCGAGTGCCGCCTCCGAGGCAGAGAGCAGGTCGACCTTCCGGCGCCTCGCGATCGTGTTGAGCTGAGCGAGGTCGACCGGCCTGAGGTTTATCGGTGGCCGGGTCAGGGCCCTGGTCACGGCCGCCGCATCCTCGGGGTCGTTCAGAGCCCTGAGCCAGGCGATCGTGTCGCGGACCTCGGGCTCCCGGAAGAAGGCCGAGCCGCCCGAGATGACCGAGGAAACACCCCGTTCGGCCAGCGCAGCCTGGACCGGGAGGCCGTCCCTGTTCGGATCCCCGATCACGATCGCGACCGAATCCGGGGTGGCACCTTCCGAAATCAGGTGTTCGACCTCACGGGCGACGGCCTGGGCCTCGGCCTGCGCCGTGGAGGAGCGCCAGAACCTGATCGTCCCCCCACCATCCCCCGGAACCCAGGAGATGCCTGAATCATCGAGAGGACCGAGCATGGCTCTGGCCGCGGCGATCTGATCGGCCCCCAGTCTGGGCGACCGCTCCATGGTCAGCCTGGTTGCCTCGGATGCGAAGTCGGGAACGATCTCCTCCAGTCGCCGCCCTCCGCCGAGCGGGTCGACAGCGACCACGGTCGACTCGGCCGTCCTCGAGAGCCTGTTGAGGAGCTCGGCCCTCGGCGGTGTGAGTCCGTCGGCCTCATCGACGAGGAGGTGCGGCCAGGTCCCACCGACCACCGACGCGATCTCCTGATCCGAAGCGAGCAGGTCGCTCGCGAGCCGACAGAGGTCGACCGGGTCGAGGCACCCGAGATCGGCCAGCATCTCGTCGTGGAACGAGACCAGGTCGTCGAGTTCGCGGTCGAGCCTGGGGTCGTCGGAAAAGGGCTCCTCCCCGATGTCGAGGCCGGCCTTGCGCCGGTCGATCGCGACCAGGAGATGGCGCAGCAGGCCGGTCGGGTTGCCTCTGATCTGGTGATGACGCAGGGGCAGTCGGTCGAACCGCACGCTGAGCAGAGCGAGCCGTTCGGCCGTGCCGACCACCTCGAAGTCGGGATCGACCCCGACCGCCGGGCCCCACCGTCTCAGCAGGCGCTCGGCCAGTCCCTCCCAGGTCTCGACCATCAGCTCGTCATAGGGGGCAGTCAGACGGGCCTCGAGTTCGCGCCGATGAGCCTCGAGAGCGATTCCGGTCGAGACCACGAGGGCCACGCCCGAAGGTGCCTCGCCCTTTCCGGCAAGGGCGACCAGTCGCTGGTTCAAGGCGGTGCTCTTGCCCGAGCCGGGCGGACCTTCGATCACCAGCGCCCGGCCAGAGAAGGTCGCAACATCTGCCTGCTCAGGGGCAAGTGCGGGGTTGAGGGCCGCTTTCCGCTCCTGTGTCACCTCCTCCACCGTAGCCGAAAAGGGGTGGCGCCCGGGGTCCTTTCGGCCGCTCTCTGCGGCCTCGATCAGCGGGACACCGGGCCGGCGCGAGGTCCGGCCCGCACCGGTCCGAATAGCATCAGGACGATGAGCCAGACCGAATGGACCCCCGAGCTGACCGACCTCTGGCTGGCGTCCTGCCGAAAGATCATCGAGGGTCAGGTCCCGCTCTTCGAGGAGTCGCGGACGATCGCCGAGCGCCATCACTACGAAGGCGTCGGCGAAGGTGGCGACAACACCCTGCGTCTCGACCGTCAATGCGAGGACGTGGTCTTCGAAGAGATGGAGCACCTGGCGGCCGACGGGCTCTCGTTCACCGTCATCTCGGAGGAACGGGGAACGGTCGCATTCAACGGAGGCGACGGCCTGACCGTCGTGGTCGATCCGATCGACGGATCGCTCAACGTCAGGAGGACGCTCCCGTCCCACAGCCTCTCGATCGCGGTCGCGACCGGGGACGCGATGGACTCGGTCGCGTTCGGCTTCGTCCATGACTTCGGATCGGGTGAGGAGTTCAGTGCTTCGATCGGCGCCGGTGCCTTCCTCGACGGCCGCCGGCTCGAAGTCGAGGATCCGGGGAATGTCGAAATGCTCGAGCTGGTCGGGGTCGAAGGGGCAGAGCCGGGCGCCTTCCTGCCTTTCGTCGAAGGCCTGGCGGGCTCCGTCTACCGCCTGCGGTGCGTCGGCTCACTCGCGATAACGGTCTCCTGGCTGGCCGCCTCCCGGATAGACGCGATGACCTCTCCCCACCCGTCGCGCTCGGTCGACGTGGCTGCCGCCCAGTTGATTGCGAGGGAGGCCGGAGCTCTGGTCGAACTCGGCGAGGGCGACCTCTCGGCCATCGGCCTCGGGCTGGAGAAGCGATTTCCGGTCATGGGTTCCACCTCTGCCGGCGGACTCGAGATCGTCCGGCGGGCCAGACCGGCCGCCTGAGCGTTCGGGTCCACCCCCAGCCGACCGTCACACCTTCCTTCCGACTCGTCCCAGGCGAAAGTGACTCCGAACTCGGGGATGGGGCCGCTGGGGCGGGAGCGCACCTTTCCTTTCACAATCTCGTGCATCTCTTTTTGGCTCTGTAACGAACCTTTTTTAACCCTCCGGCCTGTGTGACGCACGTACGCAGAAAACCGGAACAGGTGTTCGTATCGGTGCTACTCTCTGAACATCCTTAGAACTAAGTAACTCTCGAAACAGAAAGACAGGAGCTCACAGAATGGCTACCGAGACCAAGAAGAAGCCCGCCAAGAAGACCACCAAGACCACCGCGAAGAAGTCGACTGCCAAGAAGACCACCGCCAAGAAGCCGACGGCTACCGCGAAGAAGGCGAAGAAGGTGGAGCAGCCGAAGACTCCGGCAGATCGCGCCAAAGCTGCCGTCGACGTCCCGGTGGGTGCTGCCCTCAACCTGACCGAGAAGGTCTCCGAGGTCATCGAGGAGTGGAGTGACCAGGCCACCGCCGAGAAGAAGGTCGAGAAGTACAGGGCGAACCTGACCAAGACCTTCAAGAAGGCGGAGCGCCGCGGAACCCGGGCCCGCCGGAAGGCGACCAAGAAGGTCGAGAAGACCTACAACCGCCTCGAGAAGAACGCCCGCAAGCAGCAGAAGACGGTCGAGAAGCAGATCAGGACCACCAACCAGGACCTGACCAAGCGAATCGACAGCCGGGTGGACGAGGTCTCGAAGCGGGCCGAGAAGGCTCAGGCCGAGGTCTCCAGGCTGGCCGAGACCCAGGGCAAGAAGGCCCAGGAGGTCGTCAACCGAGTGACGGATCAGCTGACCTCGCTGGTCTGAGACTCAACACTTAGCCCGCCGTCCGACGGAGAGCGGACGACGGAGAAGCCTGCTGACCCATCTCCCATACGTCAGCAGGAAGCAGTACCTCTCCTCCCTCGCCAACGGCCCCGTCTCCGGGGCCGTTGGCTCGTACGGATTCATTTGGGCCCCGTCTCCGGGGCCGTTGGCTCGTACGGATTCATTTGGGCCCCGTCTCCGGGACCAGGCCCTTCGGTGCCGGTCAGGGCACCACAACCACGGCAACCGGGCGAGAGGCCGAGGGAGCGAAGGGCCAACCGGCCTCCCCGAGGGATAGGGCCCTGAAGAAAATCTGCTGACGGGACGTGATCGTCCTGAAGCGGTAGGTGAAAGCGAAGGCGCCCGATTGACTGCTGTTGACGATCTCGACCGGTCGCCACGACCGACGGGACGGATCGAAGTACTGGATCACGATCTTCTTGCCCCCCGGCGGCACGGTCATTCCGGGGCCCGACACCGACCCCACCATCCGAGTTGGAACCCGGTTCCTCGTGACCCGATCTCGAACGGAGAAACGGACTCGATCGGCGAACGAGAGCGACACCCAACGGGAAGAGGTTCGGCCGTTCAGGCGATCCCCGGAGAAGGTAGCCCTGACTCGACGGGAGGGCCCTTCCGGGAGCTGGATCGAGAAGGATCCGTCTTCGGCGACCTGCACGGTCGTCTTCCGTTCCGGGAGCCCGGATCCCTGAGGGAATGACTCCTCGACCGTCACCAGGGCATCACGATCGAGTCGACCGGATGAGACGGAGAGTCGCCCGAAGAGTGCCGCCCCAGAGCTTCCGACTACCGCCGGGGAGCGGGTCCCGGCCTCATCGGCCACTTGGAGCGAAAGGGTGGCCGACGACTTCAGCGGCAGTCGGAGGGGAGTGCTGGAGATCGAGACCTCTCGATTTCCGGCTCCATCGATCGCCTCGGCCCGAATTACGTATTCACCGGGTGGAAGGTCGTCCGAAGGAATCAGTGCCTCCAGTCTGTCCGACTTCATGGTCGTGGCAAGAGTTCGAAAGTCCGCCCGGGCACCCTTCGGTCCGATCGAGAGTTCGCCATCAGCGAGACCCGATGCCTCGTCATCGACCAAGGCGACCACCCTCTCGGGGTCGAGCGGATCGACCGACGGGCTGAACCTCACGGATGGCGGAGTGGAGTCGATCCTGACCACCGTCCTGTCGGGCCTCTCACCCGCCGTCCCGTTGCGCCTGGTCGAGTTCCCGGCGAGATCTCTTGCGAAATACTCGACCTCTGTCACTCCTTCCCGGGTCACGGTCAAGCTCGAGCTGTCTCCCACTTCGACCTGCGGTTCCAGCCCGGCAACCCCGACCCCGGTGATAGGGACGTCGCCATCCATCGGATCGGGCGCCATTCCGGAGAGCCTGTCGGTCGAGACCGCCGTAAGGGTCACGGGTCGATCCGACCACTCTGCCGAATTGCCTTCGAGCCGCACCGTCGGGTCGGTGAGGTCGACCCTGACCCTCGTCACACCGGGATTCCTCGAGGGGATCATGGCTCCCGAGACCGCCACGGCCGAGACCGTGTTCTCGCCCTCGACCAGACCATCGAGCAGGGCCTGACCTTCGTTCGGACCTCCGAGCCAGGAGAGCTCGGAGAGCCTGCAGATACTGCCTCGGCAGGGCGGCCGGACGCCGAGATCGGAGCTCGTGACGGCGAAACCTGCGATCCCGGAGGGGCCGGAACCAGAAGCCTGGATCACAGACTGGGAGAGCGGGAGCTCGGAGCGAGAGACCCACCCGGGTCGAGCGGCAGGGGTCACGTCGGGCGGGGGCCGGTCATCGAACCTGACCTGTGTGTTCGCAGTCGCCCCGGCATTGCCGGCCGCATCGATCAGGCCGACCTCGAGCCTGTAGCTGCCGGGCTCCGGGAACGGAATCTCTCTGGCCTGGTCGCCCTCGCTTGCATCAGAGGGCATCGTGTCGGTGGCCACTACCTGCCCGGTCGCAACGCTCCTCAGCCGGTAGAACGCTTTGCTGAGGGGTGACCCGGAATCCTCGGGAAGGGACCAGCCCGCGGTGAAACGGTCCCGGGAGGTCCAGCCCGGTCCCGGATCGGTTTCGAGGTCGAGAGGCGGTGGCGGTGGCCTGCGGTCCACTCTGAGCTCGACTCTTTCGGTGCAGCTCTGATTGCCCGTGCCTGCGACGGAGGAAAAGTCGACCGCACAGGCACGGATGCCGTTGACTCCCTCCCTGAATGGCGGCTCTGAGGTTTCGAACGTGCCCGACTGGATTCGAGCGGCAGGACATGGCGAAAGCTCGGCCGCCTGCCCGTCGATGATCCCGGAGCAGGCGATTCTGGGAGTAGCGACCGGAAATCCGTTTACGAGGAAGTAGAGATCGGCCACTCCCGTCCCACTATCCCTGGCCGCGGCTGTCCAGCCGGGCCACTCCCGCGCCCACTCCTTTCGCAACGAGAGCTCGGCGACATCACCGGTGATGTCCACCGAAGGAGGCGTTCCATCCCGCCCGACTATTTCGAGCCGATCCATCTGGATGAAGGCCTTGACCGAGTCCGGCCGGTTGGGACAGCCGCCCGAGCGATCACAGGAGAGCGTGAGCCCCAGCGACGAAGCGGTTGCACCGGCGGGTGGCCAGACGAAGGTGGCAACAGAGCCGTCGAGATCGGATCCGCCCAGAACCTTCTCCTCCACACCCCCCGACTTCCCGACGAGCGAGGTCCGGATGCCGTTTGCATCCTTCATTCTGACCCGACCGGTCACTTCGACCATCGAGACTTCCGGCGGGGCATCCCAGATCATCCTCCCGCCCTGCCCGAAGCCTGCCGAAGCGCCGTCACGATCCTGGTAGAGACCGACAACTCCGTTACCGGCCGCGTGACAGCCGGCCACGAGGTGGAGCCATGGCCCGGCTCCGGAATCCGTGAACTGAGCAGGGAGGCGAGCAACCGAGGTGCCGGGACAGAGCTTGGCCGTAACCTCGCCTGCCGAGGCAGGGGTTGGTCGAGCGAAGAGCCCGGCCGCGAAGGTCAACAGCAAGAGCAGAGCCAAGACTCGGACCCGAGTAGAGGTGGAGAAGTTCATGTCGACGCCCGGCACTGTCAAGGCTGGAACTCCCCGGACAATGGTGTGGAAGCGGGGCGCTGCGATTCGACCCTCGGGGTCGGCGGGGGCGTCGGGGCCGCAGCAGGCACGGGGACCGGCGCACCGGCGCCCTCAGGGGCGAACTCGGTCGCCACCGGCTCGGGCGGTTCGGTTTCAGCCGGAACGCTCGGCCGTTCCGACGACGGCTCGACCCGGTTGGGGGTCGTATCGGTGTCAGGTCGACCTGACACCGGGGCAGGGGTTGGATCGACCGTTAGCCGGGGGCCGACCTGCTCGACACGCCTTTCGATCGTCCGGGCCGGGGGTGGCATCTCCGAGTTCTCCATCGGCACTGGAAGGACCCCCGCGGCCACACATGCGGCAGCCCCTCCGGCCGTCCCGACACAGATAGCAGTCAACTTGGCCAGCCCCGCCGCGCCGGCTCCTCGTATCCCACCCGAGGCAAGCGTTGCCCCGAGCCCGGCATCCTGTCCCGGAAGCAGGGCGCTCGCCCTGGTCCAGATCGCCGCGACGAGCCCGTCGACCCACTCGGCGACACGCCCGGAGATTCCCTCAGGTGCGATATCGCTCGCGACCGGTGCGCCCGGAGCCAATGCAGCGACTCTCGACGGGATCGACCGGTATTCCCGAAGGGTCGCCCGGCACGAACCACAGACGGCAAGGTGGTTGCGGACGGTCGCCACCTCTTTGGCATCGAGTTCACCATCGGCGCAGGCCGAAATGAGGGGGACGACCGCTTCACAACGCTTGCCGGCTTCGGATTCCTCGACCACCGACCTCAATCTCGCTCTTCCTTCGGCGAGGCATCTGTTGACTTTGGTCCGCGTCCAGCCGTTGATCGCACCTATCTCTGCATACGAGTAACCATGGGCGAGCTGGGTAAGGGCCTTCAGTTCCTGTGGCTTGAGAAGGGCCAGGGCCTCGCGACCACGCTCGATCCTCTCGCGGCGCACGACCAGCTCCGAGGGTCCATCGGAACCGGAAGGCAGGTCCGCGACCCAGTCCCGATCTCCCTGACCGTCTCCATGGGGATCCGGTGCCGGGCGAGCCAGAACCCTTTCGCGACTTCGTCTGATCGCCAGAGCCTCGTTGCGCACGACCGTTCGGGCCCAGGGCAGAAGGCGTCTGGCGTCTGCAGTCGGAGCTTTCAGAAGCAGGATTTCGATCCCGCGCTGGACTGCATCCTCCGCGTCATCCGAACAGATCGAAACCCGACGGGCGCTGGCCCTCAGCTGGGACTCGTGATCGCGAACGAGTTCGACCGCAACCCGCCGCCGCTCGGCCGGAGTCGGGGCGTCGCTCCCGGCCCAGCCTTCCGATGCCGCGTGATCCCGGCCCGGTGTTTCTCCTCGTTCGACCTTTTCAGAAACTCCCACGGGGGCCCTCCGAGCACCTTCCCGATTTCCCAGAACGTGCAACCCCCGCGCTCGTCAACACCGAGAAGTGGCGAGGTCGCGGTCGAGCGAAACGACAATGTGCCCGGACTGGCCCGATACACGAAGAGAACGACTTGTCCGAAGATCGTGTCATTTCCCTTTCATAGGCCGAAACGGAGATGAACTCTCCCCCACCCACTGATGGCCTAATTACGTAAATAGCGACCTTTTTTCAAAGTCATGCAAATAGCGTGAACTTTTCCCGGTCAAGTCCTGTGGCCCAGGCAGAAGCTCCCGTCTCCGGGGCCGATCGGTTGCAGCGAAATGACGGCGAGGGCGGAAGGTCGGGCCTCCAATACCATCGCTGACGATGAGCACCTGCATAGTCACCGGAGGAGCCGGCTTCGTCGGCTCCCATCTCTGCGACCACCTGCTGGCCCGGGGCCACCATGTGATCTGCATCGACAACCTCGACACCGGATCGCTGAGGAACATCGACCACATCGAGTCCGACCGGTTCCAGTTCCTGAATCTCGACGTCACCGAGAAAGTCTGGATAGAGGAGGACGTGGACTTCGTCTACCACCTCGCATCCCCCGCCAGTCCGATCGACTACCTGCGGCTACCGCTTCAGACCCTCAAGGTCGGCGCCCAGGGCACCTGGCACATGCTCGGGGTGGCCAAGTTCAAGCGGGCCCGGTTCCTGCTGGCCTCGACCTCGGAGGTTTACGGCGACCCCCAGGTCCACCCCCAGCCAGAGGAGTACTGGGGCAACGTGAACCCGATCGGGCCGCGAGGGGTCTACGACGAGGCGAAGCGTTACGCCGAAGCTTTGACGATGGCCTACCACCGCCAGCAGGGCGTGGACACCGCGATCGTGAGGATCTTCAACACCTACGGACCGAGGATGCGTCCGCACGATGGGCGGGCAGTTCCGACCTTCCTCCGTCAGGCCCTGCTTGGTCAGGACCTGACGGTCTTCGGGGACGGCAGCCAGACCCGGTCCTTCTGTTACGTGGACGACCTGGTCGAGGGCCTGATCGGCCTTGCCGAATCGGAAGAGCACCTGCCCGTCAACATCGGCAACCCGGACGAGTTCACCCTGAAGGAGCTGGCCGAGAAGGTGATCGAGGCGACCGGAGCCGATTCGGGCATCGTCTACGAGCCGCTGCCGACCGATGATCCCCAGGTCCGCAGGCCCGACATCACGAGGGCCCGAGAGATCCTCGACTGGGAGCCGAGCACCGCGCTGGAGGACGGCCTCGCGAAGACCGTCGAGCTCTCCGGCGTGGACGGCCTGGTCGGCCGGGCAGACTGAACGTCGGCCCGAAGGCGAGGAGGATCGGGCCGTGACCGGGACTCGGGAAACAGAATGAAGGTCCTGCTGACCGGCGCCGGCGGCTTCCTCGGCGGGGCCCTCGCAACCGAGCTGGAGGCCAGGGGGCACGAGATCTCAGGGCTCGGGTTGAGCGGACGGGGCGGGTGGCCCGCCGTTGACCTCACCGATCCCGGTGCGGCTGCGGAGGCAGTCCGCCAGAGCTCACCCGAGATCGTCGTCCATATGGCCGGGCAGCCGTTGCCGGCAGCGGCGGAGGCCGATCCGGACGGAGCCTTCCGGGCGAATGCCGCCTCTACCTGGAACCTGCTGGAAGCGGTATCGGTCCAGGCCCCCAGGGCCTTCTTCGTGCTCGGCTCCAGTGCGGCGGTCTACGGCCGGCCCGACCCGGCCATCGCCGGTCGGGTGTCGGAGGAGGCGCCGGTCGAGCCGATCTCGATCTATGGGGCCTCGAAGGCCGCGGCAGAGATGGTCACCGGTGGCTACGGGGCTGCCGGAAGCCCGTCGGTGGCGATCCTGAGAACCTTCAATCTGGTCGGCCCGGGACAGCGCAAGGGCGTCGCGGCAGACCTCGTCGCGGCAGCCAGGGATGGTCGTGGGGTCCATGCGGCGGCCCACAACCCGTCCGCAACGAGGGACTTCACCGATGTCAGGGATGCCGCAAGGGCGATCGCGCTGGTGGCCGAAACAAGGGCGAAGGGCACCTACAACCTGTGCAGCGGCTCCGCGGTCCGCATCTCCGAGCTGGCCGATGTCGTGGTGGCAACGGCAGGTGTCGGGAGTGACGGGCAGGTGACGAGCGGGTCCGACCGATCCGAGGACATCCTGGTGGGCGACCCGACGAAACTTCAGGAAGCGGTTGGCTGGCAGGCTGGGATCCCATTGGCCGAAAGCCTCGAGGCGATGCTGGCCGAGTCCTGAGCCCGGGACCGAACCGGCCGGAGGTTCAGGCCTCTACCCGGGAGTCGTCCCGGTCGGCCGACACGCCGATCAGAGCCGATACAAGCGCATGCTCGACCGCGGCACCCGAGGCCTCGCGTCGATTCAGCACCATGATCTGGGCGAGGAGCCCGAGTGAGAGGAGCTGCACCCCGACCACGATCAAAAGGACTCCGAGGAAGAGCAGAGGCCGGTCCCCGATCGAGGTGCCTCCGATCCAGATCGCGGTCAGATAGAGGCTGATCGCGATTCCGAGGATCACGAGCACCGCCCCCAGACCGCCGAAGAGATGCAGTGGCCGGTTCTGGTAGCGGCCGAGGAAGAAGACCGTCACCAGGTCGAGCGCACCCCTGAGGTAGCGCTCGAGCCCGAACCGGGACTTCCCGAACTGGCGGGCGCGGTGGTTGACCGGAACCTCGGTCACGGTCCAGCCCTGCTGGTCGGCAAGGACCGGCATGAACCGGTGCATCTCGCCGTAGACCTCGATCGAACGGGCACAGTCGCCTCGATAGGCCTTGAAGCCGCAGTTCATGTCATGCATCCGGACACCGGTCATCAGGCTGGTGAAGCCGTTGAAGACCTTCGATGCGAGCCGGCGAGTCCATGGATCCTGACGATCCCGCTTCCAGCCCGAGACCAGGTCGTATCCCTCGTCGATCTCGGCAAGGAGTGCCGGAATGTCGGCGGGGTCGTCCTGCCCGTCACCGTCGATCGTGATGATGAGCCTGGAATCGGTCGAGTCGAACCCGACCGCCAGAGCTGCCGATTTGCCGAAGTTACGCCTGAGGCCGACGCAGCCGAGGCGATCGTCCGTAGTGGCGAGTTCGGCGATCAGCTCGGGGGTGCCGTCGGAGGAGCCGTCGTCGACGACGACGATCTCGTAGTCGAGCCCGAGCGGCCCGCAGGCGGCATGGATCTCCTCGATCAGGCCCGGCAGAGCCTCGCTCTCGTCGTAGGCCGGGATAATCACCGTCAGGTCTGCAGCACTCATTCCCATATCTTGCGGGAACTCTGCCGACTTCGGGGCGCGGTTGCCGTCCGATCCGGCCGGATGGGAGGAAATGACCAGCAGCAACGCCCCGGGAGGCCACTGCCGCACCGCAACTAGGCTTGGTCAGTGGTGTTCATGGGTCGATGAGTGATAGTCATCACTGTTACACTGACTCGTCCACCTTCCGAGGAGCGGGCCCCGGTGAAGCCAAAGTGGCCGAACGGACTTGCTGGGAGGGGAAAATGAAGCAAGACCAATACAAGGAGACACGATGAGTTCTTCAACAAGCATCAGGGGGGCGGCTGGCCGCAGGGTCGGAATTCTGCTCCTCGGGCTCGCCCTCGCATGTGTCGGCGCACTTTCGTTTGCCGGCAGCCAGGCCAAGGCGGTCCCATTCTCGATGGATTTCGACAGCGGACAGGTGAACCTGGGCTTCGCGTTCAAGGGAGCGGAGATTCTTCCGGCCCCCACGACGCTCGGTTCTACCCCGCTTCCGGACCTCTGGGAGGCAAGGGCGACCCAGTCGACCCCGGGCACGGGAACCGCGCCGAACAGCTTGGGTTCGTTCAAGCCGGTCGGCTGCCTCTCGCAGGTGACCTTCTCGGCCGAGTCGGGTACCGCAGTGCCGAACGACGGTCAGTCCGGCAGGCCTCTGGTCGTGAACCCGGACTACCCGTGTGGACCGAACCCGACCGCAGCGACGGTCAGTGGTGACCTCAACCCGGCAAACGGCGAGATCCTGATCGACGACACCGAGTTCCAGTTCCCGATCATGGTCGTTCCGAACCCGCTCGACGGGTCGCCGGTTCCGATCACGCTGGCAGCAGGTGACGACCTCGTCGGCACGGCCGACGAGGAGGGCAACCTCAACCTGGAAGGTCCGGTCGAGGTCAGGGTTCTGACCGGTCTGGCATCCAACCCGCTGGGCACCTACTGCCAGCTGCCGCTTCCGAACAGGAACGCTGACGGAACGGGCTCGGGCCCGCTCAAGCTGACCTCCAGCTACTCGCTGCCGGTCGCTGTCGGGTTCAACGGAACGCCGTTCACCACTCTGGCCGGACCGGGCGCCGTCACTGGCACCTGGAACGTCACTCAGGACTCCGTGGCCATCGGTGGCGCGGACTGTGCCACGGTCAACTCCGTGTCGAAGGGCCTCGGCGGAATCTGGCTCGGCGCTGGAATCGATGAGCCGGCCCCGTTCCCGACCTGTCAGGACCTCGACAAGGTAGGCACCTTCCCGAACTGCTCCGATGCGGTAGCAGCTCTGGGCGGCGTCACCGTCACCGGTCCGAGCAAGGTCAAGCGCGGCAAGGTCGCTTCCTACAAGGTGAAGGTGACCAACACCGGCACCGCTGATGCGACCGGTGTCAGGCTCGCCATCTCCGGTAGGGGAGTGAGCCTGAACACGTCGGTCGGAAGCATCACGGCCGGTGGTTCACGCACCGTCACGGTGAAGGCCAAGTTCAAGACGGCTGGCAAGGTCAAGGCGACCTTCAAGGCCACCTCGAGCAACGCCGGAACCAAGTCGGCTACCAAGACGATTACCGTCACCAAGTAGCACCGACGCATCGCGTTTCACGGAAAAGGGCGGCCTCCGGGCCGCCCTTTTTCTTGCCCTCTTCGAGTCGCCCGACCGAGCGACGCCTGGCGTTCGGAGGGAGGCCGGGCGCGACCCCCTCTCACGGTCGGTCTGATTAGACTGCCCGGGCGATGAGGAACAAGAGTCCGGAGACACACGAAGAGAAACTTGCCTACCTGAGGGACCTGCGTGAACAGGCCCTCCATTCGGCTTCCGAGGAGGCCGTCGAGAAGCAGCACTCCAAGGGCAAACTGACCGCACGAGAGCGGATCGAGAAGCTGCTCGATCCCGTATCTTTCGAGGAACTCGACACCTTCGTCAGGCACCGGACCTACGACTTCGAGATGAACAAGCGGAGGCCCTGGGGAGACGCCGTGATCACCGGCTACGGGACGATCGACGGACGCAAGGTATTCGTCTTCTCCCAGGACTTCACCGTGTTCGGCGGCTCACTGGGCGAGGTGATGGCCGAGAAGATGTGCAAGGTGATGGATCTGGCCGCCAAGGTCGGCGCCCCGGTGATCGGCCTGAATGACTCCGGCGGCGCCCGGATCCAGGAGGGGGTTGTCTCTCTCGGTGCCTACGGCGACGTCTTCGTGCGGAACGTCCAGAGCTCGGGCGTGATCCCGCAGATCAGCGTGATCATGGGTCCGTGTGCCGGAGGGGCCGTCTACTCCCCGGCGATGACCGACTTCATCTTCATGGTCAAAGAGACCTCCCACATGTTCATCACGGGCCCCGAGGTGATCAAGACCGTGACCGGCGAGGAAGTCGAGTTCGAGGAGCTGGGCGGGGCGATGACCCACAACTCGAAGTCCGGTGTGGCCCACTTCGCGGCCGAGGACGAAGAGAGCTGCCTCGAGGACGTCCGCTACCTGATGAGCTTCCTGCCGCTCAACAACCTCGAGGAGCCGCCGCACTTCCCGTCGGCCGATGACCCCGACCGCGAGGACCCTGAACTCGACACCTTCGTCCCGGACGACCCGAACAAGCCGTACGACATGCGCGAGGTCGTCAAGCGGATTGTGGACGACGAAGAGTTCTTCGAGGTCCACGAACACTTCGCCAAGAACATCATCTGCGGGTTCTCCCGCCTCGATGGTTACCCGGTTGGCGTGGTCGGCAACCAGCCCTCCTTCAAGGCCGGCGTGCTCGACATCGAGGCCTCCGAGAAGGCGGCCCGGTTCGTCCGGACCTGCGACGCCTTCAACATCCCGCTGCTGACCTTCACCGACGTGCCGGGCTTCATGCCGGGCACCGACCAGGAGTGGGGCGGGATCATCCGGCGCGGGGCGAAGCTGCTCTACGCCTTCACCGAGGCAACGGTGCCGAAGCTGACGGTGGTGGTCCGCAAGGCATACGGCGGTGCCTATGACGTCATGGCCTCGAAGCACATGCTGGCCGACTTCAACTTCGCCTGGCCGACCGCCGAAGTCGCCGTGATGGGCCCCGAGGGTGCCGTCAACATCATCTACCGCAAGGACATCGCCGACTCGCCCACGCCCGAAGAGCGGCGCGAGACACTGATCGCCGATTACAAGGCCCACTTCGCCAACCCGTACTCGGCCGCCGAGCGGGGATACATCGACGACGTGATCGAGCCGCGCCAGACCCGGCCGAAGCTGATCAAGGCTCTCAGGACCCTGAGGACCAAGCGGGTGGCCCAGCCGAAGCGCAAGCACGGCAACATCCCGCTCTGAGCAGGAACCAGAGGGGACGAGGATGGCCAGAGCGACTACCCGGATAGAGATCGGCAAAGGTCCCACTTCGGAGGCCGAGGCTGCCGCGGTAGCCGCCGCGATCGAACGTTTCGCGGCCGATACCGCGCCGCCCCCCGCCACATCCGGGCAGGGGATGGATCCCTGGCTGAAGGCGGCCCTGATCGATGGTGTGAGCGCCAAGGTCGAGTTCGGGCCCGGGAGCCCGATCGGCCGCGACTGATCCCGAAGCCGGCAGGGACTTCACAGAGGCTGTAATAGTGGATGTCGAACGAGTTCGGGCCATCGCCTGACGCCGATGAAGCGGCGGTCGGAGCCGGCCGGACAGGAGGAGGCAAGAGATGGCAGTCGTGAAGATAATCGAGCTGGTCGGGAGCTCCCGAATCTCGACCGACGACGCAGCGCAGCAGGCGCTGAAGCAGGCGCAGGACTCGATCCGGAACATCAGGGCGGTGGACATCGTCTCGACCGGGATCAGAGGCGAGAACCTGGACGAGTACCGGGCCCACGTGAGGGTCGCCTTCCTGGTCGAGGGCAGCGAGGTCAACTGAGACGGCCCGGATGCGGTGGCCTCGGTCGAGGCCCCCTTTTCATGCCGTTTCGAAGGCCCTGACCCGGTGAAAAGGGTCGGTCAGACGAAGCCGGCCTTTGTGCCGGAGGTCGGTCACGGGTATCTTGGATTGGACGTGATTCTCGTTTTCCGGTCGAAAAGCGGACCCTGGGTCCGACGGATACCGGTGTCCCCGGAGGCTCAGCCCTGCCCGGGCACCGGATCGGAGGGCTCGGCATGGAGCCGCTGACCCAGCCCGAGACGCCCGAGATCGAGCGGGCCCAGGCCCGATTCGACACCGAGGAGATCGCCGACACGCTCGAGCCGATGAGTGCCTCGGAGGTCCTGGAGTGGGCCTTCGAACAGTTCGGCGAGGACCTCTACTTCGCGTGCTCCTTCCAGAAGACGAGTTCGATCATGCTCCACCTGGCGACCGAGATAAACCCTGATGCCAGGTTCTTCTACCTCGACACCGACCTGCTCTTCCCCGAGACCTACGCGATCCGGGACCGGCTGGCCGAACGTTTCGGGGTCGAGTTCGAGCGGTTCCACAACATCTCTCTCGAGGAACAGGCCGATCTGTACGGAGACCGTCTCTGGAAGACCAACCCGGACGCCTGCTGCGCGATCCGGAAGGTCGACCCGATGAAGCGGGCTCTCTCCTCGGTCGACTGTTGGGTTTCCGGGATCCGGAGGGAAGACTCGATGACCCGGGCCAACGCCCCGAAGTTCGCCTGGGACCACAGGTTCAAGCTCTGGAAGCTGAACCCGCTGGCCGACTGGACCGAGCGAGACGTCTGGAATCACCTCAACCGTCACGGAATTCCCTACAACCCCCTGCACGACCAAGGCTACCCGTCGATCGGATGCACCCACTGCACGCTTCCGGTCCATCCCGGCCAGTCGGCCAGGGACGGACGGTGGTTCGGCTCCGGCAAGATCGAGTGCGGAATCAACTGATGTAGGGATTCACCCAATGGCCGGAAGGTGCCCTGAGCGGCTTTTCGGCTACCGTCCTTCGTCCCGATCACCCCTCGGAGGCACCCGATCGGGCGGCAAACCGGGCCATCTGGCCCCGAACGAGATGCGAGCGAAAAAAAGATGAGCGAAAAGAGACTTACCCTCAACGAGCGCCAGACGGCCGACTTCGAGATGATCGCGATCGGCGGCTTTGCGCCGCTGACCGGATTCCAGGGATCCGAGGACTGGCGGAACGTCTGCGGCCAGATGCGGACCTCCGATGGCGCGATCTGGCCGATCCCGATCACGCTCGCGACCGACTTCGAGTGCGAGGCCGGCGATGTGGTCGAGCTCTCTTCAGACGAGGGCAAGCACCTCGGCCGGATCACGGTCAACGAAGTCTTCGAGAAGGATCTGGAATACGAGGCCGAGCACGTCTACCGGACCAAGGACACCGAGCATCCCGGAGTCGCAGCGATCTACGAGGAAGGCAGCCGGTGCATCGCAGGCCCGATCGAGGTCGATGCCCTGCCAGACCACGAGGAAGCGTTCATGCGTCGCTACCTCACCCCGGAGGAGTCGAGGAAGGCATTCGAGGAGCGCGGATGGAAGCGCATCGTCGCCTTCCAGACGCGGAACCCGATCCACAGGGCCCATGAGTATCTGACCAAGGCCGCCCTCGAGACCTGCGACGGACTCTTCATCCACCCCCTGATCGGGAAGACGAAGCCCGGAGACATTCCGGCCGACGTTCGGATGAAGTGCTACGAGGTCCTGATGGAGGACTACTACCCGGCCGACCGGGTGATCCTCGGAGTGAAGCCGGCCAAGATGCACTACGCCGGACCTCGCGAGGCAGTCCTGCACGCGATCATCCGGCGGAACTACGGAGCCACCCACTTCATCGTGGGACGTGATCACGCCGGAGCGGGTGATTACTACGGCACCTACGATGCCCAGCTGATCTTCGACGAGATCGACACCGACGAACTCGGTATCGAGCCGTTGATGTTCGAGCACACTTTCTGGTGCAACGAGTGCGAAGGGCTTGCTTCCGGCAAGACCTGTCCTCACGACTCCGAGGCCCATCTGTTCCTCTCGGGAACGAAGGTCCGCGAGATGCTCGGCAACGGCGAGATGCCGCCGCCCGAGTTCTCCAGACCCGAGGTCGCCCAGATATTGATCGACGCATACAGCAACGAAGACCAGGAGGAAAACTGAACATGGCAGGCGAGCAAGGCTTCACGATCTGGTTCACCGGACTCTCCGGTGCCGGCAAGACGACGATTTCCCACATCGTCTCCGACGAGCTGACCGACCGGGGCAGCAAGCTCGAGATCCTCGACGGCGACGTCGTTAGGGAGAACCTCTCCAAGGGGCTCGGCTTCTCGAAGGAAGACCGGGACACCAACATCCGGCGGATCGCCTTCGTCGCCGATCTGCTTTCGCGCAACGACGTCCCGGTGATCACGGCAGCGATCTCGCCCTACCGCGATATCAGGGACGAAGCCCGGGCAATGATGGGCGACAGGTTCATCGAGGTCTACGTCGAGGCATCTGTCGATGCCTGCGCCGAGCGGGATGTCAAGGGTCTCTACAAGAAGGCCTTCGCCGGTGAGATCAAGGAGTTCACCGGAGTCTCCGATCCCTACGAGGAGCCGCTGAACCCCGAGGTCGTACTGAAGACCGAGGAGGAGTCCCCCGAGGAGTCGGCCGCCAAGCTGATCGCCTACCTCGAGGAGCGGGATCTGATCCCGGCCAAGGGCTGAGGCCGACAGGCCGGACTCGCAGCTTTCGGGCCGCGTCCCCCAGGGGGCGCGGCCCTTTTTTTTCTCACGCACCCGGTCCGGGACCGGGGATTCGTCCGTCTTCCGTCAGGCAGAGGGGCGCTCGGGGACCTCTGGCTCGCCGAGACCGTAGGTGTCGTAGGCGCCGAAGCGGGAGAAGGTCTTGTGGGTGGGTCCATGGAAGTCGGACGACGCCGTGGCCGCGATCCCGAGCTCCCTCGCTAGCGACAGCAGGTGCTCGGTCTGCTCCTTCGTGTGGGGCGGATAGAAGACCTCGATCCCGCCGATGTCGAGGGACCGGATCAGGTTTTCGACCTCGACAGGATCCTTGATGTCCCAGTAGGGATGGGCGATCACGGGCACCCCGCCCGCGTCACGGATCAGCTGACAGGCCTCGGCCGGACTCGGCCACTCCCTCGCGACGAAGGCCTTGGCCCCGGGGACGAGATACTCCTCGAAGAAGGGACCGAGGTCACCGGTCGCCCCGGCTGCCTTTGCGATGTGGGGCCGGCCGATCGCGTCGGCCCCTCCGGCCTCCCTGATCGCGTCGTCGAGGGTGACGTCCAGGCCGAAGCCCTGGAGCTTCTCGATGATCGCGGCAGCGCGGTCCACCCTGCCCTGCTGGGCCTTGACGCAGGCCGGGGCGATCTTCTCGGGGTCGATCCAGTAGCCGCAGATGTGGAGGTCGTCGACCATCTCGTTGGCCGAGGACATCTCGATCGCCGGAACGATCTGCACCCCGAGTCGCTCACCGGCCTCGATCGCGGCGGGCACACCGGCCACTCCGTCGTGGTCGGTCAGGGCGAGGACGGTTACGCCCGCCTCGGCTGCATGTTCGACGACCTCCGCGGGAGGCAGCTGGCCGTCGGAGACGATGGAGTGGCTCTGGAGTTCGATCATCGGGCGAGAATATGGGAACCGGCCCCGGCTCGGAAGACGGTAAGTGGGGTGCTGCGCCGGAAGCGGGCATCCGGCCTCATTTCCGGCGGGTCGTTTCGAGGTAGTGACGCCGACGGGACTCGGGAAGGCGCTCTATCGAGTACCTAAGAGCGGTTCGGCCCATGTCGGGGCCATGGGCATCGAGGAAGCCGATGAGAGCGGCCTCGTCTCTCTTTCCGACCTCTCGCAGCACCCAGCCCGAGGCCTTCTGGACCAGGTCCTCGTGGTCCCCGACCAAAACCTCGGCCATCTCGAGGGCCGGCCCGAGCTGCCCCAGTCGAACCGGCCCCAGGGTCGAGACGATCGCTATCCGGCGCCGCCAGAGGTTCGGCGAGGAGGCCAGTTTCATGGCAGTCGGCCAGAGCCGCCCCTCGGCGATCTCGCCCCCGAGGAGCCACGGTGCCGAGATGTCGACCAGATCCCAGTTGTTCACGCCGGCAAGGTTGTCGAGGTAGAACCGGGCGAGGTGACGGCCGGACCCCGGTTCCGAGCGGTAACGGCCGACCAGGATCCTGAGCGCGACCATCCTCTCCTCGTGAACGGGGCTCTCGAGCAGACGACCGATCGCCGCGAGCTCGAGGTCCCGCATGGATCTCGCGATCCGATCGAGATCGGGAGCACGGACTCCGACGAAGAGATCGCCCTCCCCGTAATCGCCCGGGCCCGTCTTGAAAAACCCGGAGAGCTTGCTGGCGACCGAGGGGTCTGCCAGCTCCTCGATCCGGTCACGCACCTCATTCGCCTGGTCTTCGGCGTCACTCACGGCCGGAAGCGTACCGGGGAGCCCTCCGGCTTGGTTCCGGAATAGAATCCCGACCCTATGTTCAGCAAGGTCCTGATCGCCAACCGCGGCGAAATCGCTATCCGCGTGGCTCGGGCTCTTCGAGAGATGGGCATCACCTCGGTGGCCGTCTACTCCGAGGCCGACCGCGAAGCCCCCCATGTCGCCGAGTGCGACGAGGCGTACCTGATCGGTCCGGCCGTTCCGGCCGAGAGTTACCTCTCGATCGAGAAGATCCTCGACGCCGCGAAGGAATCCGGTGCCGAGGCCATCCACCCCGGATACGGCTTCCTGGCAGAGAACGCCGACTTCGCACGGGCCTGTGAGGCGGCGGGAATCACCTTCATCGGACCGCCGGCCTCGGCGATCGAGGCGATGGGGTCGAAGACCGGTGCCCGCGATCTGATGGCTGCGGCCGGAGTCCCGATCGTCCCCGGCGCAACCGAGCCTGCCAAGGACGTCGGAGAGGCCCGCAAGCAGGCCGACGAAGCCGGATACCCGGTCGCCTGCAAGGCGGTCGGTGGTGGCGGTGGCAAGGGGTTCCGGGTCGCCCTTACCCCTGACGACCTCGAAGAGGCGTTCGAGGGTGCGGCCCGAGAAGGAGAGAAGTTCTTCTCCGACGACCGGGTCTATGTCGAGCGCTATCTCGAGGATCCCCGACACGTCGAGGTCCAGGTGCTGGCCGATACCCACGGCAACGTGATCCATCTCGGTGAGCGCGACTGTTCCGTCCAGCGCAGGCACCAGAAGGTGATCGAAGAGGCTCCGGGTCCGCACGTCGACGAGGAGATGCGGGAGCGGATCGGGAAGATCGCGACAGACGCCGCCAAGGCCGTCGGCTACTACTCGGCCGGGACGATCGAGGGTATGCAGGTCGGCTCCGAATACTTCTTCCTCGAGATGAACACCCGGGTCCAGGTCGAGCACTGCGTGACCGAGATGGTCACCGGGTTCGACATCGTCAAGGAGCAGATCCGGATCGCGGCCGGGGAGCCACTCTCGATCACCCAGGACGAGGTCGAGCTCAGGGGCTGGGCGATCGAGTGCCGGATCAACGCCGAGAAGGCCGACAAGAACTTCGCCCCGGCACCCGGTGCGATTACCACCTACTCCGAGCCGGCAGGACCGGGCGTCCGGGTCGACTCCGGAGTGGTCGCGGGCTCGGAAGTGACCCCGATGTACGACCCGATGGTCGCAAAGCTGATCGTCTGGGACCGTGATCGTCAGGCCGCCACGAACCGCATGCTGAGGGCTCTGGACGAATACAGGATCGGAGGACTCTCGACCCTGATCCCGTTCCACAAGGCACTGCTCAAGACCGAGCAGTGGAGAGACGGGGAGACCTGCCGGGACCTGATGGAAGACAAGGAGTGGCTGAAGACGACGGCCCCCGAATCTGACGATTCGGCCCCGGGCGGCGACGAAGAGGGCGAGAAGATCGCCCGCGACTACACGGTCGAGGTCTCGGGACGTCGTTTCGACGTCAAGGTCATCGGCGACGCAACCGGCCCCGTGGCTCAGGCCGGCGCTCCGGCAGCCCAGAAGGCCCCGAGAAGGGAGCGGAAGTCGGGCGGAAGCAGTGGATCATCGAGTGCCGACCTCACCGCGCCCCTTCAGGGTTCGATCTTCAAGATCGCGGTCGAACCGGGTGCCGAAGTGGCCGAGGGAGATCTCATCTGCATCATCGAGGCAATGAAGATGGAGAACGAGATCACGGCCCACAGGGCCGGCAAGGTGTCGTCCCTGCCGATTTCGGTCGGAGACGCCGTCAGCCCGGGCGACACTCTGGTCACGATCGAGTAGGGCCCCGGCCCGACCGATGAGACCATCCGTCGAACGGAGCAATCGGGTCCTCAGTGCAGCCTGAAGTACTCCTGAGGATCGCCGGGCCTTCGGATCTGGAGGCGGTCGTTTCGCTGATCGGATCCTTCAGGGACTACCTGGGGAACGACTCACCCGCTGACGAGGCGATCACCGCCGCAGTCGAGGCTCTGCTGAATGATCCCGCCACCGAGTTCCTCCTGGCCGGGGAGCCGGGGGTCGGTCTCGCGCAGGTCCGCTACCGGGCATCGGTCTGGACCGGGTCGGATGACGCCTGGCTCGAGGACGTATTCGTCCTGGACCGGGCCAGGGGCGAGGGGATTGGCCGGATGTTGGTCGAAGCCGCGATCGGGCAGGCCCGGAAGCGCGGGTGCGGCCGGATCCAGCTCGAGACGAATGCCGCCAACGAGCCGGCGGTCGAGCTCTACCGGTCATTCGGCTTCAGCCAGAGTCACCTGCCCGAGAGATGGGGAGAGACTCCCGATGTCTGCATGACGCTCGGTCTGCAGTAGGCGGCTCAGCCGCCGGCGCCGAGCTTCTTCACGGCCTCGCGAAAGTTCTTGACCTCCAACGAGGGCCGCTTGCGGTCACCGAGCTTCTCGCCGTGTCGGTTCACCCAGATGACCGGGACCTTCATCTTGATCAGGGGAGCCACGTCGGTGTCGTAGTCGCACCCGATGTGCAGCCATCCCTTCTTGCCCCCGATCCTCCGGGCGCACTCCTTGAAGTGAGTCGGGTCGGGCTTGTAGCTCCGGACCTGCTGGGCAGTGACGACCAGATCGAGGTCGGTCCTCAGGTGGCGCCGCGAGATCCCGAGCATCTTGTCGTCGACATTGGAGATGATCCCGATGTCGTACTTCTTGCCGAGCCGATCCATCGCCGCGTTGGACTCACGGAAAGGCTTCCACCAGGCGATGCTGTCGGGAAGGAACTGGGCGCGAGAGGGCTCGACCTCCCACCCGATCTCACCGGCGACCTTGATGATGGTCCGGCGCAGAACCTCTGCGTAGAGCTCGTAGGAGCCGGCCATGATTTCGGCCTGAACCTCGAAGAAGCGGGCAAGGAATGCATCCGTGTCGAAACTGAAGCCGTCCTTCGCCGCTTGAGCAGAGCAGGCCTCGATGATCCCTTTCTCCCAGTCGATAAGGGTTCCGTAGCAGTCCGTGGTCACCCACTCGATGTTCTTGAGACTTGGAAGCGGCACGCGAGTAGACCCATTATGCCGATAGGCTCCCCGATCGGCGCCCTCGGGTGCCCCTGTCGAAAAATGGACCTCCTCGAATACCAGGGAAAAGAACTGTTTTCGCGCCACGGGCTGCCGGTTCCGGCTGGCAGCCATGCCGCAACGCCGGAGGAGGCCGTGAAGGCCGCAGAGGCCCTGGGCTACCCGGTTGCGATCAAGGCCCAGGTCCTGATCGGTGGTCGAGGCAAGGCCGGGGGAATCAAGATCGCCTCCGACGCGACCGAGGCCCAGGAGCATGCCGACGCGATCATCGGCATGGACATCACCGGGCCGCACGGCGAGGGTCCGTTCAGGGTCGGAGAACTCTGGGTCGAGGTAGGAACCGAGATCGCGGCCGAGTTCTACGCCTCGGTCATCCTCGATCGGTCCGAGAAGAAACTGCTGGTGATGCTCTCGCGCATGGGCGGGATGGATGTCGAGGCGATTGCCGAGTCCGATCCCGAGGCACTGGTCAAGCGTCATGTCGACCCGATCGACGGCCTCACCGCCGACGCTGCCGCCGAAATCGTCGCGCAGGCCGGCATCCCCGGTGAATACGCGGACCAGACCGCCACAATCCTTCTGAAGCTGGTCGACGTCGCGATGGCCGAGGACGCGACTCTGATCGAAGTCAACCCTCTGGCGGTCGACTCCGCAGGCAAGGTGATCGCGCTCGATTCGAAGGTGACGATCGACGGAAACGCACTGTTCCGCCATCCGGAACTCGAGGAGCTCGCCGGCGACGCCGACGGCGACCCCCAGGAGGCAATGGCCCGCGAAAAGGGCCTGACCTACGTCAAGCTCGACGGCGACATCGGGATTCTCGGCAACGGCGCCGGTCTCTGCATGTCGACGCTCGATGTGGTCGCACAGGCCGGCGGCAGTCCCGCCAACTTCCTCGATGCCGGAGGAGGCTCCAAGGCCGAGGCGATCATCGATGCCCTCGAGGTGATCACTTCCGACCCCAAGGTCAAGGCAATCCTCTTCAACATCTTCGGAGGAATCACCCGGTGCGATGAGGTGGCCCGGGGAATCATCGAGGCGACAGGGAAGATCGGGCTCGACCTTCCCCTGGTGGTGCGGCTGGACGGCACCAACTCCGAGGAGGGCCTGGCGCTTCTGGCCGACTCGGGGCTCGGCAACCTCCACTACGAGACGACGATGCTCGGAGCGGCCAACAAGGTCGTCGAGCTGGCGAGCGGGAGCGACAGTTGAGCATCATCATCGATGAAACGACGAAGCTCGTCGTCTCCGGCCTGACCGGTCGCGAAGGAAGCTTCCACGGACTCCGCAACCGCGATTACGGGACGGATCTGGTGGCCGGCGTCACCCCCGGCAAGGGCGGGCAGGAGGTCGAGGGCGTACCTGTCTTCGATTCGATCGCCGAGAGCGTCGCCGAAACCGGAGCCAACACCTCGATGATCTTCGTTCCGGCGAGGTTCGCGGCCGCCTCCATCGACGAGGCGATCGACTCCGGGGTGCGGACCGTGATCGCAATCACCGAGGGAATACCGGTGATGGACATGCTCGGGACCTACTGGAAGGCCCGGGAGAAGGGGGTCCGGCTGATCGGACCGAACTGCCCCGGCATCCTTTCCCCCGGCAAGGCGAACGTCGGGATCATCCCTGCCCAGTTCTTCGATCCCGGAAGGATCGGCGTCGTCTCGAAATCCGGCACCCTGACCTACCAGATCGGCAATGAGCTCAAGCAGGCCGGGGAGGGCAACTCCTCGATCGTGGGGATCGGCGGAGACCCGATCGTCGGATCCGACTTCATCGACATCCTCACCCTGTTCGAACAGGACCCCGATACCGACCTGATCGTGATGGTCGGGGAGATCGGTGGCGACGCAGAAGAGCGGGCCGCGGAGTTCATCGCTGCCGAGATCTCCAAGCCGGTCGTTGCCTACATCGCGGGGTTCACTGCACCGCCCGGCAAGCAGATGGGACACGCCGGGGCGATCATTTCGGGTTCCTCGGGAACCGCCCAGGCGAAGAAGGAAGCGCTGGAGGCCAAGGGAGTCAAGGTGGGTGAAAGCCCCACCGAGGCAGCCGCTCTCGCGGTGGAGACCCTGAACGCGGGCTGAGGAAGTGGCCCGGGGGCAGACCCACGAACCGGGCTTCGCAGGGACGACCGCACGACCGGATTCCGGTGGCAGTGGGTCGGGAAGGGCCTGGATTGCCCTCGGCGCAGGGATGCTGGCCTCGGCCCTGTTAGCTCTGTGGTTCGGTCGGGAGGTCTCGTTTTCGATCGACGAGTACTCCTGGATCGCCCTGAGCGCCCGCTTCGGGGTGGGCGAGGCCTTCGCGCCCTATGTCGGTCATCTGATTGCGATCCCGCGCCTCGTCTACTGGGCAACACTGGAGACGGTCGGCAACGAGCACTACTGGGTGTTCCAGATCCTGACCCTGATCTCGCTCTTCATCATGATCGGGCTGCTCTTCACCTGGCTCAGGAAGCGAACCGGGGACCTCGTCGCACTCGCGCCATGCCTGATCCTGCTCATCTTTCCGGTCGACCACCTGCATTACCTGACCGGTAACGGAATGGTGATCTCGCTGGCTCTGGCCTTCGGGATCGGGGCCCTTCTGGCCTGGGAGCGAAACGATGTGATCGGGGACATCGGGGCATTCGTCCTGCTGCTGCTCGGGATGATGACCTACACGGTCGCCGTCCCTTTCGCCATCGGCCTGATCGTCGCTGCGGTGGTTCAGAGAGCTCCGGCCAGGGCCTGGGTGGGCGGTCTCCCGATCATCCTCTTCCTGATCTGGCGCCTGCTCGAAGGGTCGGGGGGCGTGCCGAGCGAGACCGGGAGCATCGAGTGGGACAACCTCCTTCTGATCCCTGCCTGGTCCTTCCAGTCGCTTGGCGCAATCCTCGCGTCGATGACCGGTCTCGGTTTCGATTTCTCCAACCCTGCAAGCGGACCGGCCCTCGAACAGGGTGCGTTGATCGGCCCGGTCCTGGCTGTCCTCGGCCTGATCGGCCTGGCCTGGCGCTGGAGACTCGGTCCCCTTCCATCGGGACTCTGGGTGGCACTCGCAATCCTGCTCGCCCTCTTCTCCTCACAGGCCCTCGTCTGGGGAACTCTCGACGCGAGGAACCCTGGCGCTCCTCGCTACCTCCTTCCGGGTGCCGTCCTCCTGGTCCTCGTGATCGGAGAGCTCCTGCGCAACGTTCGCCTCGACCGGATCGCGATTGGCGCCCTCTGGGTGGTCACGGCGGCAAGCCTCTCGATCAGCGTCGGAATCCTCGCCTCCAGCATCGGATGGCTCGAGACCACCGATAGTTCCGCCAGGGCCGAAGTGACCGCGGTCGAAGTCCTGGAAACCTCCCGCGGTGACCTCCTGCCGCCGGCGCGACAGCCGCGAGACAGCATCCGGAGCGAATACGACGCCGCAGGTGCCGCCTCATACGGCTACCTGGGCCTCACCTCCGAAGGCATCGACGGCCGGCCCGGCTGGGTGGGCGCCAAGGTCGATCGTTTTCTGGTCCAAACGCTCGGAATCGGTCTCTCTCCCCTTGCTCCCGGCCTGACCCCGACTGGGTGTCGACCGGCCGAGCGGGTGCCTGGCTCCAGGCCGCCGCAGGCAGAGGTGCCCAGTCCGGGCGCAGTGATCCGGTCGACCGAGCCGGTCTCGATCTGGCTCGGGCGCTTCGGAGCCTGGCCCTCCACCCCGCTCGGTGTGGTCCGGCCCGACGAGCCGAGAAAGCTCCTGCTTCCGTTCGACGAAGGCATCCCTCTCGACGGGCGAAGGCGCGACTGGTACATCCAGGCCCGGAAGGAGCAACCGGGCTTCCTGGAAGACGTAGAGCTCTGTGCGCTCGCGCCGAATCAGGGAGGTCCGGGCCGATGACCGGTGCCGAACCCCGCGAGGACGGGAGCAGGACAGGACCGAGGCCCCTCGTCTGGCTGATCTTCCTTGGAGGGATGGTGTTCTCGGCGGCACTTTCACTCTGGTTCGGCCGGAACGTGACCTTCACGGGCGACGAGCTTGCGATGCTCTCTCTGGTCGCCGAACTCCAGCCGGGGGAGCTGTTCGAACCGTACGTCGGCCACCTGGTTCCGGTCGCCTTCCTGGCCTACAAGGCGCTGCTCGAGACGGTAGGGACGTCGAACTACTACTTCTTCCAGATGATGGCCCTCGGCTCGATCTTCCTGATGGGAGCGGGGGTGCTCTATTGGGGCTCCAGGAGGGTCCCCGACTGGGTCGCTCTGGCCCCGAGCCTGGTCCTGATCCTGTTCACAGGCGACCTCCTGCATTACGTCGCAGGCAACGGCTTCACGATCATCTTTGCTCTGGCCTGTGGAGTCTGGGCGATCAACGCCTGGGAGCGGGACACCCGTTGGGGAGACGTCGCCGCGCTGGTCCTCCTGGCGATCGGGATGATGACCTACACCGTCGGTGTCGCGTTCGCGGTCGGCCTGGTGGTAGCCGCGGTGGTGGGCGATCGACGCAGGGTCTGGGTCGCGGGGGCCCCACTCCTCGCCTACGCACTCTGGCGAGTCCTGGTCGCATCGAGTAGCGCCGAGGTCGAAGACGTCGGTCCGGACTGGGTGAACATCTTCCTGCTCCCGGCCTGGTCCTTCCAGGCGATCGGGGGAGTTCTGGAGTCGCTCGTCGGGGTCGGATTCAACTTCAACATCAAGGAGGGGCTCGATGAAAGCATCTTCACCGGCAACCTCGCCCCGGTCCTGGCGGTGGTATTCCTCGGCCTGATCCTGTGGAGGCTGCGCGAGGGCGGGATACCGAAGACCTTCTGGACCGTTGCTGCGATCGCGGTAGCGATGTTCACCTCACAGGTCCTCGTCTGGGGTTCCTTCGAAGCCCGGGCCGAACCGCTCGAACCTCGCTACCTGTACCCGGGGGCCCTGGTCGTGATCCTGATGGGCATCGAACTACTCCGAGGGGTCGAGTGGGACCGGATCAAGCTCGCGATCCTCTGGCTGGCGACCGCGGTGGCCATAGCCTCTGCGATCGGAGCACTCATCAACTCCGTAGTGAGGTTCGAGGTCGGGACGAACATGAGCAGGGCACAGGCGACCGCGGCCTACATCCTTCAGACCACGCCGAATCCACCTCCGGTCAACGAGCAGGCCCGTTCCACCATCCGCCGCAGCTTCGACCCGGTCGCCACCCGGGGCTTCCCGTCCTTCTCCTTCGACGAATCGAAACTCGATGAGGTAGAGCCCCGGTATTCGAAAGAGGTGGACAGCTTCCTTGCCGAATCCCTCCAGTTAGGCCTACAGCCGATCCGCCCCGGTGTCGCGACCGGACCCTGTCGCCCGGCAGTCGCCGGCCCGGGACCGTCGGGACGGGCCACGGTCCCATCGGGCGACGCAATCCTGAAATCGACCCGTGACCTGGAGTTGAGACTCGGTCGCTACGGCAGGAACGCGTCCTGGCCTCTCGGGCCCCTCTGGGCCGATCGGCCTGCCCAGCTCTTCATCCCGACCGATGCCGGGACCAGGCCCTGGTTCGTCCAGGTGGATGCCAGCTCGGCAGGTGAGCTTCGGGATCTGGTGATCTGTCGACCGCCCCGGTGACTCCACCGGCTCGAGAGGGAACGCCGGCGTCGTGGGCGTGGGCGGTCTTCCTGGCCGCGATGGCGCTTTCCTCGATCTTCGTCCTCTGGGTCGGAAAAGACGTCAGGTTCACGGCCGACGAGATGACCTTGATCTCGGAGGTCGCCGAGATGAGGGTCGGGGACCTCTTCGATCCCTATGTGGGGCACCTGGTCCTGGTTCCTCTGCTCGCCTACAAGGTTCTGATCGAGACCGCAGGAACGGGGGCCTACGCCCCATTTCAGCTGTTGACGCTTGCGGCGATCTTTCTTCTCGGTGCCGGTGTCCTGGTCTGGGGGAGCAGGCGATTGCCGCAGGCGGTCGCCCTCGTCCCCGCCGTCCTGCTCGTCTTCTTCCCTGCCGACGTCCTCCACTTCATCGCCGGCAACGGCTTCACGGTCGTCCTGCCATTGGCCCTCGGGACCTGGGCCCTGGTTCTATGGGATCGAAGAAGCTCCCTCGGAGACATCGGCGCATCAATCCTGTTGATCCTCGCGATGTCGACCTACACGGTAGGCGTCGCATTCGCGGTCGGCATCGCGCTCGTTGCCCTGCTCGGGGACAGACGGCGCCTATGGGTCGCCGGCCTCCCTCTCCTGGCCTACGGGGCATGGAGAGTCCTGATCGCCTCCCAGAGCACCGACGTCGGTGATGTGGGGCCGGTCTGGTCGAACATCCTCCTGCTCCCGGCATGGGCCTTCCAGTCGGTCGGGGACATCCTCGTAGCGCTGCTGGGCATCGGCTTCGACTTTGCCGGCGCCAGGGATGACGGAGGCAACTCGGCGGCCGACTTCGCCGCGCCGACCTTTGCCGTCGGGTTCTTCATCTGGGCGATGCTCAGGTTTCGAAGGGGCCCGATGGGCTCCGCCTTCTGGACGGTCTCCGCGATCTCGATCGCTCTGTTCGCCTCGCAGGTGCTCGTCTGGGGCTCGCTCGAAGGCAGGGGCGAGCCGGGAGAAGAGCGCTACCTGTATCCGGGGGCGGCGGTCGTTCTTCTGGTTGCCATTGAGCTGGCCCGGGGCATCACCTGGACCAGGGCAGGGCTGGCGACCCTCTGGTCGGCCACCGCGATCGCCCTCGTTTCGGCCACCGGGTTCCTGATCAACGAAGTCGACCGCAGGGAGGCCGGGACCGGTATGGCCCGGGCCCAGGTGACGGCCATGCAGATCCTCGCGAGCTCTCCCTCGGCACCACCCGACCTGCAGCGGGCCAAGACCATCGTGAAGAACGAGTTCGATCCAATTGCAACCTCGAGGTTCGAGGATCTCGGTTTCAGCGAGGGGTCTCTCCCGGCGGTCAGGCCGCTCTTCCGGGGGGAGGTCGACAGCTTCCTCGCCACCGCGCTCGCTCTTGATCTCGAGCGTCTTCCTGTCGGCCGCGAGATCGGCCCGTGCAGCCCCGCGCGACGACAGCCCGGGTCTGGATCTCGACGAGCCGTCCTCCCGGACGGCGAGGTGATCCTGAAGTCCACCCGTGACCTGGAACTGGGACTCGGTCGCTACGACACCAACGCATCCTGGCCCCTCGGACCCCTCTGGGCCGATCGGCCTGCCCGGCTCTTCATCCCGACCGATGCCGGGACCAGGCCCTGGTTCGTCCAGGTCGCTGCCGGCTCGGCCGGTGGAGTGGAAGATCTCCTGATCTGTCGACCACCCCGGGATTGAGCGGCCGGATATCATCGGCTCGAACCCCGACCACGGATCGAGACCGATGCCAGAGACGATCAGCTTTGCCCGAGGAGCACCCAGCCCCGACCTGATTCCGGTCGAGGCCGTCCGCCACGCCGCAGCAACCGCCCTCGAACAGGACTGGAAGGTCGCGCTCTCCTACGGAGTCGGGATCGGCCACCCGGGGCTTTGCGAGTGGATCGCGGAGAGGCACGACCTCCCCGGGGCATCGAACGTGATGGTCACCAACGGCTCGCTCGAAGCCGGGGCGATGATGTTCCGCCACCTGCTCGAGGCCGGGGACAGGGTTGTGGTCGAACAGCCTTCCTACGACAGGACCCTGCTGCTGCTCGAGCAGATCGGGGTCGAGTTCATCCCCGTCGCACTCGAAGAAGACGGGCTGGACGTCGGGGCGATCGAGCGGGCGCTGGAGTCCGGTCCGATCAAGCTGGTCCACGTGATCCCGAACTTCCACAACCCGGCCGGCTGCACACTCTCCGAGGAGAAGCGCCGCCGGCTGGTGGATCTCGCGACCGAGCATGGATTCACGATCTTCGAAGACGACCCTTACCGGGAGCTGCCGTTCGGTGAAGACCCTCCCCCGACGATGCTCTCGATGGACACCACCGACAGGGTGATCCATGCATCTTCATTTTCGAAGACGGTGAGTCCCGGAGTGAGGATGGGCTATCTGGCCGGACCGGAGGAACCGATCGCGGAGATGGCCAAGGTCGCGAACGAGAACTACATCTCGCCCAACATGCTGGCCGGCTCGATCGTCCTGGAGCTCGCGCACTCGGGCGCTCTGGACCGGAACATCGAGACCGTCAAGGTCAAGCTCCAGGAGCGTCGTGACGCACTGGTCGCCGCCCTCGGCAAACACCTCCCCGAGGCGACCTTCGTGCTGCCGGGTGGCGGCTACTTCCTCTGGGCAGACCTGGGCGAGGACGCCGACACCGTGGCTCTGGCCGCACGTGCAAAGGAGGCAGGCGCGCCCTTCATCCCCGGCACCGACTTCATGCTGGACGGCGGTCAGACCAAACTCAGGTTTTCCTTCGCGTCGGTCCCGGCAGAGCTGATCGACGAAGGCGTAGCCCGGATCGCCTCAGTCGCCTGACCGGGCTTCGACTTCCGGCACCCTGCATCTGGCGATCACCCACGGCAGCGAGGTCGTGATCTCGACGACGTTCACGGTCGGCTCGAGGAAGCGTCGAAGCGTCTTCGGGTTCCAGTGGTTCACGTGCTCGGGGTGATTGCCCCAGTCGCTCAGGTAATTGCCCCTCGCCAGAGAGCCCAGCCTGAACCAGGGTTCATGGGGAACCGAGATCAGGAGGTCTGAGGACGAGACCCGGGCCATCTCCCTGAGGGCAGGCTCGGGATCGGGTATGTGCTCGAGGACCTCGAGGCAGAGGACCAGGTCGAAGGAGGAGTCCCCGAACCTCAAGTCGGTCAGATCGCCGACCTCGAACCTGTCCTCTGGAAGTCGGGCCGATGCGAACTCGACGGACTCGGGGTTCAGATCGATCCCCTGCACCGGTTTCGGGAGAAGGTCCCGGAGTCGCTCTATCGTCTCGCCCTCCCCACAGCCGGCATCCAGGACCCGGGCGGGATCGACGGCAGCGATCTCGGTCGAGATCCGGTCGAAGAAGTTGTCGAAGAGCCGACGCACCACGGGATTGCCGGTCTGGAACTTCTCGTAGTTGGTGGTATCCATCCGGACGGAAGGTATTGGAACCGGGTCCCGCGCGTCCCGCTCAGCCGGGAGTGGCAACGAGTGTGCTCACGACCGCCTCATAGAAGCCGTCACCGGCCCGGGCCTCGGTGACCGTGACGTTGTCGAAGCGGCCCAGGGCCCCGCGAATACCCGAGTCGCGCTCGGGACCGTTTGCGACCATGAAGAACCGGCCGACCACCCGGGCGACGTCGAGGTCCTCGAGCGAGTCGCCGACCGCGATCGTCTCTTCCCGGGAATAACCCCTGATGCGGGCATGGGCCTCGACCGCCCCGGCCTTCGAGACGGCCTTGGGGACCAGGTGGTAGGCGTGAGTGATCTCGATGCCCGGCATCGGACGGCCGATCGCGCCGTTGTCGAGCAGGCGGAGATCGCCGTGTCCCCGCTCGGCGAGGAACTCGTTGGCCTCATCGGTGTCGATACTGCCCCTGAACAGGTGGCTGGTTTCGCGATCGAGGTGCCACGGTTCGTGGAACTCGAGCCGTCCCTCGAACCTGTCGAACAGCAGATCCGGAACCCCGCGAGCCGAGACCTGCTCGACCACGGTCATCTCCGAATCGGCCTCGAAGTCGCCCAGGAGGAGTGAGAGCTCCCCGTCGACTACGACGCCCGAACCGGCCTCGAAGATGAACGAAGGCTGGCCGATGATCCGGGCGTCCTCGTGGACCTGGACTCTCCTGCGACCGGACATCAGCACCACCTCGACCCCGGCTCGATCACACGCCTGGAGGGCCTTTGCCTGGTTCATCGAGAACCGCCCCTCATAGTCGGTGAAGAGCGATGCACCCTTCCCGAGCAGGGTCCCGTCGAGGTCGGTGTAGACGGCGCGTACCGGCATCGGGCCTCAGGCGGTCGAGTCGTCCTGCCGAGCCGGCGAGGCCGAGAGACGAGCGAATGGCGGTCTTACCACCTGGGTGGAGGAGGTGCCCTCGGCAGCGATTATCCGGCCGAGTCCATCGCGATCGAGGCGATCGAGGGTCTCGGCCAGTCCGGCCAGGACCTGGTTCGACATCCCGTTGAGCGAGGCGAGGCTCTGGTGGGCGTTCCGCTTGGTCCCGAGGCCCACCTGGGCCATCCCCTCCAGGCCGACCCGATCCCAGACTTCGACCAGCATCGCGATCTCGACTCCGTACCCGGTGTGGAAGGGAATGTCCTCGAGGAGTTCGCGACGGGCCGCCACCTCGCCGGCGAGAGGCTGCTCGAACGCGATGAGCTCGGGAACGCAGCGGGAGATCAGGGGCTTCGCCGTCAGCTCGGTCACCCTGCCGCCACCGACCGGCGACTCGCTCTCATGCTGGCGGAACGGCCTTCGGTAGTAGCCCTTGACGAAGGCCTTGGAGGGGTCGGTCACCAGCGGCCCGAGCAGGCCGGTCACATAGTGGCGACCGAAGTCGGCCACATCGCCGTCCACATAGACCACCAGATCGCCCGTGACGGCCTTCAGCGCCCGCCACATCGCGTCGCCCTTGCCCCGGACCGGTCCGACCGAGGGGATCAGCGACGACTCGGACACGACCTCGGCACCGGCATCCCGGGCTGCGGCTGCGGTGCCGTCGGAAGAGTCGGCATCGACCACGAGGATCTGGTCGACCAGTCCGAGGTCCTCCAGCACTTTCAGTTCGGCCACGGTGTGGGCGATCGTTCCGGCCGTCTCCCTGGTCGGGATCACGACCGTGACCGAATCGGTCCGGTCGGCCGCCAGTCCAGTGACCGGAAAGTCGGTGTGCTCGAAGGTGTCTAGCATCTCGCTCATGGCAGAAGGACACAGAACACTACGGACAGCGGCCGGAACTCTCAATCTCGAGCGTCCCCTGGTGGTCGGAGTGGTAAACGCCACACCGGATTCCTTCTCCGATAGCGGCGATCGCTCGACCGCCGGGTCGATCGGAAAGGTCCTCGATCACCTCGCCAACGGGGCCTCGATAATCGAGGTCGGTGGCGAATCGAACGTGACCAACCGGCCGGCGGTATCGGCCGAGGAGGAGAAGTCCCGGATCCTTCCCGTAGTGGAGGCCGCTGTCGAGAACGGAGCCGTGGTCTCGATAGATACTTACAAGGCGGAGGTCGCCGATGCCGCTCTGGGCGCCGGGGCTGCAATCGTCAACGACATCAGCGGGAGCGGCAGCGATGAGATGCTCTCGGTCTGTTCGCGGCACGGCGCCGGAATGGTCGTGATGCACACGGAGGTGCCTCCGAAGTCGCAGAAATGGGACGAGGATCTCTATCCGGACGGGGTCACGACTCGCCAGATCGAGTTCTTCGCAGACCGTCTCGCCGCTCTGGCGGAAGCAGGAATAGCGCCCGATCAGGTCGTGCTCGATCCCGGACCGGACTTCGGAAAGACCCCGCGACAGACCGTCGAGTCCCTGATCGGACTGCCCCGACTGATCGAGAGGTTCGATCGCCCGGTGATGCTGGCCGTTTCGCGCAAGGACTTCGTCGGGGCCCTGACCCACCGGAGACCGAGTGGAAGGGCGGCCGGAACCCTCGGGGCGATCTCGGTCGGTCTCGATCTCGGGGGGACGATCCTCCGAGTCCATGACGTCCCGGGGACGGTCGATTTCCTCCGGGTCAGAGAGGCCCTCCTCGGTCAGGTAGAGGTGCCCGCCGATCTGAGGATCGCTGACGAGATCCGTCGCGAGCCGGTCGCCGAAGCGCCCGAGTCCGGTTGAAGCCGAAGGCGCCCTCCCTGCTCGCACACCCGTGGTCGATCGCGATCGATCCGGCCAGGCGGGACGGGCGGATCCTGGGCGACGCGATCGAGTCCGGCCGGGAAGCCAGAACCGTTCCCTTCCCCGAGGACCTCGACCAGAAGCTCATCGAGTCCCTCGAGGAAGCCGGGATCGGCTCGCTCTACACCCATCAGGCAGCCTCATTCGAGGCGTCGAAGGAAGGCCACGTCGTCGTCACCACGCCGACGGCCTCAGGCAAGTCGCTCGCCTTCAACCTCCCGGTCCTCGACTCGATCGCCAGATCCCGGAAGGCCACTGCGCTCTACCTTTATCCCACCAAGGCACTCGCTCAGGACCAGGCCAGGGCGCTCTCCAGGCTGGCCCCTCCCGGCCTGAGGCACGCAATCTACGACGGCGACACCCCGAAGGACGAGCGTTCCTCGATCCGACGCAACTCGAATCTGATCCTGACCAATCCCGACATGCTTCATATCGGGATCCTTCCTCACCACCGGAACTGGGGCGACTTCCTGAAGCGACTCGAGTGGGTCGTGATCGACGAGGCCCATACCTACCGGGGGGTGTTCGGTTCCGGAGTGGCAAACGTGCTGCGGCGACTCAGGAGGCTCTGCGACGCGTACGGATCCTCGCCTCGATTCCTGATGGCGACCGCCACGATCGCCAACCCGAAGCGCCTCGGTGAAGACCTGATCGGCGACCGTGTGCAGCTGATCGACGAAGACGGCGCCGGCAGTCACCCACGGGAAGTGGTGGTCTGGAACCCACCCCTGATCGACGCAGCGACCGGCACCAGGCGTTCCTCCCTGGCCGAAGCGGCCGACCTATTCGCCGACCTCGTCTCCCACGAGGTAAGGACCATCTGCTTCCTGAAGAGCCGACGCGGAATCGAACTGATCAGGAAGTTTGCGGCCGACCGTCTCGAAGCGAACGGGAAGGGCGACCTCGCCGACCGAATAGCGCCCTACCGGGCCGGCTACACGGCGGCCCAGCGCCGGGAAATCGAGTCCCGTCTGGCATCGGGCGAGCTGCTCGGCGTAGCCGCCACCAATGCGCTCGAACTCGGTATCGACATCGGCCATCTCGACGCTGCGATCTGCGTCAACTTTCCCGGGACCGTCGCCACCCTGCGACAGATGTGGGGACGAGCCGGGCGGGCGAGGCCGGGTCTGGCCGTCTACATCGCCGGTCCGGACGGACTCGACCAGTACTTCTGCCGCCACCCGGACGAGTTCCTCGCCCGGCCGGTCGAAGCCGCGATCCTCGACAATTCATCGACCGAGATCCTCGACGGGCACCTGGTTGCCGCGGCCTGGGAGAACCCCCTCGGACTCGACGAAGAGAGGTGGTTCGGGCCCAGCACGAAGGAGGCGATGGATCGACTCGGGGAGTCGGGGCGCCTGCGACGGACGGGAACCGGCCTGGTCCCCCGTCAGACCGGCTTCGTTGCTTCATCGGTATCGCTCAGGTCCAGCTCGTCGTCGAGCGTCCTGGTCGTCGACGGGACTTTGGGCGAGGTCATCGGCGAAGTCGAGTCCGGTCGGGCCTTCACGACTGTCCATCCCGGGGCCGTCTACATGCACCTCGGAACCAACTGGGAGGTCGAGATGCTCGACATCGACGCGGCCCGCGCCGTCGTCAGGAAGTTCGAAGGCGAGTGGTACACGAGACCGAGGGTCGAGACCGAAATCTTCATCGAAAAGGAGCTCGAAGCCCGGGAGGTGGCCGGGGTCGAACTGCATTACGGCGAAATCACGGTGACCGAGACCACGACCGGATTCGAGCGTGTGAGCGCCGAGGATCAGACGGCCTTCGACCTGGTCGAACTGGAGCTGCCCGAACAGGAGTTCCGAACCCGGGGACTCTGGTACCTGCCGGCCTCCGACATGCTGGAAGACCTGACTCTCGATCAGATGCTGGGCTCGCTCCATGCCGCCGAGCACCTCCAGATCGCGGTCCTGCCGCTGATTGCGATGTGCGATCGGTGGGACATCGGGGGGCTCTCCACCAACGTCCACGCCCAGACCGGAGCCCCGACGATCTTCATCTACGACGGCCACCCGGGAGGAATCGGGATTACGGCGAGGGGGTTCGAGGAGTTCGAGCGGCTCGTCTCGGACGCACTCGGGCTGGTCTCGGAATGCCCCTGTGAGACCGGCTGTCCTTCCTGCGTCCAGAGTCCCAAGTGCGGCAACCTGAACGACCACCTGTTCAAGGCCGGTGCGATCGACCTACTCGGGTCGATGAAAGGCGCCTGACCGGGGGGATACCGGCGGGACGGAGAGCCGGTCTCACCGGATAACCTTCGCTTTCCAGGGCGAGGTAGCTCAGTTGGTAGAGCACACGACTGAAAATCGTGGTGTCGCCGGTTCGATCCCGGCCCTCGCCACTCTCCCGGGGCGCGACTTCGAGACCGGTCACGCTCCACCCTTCCAGGGCAAGAAAAAAGCCCCGACCTTCCGGCCGGGGCTCTTTCCTTCGGTTCCTGTCCGGTCTACTTGACCGTGACCGTAGCCTTGGTCGACGCACTGGCCAGCTTGGCCGTGATCGTCGCCTTGCCGGCCTTCTTGCCGGCCTTGACCTTGACGGTGGCCTGACCGGTCGCTCCGGCCGGAACGTTGATCCGCACCGTCTTCGGCAGCGTTACGGCCTTGCTGCTCGAAGAGAGAGCAACTGTGGCCGTTCCCGCGGCGTTTCCGGTGTTCCTGACCCTGACGACCAGAGAGACGGTCTTGCCCCGCTTTGCCGTGGCCTTCGAGCTGGCGAAGGACAGACCACCCAGGATCGCCCTCGGCAGCGGCACCGCACAGTTGGTGCCGTTGCCCTCGAGGCCCACCGGGCAGGAGTTGACTGCGGGCTTGGACGCAGTCGAGGCGGGCAGGTTGGCGCTTTCTACCGTGTAGTTGCCGAGCCAGAGTCCACCGACGTCCGCGAAGATTCCGCGAAGCAGTGCACAGGAGGTGCCCTGGAGCTGGATGAACGGCGGCTTCACGGTCCAGGCTCCCGAGAGAGCTCCTTCGGTGAATCCACCCGGAGTGAACGGATCACCCGCGGCCGGCCAACCGTATCCGGTGGACATGTAGGCGTTGATCGGGGAGAGCTTGCACTCGAGCGGGCCGTTGGGGACCACGCCCGGCGCCAGCGCTCCGGCGTCGCTCACGCCCAGCGTCAACGAGATCTTCGCGGCGAGGGTCATCGCGCCCGTGGCCTCGTTGTAGTTGCCGGTCGCGTCATCGTCGAGCCCGAGGGTCCCGCCGATCTCGATTCCGTCGAAGTTGAGGTTGAGCGGCGGGAACACCAGTCCACCGTCCTGGGGAACCACGAAATCGCCCGAGCTGTTCGTGTACTCGGCGTTCATCTCGAGGGTTCCGATGCCGTCAGACGGCTTCAGGATCATCTGGTTGACGTCGCCCAGGATGGCCGCCCCGACGGCGATGCCGACGTGGTTGAACCCGACCTGGAACTCGTCGCCGGCGTTTGCCGCCTTCGCGCCCGGTGCGGCCGCGAGAGCGAGGATTGCGAGGGACGCAGCGGCAATCAGCGCCGCCATGCCGGCCCTCATCTTGAGTGCTTCTCCCATTTGTAGTTCTCCCTCCGTGGCCGCCCCCTTCGGTGCGCGGCCTGTTCGTTTACCCGGCGGACCGGGTTTCCCTGCCTGGAAGCGGTTCTTCTCCCTGCTCCCTGGTTATTTCCTTTGCTACAACCGCCCCAAGCCCGAAAAGGCTCGCTACGGAAGATCCCGGTGCCACGCCATTGAGTGACGGAGGTCACTTGGGACCGGCCAAATATAACGGAAATGAGTCCGCGCCCGTAAAAAAGGCGTGCCGGATCGCCGCGACAGAAGGAAGGAGGCCCCGAACCGGGACCACGGGTCCTGCGGGATGGGCCGTGAAGGGCTCGAACCTTCGACCTTGAGATTAAGAGTCTCCTGCTCTACCAACTGAGCTAACGGCCCGTGAGTAGCGAACGATCCAATCGATCGACGCGACGACGGATTATAGATGCGGTCGATGGCCGGGGAAGATCAGGGCTGGACCCCGGTGGTGCCAGTGGTTGCCTGTGTGCCGAGGTTTCCGAAGGGCTGCTCTACAGACTGGCCCTTGTTCTTGCGGGCCTGCTTCTTTGCCTGCTCGATCTGCTTGCCGACCTTCTTGGCGTCTTCCTCTATCTGGTCGAGCGTCCGGTTTACCTCTTTCCGGTTCGCCTCGTCGCCGGCAATCTTCAGGGCCTTCTGGCGTGCCTTCTCGGCCGCACCGAAGTTCTGGGCGTAGTACTCGTAGGTCGCAAGGGTCACGAACAGTCCGGTCGGTGGCGGGCCGTCTTCGGTTTCGAACTCCCTCAGTCCGTCCTCGGCCACGAAGCTCTGGGCTCTGGCCGCATCCCTCATGTTGCCCTCGAACTGGGCCACGGTCGAGCCCTGGGCAAGGGTGAAGAGGGTTCCGGCTACGAGCTGGGCAACTCCACGGTCTGGCTTGCCGCCCGTCTCCTTCACGTACTGCTCCCACTCCTCGGCGGCGATCTGGTACTGCTCGGTCGCCTCGGCTCCGACCACCTGCTGCTGGTCATTGACCTCGACCAGCGAGTTGCCCGCCAGGATCCTCTCCCTGATCAGCTCGGCCCTGAGACCAACGGCCTCGGGCTGAGCGGCGATCTTCTGCTCGAGCTTCACTGCCCGCTCCTTGGAAAGGTCGGCGGCATCCTGGGAAACGACGCTGCTTCCCGAGTTGAACGGATTGAGTCCGCCCGGGAGACCGATGACCAGGAGGCTGGCGGCCATGATGAAGGCAAGCATCACGTAGATGACCTGGATGACCCGCTTCCTTCGACCACGGAGGTCGAAGAGCATCCTGTTTTCTGGTTCCTCAGCCACGGATCATCGCTCCTGTACGTTCGGTTCAAGTGCCTCCGGCGGCTTGGCAGCTCCGAGGGCCCGAGCGAGCAAGATACTCAACTCGTAGAGCAGGAGGAGCGGAACCATCTCGATCAGCATCGTGATCGGGTCCACTCCGGGCAGGGCAGCCGCGATCACCGCGATCAGAAGATAGGCATATCGGCGATTGTGTCGGAGCTGTTCGACGGTCACTATCTGGAGCTTCACCAGGGCCAGCACGACGATCGGAATCTGGAAGACGATGCCACCGGCCAGCAGGGCCATCGCGAAGAAGGAGTAGTACTCGCGGGCCCGCAGCTCGGTCGTGAACTGGTCGCTGTTGAAGCTCAACAGGAAGTCGACAGCGGCCGGAATGACGATGAAGTAGGAAAAGACCACCCCGGCCAGGAACAGGAGCGGGATCGTGAGCAGCAGGGGGATTATGGTCCGGCGCTCGCGAGGGGAGAAGGCCGGAAGCAGGTAGGCGAACAGCTGGTAGCTGACGAATGGCGCGGCGAGGATCAGGGCCGCATAGAGAGACACCGTCACAGTGGTCATGAAGGCCTCCGCCGGAGCCAGGACGACCAGTTGCCTGTCCGAGATCGGGAGGGGATCGGCGGCGATGTCGAGGATGAGTGCGCTCTGCCAGAAGCAGAGGCCGAAGGCGACCACGAGAGCCGCCAGAGAGAGGATGATCCTCCAGCGGAGCTCGTCCAGATGGTCGACGAGGCTGAGGTGTTCGTCGTGCCTGACCGGTTTGAGCCTTGCCACGGCTCCGCCCTCCAGGCTCAGTCGCGCCGAGCCGCGTCGGAGGGCTGCGGCTCCGCCGTGATCTCTTCGATCTCGACGTCTACCGTGCCCGACTCGAGCGCTGCCGGTTCGGAGTTCGAATGTTCCGGCTCGCCGGGCGTAGCGGGTTCGACATCGTCGAGCTCATCATGGTGGGAGCCGATATTCGAGACTCCCTCACGGAACTCCCGAATCCCCTTGCCGAGCGACCTGCCGAGGTCGGGCAGCCTCTTCGGCCCGAAAACGATCAACGCGATCACGAGCACGATCGCGATCTCGAGTATGCCGACGTTGGGAACCATCCAGAGAATCGTAGCGACAGACCGGCTTCATGCCGATTCCCTCGCCGACCGACAGAGAGTGATCAGCGAAAGTTCAGGTAGTAACGGGATGCAGTCGGCTCGGCCTGCTCCTGATACTTCGAGCCCTTCTCATCCGCTCCGTACGGCACCTCGACCGGTCGGTCCATCCGCATGAAGGAGAGCTGGCCTATCGGCATCCCGTGGTAGATCGTGATCGGGAGGTTGGCCACGTTCGAGAGCTCCAGAGTGAGGTTTCCCGAGAATCCGGCATCGACGAAGCCCGCCGTCGAGTGGATCAGGAGGCCGAGTCGTCCGAGTGAGCTCTTTCCCTCCAGACGGGCGACCAGATCGTTCGGAATGCCGACTTTCTCGAGGGTCTGGCCGAGCACGAACTCCCCGGGGTGGAGGATGAATGGCTCGTCCTCCTCGGTCGTCACAAGTTCGGTGAGCTCCTCCATCGGCTGCTTGACGTCGATGTAGGGATAGCGCGAGTTGTTGAAGACCCGGTAGCTCGAATCGACCCTGAGGTCGATCGACGAGGGCTGGATCATTTCGGGGTCGAAGGGGTCGATCGAAATGCGACCGGCCTCGATCTCTTCTCTGATGGTGCTGTCGCTTAGAACCACGGATCCGGAGTATTCCAGAGACACCCGAGGCCACGGACGCCCCGCCTCAGGAGTAGCGCAATACCACTCCGTCGGCGACCAGTTCGAGCAGCTCGACCCGCTCCCGGTCCAGCCCGGAATCGGCAAGCACGGACTTGGCATCTCCGATCAGGTCGAGGGCCCGACTCCTGACCCGTTCGAGTGCTCCGGTCTCCTCGATCCGGTCGCAGAGGACTCCGGCCGAGGTCTCGTCGAGGTCTCGCATCCCGATACCGGCGATCGATTCATCGGTTCGGATCGCCTCGATCACCGGCAGCGTGACGGTTCCGTCCAGGAGGTCGGTTCCCCTCGCCTTGCCGGTTCGATCGGCCGGGCCGGAGATGTCGAGGACGTCGTCGAGCAGCTGGAATGCGAGGCCCACCCGGGCACCGAAACCGGCCATTGCCTCGAGGTCCCCCGCGCCGCCGGTCTGCCCTCCGAGGACGCAGGCTGCAGAGAAGAGGCTCCCGGTCTTCAGCTGGCATCTGGTGAAGTAGTCGGCTTCGGAGAGCTCCATGTCGAAGGCTGCGGCCCGCTGCATCAGCTCGCCTCTGACCAGATCGACCGCGGTGGAGCTGAGGGTTCCCACCGACTCCATGTCGCCCGACCTCGACAGGAGCCCGAAGGCTTCGGCGAAAAGCGCATCTCCAACCGACGTCGCCGTCTGGCGACCATCGGTCGAGAAGATGGTAGGCACCCCCCTTCTGAGAGGTGCCCTGTCGAGGACATCGTCGTGCACCAGACTGGCCGTGTGGATCAGCTCTACGGCCACGGCGGCCCGGATGGTGGGCGCGCCGCCGTCCGGGCCGGCACAGAGGATCACCAGCATCGGGCGCATCCTCTTGCCCCCGGCCGAGAGCGTCGCAGTGCCCCGGTCCGCCAGGTCCCCGGTCCGATCGACGGCCTCCGAGAGGCCGGTCTCGACTTCAGCAAGGCCTCGGACCAGCCACGCTCCGGCGGTATCCATCACCGCCGTCACCGGCTCGGGGACCGAGCTGCCCTGGCTCAACGCACCCCCGAGTGGATAGCGATTATTCCGCCGGCCATCAAGGTCCACCTGACCTCCGAGAACCCTGCCTCGACCATTCTTGCTGCCAGTCGGTCGGCGGTCGGGAAAGACCGGACCGAGTCCGGCAGATACTCATAGGCAGCCGAGTCCCCGGCGACCTTGCCGAGCAGTGGAACCGCCCGGTCGAACCAGAGACCGAAGAAGGACTTCAGCGGCTGACGGGCAGGCTGCGTTATCTCGAGGATCACCAACCTTCCTCCCGGCTTCAGGACACGCTTCATCTCGGAGAGTCCGAGGTCGAGATCGGCCAGGTTGCGGGCCCCGAACGCGATCGTGACCGCGTCGAAGGATTCATCCTCATAGGGCAGGTCGAGGGCATCGGCCCACTCGAACCGGACCTGCTGTCGGGCTCCGGTCTTCCCCCTCGCCAGATCCAGCATCGGGTTCGAGAAATCGGCTCCGACGACTTCCCCTCCGGGCCCCACGCGATTTGCGAGTTCGAACGCGAGGTCGCCGGTTCCGCAGCAGAGGTCGAGGGCGTGTTGTCCCGGCTCGAGCGCCGCCCGGTCGGCCGCCCGGTCCCGCCAGGTGCGGTCGAGGCCGGCCGTCATGACCCGGTTCATGCGGTCATAGACACCGCTGATGCGGTCGAACATCGTGTTGACCTCGCCGGCGAACCGTTCATCGCCACGGCGAGGGGGAGTGTCAGCCATGACAGGCCCCCTCAGTCGAGGGATGCGAGGTAGTCGGCTATCGCGTTCAGGTCCTTCTCACCGAGCCCACGGTAGGAAGGCATGATGCCCGGTCCGATCGCGACGGAACGCTTGATCGCCTCACGCGGGAGGACCGCGCCGATCTCTGTCAAATCCGGCCCCAGGCCGCCCTCGGCACCGTTCTCACCGATGTTGTGACAGGCCAGGCAGCCGGCCTGGGCCACGAGCTGCTTGCCCCGCTCGAACTCGGGCTCGGTCTCGAGCTCGATCTCGGTCGGGGAGCCGGCACTGGCGCCCATGTAGGTCAGGTAGCCCATCGAGAGGATGACCAGGATGCCGGCAATGCTGGCGATCGGGCGTCGCCACGGAATCCGCTCCGGCCCCCGGTCGTAGAAGGGCAGCAGGAGCAGGAGGACCATCAGGATGGTCGGGATCCCGACCGTTGCGATGGGAACCAGCTCGGGCGGCTTGATCACCTTCAGGAGCTCGAACAGGAAGAAGAAGTACCACTCGGGACGCGGCACGTAGGTGGTCGTGGTCGGGTCGGCCTTGGGGCCCTGCTCGGCCCCCATCACGATGCTCATCAGGACCAGCACGGCCGCGACGAGGACGAACATGACCGAGTCCTTGACGATCGCGTAGGGGAAGAAGGACTTGCCCTTCTTCTTCAGCTGTTCGTACTCGCTGAGGTATTCCTCCTTGTCACGGTTCTTCATGACTGCTCACCCCCCGCATCGCCGTTCTCGGTCGGGGCATCAGTGGCCGGCTCGACTGGCGAGGACGCCTCCGGAGCGGCCTCGGCGGCTGCCTCGGCCGGGGGCTCCTCGATGGCGATCACCTCATCGGGGTGTGGCACGGCGCCGTTACCGGACCCATTCGTGTGACCGTTGGTCGAGCCATTCATGACCAGTTCGGTCGCATCGAGGGTCGGCACGCCGGCGGGGACGAGCTCGGATGGGCGGGCACCCTTTGGTCGGGCAGCCCTGACCCACGGCGGTGCGGTGGTGCCGAGCTTCACGACCAGGTAGAGATGGGCGCCGATCAGGCCGGCGATGAGCCCGGGAACCACGAGCATGTGGAGGGCGTAGAAGCGGGAAAGGGTCGTGGCGCTGAAGTCCGGCCCGGCCCTCAGGAAGTCAGCCAGGAAGGGGCCCGCGATCGGTCCGGAAGCCGTGATGTTGTTGGCGACGATCGTCGCCCAGAAGGACCGCTGATCGAACGGAAGCAGGTAGCCGGTCAGCCCCATGACCATGGTCAGGACGATGAGGACGACTCCGATCACCCAGTTGAGCTCGCGCGGATACTTGTAGGCGCCGAAGAAGAACGTCCTCGCCATGTGGAGGAAGATCAGGATGATCATCAGGCTGGCGCCCCACTTGTGGAGCCCGCGGACGAACTCGCCGAGGAAGACGTCGTTGGTGATGTGGGCGATCGTGGCGTAGGCCTGGGTCGCCGACGGGGTGTAGTACATCGCCAGCACCACGCCGGTGATCGCCTGCATCGCAAAGATGAACATCACCGAGGATCCGAGCGTGTAGAACCAGTTGGTTCCCTTCGGAACCTTCCGGGAGAGCATGGCCGTGTAGATCCCGGTCCCGTTGACGCGCTCCTCCACCCAGTCGGTCGCGTTCATCCCGGCTTCCTTGCCGTGGTGGATCCCGAGCTCCTTCGCCTTCTGGACCCGCTCGGCCCGGGTCGGGCCTTCGACGTGTCCGTTCTGGCCGTTGCTCGAACCGTTCAGGTCACCGTTCTCGGAGGGCGCAGCCGCCTCTTGATCCTTCTTCCTGCCCGGTATCGGAATCTTCAGTGCCATTGTTCAGTCAGCCCCTGTTCAGTTCCTGATCAGCTGCCTGGCGGCGGCAGCACGGTCGGTCTCGGCGGGTACAGATACTCCCAGATCCCGCCCGTGAACTCGCCCGGATCGCGTGTCCGGACTGCCTTCAACTGGTTGGTGACGCTGTAGCGCGGCCCGAGCTCGACGAAGCCGTTGCGAACGCGGGTCTGGAATCGGTCGAGCGGACGGACCGGCGGTCCTCCGATCCTCTTGCCGATGAAGTCGTAGACGCCGCCGTGGCAGGGGCAGATGAAGTTGCCGGCGGCCTGGACGAACCGGACCGGACAGCCGAGGTGAGCACACCGGGTCGAGATGGCCACGTACTTGTCGGGACTCTCGCCCTCGATGTCGGCCGAGCCACGCCTCACGTATGCAGTCGTCTTGCCGGCCTCGCCGATTCCGACCGTCTCGGTGAAGACGACGGTCCTGTAGGTCTCGGCGTCGAAGTCGTCGACCTTTCCTACCGCCTCCCAGCGCTCCTCGCCCTTGGTCAGGACCGGTGCCACGACGAAACCGACCACCGGGAGCAGCACGGCCGCTCCGGCAAGCCCGCCAAGGGCAGTGCTTCCGACCACGAAGACCTTCCGACGGGTCATCGATTCGCCCTCGAAGTAGCCGCGCGGAGGCGCCGGGGGGAGCTTGGTCTTCGAACCGCTGTCGGTCGGTTCCGGCTTGTCGTTCGAATCTGCCATTTGGTCAGGTCAGGTCGGAGAGGGGTAGAGGCCCTGCGATGCGGTCATTGTAGTCCCTGCGCCGCCTCTGAGAGGGCTTCCCCTGCACCGCGGCTCTCGACCACCTCTCGGCTCCAGTCCGAGAGTCGCTCGGCGGCGGGATCCTCGCCCGCCTCGAGCGCCACTAGGGCCGCGCGGTGGCGGTCGTCGGAACCGACGGCCAGCGCCGCGGTCTGGGCCAGCCAGAGGGACTCGATCCCAACCCGATCGCCGGCTTCGGTCCGTTCCGAGACCAGTCGGATCAGGTCCGCCAGGATCGAAACGGACCCGGTATGACCGGCCTGAGCCAGCTCCCGAAGACCGATCGCATAAAGCAGGTCGCCGACCAGAAGGGCCAGGTCTTCATCTTCGAGAGCAAGGACCCGCGATGAAGCGTGATGGCACAGGAAACCCTCCCTGACCGCCTCGACCGCCAGCGAGGCGGTGTTCGAACCTCCGAGCGACTCGACCAGTCGGGCCAGCACCGGCGACTCGCCTTCTCCGTCGAGCGGGACCAGCAACGGTCCCCCGAGGGATACGGCGCGATCCCTGACCTCGTTCAGGACGGTGTCGTTCGCAGCTGGGTGGGTCATTCCGTGGTCGCGGAAGGTTCGAACGCAGAGTGGATCACGGAGCCGATGATATTGGGGACCGCCGTTCGGCCCGGAGCAGGTCCCGACCCCCGGTGGTCATCGCGCTAGGCTCGCGACGTGAAGGTCGTTTTCATCGGAGATGTCGTCGCAAGCCCCGGCCGGCAGGGCTTCGCGGAGGTGATGCCGGAGCTCAGAGAGAGGTTCGAGCCCGATCTCGTGATCGTCAACGGCGAGAACTCGGCAGGCGGGGTCGGGATCACGCCGAACACGGCGGCCGAACTCTTCGCGGCCGGGGCCGATGTGATCACCCTCGGCAACCACGCATATCGCCGGAGCGAGGTCCTCGACTACCTGGACGGGGAGGCTCCCGTGATCCGTCCATCCAACTTCCGGAGATCGAACCCGGGTCGAGGTTCGATCCTGGTCGAGGCGGCCGGTCGGACGGTCGCCGTGATCAACCTGATCGGTCGGATCGGGCTCGATGCCGCCCGGTCCCCGTTCGACGAAGCCGACCTCCTGATCGATGAACTCTCGGATCGGGCCGATGCGATCGTGGTCGACTTCCACGCAGAGGTCACGAGCGAGAAGGTCGCGCTCGGCTGGTACCTCGATGGCAGGGTGGCGGCGGTCCTGGGGACCCACACCCACGTCCCGACGGCCGATGGCCGAGTCCTGCCTGGTGGGACGGCCTTCATCAGCGATGTCGGCATGACCGGCTCACGCAACGGCGTTCTCGGCGTCGACCGCGAGGTGATCATCGAGCGGATGCGGACAGGCATGCCGGCCAGGTTCACCGACGCGACCGGTGATGTCTGGGTGATGGGGGCCGCGATCGAGATCGGCGAGAACGGTCTCGCGGTCGGGATCGAACCGTTCCAGGTTCAGGCGTCCGGGTAGCCGAGTCCGAAGAACCTCCTGATCTCGGGAACTATGTCCGAGAGCGACCATTGGGACCGCTCCTCGGCCGAATCCGGTCCACACCCCACGAAGAGGAGGGGCCCTTCTGAATCCTCTCTCCTGAGCGAGCCATGACTGCCTCCCCCGAGGTGAGCCGAGCCTCCCCAGTCCAGACATTCGTAGCCGAGGGCGGCCGAAACCATCAGATCGCCCGAGTGCGGCCCGAGGATCGCCGAGTAGAGCCGACCGAGGGCGTCCGGGTAGACCGGCGTCTCGATCATGCCGGCGTCGACGCCGGCTTCGAGGGCCTCGAGGTTGCCCCGGATCGACCATTCGACCCCCCTTCGATCAGTCACGACTTCGCCCCAGTCCGGGGGAACGGCGTCGGCTGGAGCGAACCGGAGCTCGGCGCCGGCGCGACCGACCGCGACCGCGGTCACCCGATCGTCTTCGTGACCCGGCCCCTGTCTGACGACGGGTTGGCCCTCGGGGTCCTCTGGCCAGATGACCAGCTCGACACCCTCGATACCGAGTGTGTGCTCGCGAACGTGGCGATGACGGAGCGGGTCGTCCTGTCGGTCGAGGATGTAGATGTTGGCGGCTCTCGAAGTCGGGCTGACGGCGAGCTGGGCCGTCTCGGGCCGGTCCTCCGAAGCCTGCAGGACCTCCCACTCCTCGCCCATTCCACCGATCAGATCCAGAGGCTGCTGGACGTCGGAGTGGGCGTGATCGGCCACGACGATCAACGCGTGGTCACGAAGGAAACCGTCGAGTCCGCCGCCCGCCCTGACTACTTCTCCCAGGCAGAGATCGGCCTTCTCGATCGAGTCGACCGAAGCGGCCGGTCCGAACCGGTGCGAGTAGTTGTCGTTGTCAGGAAAAGAGAGCAGCATGAAGTCGAACCGATCGCGGGAGACAAGCTCTGCCGCGCAGCAGGACGAGTAGGAGTCACGACGACCCGGCACCGAGCTCGGGCGGCACGGCACCGGCATCGAGGAGTAGAGGTCACCGTAGAAGAGCTCTTTCGGTCCCCAGGTTCCGTACTGGAACTTGAGGATTCCGGACTCCACCGCTCTGGCGGTCAGGCCCTGTAACGAGACGTCGTGCCGGTGGCGTCCCCGATAGATCAGAAAAGGTGTCGAAGCCGTCCTGACCCCGGCATCGTCGAGCATCTCGAACGCCGTCTCGATCCCGGGGTTCAGGTGGGCGAGGTTCATGTTGTAGACGAGGTCATAGAGCGAACGGAAGACCCCGAACGCCCTCGACGCATCGAGCGAGGAGCCGTATTCGACGTAACGCTTCTCGACCCGGTGGTACCAGTTCATGCCGCTGATCCAATGGCGATCGGCGCCTCCGCCGGTAACCATCTCGGCCGAGGCGACCGGGGTGACCGACGGGAACGAGGACACGCAGTCGCCGATCAGCACACCTCGCTCGACCAGTCGGCCCAGGGTCGGTGCCCGGCCATCGGCGATCGCCCTTTCGAGCATGTCCGTCCGAAGCGAATCGATGTAGACGAGGACGAGCTTCTCAGGCATCTACCGCAGCACACGCAGTCCGGCGTGCTTTCGATCGCCCTTGCGGGACCGGGCGATCGCCAACCAGATCAGGCCGATTGCGAAGAGCAGGGCGAGCGGCTCGAAGAGGAGCGTGAGGAGCGCCACCAGAATCGCTGCGACGACGATCAGCGCGCCGAGTGCGCCTCCCCCGGCGGCGGCCCTGCGCCTGGAGGCACCGAGTTTCACGTCCGAGACGATCGCGCACGCCAGACCTGCGAACCCTGCCCCGAAGAGTGCCCCCACCAGTAGCGAACCGTCGAAGATCGAAGCCGCGAAATAGCCGATGACCAGCCCGATAATGGCCGCGAGGACGGTCATCCGGCCGCGAGCAGAGCCCTTCAGGCCGCTGGTTCCGGCGACCATCCCGATGGCTATACCCATTCCGGTGCCGAGGCAGATTGTGCTGAACAGACCGATGCAGGCAGAATAGAGGGATGGAGGGGGAACCCGACATTCCATCCCCCAGGCGGCCTCGGACCGGCACGCGGGACCTCGAGCGCTACGCGGCGCTCTACTCGTCGAGAACCAGAGTGATGCGATCCTCGGCGATGCGGGACATCATGGCGATCACGGCCCGATCCGAAGTGATCTCCCTGGCCGGTGGACTCCCCGATACTTCGGCCTTCCCGCGGGAGGCCTTCGACGAAGTGATGGGCGACACCTCACGCGAGAGCCTCGCCGCCGCCCTCCAGTACGGACCGACCGAGGGGACGGATGCGATGCGGCAGGCGATCGCACGCCTGATGGCCGAGGAGGGAATGGCTGTCGAGGCCGAGGACGTGACCGTGACCACCGGTGGACAGCAGGCGATAGACCTCATCACCAAGGCGCTCGTCGACCCGGGCGACGTCCTGATCTGCGATGCACCGACCTACCCCGGAGCGATCCCGACCTTCTGCACGTACGAGGCCGACGTGATCCAGATCGAGTGCGACTCGGAGGGCATGAAGACGGATCTGCTCGAACGGACGCTGACCGAACTCGAAGCGGGAGGCAGGCGGCCGAAGTTCATCTACTCGGTCCCGACCTTTCAGAACCCGGGGGGCGTGACCCTTTCGCTCGAGCGGCGGCGTCACCTCGTCGAGCTTGCCAGGAAGCACGAGATCCTCGTGGTCGAAGACAACCCCTACGGGATGTTGCGTTACGAGGGCGAGCCCCTTCCCTCCCTCTACTCGCTCGACGGCGGCGGGTTCGTGATCTACATCGGGACCTTCTCGAAGATCCTCTCGGCGGGCCTCAGGCTGGGCTGGATGGTCTCCCCCACGCCGATCCGGGAGAAGGTGGTGCTCGGCAAGCAGGCCTCCGACCTTTGCACCTCGACCCTGACTCAGGAGTTTGCGGTCAGGTTCCTCGAATCGGGCAGGCTCCCCGGATATGTCGAAGACCTGGTCTCGATCTACAGGTCGAGACGGGATGCGATGCTCGGCGCGATGGCCGAGTACTTCCCTCATGGTTCGAGCTGGAACCGACCCGAAGGCGGGCTGTTCGTCTGGGCGCGCCTGCCTGAATACATCAACACCGAAGACCTCCTCGCCAAGGCGCTTCTCAAGGGCGTGGCCTTCGTCCCGGGAACCGGAGCATTCGTCGATGGCCGGGGTGCCGACTCGATGCGACTCAACTTCAGCGGGGTGAGCGAAGAGAAGATCATCGAGGGGATCCGCCGGATCGGAACCGTCGCGAGGGAACAGCTGGACCTCTACGAGACCATGACCTCGACCGCAGAGATCGCCCTCCCGCCCTCCGGCCAGCCGGGCGATAGAACCGGCAGGAAGGAGGAGTCGTGAAAGTGGCGCTGCTGACCGGCGGTCGGTCGCTCGAGCGGGGTGTTTCGCTCAGATCGGGAATGCGGGTCGCAGACTCCCTCTCGGGGCTGGGCCACGAGGTCGTGCAGCTCGACCTCGGACCGAATCTCGTTTCACTGCTCGGCGAAGCCCGACCGGACGTCGCCTTCATCGCCCTCCACGGGACCGAAGGGGAAGACGGCACCATCCAGGCCTTGCTCGAACTCCTGGACATCCCTTACACCGGACCCGGAGTGGCCGCCTGTCGGCTGAGCGCCGACAAGGACCTCACGAAGCATGTGCTCAGGCGCGCCGGAGTGCGGACTCCCGACTGGATCACCTACTCGGAGGCCGAGATCCGGGACTTCGGTGCCGCAGCGACCTTCGCGATCGCAACAGAGATGCTCGGCCTGCCTGTAGCGGTGAAGCCGACGGCACAGGGCTCCTCGCTCGGTGTCCGCGTAGTGACCGGGATCGAAGAGATGCCCGATGCCCTGATGACGGCCTTCAGCTACGGATCTTCTGCCCTGGTAGAGACCTGGGTCAGCGGCCGGGAGCTCGCAGTCTCGATCCTCGACGGCGAAGTGCTGCCGATCGTCGAGGCGGTCCCGACCGAGAGTGCGACCTACGACTTCGAGGCCCGCTACGAGGTGGGCGGGGCAACGTTCACCTGTCCGGCCAGACTCTCACCGGAAGACGAAGCGGCCGCCCGGGCCACGGCGCTTGCGGCCTATGAGGCCCTTGGATGCTCGGAGTTCTCACGCGTGGATCTGATCCTCGGCAAGGAAGGCCCGTCGGTCCTCGAGGTCAATGCGATACCGGGGCTGACCGAAACCTCGCTCCTGCCTCAGGCCGCCGAGGCCGCCGGAGTCGGGTTCGACGACCTGATCGAGCGCCTGCTCGAAATGGCCGTGGCCGACAAGGGCCCGCGGAATTCCTAGGAGTCCTGGAGGAAGTCTTCGGGCGAGATGTCGTCGAGGAAGTCCTTGAATTTCTCGACGACCTCGTCATTGTCCTCTTCGCCCTGCTCGAACTCGATCGATGACTCGTCGATCACCTCGTCGGCGACGAAGATCGGGGCCGACATCCGAACCGCCAGAGCAAGGGCGTCCGAAGGCCGGGAGTCGATCTCGATTTCGCTTCCGGCGATCGAGAGGGTGATGCTTGCGTAGAACGTGTTGTCCCGGAGCTCGGTGATCGAGATCCGTTCGCAGGTCGTATCGGCCTGATCGAGCATGTCGACAATCAGGTCGTGGGTCATCGGACGGGGAGTATCGGCACCCTGGAGCTTCATCAGGATCGCGGCCGCCTCGGGATGTCCGATCCAGATCGGCAGGAACCGGTTGTCGTCGACCGTCTTCAGCAGGACTATCGGCTGCTTGCCGACCATGTCGAAGCTGACGCCGTATATCTGGACCTCACGCATCGGCCGGAGTATATGACCGGCTCGAAGGCGGTCCGGGGCAGGTGAGCGAGTGGGCGATCCTGGATTCGAACCAGGGACCTCATCCTTATCAGAGATGCGCTCTAACCAACTGAGCTAATCGCCCGCAGGTCCCGCCTGATCGATCAACGGAACTCGTTGCGCGTCGCTGACGCGAAGCACGGCGCGATTCTACTGTTGTCGGGCGAGCTTGTCGGCCAGGCGACCGGCCTCGTCGATGTCTTCCACCGTGATCTCGACCTTGAGGCCCCCTCGCCCGGGCCTGATCCTGACCGGGTGTCCGAGGTCGGTCTCGAGCCGACCGGTCAACTTCTCGATCGCCTCGGCCTCCTCGGCGTCGAGGCCGTTTCCCTTGCCGCCACCCTTCCGTTCACCGGTCGCGATCGCTCGAGCCTCCTGTTCGATTCGCCGAACCGTCCAGTCGCCCGACTCCGCCCGTCTCCCCAGTTCGCGTCGGCCGTCGTGATCGGGCACCTGGAGGATCGCCCGTCCGTGGCCCTCGCTGAGCCGGCCGTCCTCCAGCATCTCGAGCACGTCGTCCGGAAGGTCGAGCAAACGAATCAGGTTCGATACCTGGGAGCGGGACCTGCCCACCCTTCTTCCCAGCTCCTCCTTGCTGAGGCCCAGATCTTCGACCAGTGCGGCACAGGCCCGGGCTTCTTCGACCGGATTGAGGTCTTCCCTGACCATGTTCTCGATCAGCGCCACCTCCATTCGCTCGGCCTCGTCGGAGTCCCGGACCACGGCCGGCACGCGGTCGAGTCCGGCCATCTGGGCCGCCCGCAGGCGGCGCTCACCGGCGATGAGTTCGTAACTTCCGTCACTAAGTTTTCGGACGATGAGAGGCTGGACCACGCCGCTTGCTGCGATCGATTGCGAGAGGGCTTCGAGGGCTTCGGGAGAGAACCTGGTTCGTGGCTGGTTCGGATTCGGCACCACGGTCTCGACCGGGAGGTCGACCACCTCGGCCGATGCCTCGCTCTGAGGGAGGATCGCGCTCAGGCCACGGCCCATTCCGCGCTTCTCAGCCACGGAGGTCGACCTCCTCAGCCAAGGCCAGATAAGCCTGAGCGCCTCTGGAGCCAGGGGCGTATTCGGTGACCGGAATCCCGTAGCTGGGTGCCTCGGCAATCCTGACCGTGCGCGGAATGACCGTCCTGAAGACGATCTCGGAAAAATGCTCTCTCAGTTCGCGTTCGACGTCCTGGGCCAATCGGGTCCTCTCGTCATGCATTGTGACGACGACACCGGCCAGTTCGAGCGACGGATTCATCTCCCTTCGAACCGTCGAGAGTGTGTCGAGGAACTCGACGAGCCCCTCCAGTGCAAGATATTCGGCCTGAACCGGGACGATCACACGGTCGGCAGCCACCAAAGCATTGACTGTGACCGGACCGAGGGCCGGAGGGCAATCGATCAGGATCGTGTCGTATTGCTTCGCCGCATCTCCCATCTGGCGACTCAGCTGGTAGCTCGGCTCCGGGAGGCCCGGGAGCTCGACCGCGGCACCGGCAAGGTCTCGGCTGGCCGGCACGACGTCGACCGCTCCGGGCGATCCACCGGCCCGGGCCGCGGCCTCGCCCACCGTCACCTCTCCTGCCAGGACTTCGTAGCTCGAGGGCCTCAACTCTTTCGAGAGTCCCAGTGCAACCGTCGCATTTGCCTGCTGGTCGAGATCGATCACGAGGACAGAGCGGCCCTTCGCGGCGAAGGCCGCTGCCAGATTGACGGTCGTGCTGGTCTTCCCGACCCCTCCCTTCTGATTCGCCACCGCGTAGATCATCGGGCCGACCACCCGTCTGAGGGGCTCGGTCTGACCATCGATTCGAGCTTGTGGTTGGGAAGTCTCATCGCCTTGGCCAGTCTAGGCAGACATAGGGCGCTTCCTCGCCATGCCCGGCCGCCTCGGCAGTCCTTCCGGAGTCGGGCCGGTCTTTGTGACGAGATAGAGGTTCCTTGTTCGGCTGCCGGCAAAGGGAACGACCTCCACCCTCCCGGTCTGCATCATCGCGAGTCTCGGGCCGACTCGGGTCAGGGCATCCTCCTCCTCGAGCTCCCGATCCCCCTTCCAGGCGATGAGTGTCCCGCCTTCCGTCAACAGGGGTGACGCGAGCTCGGCCAGGACCGAGAGAGGGGCGACGGCCCGGGCAGTAACGCACTGGAAAGCTTCCCTTCCGGAACCGGCAGCCAGCTCCTCGGAACGAGCCGCTACGACGGTGACGTTCTCGAGGCCCAGAGCATCCGCAGCCGAACGCATGAAATCGGCCTTCCGAGCGACCGAATCGACCAGAGTGAACGGTTTTTCGGGGAGGGCAAGTGCCAAAGGTAGGCCGGGAAATCCAGCTCCAGAGCCAATATCAACCACTTGATCTGCCTCCAGGAGGGGCGCCGCCGAGAGCCCGGAGAGGCTGTCCCGGAGGTGGACATCGATCGCGTCAGGTCCGGAACGAACGGATGTGAGCGAAACGGGCGAGGCCTCGACCAGATCGAGCAAGGGCAGCAGGGTCTCGACGAGCCCGTCAACCCGAGATCTCTGTTCCTCTTCTGGCCCCGATGGAGCGTCAGGGCGATCGGCAGCGCTCACTCCGCGACTAGCGGAGCAACGACGACCCTTCGGTGAGGATCATCGCCGGCGCTGAAAGTCTCGACCTCGGTCCGGTCCTTGAGGTGTTCGTGGATCACCCGACGCTCCCGGGCCGGCATCGCGTCTAGCTCTATCTCGTCGCCGGTCGCGATAGCCCGCTCGGCAGCGCGATCGGCCTTTTCGATCAGGATCTCCTCCCGCTGGGCCCTGTAGCCCGCGGCATCGAGCAATACCCTCTTCCGGTCACGGGTGCCCTGGAACGCCGCCTGGAAACAGACCAGCTGAAGGGCATCGATCGTCTGTCCGCGACGGCCGATCAGAAGTCCGTAATCGTCCTCGCCCTCGACGGTGGCCTCGATCACGTCGTCGGTCTCGGTTATCTCGACTTCGCCCTCGAGGTCGAGTTGATCGAGCGTCCGCTCGACGATGAGCCGGACGCGCTCGGCCGGCTCTTCTGGCCAGTTGTCTTCGGCAGGGTTCAACGGATTCACCTCTCGGGGAGTTTAGGCGGCTAGCGCCTGCGCTTCTTCTTCCTGGGCGGAGGTGGAGGCGGCTTGGCCGCCGCGGCGACTTCAGGGGACGCCATTTCCGGTGGCGGAATCACCTTGTTGACCACCGCCTGCTGACCGATGGTCCAGACGTTGGTGGTGATCCAGTAGAGGATCAGGCCGGCCGGGAACCCGATGATGAAGGGGATGAAGATGAAGGGCAGGACCATCATCAGGATCTTCTGGTTGCGGTCGGCAGTGGTTGCCATGACGATTCCCGAGAAGAGCTGGGTGACGACGTAGATAGCGATCAGGGAGAAAAGAACGATCCCGGTCGCCTTGCCGGTCAGGTCGGGGATGAAGAGGAATGTCTCACCGAAGCCTCCGAGCGCCCCGGTCGCCGGGTTGATGACCTCGCTGCAGGGCTTGGCGGCCTCACCGCAGATGTCCTCGCGGAGGGGCCCCCGCAGTGTGTAGAAGAGCGTGATGAAGACCGGCATCTGCGCGATCAACGGGATACAGGAGGCAAGCGGGTTGATCTTGTTCTCCTGGTAGAACTTCATCATCTCCTGGGAGAGGCGCTGACGATCGTTCTTGAACTTCTCCTGCAGTTCCTTGATCTGGGGCTGAAATGCCTGAAGGGCCCTCATCCCCTTGATCTGCTTGTAGGTCAGGGGTATGAGTAGTGCCCTGGTCGCAAAGGTCAGGGCGATGATCGACATCCCCCAGCTCAGCCCGAGCCCGTGGAAGAACTCCAGAACCGAGTTGGCGATGTCGATCAGGGGCTGGAGGATGTTGGCTGAGAGGATTTCCATGTTCTCGTAGTTCCGTGGCTGTGTGCTGGTCTAGTTTTGGTCGGTGTCGGGTCGGTTCGGGGCCTTCTCGCCGTGATACTCGGCCGGATCCATGGGGCCGACCCTGAAGGTGAACTCGTCCCTCACTGGATCGAAGCCACCGTGACTGAACGGATTGCACCTGAGCAGTCTCCAGACCGCGAGTAATGTACCCCTTGCGGCACCAAATCGGTTTACCGCCTCGACCGCGTAGGCCGAGCAGGTCGGCTCATACTTGCAGCGACGCGGAAGGGCCGGGGAAACCCATCTCCTGTAGAGAAGGACGGGGCCGCTGACGATCCTTGCGGGGAGCGAGGGCGTGGCCTCGGCTTCACCATCGATCACTGTGACTGTGGCGATCGACCGTTTCACGTGGAACGCTCGTCTGCCGGCGTTTCTGTCGGCGTCGGGGCGTTCCCGGCTCCAGGCGCTGATTCAGAGCCAACAACCTCCCCGAGCGCCTCGACGGCCCCTTCCAGCCCTCGCTCCTCGATCACCTTCTCGATACCCGGTCTGGCAACTATCACCACGTCTCCCGGGACCTCGGCCGCAAAGGAGTCCCAGAAGGCCTCCCTCAGGACGCGCTTGACCCGGTTCCTGGTCACGGAGTCGCCGATCTTCTTGGATACGGAAACCCCAAGGCGGGAGGAGCCACCGTCGGCAGGTTCTGCAGGATCCTCAGGGGTCTGCCCCTTCCCCTCGAACCTGTAGACGACCAACAGTCGACTGGCTCGGGAGGTTCCCTCCCTGTAGGCCCGCTTGAAGTCCCCGCTGCGGGAAAGCCTGCGGCGCCTGGGGGCTCCGGGGCCGTCGGCCGGCATGCTCAGACGGTGAGGCGCCGGCGACCCTTGCGCCGACGGCGACGAACGACCTCGCGGCCCGCCTTCGTCCTCATCCTGGCCCTGAAACCGTGAGTCCGGGCGCGCTTCCTCTTTTTCGGCTGATAGGTCCGCTTCATCGAATCGCGCAGTATAGAGCCACCGCAGATCGAGGGTCCGCTCGCTCGAGTGGTCACTCGCCGGTGCCCACAACATTTGTTCGCGCAATGCGGGGTAGTCGTGCGGTGGATGGCTTCGGTGCCTCTATCTTCGTCGCCACCCCGGGAGAGGCCAACGCAGTCTGCCGGGAGGTCTGGAAAGAGAGAGGTTGGAGTCGGCCCGAGTGAATCCCGGAGCAAACACATTCGAGACTGGTGGGGCCGCGACTGGTGGTCCTGTCGAGAGTCAGCCCAGGGACGGTGGGGCAAGGTCGAGCTGGGCCACGGCCCGTGCCTACCTTTCGAGAAGCCTGCCCGAGTCGACCTTCAGGATGTGGATCGAGCCGGTCGAACCAGTGGCCCTCCGTGGGGGAACGTTCTTCCTCGCCGGGCCAGATGCGGTTTCGACCTGGGTCAAGCGCCGTTACGAGGGTTTGATCGTCAGGGCCCTGGAGGTATCCGGGGAGAAGATCTCGGGAATCAGTTTCGAGAGTGTCGAGTCCGAGCCGGCGAACGGCTCGCCAGGGCGTGAAGAGGGGGCCAATCCGCTTCACACCTTCGATCGGTTCGTGATCGGGAGTGGTAATCACCTCGCTCACTCAGCAGCGCTGGCGGTGGCAGAATCGCCCGCTGAGGCCTACAACCCCCTTTTTCTGCACGGGGATCCCGGCCTGGGAAAGACCCATCTACTCGGCGCCATCGCCAACTACCTGGCCGAAAACATGCCTTCCCTCAGGGTGTTGTTCACGAGCGCCGAATCCTTCACGACCGAATTCGTCCACTCGCTCCGAACGGATGGTGCCGAAGCATTCAAGGAGCGGCACCGCAACCTCGACGTGCTCGTCGTTGATGACATCCAGTACCTGGCCGGAAAGCCTCACACCGAGGAGGAGTTCTTCCATACCTTCAACATCCTCCACGAGTCCGGATCACAGATAGTCCTGTCGGCCGACAGGGTGCCCGGGGAGCTCGGTGGTCTGGCCGAGAGGTTGGCCAATCGCTTCGAGTGGGGTCTGGAGGTAGCAGTCGAACGTCCGGATCTCTCGACCCGGCTCGCGGTTCTAAGGCAGTTGGTTCTCGAGTCGGGTCTCGAAATGAGTGATCCCGAGGCAATGACCTTGATCGCATCGAGGGTCGAATCGAACCTGAGGCATCTGCGAGGGGTCCTGACCCGCGTCATCGCCGAGGCCTCCCTCAACGGGGGCTCACTTACTAGGGATCTAGTCTCGAGGGTAGTTCCAGGTAAGGACCTGACCCGCTCCGACTCGACCCCCTCTTCCATCGGAGATGCGGTGGCTGACTATTTCGGGCTCGAGGTCGAGGATCTGGTCTCCAGGAGGCGGGACAAGAAAACCTCGCGGGCAAGGGCCTTTGCGATGTTCCTGACCAGAGAGGTCTGTGGATCATCACTCAGTGAGTTGGGGGCTCGTTATGGAGACCGGGACCACTCGACGGTGATGTCTGTGGTTGGGAGGGTGGAGGATGCCTACGGTTCGGACCCGGAGACCACGAGGATGCTCGAAGAGCTCAGAGCACTGATTCAGGGCGGGCGTCAGTAATGAGGCCGTCGTGGAGACTGGGTGGGATATGTGGGGACGGGCTCATCGGTAGACGGTCACAACGCCGGTCGGCCTGTGAGAATCAAGAGGTGAGTCCCGGCGTTCACCCTGGTGAAATCGCGATCAGGAGTGGAGATACGGCCGTACTCAACAGAATCAGCGTCACTACCTCAATAAGAGACTTGAAAGTGGTGAAATCGGTTTGAAGTTCTCAGTAGAAAACGAAGAGCTTTCCTCGAAGATGGCCCTGGCCTCGCGGTCGATCTCGACCAGTGGAGGGAACACGGCTCTCGGTGGGGTCCTGATGACGGTGGAGGAGGGAAAGTTGACCTTCGGTGCCACGGACGGGAACCGAAGCATCCGGATCCCGGTACACCTCGCTTCACCCCCCGAGGGTGAGGGCAGGGTCCTGGTTCCGGGCAAACTATTCCCTGAGGTTGCCCGACTCCTGGGGAGTGGCTCATCCCAGATCGAGTATCGATCGACGGAGAGAGACGTCGCGATCACCTCGGGCGGTTCCAGCTTCCACATCAAAACGATGCCGGCCGAGGACTTCCCACCCCTCCCCGATGTGGGTGGTGACTCGATCTCGATGCCGACCGAAGGACTCGTCGAGTCGATCGACCTCGTGGCAAGGGCTGCCGCGAGGGATGACATGCGACCGGTGCTCACGGCGGTACAGGTCGTCGTCTCCGGCTCCAACTTCAACATGGTTGCTACCGACTCCTACAGGCTCGCCGTCAACGAAACGGACCTCGGCTCACCTTCCTCTCTCGAGATAGACAGGAACGTTCCTGCCGATGCCCTCAGGGAGCTCACGAGGGTAATCGCAACCACTGGAGCGGAATCGGTCAAGTTCGGAGCGAGCGATCGGGAGGTCGTGTTCGAGGTCGAAGGGGTGGTCCTCACGACTACTACTGTCGAGGGACAGTTCCCCAAGTACCAACAGATCTTTCCCGAGGAATGGACCCATGAGGTGAGGCTCCCGAGGGACGAACTGCTCGAATCGGTCAGGCGGGTGGGGAAGATGGCGATCAAGAATCGCCCCCTGAAGCTGACTTTCTCATCCGGGGAGTTGACCATCTCGGCGTCGACCCCTGATCTGGGGGATGCCGAGGAGAAGATCCCGGCAGCCTGGGGTGGGGACGAGATGAGTATCGGTTTCAACGCCGAGTTCTTCCGGGAGGGGATAGAAGGAATCGCCGGCGGGGAGATCCTGCTCAAACTGATCTCACCACTAAGACCCGGGCTGCTGCAGGCCGTGGAGAATGAGGACTTCCGCTACCTGATAATGCCCATTCGTCTCGAAGACTGACCTTGGTAGTTACCGGGGTCCGTGTGGACTGCTTTCGATCGATCGAGGGCGTCTCGATGGATCTGGGCGAGAACGTCACCGCCGTCCACGGCCCCAACGGATCTGGCAAGACGAATCTGACAGAAGCTCTGTATTTCGCCTTCACCTCCCGCTCTTTCAGAACCACCGACCGTCGCGACCTCGTCCCCTTCGGAGGGAACCTCGCGAGGGTGAGGGTCGGCGTCACCGACGATGACGTCACCCACGAGTTCATGTGTTCGTACGGACGCGAAGAAGGGTCGCGCTCCTTTCTCGACGGAGCACCTGCTTCCAGGGAGGACTCCTCACCCTTCAGGCCCGCGATCACGGTCTTCTCCCCTGATCGTCTCGAGATCGTGAAGGGGCCACCTGCAGTGAGGCGATCCCACCTCGACGCCTTCGTAGCGGCCCGCTGGCCTTCGCGCTCGGGATTGAGGTCTGAATTCGGCCGCTCCCTGGCCCAGAGGAACGCACTCCTGTCGGCGGTGGCAGAGGGTTCCTCCTCACCTGGTCAACTCGACACCTGGGATCTACAGCTGGCGACCATCGGCGCGAAGCTGGCCTCGGCGAGGCAGGAGGCAGTGTCGGAGCTGACACCGGCCTATCGAAAGGCGACACTCGATCTCGGCCTCGAGGGCGAGAACGATCTCATCTACCGAGCCTCTGCCGGGGTCGAGGCTTCATCCATTGCGGCTGGACTGGGGGAGCGCAGGGACACCGACATCGCGGCCCGACGCACCACCTGGGGTCCTCATCACGACGAATTGAGGCTCGAGCACGACGGGCGTCAGTTGCGGAGGTTCGGCTCCCAGGGCCAACAGCGCCTCGGGCTGCTGTCCTTGATGTTTGCCGAGAGACTCGCTCTAGTGGGCGCCGGTCGGCCGGTACCGCTGATGGTGCTGGATGACGTGATGAGCGAGCTCGACTCCTCCAGGCGAGAGAGATTGGTGGAGCTGCTGGGAACAGGGGGCCAGTCACTAATCACGGCTGCCGAGGGATCCTTGATCCCGGACTCACCGGCCGTCACCAGGGTCTCGATGCTCGAGCTGCTCGATGCGGCGTCGCGTAAAGGCTCAGACGACCCGAAGGCTGACGGGTGACCAGGGACCGCAGGGGCAGGAGCGCACCACCGGTCAGGGTTTCGGACCCGGCCCGGCGTCTGGCGGACCTTCTGGCCCCCGATACCCCCCTGGGCTCTGTTCAGGCCGTATGGCCCCGTGTCGTCGGAGACGCCATAGCGGCCGTCACCACCGTTATCTCGGAGAGGGATGGCGTTCTGGAGATCGGGTGTGAGTCGGCTGTCTGGGCCGACGAACTCTCGATGATGGAGCCCGACATAAGGGCGAAACTGAACCAGGCAGACGGTGATCTGGGGGTGGAATCCATCAAGTTCCGCACCGTCCAGTGAAGTAAGTTGCGAATCAAACAAAAAACCTTCGATTTGCAGGCATTTTATAATTGGGCGACATTCGGTCGGTCATACGGAGTTGATACCATTGAGTCTCAACAGGAGTGCCCCGAGAGTCCACGGAGAGAGGCTCGAGCAGGCGCCTGACCGACTCGCGGAAAGGCATTGATTGGCTGAGAAGAAAGCCACCCCCGAGGATTCCTACGGGGCAAAGGACATCACGGTTCTCGAAGGTCTCGAGGCCGTCCGGAAGCGGCCGGGAATGTATATCGGCTCGACCGGAGCCAGGGGCCTCCATCACCTCGTCTACGAGATCGTGGACAACTCGGTCGACGAGGCCCTCGCCGGCCACTGTGATTCGGTCGCGGTAACCCTTCACCCCGACAACAGCTGCACTGTGGTCGACCAGGGCCGCGGCATTCCGGTCGACGAGCATCCGAAGGAGAAGAGGTCTGCCGCAGAAGTCGTGCTGACGACCCTCCACGCCGGAGGCAAGTTCGGGGACGGCGGTGGCTACAAGGTCTCGGGCGGCCTGCACGGGGTCGGTGTCTCGGTCGTGAACGCCCTGTCCGAGCGGCTGGACCTGAAGATCTCGAGGCAGGGTGCTGTCTGGGAGCAGGTGTATGAGAGGGGAGCCCCCAAGGGGCCCCTGAAGGAGTCGGGGAAGCTCGACAAGAAGGACCCGACCGGGACCGAGATCACCTTCCTTCCCGATCACGAGATCTTCGACACTGTCGAATTCGATTTCAACACCCTGCTCGAGAGATTGAGGGAGACCGCGTTCCTGACCAGGGGCCTGAGGATCTCGATCGACGACCGCCGGGCCGAAGGCGGCAGTGCCGAGTTCCACTACGAAGGTGGAATCGAGGATTTCGTCAGGTTCCTGAACGAGAACAAGGATCCGCTCCACCCCAAGGTCGTCTATTTCGAGGGTGAGAGTGATGAGGGCCAGGTCGAGATCGCGATGCAGTGGAACGGCTCCTACCAGGAGTCGGCATTCAGCTTTGCCAACAACATCAACACCCACGAGGGTGGCACCCACCTGTCGGGCTTCAAGGCGGCTCTGACCAGGACGCTCAATGCCTATGCGAGGTCGAAGGGCCTGCTCAAGGAGAAGGACGAGAACCTTTCCGGTGAGGACGTGAGGGAGGGCCTCACGGCAGTCATCTCGGTCAAGCTCCACGATCCCCAGTTCGAGGGTCAGACGAAGACCAAGCTCGGCAACCCGCCGATCAAGGGCCTGGTCGAGGAGACCGTCAACCGCAAGCTGGCCGAGTTCCTCGAGGAGAACCCCTCCGACGCCCGTCGCATCATCACCAAGGCAATCGAGGCCGCCCGGGCCCGTACGGCCGCCCGGAAGGCCCGGGATCTGACCAGGCGGAAGTCGGCCCTGGAGAATTCGACACTCCCCGGCAAGCTGGCCGATTGCTCGATCCGCGACCCGGAGCTGGCAGAGATATTCGTGGTCGAGGGCGACTCGGCCGGAGGTTCGGCCAAACAGGCCCGGGACCGGAGTACCCAGGCAGTGCTGCCCCTGAGGGGAAAGATCATCAACGTCGAGAAGAGCCGGATCGACAAGGTCCTCGCCAACAACGAGATCCAGGCCATGATCACCGCGATCGGAACCGGGATCAGCGACGAGTTCGACATCTCGGACGCTCGGTACCACAAGATCATCATGGCCACGGACGCCGATGTCGACGGCGCCCACATCAGGACGCTCGTGCTCACCTTCCTCTATCGACAGATGCCGGAGTTGATCGACGCGGGGTTCGTATACATCGCCAAGCCTCCTCTCTACAAGGTCAAGAGGGGAAATCAGGAGACCTATCTCGAGAAGGAGTCGGAACTCGAGGAACTGCTGCTCAGGGACAGGCTCGAAGAGTTCGAGATCGAGGACTCGGTCGGCAAGAAGGTCAAGCTGAACAAGACGGGGTGGCAGGCCTACCTCAGGGCCTCCAAGGAGTATGAGGGCTGGTACTCGGCCCTACAGTCCGAATTTGGCGCAGACGTCATCAGGTTCCTGGCCGAATCTCCCTTGCTCGAGAAGGCGATCGGGTCACATACCGAGGCCGTGAAGGTCCTGAAGGCAAAGGCCGGCAAGACCGATGCCTTCGAGATCGAGGTGGCCAGGGATTCGAAGGAGTCGGTCTCGATCAAGGCCGTCCACATCCGGACCGGCCTGGCCCGCAACCACACGATTCCGGCCGAGCTGTTCTCGAGCGAGGCCTTCGGTCGCCTGGCAGAAGTCCACGGCCAGATGCTCAAGAACCTGGGCCGCCCACCTTTCCGGGTAACGCTGGGTGAGCGGGCCGAGGAGGCGCACGGGTTCGTCGACATCCATGGGGCCGTTCTCGATCTCGCCAAGCACGGAATCCAGCTCACCCGGTTCAAGGGTCTCGGCGAGATGAACGCCGATCAGCTTCGCGAGACCACGATGGACCCGGCCACACGAACCCTCCAGAGAGTCACGCTGGAGGACGCCACCGCCGCCGACCAGATCTTCTCGATGCTGATGGGCGACCAGGTGGCGCCAAGGCGAGACTTCATCGAGACCTACGCGAGGGAGGCCGACAATCTCGATGTCTGAGTACCTGTTCTTCACGGACCCCATGGGTCAGGGGCGGTGAATCGTGGCTCTTGAGGCTCTGACCGGCAGGATCGAGGACCGCGAGCTCGAGCTCGAGATGAGGTCCTCCTACATCGATTACGCCATGAGCGTGATCGTTGGCAGGGCCCTTCCCGACGTCAGGGACGGGCTGAAGCCTGTGCATCGACGCGTGCTCTACGCCATGCACGATCTCGGCCTGCAGCCGAACCGGGCTTACAGGAAGTGTGCATTCATCGTGGGCGAGGTGATGGGTAAGTACCACCCCCACGGCGACGCATCCATCTACGACACGCTGGTCAGGATGGCGCAGGAGTTCTCCCTCCGCTACCCGCTCGCCGACGGACAGGGCAACTTCGGCTCGATCGACGACGACTCGGCGGCCGCGATGAGATACACCGAGGCGAGGCTGACCCGTCTGGCCACGGAGATGCTCAGGGACATCGATTCCGACACGGTCGATTTCGGTCCCAACTACGACGGATCTCAGCGCGAGCCCCTGGTCCTCCCTTCGCGCTTCCCGAACCTGCTCGTCAATGGTGCGGCAGGAATCGCGGTCGGAATGGCCACCAACATCCCGCCCCATAACCTCGGCGAGGTTGCTGCGGCGGTCTCGGCCTTCATCGACGATCGCGATATCGGCACGGAGGGCCTGATGAAACACATAAAGGGTCCCGATTTCCCGGGTGGCGGGATCATGGACCCTGGGGGTATCCGGGAGGCCTACGAGACCGGACGTGGCTCGATCCTGGTCAGGGGCAAGGTCCATTCGGAGCCGCTCAAGGGCGGCAAAGAGGCTCTGATAGTCACCGAGCTCCCCTTCACGGTCAAGAAGGGCGGTGATGCCGGTTTCATCTCGAAGATCGCGAACCTGGTCCGTGACAAGAAGCTGGACGGGATCTCCGACCTCAGGGATGAGAGCGATCGCTCCGGGATGAGGGTCGTGATCGAGTTGAAGCGGGGCGCCGTTCCGAACGTCGTCCTGAACAACCTCTTCAAGAAGACCCAGCTCCAGAATTCCTTCGGCGTCAACATGGTCGCTCTGGTCGACGGGGTCCCGAAGACCCTGGGCTTGCGCGAGGTCGTTTCGCATTACGTCGAGCACCAGCGCGAGGTCGTGACCCGGCGGACCCAGTTCCGCCTTGCCCGGGCCGAGGCAAGAGCACACATCCTCAAGGGCCTTCTCATCGCCCTCGACAATCTCGATGCCGTAATCGCCCTGATCAGGGGGTCGAACGACCCCGACATGGCGAGGGAGGGCCTGATCTCGGAGTTCGAGCTCACCCGTGAGCAGGCGCAGGCGATCCTGGACATGCGCCTGCAGCGGCTGACCGCCCTCGAGTCGGACAAGATCAAGGCCGAGCACGACGAGCTGATGGAGCTCATCGCAGGGCTTCGGGAGATACTCGGCGACGAAGACAGGGTCTACGGACTGGTCAAGTCCGAACTGCTCGAACTGCTCGAGACGCACGGGGACGATCGCAGGACCGCGATCGAGCCCTTCGGAGGGGACGTCAACGTGGAGGACACCATCGCCGAGGAGCAGATGGTCATCTCTTTGACCAAGTCCGGCTACGTCAAGAGGCTCCCGGTCGACTCCTACCGCAAGCAGCGACGAGGCGGAGTCGGCGTGACCGGCATGAACCTCAAGGAGGGCGACTACATCGAGCACCTCCACATCTGCTCGACCCACGACTACCTACTGTTCTTCACGAACTTCGGAAAGGTTTACCGAAAGAAGGTCTACGAGCTGCCGGAAGGGTTACGTACGGCACGGGGAAGCGCCCTCGTCAACCTCTTGCCTCTCCGTGAGGGCGAGAGGGTGATGGCGGTGATCCCGACCAGGGAGTTCAAGGAGAACAGGTATCTGGCCTTCGCGACCGCAGAGGGTCAGGTCAAGAAGACGGAGTTCGGCGACTACAACACCCGGATCGAAGCCGACGGCATAATCGCGATCAAGATCCGGGAGGGCGACGAGTTGGTCGGGGTTCAGTTGACCTCGGGTGAAGACGACCTCCTTCTGGTCTCGAAGTCGGGCCATGCCTCGAGGTTCCATGAGGATCAGATCAGGCCGATGGGGCGCGGGACGAGCGGGGTTCGCGGGATGAACGTGTCCCAGAAGGAAAACAAGGTGCTCGCACTGAACGTCGCAAGGGATGACTCCGAGCTTCTGGTCGTCACCGAGAACGGCTTCGGAAAGCGGACCGCACTGGCCGAGTATCCGGTGAAAAATCGCGGCACCAAGGGCGTGCTGACCGCCAAGCTGACCGAGAAGAAGGGGGGACTGGCCGGGGCTCTGATCGTCAGGGAGCACCAGGAGCTCCTTTTCATCACCGAGAACGGCATGGTCCAGAGAACCTCTGCCGGTGAGATCCGCAGGACCGGCAGGGCGACCCAGGGTGTGACCGTCATGAACGTAAAGGACGGCGACCGGATCAGTGCTGTGGCCCTGGTGGTCGAGTCGGACTCCGACGACGTCGGGGACGCCGATGAGGCCGAAGGCCCCGACGACGCCCAGCAGGAGATTTCGGAAGAGGTCCCGGCCGAAGAGTAGGGCCGAGGCCGGCTTACCGGGCGGCGGTGTTCCGGTCCGGGGTCTTCAGTCGTCGGACCAGGCGGGGTAGGTGCCGAGGACCTTCACCATCCCGGCCTTCTGCCTGAGTTCCTCGAGAGCCTCGGCTACGAGGGGATCGTCCTCCCGGCCCTCGACGTCGATGTAGAAGAGGTAGCGGCCGAGCTGCTTCTTCCAGGGCCGGGACTCGATCCGGACCAGGTTGACCTCTCTGCTGGAGAACTCGACCAGGGCGTCCACGAGTGCTCCGGGGTGGTCGGCGCCCAGCTCGGAGAAGACGAGCGTCGTTTTCCAGTCGCCCGCGTCTGCGGTGGCCGATGCGTCGGTGTCGGCCGAAGGGGCTATCCAGATGAAGCGGGTCTCGTTCCCGGACTCGTCCTCGATGTCCTCTTTCAGGACCACGCAGCCGTAGATCCCGGCTGCCGTCGAGGGACCGAGCGCAGCGATCGGCTCGCTGCTCTCCGAGACCTCGCGAACAGCGGAGCTCGTGCTGCCCGCCACCAGTAGTTCGGCTCCGGGCATCTCGGCGCGGAGGAACCTCGAACACTGGGCCAATGGCTGTGGGTGGGAGATGACTTTGGAAATCTCGTCGAGCCGGAGTTCGGTCCTGGCAATCAGGGCCGAACGGATCGGGTGCCGGAACTCGGCCGTGATCGACACACGGTCAGCCTGTTCGAGCAGGGAATCCATGGTGGTGCGGACCGAACCCTCGATCGAGTTCTCCAGCGGCAGCATTGCCCGGTCGACTCGACCCCCTCCGACGGCTTCGATCGCCTCCGGGATTGTGTCGCAGGGGATCCCCTCTAGGTCGGTCCCCCCGAACCCCGAGGCTCGGACCGCTTCTTCGCTGAAGGTGCCTGCCGGCCCGAGGTAGGCGACTCGCATCGTCGGCCGACCCTATTCGAAGGTGACCGTGTAGCTGTCTTCGTTGTTGTCGGTCAGGCCTTCGCCCGGGACCGGGGCGACCGATACCTCGATCGTCACCTCACCGACCGGAGCCGGATCGAGCGTCAGCGATACGACCTGAGTCTCGCCGATCGCTATCGAGGAGATGGTCTCCTCGACCGTGCCTCCCCCGTCGACCGATACCGAGACGGTGACGTCCGTCTCCTCGGCGCCGCCCTGGTTTTGGACCGATACCTCGACCGTGGGGTCGGTGCCGGCTGCGACGGTGTTCGCGACGCTGGAATCCAGAGCCACGCCCCCGATTGCGACCGACGCGATCCCCGTACCGTGGATGGCATCGTCATCGGCCTCCCGGGGAGCGCCGCTGACGCCTGCCAGCGCATCCTCGACATTTGCGGGATCCGACCAGAACGTCGGCCTCGGAACGAAGGTTGACCTCTGAAGCTCGGGCGCGCTCGCTCCTGCCGCGACTATCTCGGCGTCGACCTTGTGGCGGGCGACCCGGTTGTAGATCACGTCTGCCGCGACGAGGGCCTGGATCTGCCCTGCGATGTTCGTGATCGCCTGTTCGCTCCCCTCGTCACCGAGAGCCGTGGGCATCGCCGTCGCTATCTCGCCCATTGCGCTGGACCTGAGTTGGTACGTGAGAAGAAGGTCCTGCTGGGCTGCCTTCATGTCATCGGGGACGCCCAGCTTCTCGACTCGGCTCAGGAAGCCGTCCATCGCGTTGCGGTCGGTCTCGATCTCGCCGGTGAACTCGGTCACGGAGAGCTCGCCCGGGTCGTCGAGCATCTCGAACATCGACTGGCCGAGAGCGTTCGTCTCGTCGGTCAGCTGGGCGACATCTCCGGCGTAGGCCTCGAGGGAGCGGTTCTTGCGGGCATCGAGACAGCTCCTGACCCCGAGCACGAGCAGGAGTAGAACTAGGATTCCGACGCCCAGTGCCACACCGCGACGGATCAGAAGGCGCTTGCGCTCCTCGGGGTCCATCTCGCGGCGGGCCTTCCCGGGGGCCCTCCTCCTCCGGGGAGGGTCGGGCTCGGCTGGGACCTCGGCGGTCGGATCGTCTGGTTCGAAGAAATCGTCCATGGTGGAGCTCCGAAGGGGGTTCGGCATCGTGAATCTATCCCCTTCCGGCGACAGCGGGGCACCAGAAAGCCCTCTGACACCGTGGAACCAGCCAGAGGTGCGCCGCATTCGGCGTCGAAAACAGCGTTTCGATGGTTGGAACTACGGTCATGAACAGGTTTGAGATCGGCGAAGTACTCGGAAGCGGAGGCTTCGGGACCGTCTACCGCGCCTGGGACCTCCGCCTCGAGCGCGAGGTTGCGGTCAAGGTCGTAGAGACCGGCCCCGGCTCCGGAACCCGAACGCGACGGGAGGCGCAGGCCGCGGCCAGGCTCAACCACCCGGGAATCGTCACGCTGTTCGAGTTCGTCCATCACGAACTGGGACCCGAGGGCGGCAGGGCGTTTCTGGTCAGCGAGCTGGTCGAGGGCCGGACCGTTCGGGAGCTCATCGATCGCGACATGCTCAGCGACCGCGAAATCGGCGAAATCGGGACCGAGGTGGCCTCGAGCCTCGACCACGCTCACTCCCGCGGCGTCGTACACAGGGATCTGAAGCCGTCGAACCTGATCAGCCCGGATGGGACCGGGGGAGCCAAGCTGATGGACTTCGGCGTTGCCCGGCTGACGGACCTCGACGAGCTGACGCGGACCGGCGATGTTCTCGGCACCCTGGCCTACATGGCCCCCGAGCAGGCCGAGGGCCGGGAGGCCGGCCCCCCTGCAGACGTGTTCGCTCTCGGCCTCGTCCTGTTCGAAGCCCTGACCGGCCTGAACCCGAGGAAGGGGTCCACTCCATCCGAAACCGTCAGGGCGCTCGATCGCGACCTGCCGCCCATCTCGGCCTACCGTCCGGACCTGCCGGTCGAGCTGGCCGATCTGATCGACGAATGTCTCGAACTCGATCCCGATCACCGGCCGACCGCAAGCGAGCTCGCCGATGGGATCGGGCGGACCGCCCGCCAGCTCGATACCGCTCGACCGGATGGCTCCGCCGACCTCGGCTCGGGCGCGCGCTTCGGCACCCTTGTGCCGGGCGGACCGTGGCTAGCCAGAGCACCGCTCGCGATCCTGTTCGGCGCCTCGGTCGCGGTCGGGATGAGTGCCACATACGCACAGGGCGTCAGTGCGGCCGGATCTGTCGCCGTGGATTACGCCTCGATAGGGCTCGGCGCACTCATCGTTGGTCTTGCCACTCTGGTCAGGCCGCGACTCGGGTTCCTCACGGGAGTGGTCGGCCTGGCCGCCTGGCTGCTGTTCGCGCTCGATCTTCCGGGCGCGGCCCTGGGTCTGGCCCTCGTCGGACTCCCGGTCGCGCTGGTCGTCAGGGGAGAGGGTTGGAGTCTCGGGTCAGTCCCTCTCGCTCCGGCCGCTGGACTGATCGGCCTCGCCCCCGGAATCCCCTTCCTTGCTGCTGCAGGGCGCGATTTCAGGGAGAGGGCCGCGGTCGCACTCGCCGCACTGGCTACCACGGCCTTCCTCGAGGCCGCTACGGGAAGAAAGCTCCTGGCCGGAGACATCCCCCGAGCCGGGGACGATTGGGCCGGATCGACAGGAGCGTTCCTGAGCGAAATCCTGATTCCGACCCTGACCACACCGTCTGTTCTGGTGACCGCAGTCGTCTGGGTCGTTATCGCCGGCGTAACGGGCTATCTGGTCGATCGCATCAGACACAGGAAAGCCCGATTCCGGCAACATGAGGACCTCGGGGCTGCCGTAGGATCAGAAGGTGTCCACGATGTCGTCTGAGCCAGCCGCCGGCCCGAATTCAGGGATGTGGCGGTCGTGAGTGTCTTCAGGAGTCTCGAGGCCCGGCTCGAAGGCCTGGTCCAGGGGGTTTTCAGCCGCGCCTTCAGCTCCGAGGTCCAGCCGATCGAGATCGCACGAAAGCTGGCGAAAGAGATGGACTCGCACCGGACGGCCTCGGTCGCCCGCGTCTATGTTCCGAACGAGTACACGGTCTACCTCTCGTCTGCCGATCACGAAAAGCTCGAGGGATACGAAGGGTCGCTCGCCCAGGAGCTTTCGGCCTATCTGCTCGAACACGCTCGCGACAAGGGATATGAGTTGATGACGCGGCCCGAGATCATGTTCAGCACTGATGAACGGCTTCGGCTAGGGGAGTTCGGCATTCAGGCCCGAATGGTCAAGGCACCCGCCCGGGAGGGCGAAGGGCCACGTCAGGCCGAGGAAGGCCGGACGATGGTCTACAAGGTGCCGCCACCCGCTCCCGAGGCACCCGAGCCGACCCTGCCGACAGCGCGGGGAGTGCTCGAGGTAGAGGGAAGGCGGCTGATCCTCGAGGCCGATCCCTCGGTGGTCGGTCGGTCCGACGAGTGCGAGGTCGTCCTGTCCGACCCGAACGTCTCACGCCGTCATGCCGAACTCAGGATGCAGGGCGGAGAGTGGCACGTGGTCGACCTCGGCTCCACCAACGGCGTGAAGGTGAACGGCAGGGTCGTCAGCTCGGCCCGTCTCCGGGACGGCGATCGGGTCACGCTCGGGACCTCGACGGCAATCTTCCACCTCGAAGGGTGAATTCGACTCGGCATGGACATTCAACCGATAGCCGTAGCCCTGAAGTTCGCGTTTCTCGCGATCCTCTTCCTCTACCTTTTCTGGATCGCCCGCAGCGCCCGCAAGGACCTTTTCGTGGCCCGGAGCTCCTCCGGGCATGACCGAACGATCGGAGCCTCTCCGGGTGGGAACAGGGAGGCCTGGCTCGTGGTCGAGGAGGGTGGCGGACTTGCGCCGGGGACCAGGTTCGACCTGTTCGGCGGCGCCACCCTCGGCCGATCTTCCGATGCCGAGATCAGCTTCTCCGACGGCTACGCATCCGGCATCCATGCTCGCGTGCATCCGCGTGGCGAAAGATTCTTCGTCGAGGACATGAGCTCGACCAACGGGACATTGCTCAATGGCGCGCCGGTCTTCGGCGAGACCGAACTCGCCGATGGATCGAGGATCAGGATCGGGGACACGACCTTCCGCTTCGAGACCGGAGGGAGGGGCAGTTGATCCGCGTAGCTGCCCACTTCGAGAGGACCGATACCGGTCGCCAGCGTCAGGCCAACGAGGATGCGATGCTGGCGCGGTCTCCGCTGTTCGTCGTCGCTGACGGGATGGGAGGGGCGCAGGCCGGCGAGGTCGCCTCCCAGACGGCGGTGAGGGCCTTCGAGGAGGGTCTCCCCGAGGGAGTTCTCGAGGAGGTTCTGACCGACAGGATCCAGGTTGCCAACAGGGTGATTCATGATCAGGCCCACTCCGATCCCGATCTCGCCGGAATGGGGACGACCATCACCGCAGCCCTGGTCGACACCCCGGGCGAGAGGGTCGTGATCGGCCACGTCGGGGATTCGAGGGCTTACCGGATCCGGGACGGGATCATCCAGAGGTTGACCAGGGACCACTCTCTGGTGGAGGAGATGCGTCGACGAGGTCAGATCACGGCTGCCGAGGCCGAGGACCATCCCCAGCGATCGATCATCACCAGAGCCCTCGGTCCGGAAGCGAACGTCGACGTGGATATTCAGTCCGTTCCGGCCGAGCCCGGCGACCTCTTCCTCCTGTGCTCGGACGGCCTCACCTCGATGCTCGACGACGACTCGATCAAACAGGTGATCGTCTCGGCCGACAGCCTCGATGGCGCCATCAGGCACTTGATCGAAGCGGCCAACGCCGCCGGCGGCCGGGACAACATCACGGCCGTCCTCTTCCAGGTGGAGGATCCGTCGGCGCCGCTGCCGAAGTCCGGCCCTCCGGTGCCCCCCGATCGACCGACCGCCCCGGGAGCGGCTGTCGCAAGGCCATCGGGCGGCCGGCGGGCGGTGAAGTGGGTCGCAGGAGCACTCGCGACGGTGGCCGTCATTGCCCTCCTGGGTCTCGGCCTCTGGATCGGCTCCAGGCAGGTCTGGTTCCTCGGCACCGACGACGCCGGCCGCGTCGCCCTCTACAGGGGCCTCCCTTACGAGCTTCCGTTCGGAGAGTCCTTCTACGAGCTCAGCTACTCGACTGCGGTCCAGACCTCGGAGCTGCCGCCGGGGAGGCAGGAAGTCGTGACCGGCCACAAGCTGAGGTCGGAGACGGACGCCGTGGACCTGATTCGTGACATCGAAGAGGAGAAGGGCATCGAGTCGGCACGGTGATCAGGGCGGCCGCACGTAACCGGGAGCTCGTAGCTCTGCTGCCGGTGGCCGTTCTGGTCACGATCGGCTTCGCAGCCGTCTTCGCCCAGAGCGAGGACCGCCTCTCCGACCTCAGCCTGTCTTACGGGCTCTACTTCCTCGCGATCTGCCTGCTGGCCCACATCTTCATTCGGGTCAGGCTGCCCGACGCCGATCCGTTTCTCTTCCCGCTGATGGCGCTCCTGACGGCGATCGGCCTGATCATGATCTATCGGCTCGACTCGGAGCTGGCCCGCGATCTGGCCCGCGATCAGGCCAACTGGTTCGTGGTGGGGCTGGCCTTCTTTGCGGCCGTGATCACCTTCCTGCGCGATTACTCCGCTCTCGAGCGTTACAAGTACACGATCGCCCTGGTCGGGATCGCGCTGTTGCTCGCCCCCCGGCTCCCGTTGATCGGGGAGCAGGTCAACGGGGCCTGGCTCGGGGTCCGGATCGGCCCGATCGGGTTCCAGCCCGCCGAGTTGGCCAAGATCGCGATCATCGTCTTCCTTGCCGGCTACCTCTGGGAGACGAGGGAACTACTGATAGTCAAGGCCCGCCGGATCCTCGGCCTGACTCTGCCCCCCCTCAAATACCTGGGACCGCTCCTCCTGGTCTGGGGCGTCTCGATGTTCATGCTCGTCTTCATCCGGGACCTCGGCAGCTCGCTGATGTTCTTCGCGGCCTTCCTCGCCCTGCTGTACGTCGCGACCGGCAGGCTCTCCTTCGTCGTGGTCGGGGTGGCGATGTTCTTCCTCGGCGCCTGGTTCTTCTACAACACGGTCGGCCACGTGACCGACAGAGTCGACATCTGGCTCGACCCCTGGTCCGATCCCGGGGGAGCCGGCTATCAGGTGCTGCAGTCCATGTTCGCCCAGGCTGACGGCGGGCTTTTCGGGGCCGGGTTCGCACAGTCCCTGTTCGTCATTCCCGGAACCAACGACGCCCTCGTTCCGGCCGCCCATACCGACCTCATCTACACGATGATCGTCTCCGAGACCGGCCTCGCCGGAGGCATCGCGGTGATCTCGATCTACCTCCTGTTTGCGGCGAGGGGCTTCAAGACGGCGATACTGGCCGAGGACGGCTTCTCGAAGCTCCTGGCGACCGGACTGACCGCCGTCTTCGCCTTCCAGGCCTTCGTGATCATCGGCGGCGTGACGAGGGTGATCCCGCTGACCGGGGTAACCCTGCCCCTGGTTTCCTACGGGGGAAGCTCGATCGTCGCCAACTTCATCCTCCTCGCGCTCCTCCTGCTGGTGTCGGATCGGGCCAGAAGGAGAGCGAGGGAGGTGGCCCCGTGAACGATCGGATCTCCCGCCTCTTCGGTGTGATCACCGTCCTGTTCGTCATCCTTGCCGGCTTCACCGCCTGGTGGACCGTGGTCAGGGCCGAGGAGCTTCGCGGAGAGCAGGCGAACAAGCGACCGCTGTTCGAGGCCCAGAAGGTCAAGAGGGGAACCATCCGGACTTCGGACGGGACCGTCATCGCGGTTTCGAACCCGGTAGGCAGGGGCGAGTCGAGGCGGTTCGTCCGCGACTACCCGCTCGGCGGGCTCTTCGGCCACCCGATCGGATACAGCTTCGCCGAGCAGGGCAATTCGGAATTCGAGCGGTACCACAACGAGACCCTCACCGGGGAAGACTCCGAGGTCGACTCCCTGATCGACCAGCTGACCGGGGCCACGCCGGTCGGCAAGTCGATCACGACCGCCCTCGACGCCGACGCCCAGCAGACGGCCTTCGACCTCCTGGCCGGGCAGGGGGGATCGGTGGTCGCGATCGAACCCGATACCGGCAAGGTCCGTGTTGCGGCGAGCCTGCCGACCTACGATCCGAATCTCGTTCCGGAGAGCCTGCCCGAACTCAATGGCGACTCCTCGGCTCCCCTGCTCGATCGGGCGACACAGGGCCAGTATCCGCCCGGTTCGACCTTCAAGGTCGTCACTGCGGCGGCGGCCCTCGACAGCGGGGCGATCGACTCCACCACCCTGATCGACTCCCCCTCGACCCTGACCATCCAGGGTCAGCCCCTTTCGAACTTCGGCGGAGCGTCGTTCGGCCAGATCGACGTCCAGACGGCACTCACCAACTCGGCAAACACCTTCTTCGCCACCCTCGGCGAGACGGTCGGTTCCGACACGATGTTCGAGTACATGGACAGGTTCGGGTTCAACGCAAAGCCCAGGATCGACCTGCCGAGGGACGAGCTCTCGGTCAGTGGTGTCTTCGAAGGAGGGTCACTCGTGGATTCGTCCGACGGCGTCGACGTGGCCAGGATCGCGATCGGGCAGGAGAGGCTGTTGGTGACGCCTCTCCAGATGGCCGAAGTCGCTGCTGCCGTGGCCAATGACGGTGTGTTGATCGAGCCCCGGATCTGGACGACCGTTCGCGATGCCGACGGACGGGTGACGGCGAGGATGGAGCCGGAGCGCCAGTCCGAGGTCATGAGTGCGGCGACCGCGGGCGAGCTGACTGAGGCGATGACGGATGTCGTCTCGGAAGGGACCGGCACCGCCGCCGCCCTCTCGGGAATCGACGTTGCCGGAAAGACCGGCACCGCAGAGGTGCCGGGAAGGGCCGAGTGTGAAGGCCTTCCCAATCAGGCCTGGTTCATCGGGTTCGCGCCGGCCGACGACCCCGAGATTGCGGTCGCGGCGACGGTGGAGTGCACAACCGGTACCGGCGGTAGCGTTGCGGCACCGATAGCGGCCGGCGTGATGCAGGCTCTTACCGATTGACGACAGGCATTGGACGAGGCGGAAGATCGATGATTCGAGGACGGGGATGAGGATCAAGGAGGGCGATCTCCTCGACGACAGGTACAGGATCCTGTCGCCGATCGGCTCTGGCGGGATGGCCGAAGTCTGGCTTGCCGAGGATCTCGAGCTCTCACGCCACGTGGCGCTGAAAGTCCTGCACGGACACTTCGCCGGTGACCCGCAGTTCATCGATCGCTTCCGCAGGGAGGCCGAGTCGGCCGCAGCCCTGCAGCACAACAACATCGTCCCCATCTTCGACCGTGGGCAGGTCGACGACACCTATTACATAGCGATGGCCTGGATCCGCGGCCGAACGCTCAGGGAACTGATCAATCAGGGCCTCACGGTCGACCAGTCGGTCGACATCGTCCGGCAGATCCTCGAGGGAGCCGGGTTCGCCCACGCACACGGCGTGGTCCACCGTGACTTCAAGCCTCTGAACGTGATCGTCGAGGACTCCGGCAAGGCGGTCGTCACCGACTTCGGGATAGCCAGGGCCGGCGCTCCCGATCTGACCGAAGCCGGGATGGTGGTCGGAACGGCCGCATACCTCTCCCCCGAGCAGGCCGAAGGACTCGACGTGGGCCCCCGCTCCGACCTGTATTCGATCGGAGTGATCCTCTACGAGTGCCTGACCGGCAGGGTTCCGTTCGAGGGGGACAGCCCCGTGGCCATCGCCCTCAAGCAGATCTCCGAGCAGCCGATCCCTCCCAGCCACCTGAACCTGGAGGTATCCCCGGCCCTCGATGCCGTCGTGATGAAGGCCCTTCAGAGGGAACCGTCGATGCGGTTCAGGGACTCCGACGAGTTCATCGCGGCGCTCGATGCGGCGATGCTCGATCCGACCGGGGGCTCTCCGGCGCCCGAAAGGAAGAAGTGGCCGATGATCGTCGGAGCGATCGCGCTGGCCCTGCTCGCCCTTGTTGCCTGGGGGATGCTCCGGGACAACACGGTTCAGGTCCCGAACATCGTCGGTCTGACCCAGGACCGAGCCATCAACACGCTTTCCTCGAGCGGCTTCCAGGTCGACACCGTGAAACGCATCAAGTCACAGGCCCCGCCGAATCAGGTCGTCTCCCAGGATCCGCGGGGGGAGTCGTCCCGGGACTGTGCGATCTTCGGCTACTTCTGTTCGAACCCCGAGATCGACATCGAGGTCAGCGGCGGCCCCGGTCAGGTCGAGGTCCCGGATGTCGCCGGCCTCCCACGGAGTGAGGCTCAGGACCGGCTCGAGGCAGAGGGACTCGAGGTGGACGTGACGCAAAGCCCTTCCTCCGACTATCCGAAAGGCCAGGCGACCGGAACCGACCCGCCGGCCGGTGAACGGGTCCGACTCGGCTCCCGGGTCACCCTGACCGTTTCGTCCGGCCCTTCACAGGTGGTCGTGCCACCGGTCGTCGGCTTGACCTCGGAGGCCGCCAGACAGCAGCTGTCGGCACTCGGACTCGAGATCTCGGTGACCGAGGAGGCAAGCGACCGGCCGACCGGGGAGGTCACGGCCCAGTCCCCTGATGCCGGCACCGAGGTCGATCCCGGGAGCACGGTCGAGGTAACGGTCTCGTCGGGTCCCGACGTGACGGAGGTGACCGTCCCGAACGTGGTCGGACAGATTCGAAGTGACGGCGTCTCGGCGATCCGGGGGGCCGACCTGATCGCGACCGTGGTCGAGGAACCGACCACGATCCTTCCCCAGGATGGACGGGTCATCGATCAATCGCCCGGGGGCGGGGAGAAGGTGTCCCCGCGAACCACCATCACCCTCACCGTGGGGGTCTACTCACCGTGACCGATCCCATTCGTCCGGCGGTGGCCGTGCTCGAGGGCGGCAGGTCCAGCGAGCACGAGATCTCTTTGCTCTCCGGCAAAGCCGTCGCTGCCGGTCTGGATGCAGCCGGTTTCAGGGTCACCGAGATCACCGTCGGGAGAGATGGCCGATGGAACGGGCCGGATGGCCCGGTTTCCCTCCTGCCGGGCGGCGGGATCGATCAGGTGGACGTCGTCTTTCCGGTCCTGCACGGGCCGTTCGGGGAGGACGGTTCGGTTCAGGGAGCGCTGGAGACGGTCGGGGTCCCCTATGTCGGCTCCGATGTGCTGGCCTCGGCAGTCTGCATGGACAAGCTGACCCTGAAGAGGCTCTGCCGGAGTCAGGGCATGGACCAGGTCGGCTTCGTCGAGGTCGGAACCGAGGACTGGGTGGCGCAGGCCCTGGCGCTCGAGGGCCCGCTCTGGGTGAAGCCGTCGAGGCTCGGGTCGAGCGTTGGGATCACCAGGGTCGAGGGCGGGGAGAAGGAGCTTCTCGATGCAGTTGCCGAGGCCGAGGCACACGACCCTCGCGTGATCGTCGAGGCCAACAGCGGGGGACGGGAGATCGAGGTCTCGGTTCTCGGCAACCGGGCACCCGAAGTCTCGGTTCCGGGCGAGATCGTCATCGATGCCGAGTGGTACGACTTCGATTCCAAGTACAGCGAAGGAGCGATGAGGCTCGAGGTGCCGGCTGCACTCGAACCCGAGGTCGAGCGGAGACTCAGGGCGTTGGCGATCGAGGTCTTCGCACTCGCCGGCTGCTCCGGGATGGCGAGGTGCGACTTCTTCGTCGAGTCGGATGGTCGGGTCCTGCTCAACGAGGTGAACACGATCCCGGGCTTCACCGACATGTCGGTCTATGCCCGGCTCTGGGAGGCATCGGGACTGGCATACCCCGATCTGCTGACCCGTTTGGTCGAGTTGGCGATGGATCGCGCTCGCGAGGCCGGGACCCACTCCTTCTAGGCCGGGACGGCCAGGTAGTTCTCAGCCGATGATCTTGACGTCCGAGATCGCGACGCCGTAGCCGTTGCCGGACTCGACCGGAGTCGTCGCCCAGAGCAGGAAGTACCGGTACGGCCGGGGGGCGACCAGTTCGATCCGTTGACTCTGGCTGACCGATGGCGAGCTGCCGATCGCATCCCAGCTCGAGACATCGTCCGGCCTGGGATCGTTGGAGGCGTAGATCTCGAGCGACCAGCCAGGTGTCGGTGTGGTCAGGTCGATCGCCTTGGCAGTGACCGGTCGACCCGTGTCCAGTGCCAGGCCGACGCCAGACTTCAGGCCGAAGCTGTTGGTCTGGTAGGTCTCGCTCGTCCAGGCCGAAGTAGTCCGGTCACCGTCGATCGCCCGCGACACCTCCTCGGGGTGTTCGACCAGATCCCCTTCCGGGTCGAAATCCTCGACCGTCACGATCGGGATCGTCGATTCGGGCGCGCTGCCGTCCCCTCCCGGTGATGGCTCGTCACGCGCGATGACCCAGGCCGAGCCGGCCGCGATCACCAGCGCGATCAGCAGCATCAAGGCTGCTGGCCAGGGACTGGTCCTGGCAGTCGGCAGTTGTCGTGCCGGAGGAGGCACTGCGTCGAGGATCGAAGTCGCTTCGCTGCCGGTGCCGCCCTGGCGGATTGCCTCCACTTCGAGGGCGGCTCGCATCTCGTCCGCCATGTCGGAGACGTTCTGGTAGCGCTCCCCGGGTTCCTTCGCGGTAGCGCGATCGATCGTGCTGGCCGTCGCCGCCGAGACGTCGGGGCGAATCTTCTGGACGTCCGGGATCTCCTCCCCGATGTGTTTCATCGCGACTCCGACCTGGCTGTCGGCCCGGAACGGAACGTCCCCGGTCAGCATCTCGAACAGCACGATCCCGAGGGAGTAGACGTCGGATCGCGGGTCGACCGGCTGACCCATCGCCTGTTCGGGGGCCACGTAGTCGGTCGTCCCGATCACCTTGCCCTCACCCGTCATGCCCTCTTCATCGAGCTGTCGGGAGATCCCGAAGTCGGTCAGCTTCGCCCGGCCGGTGGAATCGATCAGGACGTTCTGGGGCTTGACGTCTCTGTGGACCATCCCCCGGTCGTGGGCTACCTCGAGGGCCTGAGCGACTTCGATCGCGTAGGCCAGCGCCTCGGTGGCGTCAAGCGCCCCGATCCGACCGATCCTCTGCTTCAGCGTCTCGCCCTTGACGTATTCGAAGACGATGTACGGTCGCCCCCCGTCCTCGCCGGCGTCGATCACGGCGACTACGTTCGGGTTCGAGAGCTTTGCGACGGCCCTTGCTTCCTGGTTGAACCGCTCGAGCTGATCGGGGTCTCCGATCATCCCCTCGTGCATCAGTTTGACCGCCACCGCCCTGTCGAGCACCTCGTCCCGGGAGAGGAAGACGGTCGACATCCCGCCACTGCCCAGCTTCGCCTCGAGCCGGTACCTGTTCGACAGGACCGTACCGATCATCTGGGCGCTGGCAGGAGGGTGAGTCACCGGGCCGTCACCCGATGCCGGTGTCTTGTTGCACCCCTGCGCATTCCCTTACCGAGTCCCGAAAACTTCAGCCATCGACCCTTGAGCCTACCCAGCGCGGCAGATCGCCCGGGGGTCCGGCCCGCTCCGAAACCGAACCTGCCGATGGAATGAGGCCGGAGATCGGTCAGGCACCGGTTCTCCGGACCGCTCGCGGGCCGTCGACGACGGTTCCGATTCGGCGAGAGCCCGGATGGTGAACTTCGATCACGGCGAGAGCGGCCTCTTCGTCGTCTGCCGGAACCACACAGCAGAAACCGCACCCCATGTTGAAGACCTCGTACATCTCGTCTTCGGGGACCGAGCCGAGCTCGGCGATCAGGGAGAAGACTGGCTGGGGTTCCAGTGGGTCGTCGATCTCATAGGTGACATCGGCCTTCAGCCTGAGCAGGTTGTCGAGTCCGCCGGAGGTGATGTGGGCCAGACCGTGGACGGCCACCGGCGACTCGATCAGCTCGAGCACCGCCTTCACGTAGATCGCGGTCGGCTCCAGCAGCACCTCGCCGAGAGGCCGCCCGAGGCGATCGTCATCCAGCGACAGTCCGTCGAGGGCCGAGCGCGCGAGCGTGTAGCCGTTGGAGTGGATTCCGGAGGACGGGATCCCGATGATCGTGTCGCCGGGGACTACCCCCGACCCGTCGATGACTGAGTCGAGCGCGACCGTCCCGAAGCAGGCACCGGCGATGTCGAAACCCTTGACCAGGTCGCCGATCTGAGCGAGCTCCCCGCCCGGTATCTCGATCCCGGCAAGCTCGGCGCCCCGGGCAAGGCCGACACCGATCTGCTCGCACTGGTCTGGATCGGCGGTCTCGACGGCCAGGTAGTCGAGCATGGCCAGCGGTTCGGCACCGACGCAGATGATGTCGTTGACGTTCATCGCGATGCAGTCGATGCCGACCGTGTCGTAGCGGTTCATCTGCTCGGCTACGAGCAGCTTGGTGCCGACGCCGTCGGTCGAGAGGGCGATGCCGGTGGTGCCGTCGAGGGCGATCACCGCCGCGTAGTGGCCCTTCAGGTCGACCTGCCGGGAAGGGCGTCCGAGGTCGGCCCTGGAGAGCGCGGCCACGAGGCGGGCAACCGCGACGTCGGCCGTGCTCTGGCTTACTCCGGCCCTCCCATAGGCGTCCTCCGCACCGTCGCTCATTGAGTCGGGTCTCCGGACGGAGAGGCAGGCTGGGCGGGACGGCTCGAGGCGGAATCCATCGCGACCGATTCAACAACATCGGACCGGCGGTTGGCAGACGGCCCGAGGCGCGCGATGATCAGGGCGGCGAGCGCGATCCGGTAGGCCGACCACGGCCAGAGCGGACGGTCGCGTTCGACCTGTGCGATCAGGCGACTGAAGGCCGCGGTCGAAATGAAGGAAGTCGCCAACCCGAGTCCGAGCCACCGGACCTGGCGCCGGTCCACTCCCCGGCGGGCGAGGCGGGTTGCCTTCAACAGGCTGGCGCCGGCGATCACCGGCAGGGCGACGGTCCGGGAGAGGACGTTCGACTGCTCGCGGGTGAAGCCCCGAGAGCGCGCCGCGGTGAGGGTGGCACCGTTCCTCGAGACTCCCGGCATCAGGGCGGCGGCCTGGGCGACACCGAGTGCGAGGCCGTCGATCGGGCCGGCCTCGCCCTCTCCCCGCTGCTGCGGTCGGAGGTCGGCCAATGCCATCAGGATCGCGCCGGCCGCGAGGCCTGCCGCTGTCGTGACCGGTCCTCCCAGACGATTCTCGATCTCGTCCTCGAGCAGGTAGCCGACCAGGGCCGGCGGAATGAAGGAGAGGGCGATGACCGTGATCCGCCTGGCGTCGAGGTCGGCCAGTCCCTGACGGAGCTCCTTCCGTCGCACCAGGACCATTGCGAGCGCGGTACCTGCGTGGAGTGCCACCTCGAAGCTCTTCAGGAGTTCGGGGTCCAGCCCGTCCCGATCCCACCCTGCGATCCGGGGGATCATCGCCAGGTGGGCCGAGCTCGATACGGGCAGCAGCTCGGTCGGCCCCTGGATCAGGCCGAGGATTACTGCCTGTCCTGTGTCAGAAGGCCGAAAGATGAGGGGTCTGATCCTATTCGCGACTAGACTTGGCACGCTGATGCGTTCCCGATTCCTCGCCATACGCAGGTATCAGCTCTGGCAAATGGCCGGTGATGCCGTGCTGGTCGCAATCGCGTGGTTCCTGGCTTTCCAGCTCAGGTTTCTGGACGAAGGAGGCTCCCTCCCGGCCCGCTACCAGGATCTCCTGATCTATTCGATCGGTTTCGTAGTGGTCGGCAAGGTCGCCGTCTTCTACGCCTTCGGCCTCTACCAGAAGTGGTGGAGATTCATCGGCAGTCGCGACATGCTCCGGATCCTGCAGGCCGTGGCGGTAGCGAGCCTCCTCCTCGTTCTAGCCTTCGTCCTCCTGCAGCCATTCTCGACCCCGCTTCCCCGGTCGGTCGCAGTGATGGACTTCCTGCTGACCACGATGCTGATCTCCGGTTCCCGTCTGGTGACTCGCCTGATCAAGGAGAGGCCGGACCGCGGCAGCCGGATCCCGAGGGGGAGGGAGGTCCTCGTGGTCGGCGCAGGCCAGGGCGGACAGATGGTGGTCAGGGAGCTTCGACTCAATCCGGCCATCGGCGAGACCGCGATCGGATTCGTAGACGACAACGCCTCGATGAAGGGCATGCGGATCCAGGGGATCTCGGTGCTCGGAGGAACCGACGAGATCGAGTCGATCCTCGACGAGACCGAACCGGACGAAGTGATCATCGCGATCCCCTCCGCTCCCGGGGCCCTCAGGGGCAAGGTCGTCGCCGCCTGTCGTGAGCGCCAGATCCGGGTTCGGACGCTTCCGACCGTCTTCGAGCTGCTCAGGGGTGGAGTCCAGTTGAGCCAGCAGCTCCGAGAGGTCAAGGTCGAGGACGTCCTCGGCCGTGAGCCGGTGGTCGTCGAACTCGACCAGGTCGGTGCCTACCTGGAGGACCAGGTCGTCCTGGTCACCGGAGCCGGGGGCTCGATCGGATCGGAGCTGTGTCGCCAGATCGCGCGGGTCGATCCGAAACTCCTGGTGATGCTGGATCACGCCGAGGACAACCTGTTCGAGATCGAACGGGAGATGGTCGCCGAGCGTCACTTCAGCAGGGTCGAGGCAGTACTTGCCGACTGCAAGGAGACGGAGCGGATGTTCGAGGTCATGCAGCGGTTCCGTCCAACCATCGTGTTCCACGCGGCTGCCTACAAGCACGTGCCCTTGATGGAGTCGAACCCGCTCGAGGCGGTTCGCAACAACGCGATCGCCACCAGGATCACTGCCGAAACGGCAGCAGCTGCCCGGGCCGAGAGGTTCGTCCTGGTCTCGACCGACAAGGCCGTGTCGCCAAAGACGGTGATGGGAGCATCGAAGGCCCTGGCTGAATGGGCGATCCTGGCCGCCGGCGAGAGGCATCCCGAGACCCGCTTCGTCAGCGTCCGGTTCGGCAACGTCCTCGGATCGTCAGGTTCGGTCGTTCCCATCTTCCGACGGCAGATCGAGCAGGGAGGGCCGGTGACGGTCACTCACCCCGAGATGACCAGATTCTTCATGACGATCCCGGAGGCGGTCCAGCTGGTTATCCGGGCCGGCGACACGGGCGGGACGAAGGGCGACCTCTTCGTGCTCGACATGGGGGAGCCCGTTCGAATCGTCGACCTGGCCGAGAACATGATCCGCCTCGCTGGCTTCGAGCCGGAGAAGGACATCGCGATCGAGTTCACCGGACCTCGGCCCGGCGAGAAGCTCCATGAGGAGCTGTTCGGTGAGAAGGAGCGGCCTCAGTCCACGGCGTCGAAGCGGATCATGCGTGCCGTTCGTGACGAGCCGGTGGACCCCGCCTGGGTCGAGGCGACCCTCGACCGACTCGAACGTTTCGTCCAGACGGGCGATGAATCGAACCTCGCCGAAGCCGTGGTCGAGATCGTGAACGAGCCCGGTGGCGAGGCCGCGAAGATCTACTGATTTTCGGCGATCCCGTCCCCGATTCCGTTTCTGCCCGCCTGCCGGGTGATCTGCCTCTAAGATTCCCCGACCGGGGTAGGTGACGCCGGGCCGCCGAGGCTCTGCCGAGACTGCCCGGTCCGGATATCCGGCAGCACCCTTGACCGTATCCATTCGAACTTGAGAAGCGTGATCGAGACAGTTGGAGCCTTTGCCGGGATCGCAGCGATCCTCGGAGTCGCCGTGCTCTCGATGCTGGTCATCGCCCAGGGTCGCGACCTCAGGCGGCTCAGGGAATGGGCCGGCGGGGCGCCCGAGCGGGATGCCGAGCTCAAGGAGGTCAGCGAGGTAGTAGCCGAGGAGAGGTCGGAAGAGCTCAAGCTGATCGCCGATCGCGAGGAGCGTCGGAGCCGGAGGTTCGGCGAGGTCAACGGGGAGTCCTTCTGGCAACGGCTCGGCAGGAGCGGCCAGATCATGGTCGTTGCGGCCGCGGTGATCATCGTCGGTGCCGTAGCGGCCTGGGTCATCAACTCGCAGGGCAACGATTCGAACTCGGGCGGTGGTGGCAAGGGCGGCAAGCAGGCGGTCGGCAAGGTAGCTCCCGGTTCGGTCGACGTGGCGGTCCTGAATGGAACCGGAGGGGCCGAGGCCGGCCTGGCTGCCGAATATGCGACATTCCTGGAGTCCAAGGGCTATGAGATCGGAGTGACTGCCGACGCCCCGGAGGTCTACACCGAAAGCGTCGTCTTCTTTCCCAAGGGCGAGGCCCGAGCCGCCGAGAAGGTCGCGACCGCGATCGATGCACCGTCGACCGAGTTGATACCGACCGCGGTCGCCGAACTTGCACCCGACGCGACGGTCGTCGCGGTCATCGGAACCAACCACTCGGACCTCCCGTCCTCGAGCGGCTGATCGCGGGACCGTGAGCGGACCGTCCCGCTTCGGACAGTTCGGTCGGATCGGTTCGGTGGTCATCGCCGGCCTCTTCCTGCTGACGGTCGCGGCGTTCATCTATTCGCAGCGCCTGAAGCGCGAGCCGCTGGTGATCGATCGGGTCGAGTTCGCAGCGCTCGGAGCGAAGCCCGGCGGGGTCAAGGCGACCGTGTTCAGTCCCAACGGCGACTGCCGACGTGACCGGATGGGGATCTACTTCAGGACCACCAAGACCGATCGAGCCGATGTAGAGATCGTCGGCCGCAGGGGCGGGACCGTAAGGACCCTGGCTTCGGACCGCTTCTTCAAGAGGTATCGCGAGCACTCCCTTTTCTGGGACGGTCGTAACGAACTCGGCCGGGTGCCGCCTTCCGGGCCGTATCGGGTCCGGGTCACGATGAACGAACTCGGTCGCGTGCTGAGGCTCCCTGGCAAGATCAGGCTCCACCGCTTCCCGGGCAGGGGCAGCTGTGTTTCCCAGGCATCCGGAGGAGAGCCGGGGGGTGCCGGGTGATCCTCATCGCCCTGGCGATACTTGCGGCCGGCCTCGCAGGCTGGGCCCTGAACGAAAGCAGGACCGCTCATCGGGCGGTCTTCACGTTCGCGGCCCTCGCCATGGCTCCGGTCCTGCTGTTGGCCGACCAGTGGGATGCCGGTCAGGTGGCCAGCCTCAGGGACGAGCCTCTGGTGATCGCCATTGCGGTGGTCCTCGGAGGTGCGGTCCTGATCGGCCTCGCCTCGGCCTTCCGGAGGTGGCCCCTGGCCTTCCCGGTGGCGGCGATCATCGCCCTGCCATTCCGGGTTCCTCTCGAGATCGGTGGCGAGGAAGCCAACCTCCTCCTGCCGCTCTATCTGGTGATCGGTTCCGGTGCCCTGGCATTCCTCTACGGCGGACTCCGCGCGGGCGGATCGGTGGTCGACAGGCCCGATCCGACCGGTCCGGCTGGATGGATGAGACCACTGCTGGCCGCCTCGATCCTTCTCTATGCGGTCACGATCATCTGGTCTTCGGACCAGTCTCAGGGCCTCCAGAATCTCGGCTTCTTCCTGATCCCGTTCGCGATCCTTTTCGTGCTCCTTCTCGAGGTCGAGTGGAACTCCGAGACCTTGAGGGCCGTCTTCGTGGTGCTGGTCGTCCAGGCCCTGATCTGTGCCGCCATCGGCTTCGGTCAGTACGCGACCCGAGAGCTGTTCTGGAACGACGTCGTGATCAGGACCAACGAGTTCCACGTCTACTTCCGGGTGAACTCGCTCTTCTGGGACCCGAACATCTATGGCCGGTATCTGGCGCTCGTGATCACCGTGGTGGCCGCGGCACTCGCCTGGACCAGGGAGAACCGCACCGGCTGGCTGCTCGTGGCAGTCGCCGGCGTGCTCTGGCTGGCGATGGTTTCGACCTTCTCCCAGTCCAGCTTCCTCGCCCTGCTCGCCGGGCTTGCCGTCCTGTTTGCGATCAGGTGGAGTCTCCGGGTCGTGGCCGTCGGCGGGGTGGCCCTCGCCGTTGCAGCACTCGCCTTCCTGGTCCTGGCGGGGGATCTGGTCAAGCTCGATCTCGATCGCCTGAATCCCCAGACCGGCGGCCGGGCCAACCTCGTAACCGGTGGGATCGAGCTGTTCGGCGAGCGGCCGCTGGCCGGGTGGGGGGCCGGGAGCTTCTCGCAGTCCTTCAGGGACGAGGTGTCCGGACCGAACGCACCGGTAACCGAGTCCCACACTGAGCCGATAACGGTCGCGGCCGAGACCGGGATCATCGGCCTCCTGCTCTACATGGCACTCCTGATTTCGACCTTTGCGGCGCTGACCGCGGGGTTCAGAGCGGTAATGCCGGGGCTTGGGGGAGGCTCGGACCCTTCAGATCCCGATCGTGGCCCGCCGGTCGCACGGGCTGCGGTCTTCGCTGCCTACGTGGCTCTGCTGGTCCACACGATTTCGTATGCCGGCTACCTCGATGACCCTGCGACCTGGACCCTGCTCGCGATCGGGTGGGGGCTCGCATTCCGATGTCGGGCTACCTGAGGCGTCTCGCCAGCACGGGCGCCGCCTACACGGCGGCCAGCGTGATCTCGAAGCTGATCGCGGTCGCCCTGCTGCCGCTTTACACCCGGTTCCTGACCCCGGCCGACTACGGTGCTGCCGAGGTGATGTTCGCCGCCGTGGTCGCGCTGAGCATCGTGATCCGACTCGGTGTGGTCGAGGCACTGCTCAGGTTCTATTACCTCGAAGGCGAGGACAGGAAGGAAGTCACGGGGACCTCTTTTTCCGTGCTGTTCTGGGCCGGATTGGTGTCGGTCGCGGTCCTGATGCCCTTCGCCGGCCCGATCTCGGAGCTCCTGCTCGGAGTCAGGGAGACCGAGCTGGCGCGGATCGCTCTGGTCGGCCTCTTCGTATTGACTCTCTCCGAGTACCTCCTGACGCTCTTCAGGCTGGACGAGAAGGCGGGGCAGTTCCTGGTCGTGACGATGGCGTCCGTCCTGGTGACGATCCCGGTCACGGTCGTCCTGGTGGTCTTCGAGGGGATGGGGGCCGAAGGTCTCCTGCTGGGCAGCTACGGCACCGGTCTCGTCTTCGTCATCGGTCTGATCATCTGGCATCGTCGGAAGCTGGCGCTCTTTCCGGACGGACCGACCCTGAAACGGATGCTCAGGTTCGGCTTCCCGACCATGCCGGCGGAGCTCTCCCTCTACTCGCTCAACTTCATCGACCGGATCCTCGTCGCCAGGTTTCTCGGCCTCGCAGAGGCCGGCCTGTATTCGCTGGCGGTCAAGATCTCGCAGTCCGTGAACGTGCTGGTCCGGGGCTTCCAGCTCGCCTTCCCGCCACTGGCATATTCGATCACCGATGACGACGAGGCCCGGCGGGCCTACTCGGTGATCGTCACCTGGTTTGCGGTCCTGATGGCCTTCGTGGTCACGGCCATCTGGCTGCTTGCACCCTGGGTGGTGCGGATCTTTGCCGCACCGGACTTCTTCCCGGCGGTCGAAGCGGTCGGGCCGGTAGCGGCCGGGACGGCCCTCTACGCCGTCTACATGGTCCTGCTCGTCGTGCTCGGCCGGACCGGACGGACGGAGTTCAACTTCCCGGCCACCCTCGCCGGAGTCGCGACCAACATCGTGCTCAACGTCCTTCTCCTTCCCCCGCTCGGGATCCTCGGGGCAGGAGTGGCCCTGGTCTGCTCCTACATGGTGGTCCTGGTCCTGATGTTCATCTTCACCCAGCGCCTCTTTCCCGTCCCTTACGAGTGGGGCAGGCTGGCCAAGGCCGTGATCGCAGCCTCGATCGTGATCGCGGTCGGCCTCGCCTTCGTCCCCGATGACGGTTTCGGTCCGCTCGCGCTGAGGATCCTCCTCGTTCTCGCGCTGCCCGTCCTGATGCTGGCCTTCGATTTCTTCACACCGGTCGAGAAGCGCTACCTGAGGATGCTCGCCCGGCCGAGGGAGTTCGCGGGGCGTTTGAAGAAGGAGGCAGCCGAGGGCAGGGAGGAAGAATTCGGCCTGCCCGAGGTCTACGAGGTCGAGCAGATGAACGAGGACATGCGGGGCTGATTCACCTCTCGCGGTCTCCGGCAGCTTCGACCCGGTCCCGGATGCTTTCGCCTCTGGCCGGGAAGAGGGCCTGTCGGGCATGGGCCCGGTAGACGGCAGCCGGGGCGTTCGGGATCAGGAGTGCGGCCACCGACCTCAGGCCGTAGGCCCAGGCCGTCAGCAACCGGACCGACAGGGCGGCCGCCTTCGAATGGTGCTTTCGCATGTAGCGGTCACGGTTCCGGTGGAACTCGACGATTCGGGGCAGGCCGGCCGACAGGTCGGTTGCCAGCTGGTCATGGTGGACGGCCTCGGCCGCAGGTACGAAGAGGACCTTCCACCCCGCCCGCGACAGCCTCAGGCAGAAATCGCATTCGTCGTAGTAGACGAAGAAGTCGGGATCGAGGTAACCGATCTCCCGGGCCGCTTCGGTCCGGACCAGCATCGCCGAAGACTGGACCCAGTCGACCTCCCGAGTCCCTTCTCCGTCGCTTTGGACGGTCAATCGCCTGTGCAGGAAGAAGGCTCCGACGATCGCCGACCGGACCCCCGGGAACCGCCAGGCACAGGCATACGGCCGGCCATCGGCATCGAACAGCCTCCCGCCGGCTGCACCGGCTTCCGGGTCTTCCTCAAGGGCCCCGAGCAGGGCCTCGACACAGCCCCTCCGGACCTCGGAATCCTCGTTCAGCAGCAGGCAGTAGCGACCCCTGGCCCGGGTCATCAGGAGGGTGTCGTTGGCCGCCTTCCCCTGCTTTCGCTCGAGTTCGATCACCTCGACCTCGGGGAATGCTTCACGCACCGCCTCGACCGAGCCGTCGGTCGAGGCGTTGTCGAGCACGAGCACCTCGGACTCCAGTCCGGAAGGGTGGTTCTCGGCGATTGCGCCGAGGCAGGCCAACAGGTAGTCGCGGCCGTCGTTGTTCACTACGCAGTAGGTGATGTCCGGATCCACTGTTGGCAACGATAATCACGACCGTGCGCGTCAAGTTGGTAGACCCGTCGGCCTTCACGCCACCGTACGACCGCGCCCTCGCTGCCGCGCTCGCGTCACGAGGGGTCGACGTCGAGCTGCTCACGTCCCGGTTCCTGCACGGTCCGGTGCCTGCCGCCGATGGCTACGAGGCGACAGAGTTCTTCTACCGCCGGTCTTCCGAACGGGGACTCGAAGCCCGAATGCGGCTGCCCTTCAAGATGGCCGAGCACCTCACCGATATGCGCCGGCTTCGCTCCGCTCTCGATTGCGACATCGTCCACTACCAGTGGCTGACCGTCCCGGGCATCGATCGCCATCTCCTGCCTCCGAAGAGGCCGAGAGTGATCACGGCTCACTACATCCCCGAGGACGACCGTCAGCTCGCTCGGGACGGCCGGATCTACGGGGAGATGGACGCCGTGATCGCCCACTCCCGAAAAGGGGCAGGCCGTCTGGTCGAGGCGGGCGGGGTCCCCGAGGAGAAGGTCCACGTGATCCCGCACGGGTCTCTGGAGTATCTGGCCGCCCTCCCGGACGAGGCACCGCTTCCTGCCGAGCTCGAAGGGGCAGAGGGACCCGTCGTCCTCTTCTTCGGTCTGATCAGGCCCTATAAGGGGCTCGACCTCCTGATCGAGGCGATGGCCGACGTGCCCGGGGCTGAGCTCTGGGTCGTCGGGAACTCGCGGATCCCGGACCAGGAACTCTCGAGATTGCGGGTCGCCGCCGCGGCACTCCCGGGCGGAGACCGATGGGTCACCAGGTTCGTCGACGACCGCGAGATACCGGCGATCATGCGCAGGGCCGATGTCCTGGTCCTTCCCTACCGCGAGGCCGAGCAGTCCGGCGTGCTCTACGCCGGACTGGCCTTCGGCAAGGCGATCGTCGCGACCGCCGTCGGGGGCTTCGGGGAGGTCGCCGCTGACCACAGGGCCCTCTCGATCGTCCCGCCCGGGGATGTCGAAGCTCTCTCCTCGGCCATTTCACGGCTGGTCTCGGACCGGTCGGCTCGGGACGAGCTGGGCAGCCGGGCTGCCGAGGCGGCGAGGACGGCCTACTCCTGGGATGAGATCGCCGGGCAGACGATCGAGCTCTACGATTCGCTGCTCGAGGGGGCCGGGAGTTGACCGTCCTGTTCGAAATCGTCTTCTGGGTCTCGCTCGGATTGATCTTCTTCACCCACTTCGGGTATCCGGCCGTCCTCTGGGTCCTGAACGCGTTCGGGGTCGGGTTCGGCGACCCGGTCGATCGACCGAGGCGGCGTGCCTCCCGCTTTCCCGATGCGACCGGAATCGATGTCCCGGCGGATGACCGTCCGCCACGGCTCCCGAAGGTCTCCTTGATCGTTGCCGCCTACGACGAACAGGACGTGATCGCGGCCAAGGTCGCCAACGCGCTCGCTCTCGACTACCCCCGCGAGCTCCTCCAGGTGATCGTCGCCTCTGACGGTTCGGGCGACGCCACGGTCGAGCGTGCCCGTGAGGCCGGTGCCGACCTCGTGCTCGACCTGCCGCGGAGGGGAAAGACCGAGACCCAGAACGCAGCGGTGCGGAAGGCCGATGGCGAGATCCTGGCCTTCTCCGACGCCAACTCGATCTGGGAAGACGTCGCCCTGCGGAGCCTGGTCGAGCCCTTCCTGGACGAGAGCGTCGCCTATGTCTGCGGCCAGGTCAAATTCACGGGCCCGGATGGCGGCAACCTCGAGGGTGCCTACTGGGCCTGGGAGATGAAGGTTCGGAGACTCGAGTCTGGCTTCGCCGGGGTGACCGCCGGCAACGGCGCGATCTATGCGGTCCGGGCTCGCGATTACGTCGAGCTGGGGCAGGCCGGCTCCCACGATCTGTCACTGCCGTTTGCCCTGGCGAAGGAGGGCCTCGCCTCGATCTATCGGCCGTCTGCCCGAGCCATCGAGAAGATGGTCCCGACACTCGAGGGCGAACTGTCGAGAAAACGGAGGATGATGGTCGGCCTGTGGGACATCGTGATCGGGGAGCGGATGATCGACCTTCGCGGCCTCGGCCCGGCCTACGGTTTCGAGATCGTCTCGCACCGGATCCTCCGCTACCTGACCCCTTTCCTCCATCTTGCCCTCCTGGTCTCGAACGTCCTGCTCGTTGCCGTCTTCGGGGCGGGCCTCCTCTACACGGTCTTTCTCGCCCTCCAGCTCGCCTTCTTCCTCGCGGCCGTGCTCGGCCGGTGGATTCCACTCCTGCCCTTTCGGATCGCCCGTTACTACTCGATGACCACTGCAGCGATCGGATTTGGATTCTGGGACCGGTGGCGGCGCGGCAGGCCGGGCGCATGGGAAAAGGCAGAGGGGACGAGGTGAGCCGGACCCTCGACATCCTCCTGGCCTCGATCCTGCTGGTCGTGTCGGCGCCGTTCCTGCTGATCGCGATGCTCCTGATCAGGATCGAGGGAGGAGGCTCTGCGATCTACCGTCAGACCCGGGTCGGTCTGAACGGGCACGAGTTCGAGATGCTGAAGCTGAGGACGATGAAGCCGGGGTCCGATCCGGTCGGAATCGGCACCGCTGTCCAGCTCGATGACCCGAGGGTGACCGGGGTCGGGAGGTGGCTGCGGAGGACTTCGCTCGACGAAGTTCCCAACCTCGTCAACGTGCTCAGGGGCGAGATGGCCGTGGTCGGCCCGAGGCCGACCATCCCGGCCCAGGTGGCCGACTACACCGACCACCAGAAGCGCAGGCACGAGGTGCTGCCCGGGATAACGGGCTGGGCTCAGGTCCAGGGCCGGGCCGGGATCCCGTGGGAGGACCGGATCGAGCTCGACATCGAGTACGTCGATCGACGGTCGACCGCCCTCGACCTGAAGATCCTGATCAAGACCGTCTGGTTGACGCTTACCGGCCGCGGGCTTGCTCCCGACTGAACGGCGCCTTTCCCTACGATTGACCGATGCGAATCTCTGATCTGATCTCGGAGGGCCGGCCGGTGTTCTCGGCCGAGTTCTTCCCGCCGAAGAGCTCCGAGGGGTTCGATCAGATGATCGAGGCAGCCCGTGAGCTGGCCGCGCTCGACCTCGACTTCGTCTCGGTCACCTATGGGGCCGGAGGATCGACCCGCGAGGGCACGGTCGACATCTCGAAGACCCTGAAAGAGCAGGTCGGCCTCGAGGTCATGGCCCACCTCAGCTGTGTCGGTGAGACGGCCGAGGGCCTGACCGAGACGCTCGATCGTCTGCAGGAGATAGGGATCGAGAATATCTTCGCCCTGAGGGGGGATCCGCCCAGGGGAGAGACCGACTTCGCCCAGCCCGAGGGAGGCTTCGGCAGCGCGGCAGAGTTGACCTCCTTCATCACTTCCCGCTACGAGTTCGCGGTGGGAGGCGCCTGCTTCCCCGAGGTTCACCCCGAGGCACCCGACCTCGAGACCGACCTCGCCTACCTGAAGACCAAGGTCGATGCCGGAGCCGAGTTCCTGATTACGCAGCTCTTCTTCGACAATCGGGTCTACTTCGACTTCGTCGATGCGGCGAGGGAGGCCGGGATCGAGGTGCCGATTCTGGCGGGCATCATCCCTGTCACCGGGTTTGCCCACACCAAGCGAATCTGTGAGCTCTGCGATTCCTCCATCCCGGCTCCTTTCGAGGCCGCGATGCTGGCGGCAGAAGGCGATCCCGGAGCCGAGTTCGACCTCGGTGTCGCCTACGCGGCCCAGCAGAGCGCCGAGCTCCTGGCCGGGGGCGCACCGGGCGTGCATTTCTACGCTCTGAACAAGGCTCCGGCGACCAGGGCCGTCCTAGGTGCTCTCAGGGCCGCTAGGCCGTGGGAGCGGGCGGCCGGTCAGGCAGAGGGAGCCCGGTAGGCCGGGAAGAAGCCCTCGGCGTCGACTCCGGTCGAGAGTTCCCGGTAGGCCGCCGGATCGCAGATGATCTCCTGGGTGAACCACTGCTCTTCGCGGTTGGTGAAACCCCGCTTGAACTCTTCGAGGCGATCCCCCGGGCTGATCCCGCCACCGAGGTTGAGCGCCATGCCCCGCTCGCCGGCGAATTCGCACATCGCCGTCAGCACGTTCTTCATGGGCGAATCCCGCAGGTGGGCCTCATCCGTTCCGGAGAGGTAGTAGTGGAGCATTCCGTCGGATCGGGCCGCGATCGAGCCTGCCGCGACCTCCCCTTCACCGTCCCGGGCAAGAGCGAGCCAGGTTGCTTCGGATCCGAGGATCCGCTCGAACCACTCCCTCGAGAAGAAGTAGTGCCCGGCCGCCCCGGTTCGCTCCATCGTCTCGGTGTAGGCACGGTGAAACCCTTCGAGCTCCCGGCCCGACACCTCGGGGCCGGGAAGGAACTCGACCGTGTAGCCACGCTTCTCGTTCTTCCGGACCTGTTGCCGGTCCGACATCCTGCTCTTCGGAGGCAGTGCCGGATCGGCCAGGAGGCAGACGTTCCTCGGCGTCGGACCGGTGAGGGGAGGTGTCCCGTCGAGCGTGTGCCTGATGAAGATCGAGATCAGCCCCGTGTCGGAGAAGTCGATTTCGTCGACCGGGATGGGGAGCCCGGAGGCCTCGTCCCCGATCCCGAAACCGGGGTAGCCGTAGGGCGAGATAGCGTCCAGGCCCGTTGCGGACCCCGGGACGTCCCGAACGATGAGAGGGGCCTGAAGCCTGGCGGAACCGGACTGGATCACCAGCGAGTGGGTAGCGCCTTCCGCGCCGATGAACTCGGGGCATCGGAAGAAGTCCGGACCGGAGGCAGCCCGACCGCCGTCATCGATCAGCTCGGCTCGGGCTACCACTTCGATACCGCGTCGAAGAACTGCTCGGGCGAGACTCCCCAGATCTCGCAGTCGATCAGCTCGCCGTCGCGCTCGATGTGGCCGATCATCGTCCCCTCGTAGCGCCAGCCCTGGGCCGTCACGACCTTCTTCGCTGCCTCGTTGAAGGCCGGGATCCGGCCGTAGACCCTGTGGGCACCGTATTCCTCGAAGGCCCGGGTCACCGTCAGCCGTTCGGCCCACCGGCCGATGCCCCGTCCCCGCACCTCGTCACCGAGCAGCGCTCCCAGTTCGGGTGCCGTCTGGCGAAAGAGGCCGTAGAGCGCAGTGAACCCGACCGGCTCCTGGTGACCGGGCACCTCGATCGCGAACTTCCGGTCTTCCCCCGTCTCGTTCATCGCCCGCTCGGTCCAAGCACGGGCGTCCTCCTCGGTGAAGGAGTCCCGGGTCTCCATCAGCGTTTTCACGGCCTCGGGGTTGTTGAACCAGCGGTGGACGGCGGCCGCGTCCTCGGGCCCGAACGGCCTGATGCTGCAGGGCGGTTCCTCTGACATGGACTCAGTCTAGGACGGCCGAAGCGCTACCGGGCCGCCCGCCGCTCGAAGACCTCGTCGATCTGTTCGAGCGACTTGCCCTTCGTTTCAGGGACGAACTTCCAGCAGAACCAGAGCGTGACCAGGCCGACCAGACCGTAGAACCAGAAGGCACCGCTCTGGGTGAGGAGATCGATCAGGGGCAGGAACGTGAGCGAGACCAGGAAGTTGAAGAACCAGTTGGTCATCGTTCCGGCAGCCGCCGCCTTGCTCCGGACCGCGAGCGGGTAGATCTCGGCGTTCAGAAGCCAGAAGATCGGCCCGAGGCTGATCGCGAAGGAGGAGACGAACACCATCAGGCTCAGCACCGCGATGACAGAGGAGAGCGTGCCGGAGCTGCCGAGGAACGCCCCGCCCAGTAGGAACAGCGAGAGGCTCATCCCCGTCACCCCGATGAACAGAAGGGTCCGGCGTCCGGTCCGGTCGAGCAGCCTCAGAGCCACCACGGTCATCAGGACGTTGACCGCCCCGACCCCCAGGGACGCCAGGATCGCCGAGGAGTCCGAACCGATGCCGGCCTGCTGGATGATCGTCGGGGCGTAGTAGATGACCGTGTTTATCCCGGTGATCTGTTGCAGGATTGCGAGTCCGATCCCGACCACCAGCGCGGCCTTGACGGCGGGTCGAAGCAGGTCCTTCCAGGTCCCGGTTTCGCCACCGAGGGTGCCCTGGATCTCCTCTATCTCCTGATCGATCGCCTCCGGACCGCTCGGCCGCACCCGTTCGAGCGCCTCCCTGGCGGCGTCGGTCTGACCGGTCATGACCAGCCAGCGCGGGCTGTTCGGGAGTCTCAACATGCCGAGGGCCAGGATGATCGCCGGGATCGCCCCGAGCCCGAGCATCCAGCGCCAACCCTCGTTCACGTCGGTGAAGACCAGGCCGGTCAGGTAGGCAACCAGGATTCCGACAGTGACCGCGAGCTGGAAGAAGGTGACGAGGCTGCCGCGCATGTCGGCCGGGGCCACCTCGCTGATGTAGACCGGGGTCACGGCAGATGCGACCCCGATCGCGAGACCGATCACGACCCTGGAGATGATCAGCAACAGGGCATCGGGGGCGAGGCCCGACCCGATCGCACCGACGATGAAGACGGCGGCCGAGATCAGGATCAGAGACCTGCGGCCGTAACGATCGGACCTGCCGCTCGCGAACCATGCTCCGAACACGGCCCCGACGGGAACTGCGCCGACCACCATCCCCGAGGCGAAGCTCCCGAGGCTGAATTCGGGCTGGATCGTCAGCAGAGCGCCGGCGATGATCCCGGTGTCGTATCCGAACAGGAGTCCGGCCAACCCGGCGATCGCCGCGGTAATGATGACGTTCCGCCGTGCGTGGGCAGCGGAGACCGATCTCCCACTCATCCTGATCGGAATCCTCCCACAGCCCGGGGCGGCTTTCCCGGAACTCCGGTCGTCCAGCTGAGAAGATCGGGGACATGGGACCCACCCGAAAGCGGTCCGTTTGATTCGCGGCCGCTATGCCCCTTCACCTACCGGCGAACTCCACCTGGGCAATCTCAGGTCGGCCCTCGTCGCCTGGCTTTCGGCCCGTTCGCAGGGCGGCTCCTTCTTGCTCAGGATCGAGGATCTCGACTCGGGTCGATCGCGTGAGGGGTGGATCTCTACCCAGGTCACCGAACTCGAGACGATCGGGATCGATTGGGACGGCGAGCCGGTTCGCCAGAGCGAGCGCGGGGATCTCTACCGGGCAGCCCTCGAACGCCTCGACCGCGCAGGCCTGATCTACGAGTGCTTCTGCACCCGACGGGAGATCGCCGAGGCGGCCTCGGCTCCGCACGGCGACCTTCCCGAGGGGGCCTACCCGGGGACATGCAGGGATCTGACTACGGCCGAGCGCGAAGAGTGCCGGACCTCGGGCCGTCCGCCAGCTTTGAGGGTCCGGGCCGGGGCCGCCCGGATCGCCTTCCTGGACGGGATCCACGGTGAGGTCGAGGGGGTGGTGGACGACTTCGTAGTCAGAAGGAACGACGGCGACTTCGCCTACAACCTCGCCGTCGTGGTCGACGATGCCGACCAGGGTGTGACCGAGGTCGTAAGGGGTGACGACCTGCTCGACTCGACCCCGCGACAGCTGTGGCTGTATCGAGAACTCGGTCTCGACGAGCCATCTGCCTGGTTCCACCTGCCGCTGATGCTCGGCCCCGACGGCCGACGGCTGGCCAAGAGGCATGGCGGGGCGACTATCGAGGAATGGCTCGAGTCGGGCCGGACTCCAGAGGGCCTGATCAGCGATCTGGCTGCCTCACTTGGTCTGGCCGAGCCCGGGTCCGAGTGTCCGGCATCCGCCCTGATCCCCCGATTCGAGTGGGATGCGGTCCGTGCGGCAGCCCGGCGCTGAACCGGGAAGGGCCAGTCCGGGCATGCCTGAATGGAGCTAGCCGGAGTCGAACCGGCGACCTCCAGGGTGCGATCCTGGCGCTCTACCAACTGAGCTATAGCCCCGCGTCGGGAAGGATACGGAGTCGCGATGGCAAAAAGGGGAGCGAGCAGCCCAAAACGGGCCTGAAAACGCCTAATGTTCAGGGGTGCCCAAGGAAAGGCAGTTCCCGAACGGGAGACTGCCGAACGGAAAGAATTGAGCAAGTGGGAACTCTCGACGACGCGATACGTGAACACCTCGAACTGAAGCGGCAACGCGGGGCCGGAGAAAACGAGATCAAGGAGGCCGAGGCCGATGCCTTCGGTCCCGGCGAGGACGTGCCCGACGTTCCGGGGGCTTCGATCACGGCTCCGGCCGGTGAGGGAGACCAGCTCGACAAGGTCTTCTCGCCTCCCGAGGCTATGCCCGAGTCACCTCCCGAGGCCGTGGCTGCCGAACCGGATTCCCCGGTGGAGGTGCCGGCCCCGACCGATATTCCTGACGTTCCGCCCGTCGACGAAGCGACGGTCGAGGTCGACGTGGTCGAGCCCGCGCCATCGGAGGCAGAGGCCGAAGACGATGCCGGCGACGCCCTCGAGCGCGAGCGTGAGCACCTGCTCGGACACCCGACCGAGAACTACGACGTCGACGCCGCGATCGCCGAGGAAGAGGAGCTCGACATGCTGAGTGAGAGCCGTCTCTCCGATGAACTCGATCGAGCCCTCGGGGGCCCGGAGGAGATCCCGCCGGCTCCGGAACCGATCGAGCCCCTGGACGAAACGCCTTCCGCCGAACTCGCCCTCGATGAGCCCTCGGACCCTGTCGGTGAAGTGGTCGAGGAGGAGATCGACGTCGAGGAAGAGGTCGCGATCATCGAAGAGGAGGTCGAGGTCCTCGAGGTCGAGACCCCCGACCCGGAATTCGACCCGATCTCGGAAGATCCGATCTCCGAGGATCCGATCCAGGACGACTCCGATTCAGGTGAGATCCAGCTCGACGACACACCCGACTTCCTCGAGGACTCGCCCGAGGGCGAGGACCTCTGGTTCGAGCAGAAGGAACCGAACGACTTCGACTTCGGGGACTGAGTCCGAAGCGACGCTCAGCGTGGGGCCGGGATGAACTCCTGGCCGAGCAACTCGGTCACAGAAACCAGCTCGTAGCCATCTGCCTTCAGGTTCTCGATCATGGTCGGGAGGGCATCGACCGTCGCCTGACGGTTCTCTGGTCCATCGTGCATGACCAGGATCGAGCCCGAGGTAGTCGACTGGATCTGGGAGAGGATTTCGTCGGCACTGGCCGCCGCGTAATCCGAGGTGTCGACGTCCCAGAGGATGTTTGCCATTCCGTTTGCCATCGCGTTCGCCTCGACGGTCGAATCGGTTAGCCCGTACGGGGGCCTGAACAGACAGGGCATGAAGCCGCTGGCCTCGTAGATGACCTTCCTGCTCTCGGCCATGTTGGCGCTGTCCGGATACTCCTCGTGGCCCATCGAGTGGGTGCCGACCTCGAAGCCCTCCAGCACCAGGTCCGCGATGACCTCGGGCTCGTTCCTGGCGGCGTTTCCGAGCACGAAGAAGGTCGCCCCTGCATCGTGCTCCTTCAGGATCTCCATCACCTGTCTGGTCTCCGGCCCCGGTCCATCGTCGAACGTGAGGGCCACCTTGTTGCTGTCCCTCGGTCCGTTCCTGATCGCGGTCCCGTCTGTTCCCGGCTCGCATCCGATCACCCTCGGCCGCTGGTTGAAGATGCTCGGCGCCTCGGCGCTCTCGGAGGCAACGGTCTCGCCCGATCCCCCTCCTGCCGTCGCCCCGAACCCCAGCCCCGCCAGGACTGAGACGGTGGCGAGGATGCCGAGCGGTACCGTCCTCTGGCGCAGGCGCCTCTGCTGTTCGGTCTTTCCGCCCCGGAACCAGGCGATCGTCTTCCTCGTTGCGGCCCGCAGCAGGACTGCGATGGTCCGGAACAGCTTCGCAATGAGGATGCCGATCCCCTTCAGGATGCCGCCGACGAGGCTCAGGAATTTCTCGCCACCACCGCTGCTGTTTCCATTGGCCGACCCCATCTGCCTGATCACCAAGCATAGAGGCGGAGGCGCCGCTCCACCCGGGAGCAACCGGGAGGCAGCAACGGGATCCCGGCGCCGTTTCAGTCATCGATCCGATCCGGATGAGTGCTCCCGATCGACTAATCTGGCGCTCCACGGTCGTCCACGCGTCGAGGACACCGATCTCCTGCCCCGACGGCAGGCAAGGGGCCATAGCTCAGTTGGTAGAGCGCCTGCTTTGCAAGCAGGAGGTCGCCGGTTCGATCCCGGCTGGCTCCATTCCTCCTACCTGCGGCAGGGAATGGGCGTCAGGTCCGGGGCTCTGGCGAGGTGGGAACCAGGGCGACGACCTGCCGGGCCCTCCTGGGCGGCGATTTCTCCCGGTCGCAGTAGAAGAAGACCTCTGGCTTGTCGAGCGTCCTGGTCGTCTCGATCACCATCATCGGGACGGCCCCGGTCGGGACCTCCTCGTCGGAGTCGAACAGGGAGAACTTCTGTCCGGCGGCGACCCGGGATTCGACTTCGGCCATCCCGACTCCCGTCTCGATCAGCCGACCGGCGTTCTCGACGATCGCGAGGGAATCGTCCGCATCGGGAACGCGGTAGACCTGGTCCGGCTCGAGGGCCACGCTCAGGTTTGCGGCGAAAAGCTGGTTGAGGACATCGTTTCCCGTGTCGATCGTGAATAGCGAAACTCCGGTGAGGTCGAAGAGGCCATTGGGGTCTTGCGGATCGATCGGGTCCGAGGAGACGCCGAGGCCCGACCGCCGGATCTCATCGGCCCGGTCGGCGTCCGGCGTCCAGAACTTGACCGGCGTTCCGGCCTCCTGCAGTGTCTGGCCGAGCGAGATCGTCCAGTCCCGGGAGCCGATGACCATCATCGAGGGCTCGCTCTCGCCGATCATTCCGAGACGCTTGGCCACGAATGAACTGAGGATCGAAGAGATCAGGACCGTCCCGGCTATCACCAGGAAGACGGCAGGGACGATCTTGTCGGCACCCTCCACGCCCTGCCCGACCAGGGCCAGCCCGAACACCGGGGCCGTCGCAGCAGCCACGATGCCCCGGGCAGACATCGTCATCATCAGGGCCCGTTCCTTCCACGTGATCGGCAGGCCGATCGTGGTCAGGACGGCCAGCGGTCTGACCAGGAAGGCGAGGAATGCGACGAAGGCCAGTCCGGAAAGCCCGAGGCCGAACACGTCGCCGATTTCGATGTTCGCGGCGAGGAGGACGAAGAGGATCCCGAGCAGGATCGGGATCAGGGTCTCCTTGAACTCGTCGATGTAGGTGACGTTCACCTTCTTCTGGTTGGCGAGCGCAACCCCCATCACCAGCGCCGCTGCCAGCCCGGCGTCCTTGAAGATGACCTCGGCGGCGATGAAGGCAGCGACCACCATCATCAAGGTGATTGCGACCTTGTCCCGCCCGGAAACCTTGTGGGTCGCGAGCAGGGGCATAAGGAGCCCGGAGAAGAGGATTCCCGACAGGACCCCGACTACGATCGAGAGCACGAACTGCTCGAGGCTGGAGGCGTTCAGCTCTCCTCCTGTGGAGAGGCTGGCGAAGACAGCCACGGCTACGAGCGCTCCGATCGGGTCCATGATCACGCCCTCCCACTTCAGGATCGCCCGGACACGGTCCGGCGGTCTGACGAAGGCAAGCAGCGGCAGGACTACGGTCGGACCGGAAACGATCAGGATGGCGCCGACCAGGATCGCTATCGGGGTGCTCAGCCCCAGGATCACCGCGGCCCCGACTGCTCCCAGTGACCAGGTGACGAGAACGCCCAGAGTAATCAGCCTCAGTACGGCCGGCCGGACCTCCCTGGGGAACTCCGAGAACTTGAGCCCAAGGCCACCCTGGAAGAGGATCAGGGCGACGACTATCTGGACGAAAGGCGAGAGGGCATCGCCGAGCAGCTTGTCGGGGTCGATGATTCCGCTCACGGACTCCCCGGCGATCACCCCGATCGCGAGCAGGGGAACGATCACCGGAATCTTGGCCCAGTCTCCGAGAAGGCGGGCGAAGACCGAGAGAATGATGACCAGCGAAAGGCCGACGAGAAGCGCTTCGGGGCTCATGGGGTGGGTCCGGTGGGTCGGGAATTTCGCTCAGGGAGCCTCGAGGGGCCGGGCGACAGGCCGACATCCGGGCTGAGGCCTGTCGGACAGGCGCCCGTCGAGTGTTCCCCTCCTACAGACATGCTCGGATTCGCAGTCTAGGGACAAGCAGAAGGCCATGAGCCCCTTCGTATGCGGGGCGTTGACTCGCCCACCTGTGATGTGAGAGTCTCGAAGACGAAGGGTTCGGCAGGCCTGCCGAGCCGACCGCGACAGGAGGAGAGTGAGTTGGCCGAAGTCATTCAGATCGAGGGAGCCGGTTCGACCGCCAAGACGAGGAACCCTCTTGGTGTGGTCGGCCTTGCATTCATCACCCTCGGGATCTACTTCATCTTTTGGTACTACTTCGTAAACCGTGAGATGAGGGATTTCGGTTCCGCCAGAAACACTCCGGACTGCGGCACCAGCCCTGCCACCTCGGTCGTCGCCATCACTCTGGGGGCCTTCGTGATCGTCCCTCCGTTCGTCTCTATCTACAAGGCCTTCAAGAGGATGAATTCGACCAGCGAACTGGCCGGTTCGGGGGAGGGCTTCGATGCCGGACTCGGTCTGCTGATCTGGGTATTCATCTCCCCGATCGCGATGTACATCTTCCAGATGAAGCTGAACGAGGCCTGGCGGGCGCAGGCGGCTCCCGGGAGTTCTGCCTCCGACTGAAGCGCCCACTCCGCCAGCCGGTGCGCCTGACTCGGGGCGCCCAGTTGTTCCGACTCTTCCGGAGGCAGATGGAGGAGGGCCGGGGAGCTCTCTTCAGGGTGCAGTGGGACTCGTGATTCCGGGCAACCCGACTTCCCGAAGGAGCAAGTCTCGGCCCTACACTGAACCCACAGTGAGCAGTCCAGTCCCTTCCAGGCCCAGTGTCCCGCAAGCCGTCCGGGGTATGTCCCGGTGACCGCCGCCATCGCATGGAGCCTGGTGGCGGCGGCCGGTACGACGATCGGTGCGGCCGGGGTGTTCCTGTTCAGAAACGCCAACAGCCGCCTGCTCAACTTCTCGGCCGGGTTTGCCGCCGGGGTCATGCTGGCGGCCTCTTTCCTCAGTCTTCTCCCGGCCGCTCTCGATGAGATCGATGCCGCCCTGGTGGCCCTCTTCCTCGCTCTGGGCCTCTTGGCGATCGCGGCCCTCGACCGGTGGCTCCCCCACTACCACGGGCGCCAGCCCGACCTCAGCGGTTGGCAGCACCAGCATCCCGAAGAGCCGACGGTCGATGTCGCCGAACACAGGAAGTGGCACCTTCCGAGGAAGACCTACCTGCTGGCAACGGCCCTGACCCTCCACAACATCCCCGAAGGGATGGCGGTGGGCGCCGGGTTCGCCACTGGCGAGGAGGCCCTCGGGGTCGCCCTGGCTCTGGCGATTGGGATCCACAACATTCCCGAGGGTTTTGCCGTCGTCGCCCCGGCCCTCGGGGTGAGCAAGAGGGGAAAGCTCTTCAGGCTTGCTGCAGGGACCGGACTGGTAGAGATCCCGGCGATCATCCTGACCTATCTGGTCGCGACCGAGGTCCAGTGGCTCATCGCCCCGGCGCTTGCTTTCGCGGCCGGGGCGATGCTCTACGTCGCCTTTGACGAACTACTCCCTGACACGTACCGCGAGGAGCCCCAGAGGGTCACCGCCGCGATCGCGTCGGGGGTGATCGTCTTCATCCTGATTCTGTCGCTGGTCGGTCTGGTGTCCTAGCGGTCCATACCGGTGGCCGACATCGGCTCCGGGGAACGCTCGGATCCGTAGCCGTAGTCACTCTCTTCGGAGTGGTCGGACTCCTTGTCCTCTGACTCGGAACCGACTACCTGGAATCCGGTGTCGACGTATACCTCGAGCTCCGAACCGTCAGGACCGACGAGCTCGACTTCCCAGCCAGCCTTGCCTTCCTGCTCGACCTCGACGGCCTTGCCGCCGAATTCGGCTACCGCTGCGGATGCTGCCTTACGGACCTCGGGCGGGGCATCCCGGAGGCTCATCTCGCCTTCTTCGGGCTTCTCGCCTCCGTATCCGACGGACCACGACTTCTCGGCGTAGCCGTCCTTGCCCTCATCGTCGTCCGTCGCCGCGACTGCTCCCACGGCGCCGACCCCGAGCAGGCCGATTACCCCTCCTGTGATCAGGAGGTTGCGCATTCTGAGGAGCCCCTTCCGTCCTCCGGCCTCGCCGGTCGTGTCTGCTCCGTTCTTTTCTTCGTTCTGGTTCATTCCGTTGAGTCTCCTTGCATGTGGTTGTCAGCGAGGGCCATGTTCGGGCCACCGTTTCAACCGTTCGTCAGGGCTCCGCTAGAAAGCTCTTACGTAGATTCGGGGGTCAGGAGCGACGGTCAGCGCGGATCGGAAGGGTGATCACGAACCGGGCACCACCCGCCGGCGAGTCGAGACAGGCGACCGACCCACCGTGCGCTTCCGCAACGGCCTGGACGATTGCGAGTCCTATCCCGGACCCCCCGCTGGCCCCGGTCCTGGATTCGTCCAGCCGGGCGAACCGGTCGAAGATCCTCTTCCTCTCGGCGACCGGGACCCCGGGGCCGTCGTCGTCGACGATCAGATCGACCGTCTCGCCTTGCGTCCCGGCCGAGACCACCACGTGGCCCCCGGGACCTCCGTGGAGCAGGGCGTTGTCGATCAGGTTGGAGAGGGCCCGCTCCACCCCTTCCCGGTCGGCTTCGATCTCGACCGGGTCGACCTCGCCGACCTCGATTCGGTCTGGATCCGCGGATGCCGAGATGGCTTCGTCCACGAGCTCCCGGACCGCGACCGGCCTGCTGTTCCCCTGACCGTTCTCCTCGGCCCGGGCCAGGGCCAGCAGGTCGGCCACCAGGCGCTCCATCCGACCGGTCGCCTCGTTGACGATCGCGGTCACACGGGCGACCTCGGCCGGGTCGGGATCGGGATCCCGGGCCAGCACCTCGAGTTGACCACGAATGATCGTGAGTGGCGTTCTCAGGTCGTGTGAGGCATCGGCAACGAAACGGCGCTGGCGGGCAAAGGCATCTTCGAGCCGGTCGAGCATCGTGTTGAACGACTCCGACAGGCGCAGGGCTTCGTCCCTGCCGGCCGAGTCCAGATCCATCCGGGCCGACAGGTCGCCGCCACCGACCTCCCCGGCGACGTCCGAGAGCTGCCTGAGCGGTCTTGTCATCCGGCTGGCGAGCAGCCAGGCCAGAAGCGCCGTGGCCAGCAGCGCCAGGATCCCGACGAGGAAAAAGGTGCCCTTCAGTTCGTCGAGTGCCTCCTCGACCGGTTCGAGTGACTTGGCGACCCTGATAACAGCCGGGACTCCCTCGCCGGTTCCGGTGGCACGGGCGAGCACAATCACATCGCCCAGGGGCTTCAGGTCCTGCTCTGAAACTCCCTCGCCCGCCATCAGGTACTTGCGACTCTCCCGCCTCTCGTCTTCACGTTCCGACCGGTCTTCATCCTCGCCTTCCTCCCACCGGCCGCCCTCGGGCCCGAGATCGAGCAGGCCCGGCTCGTTGGTGGCGACGAATCCGTCGGCGAGCGTTATTGAGATGACGAAAGACTCCGCCGAGATCGGCTGTTCGGCCACGGCCGCCCGGGCCGCTGCCCGTGGCGCCCGTTCATCGGAGAGGGTCAGGAATCGGGCGGAGACCTCCTCCCACTTGACCGTCAGGTCGTTTTCGGTTCCCCGCCGTAGCTCCGACCGGGTGCCCTCGTATACCGCCAGGAAGGCGACCCCCAGGGCGACCGCGACCACCAGAACGATCGCCGCGGCGAGCTTGCCTCGGATTCCGGGCCGGGGCACCGGGTCAGACTTCCTTCAGGCGGTAGCCGACCGAGCGGAGCGTCTCGATCGGGTCTTCGCGACCCTCGAGCGCAAGCTTCTTGCGGAGGTAGGCGATGTAGACACCGACCACGTTCGTGCCGGGGTCGTAGTCGTAGCCCCAGACTCCGCTCAGGAGCTGCTCGCGGGAAAGCACCTGGCCCCCGTGTCGGATCAGATAGGCAAGGAGGTCGAACTCACGGGCCGAGAGGTGGAGCTCGGTTCCATCCCTCTCGACTGTCCGCTTCAGCAGGTCCATCTCGATCGAGCCCCACCCGATCTTCGATCCCTCGGGCTGATCGGGGCGGCGAAGCTGGGCCCGGACTCTGGCCGCCAGCTCCTCGAAGGCGAAAGGCTTCGGTATGTAGTCGCTCGCCCCGGCATCGAGGCCGGTGACGCGGTCTTCAACCTCGGATCGCGCCGTCAGGAGGATCACCGGCGTGGCGGCATCGAGCTTCCTGAAGTCCCGGAGGATTTCGATTCCGGATCGCCCCGGAAGCATCAGGTCGAGTATCAGCAGGTCGAAGTCGCCGCTGGTCGCGAGCGTGGTCCCGGTTTCGCCGTCGTTTGCGACGGTCACCGCATAGCCCTCGGCCCGGAGTCCACGCTCTATGAAGTCGGCGATCGCCTCTTCGTCTTCCACCAGCAGGATTCGCATGGTTGACGATGCTAGAGGCCCGCCGGCCGATCACGAACCACGTAAGAGGATTCTCACGTTTCTGTTAGGGAACTCAGAAACCCGGGGCGGACACTGCCCACATGAAAAACATTGACGGATTGGACCCAAAGGAAGTTGCAAAGATCAAACTCGCCGCGCGACGGAGCCGCATTTCGGCCGTTCGCAGGAAGGTCGCGATATTCGGCCTCTCGATCACGGCCGCATTCAGCGGCCTCGTCCTGGCGCTGAACGGCGTTCCGCTCGTGCTCGGATCGCAGCAGTCCGGCTCGACCGGAGTGGAGGTCGTCAAGACCGACGATGCCGAACAGAATGTGGGAGCGACTCTGGTCGCCTTCGCCTCAGGACTCGTCCTCGACGAGGATGAAGAGCAGCAGAAGGGTGGCGGCTTCTTCTCCTCGAACTCGACGCCGACCCAGAGCGCCCAGTCATGATCGACGGCCCCGAAACCGAACTCCCGCTCCACGGCCTCGCGGTCGACGCCTTCGGTGGAAGGGCCACGATCGAAGTTTCCACCGAGCTCGACCGGGAGGTCCTGGCAGAGGCGGCCGGAATCATCCGGGAACTCCACTCATGCCTGACCAGATTCGACCCCGAGAGCGAACTGTCGCGGCTCAACCTGAACCCGGAGCCGACCGTGGCCGCCAGTGAGACGATGAGGCGTTTCGTCCACGCGGCCACAAGGGCGGCCCGGGACACTGGTGGTCTGGTCGACCCGACCGTCCTGCCCGAGCTCGAGGCGGCCGGCTATGTCCGGTCCCTTTCGGGTTCGGGTGCGCCCCGGGCGGGCCGTCTCGCGATCCCACCCAGGGATGATCGGTCGAAGGAGGGCTGGAAGAGCCTCTCGGTCGACGATGCCGCCGGGACCGTGACGAGGGAGCCGGGCCTCCGACTCGACGCGGGCGGAATCGGCAAGGGACTCGCGGCCGACCTCGTGGCCGAGTATCTGAGTGGCTTCGGGCCCGAGGCCTTCACGGTCAACTGCCTGGGCGACATCAGGTCCGGAGGCATCGCTCGCACGGTCGAGATCACCTCACCCTTCGACCCCGCCAGGGTCATCGCCTCGATCCCCTTGGCGGATGCAGCGCTCGCAACCAGCGGGACGACCAAGCGCAGCTGGACTCGCGACGACGGAACGACTGCCCACCACCTGATCGACCCCCGATCGGGTCGCCCGTCCGAGACGGCCCTTGCCCAGGTAACGGCGGTTGCACCCACCGGAACGGAGGCCGAGGTCCGGGCCAAGGCCGCACTGCTCTCCGGCCCGGAAGAGTGTGACCGCTGGCTCCCCGATGGAGGGGTTATCGTCCACCGGGACGGCACCGTCCGGTGTCTCGGGGACTTCTAGGGAAGAGGGGATGATGGAGGACTTCACCAGCCAGATCTACTGGTTTCTCGGGCGCGGAACCGGCATCGCGGCGATGGTGCTGGCGGGACTCTCGGTCGCGACCGGCCTTCTTGCCGGACGGGGCCGACCGCTCAAGCTGAAGGGGGTCACCGAGAAGAAAGAACTCCATGAGGCGCTGTCCTGGGCGACGATCGTCGCGATCATCGCTCACGGAGTGTTCCTCGCCCTGGACCCCTGGCTCAACGCCGGCGTGGTCGGGGTGTTGGTTCCATTCACCATCGATTACAGGCCCTTCTTCACCGGGATCGGTGTGATCGCGGCATGGGGCCTGGTGCTGCTCGGCCTTTCCTATTACGTCAGGACCTGGATCGGGACCTCCCGTTGGCGGGTGGCCCACCGGTTCACCGCGCTCTTCTGGATCTTCGGGCTGGTTCACACCTTCGGGGCAGGAACCGATGCGTCCCAGCCCTGGCTCTGGATCCCGGTCGCCTTGACCTCGATTCCGGCGTTCGTGTTGCTGATCGCGAGGTTTGTGAAGAGGCCACCAAAGGCCCCGGCAGGAGCTGATTCTGTCGCTGCGAAGACGGTAGTAACCGACTGATGTCACTTTTCGTGAAGGTCAATAAGGGCGAGTGATCTGCAGCCGGGCGGCCCGGCTCTACAGGCTTTCGTCCATTAGGCTCCGGGTCCAGTGGAACCTTCACCTGCCGACATGACCGATTGGCTGATCCTGATCGGCATCGTCGCCGTCCTCTTCTTCCTCGACCTCGTGGTGATGAGGTCTCGTGGCGGGGTGATGAGTACCCGCGGTGCCATGGTGGCGACGGTCTTCTGGATCGGCATCGCCTTCGTCTTCGGCGGGTTCGTATTCCTCAATCTCGGTGCCGAGGCCGGCAAGACCTACATCTCGGGCTACCTGATCGAGAAGTCGCTCTCGCTCGACAACGTCTTCGTCTTCCTGCTCGTCATGAGTGCCTTCACGATCCCGATCGAGCAGCAGCACCGTCTACTGACCTTCGGGATCATCGGGGCGCTCGCACTGAGGGCCGTGTTCATCGTCGTCGGCGCCGCAGCACTGAGCGCCTTCGGCTGGATTTCGATCCCGTTCGCCGCGATCCTGATCTGGACCGGGGTGAAGCTCTGGCAGCACCGCCACGATCACGACGAGGAAACGAAGTTGGTCGAGAAGATCTACGACCGGCTCCCGATTACCCAGAACCACTCCGGAAAGCTCTGGGTCAAGGAGAACGGGAAGAAGCTCCTGACCCCGGCCGGCGGTGCCCTGATCGGGATCATTCTGGTCGACGTCCTCTTCGCCGTCGACTCGGTCCCGGCCATCCTTGCGGTTACTACTGACGTCTACATCGTCTGGGCCGCCAACGCCTTCGCCCTGCTCGGACTCAGGCCGCTCTTCTTCGTGGTCGCGATCCTGGTCGAGCGGTTCTACTACCTGAAGACCGCCCTGGCCTTCCTGCTGATCTTCATCGGGATCAAGCTCGGACTCCAGGAGGTCGTCGGCAAGCTCGATCCGTTGATTTCACTGGCCGTCATCGCGTCCATCCTCCTGACCGGAATGGTCGCCTCGCTCATTCACGAGAAGAAGAAGACCGGTCACTGGTAACGCGGCGTCGTCCGGCCGCCATTGGATCATCCGGGCACCGATGACCCTGCTGATGGTCACAGTCGCCGGGGCGGCCGGGGTCGCCGCCCGCTACGGGATCTCGAACGCCTTCCACGGCGATGCCCTGCCCTGGGCGACGGTCGGGATAAACGTCGTCGGGTCGTTCCTGCTCGGGCTCCTGATCGTGATGCCGCTTGCCTGGGTCGAACCCCAGATCAGGGTTGCGCTCGGGGTCGGATTCCTCGGAGGGTTCACGACCTTCTCGACCTTCTCGGTTCAGGCCCTGCTCGACTTCGATGCCGGAGATCCCGGGCGGGCTCTCCTGCTGATCGCGGCCTCCGTGGTCCTCGGTCTCGCTGCCGCCGCTCTGGGCTTCTATGGTGGCAGAGCGGTCTTCTCCTGATCGCGATGGCTTCACCAGGGCTTCGACACCGGATCACTCCCAGAACGGAAAGGGCAGCTACATGGATCTGATCAACTTCATACTGAACATTCTCTGGCTCGTCCTCTGCGGTATCTGGATGGCGATCGCCTACGCGATCGCAGGCGTGATCATGTTCATCCTGATCATCACGATTCCCTTCGGAGTAGCGGCATTCCGGTTCGCCGGCTACGCCCTCTGGCCATTCGGCAGGACCGTGGTCGAACGTTCGGATGCCGATGCGCCCAGCCTGATCGGCAACGTGATCTGGTTCATCCTCGCCGGATGGTGGATCGCCCTGGGACACATCTTCACCGGGATCGCCCTCTGCATCACGATCATCGGGATTCCGTTCGGAGTCGCCAACTTCAAGCTCGCGCGGCTGGCGATCATGCCGCTCGGCAAGGAGATCGTTCCGATCGATTACGAACCGGGGCCGGGAGAGTCCGTGGCAGTCTCGGTCGACCGCCGCTAAGGCCTACCGGGAGAGCCTTTCGCCCGGCCCTTCTTTCCCGGCTTCCCGTGGTTCGTAGCCCGGGCACCTGAGCACCGGCACCGGCGGATAGCGCCTGTAGGTCGGGTCGGTCTGTGACCGCATGCAGAGGGAGAAGACCGACCCGCGGGTGTTGGGCACCAGCTTCTGGTGCTCGCAGCTGTCGCAGAGACCGTTGACGGGAATGGTCATCGGTCGCCTCCGGATCCCCGGCCTTCGGTCATGGGCGCAGGAGTCAAGGGGTGACCAGCGAGTAGACGGCCCCTTCGGCGAGAAGGTTCGGGAAGGTGGACCTCAGGCCCCGGGCCGGTCGGCCGGCCCCGTCCAGGAGGACCCTCTTCTCGATTCGGCTCCCGGTCTCCTCGACCAGGGCCTCGAAGTCGGCGAGCGTGCAGAGGTGGATGTTCGGAGTGTCGAACCACTGGTACGGAAGCAGCTCGCTGACCGGCATCCGACCGCCGAGCGTCAGGTCGGCCCTCAGGCGCCAGTGACCGAAGTTCGGCAGCGAGACGATCTGGCGCGTCGCCACCCGACCCATCTCCGCGAGGACCCGGTCCGGACGCCTGACTGCCTGGAGGGTCAGGGACAGCACGGCCACGTCGAAGGATTCCGACTCGGTGGCGGGCAACTCCTTCTCGAGGTCTCCCTGGGTCACCGGAACGCCCCGGCCGATGCAGGAGTGGAAGCCCTCGGGATCGCTCTCGACGCCGACTCCTTCGCAGGCCTGCCTCGAGATCAGGGTCTCGAGCAGCTCGCCGTCGCCGCAGCCGAGGTCCAGGACCCTCTGGCCTGTGCCGACCATGCCGGCCACGATCTCGAGGTCGAACCTCATCCGCCGGCGATCCCGGCCTCGTCGGCCAGCCTGTCCATGAAGGTCGAGACGGTTGCGTGGTAGTCCGGGATCTCGAACAGGAAGGAGTCGTGACCGTAGGGCGACTCGATCTCCCGGAAGGTGACAGATGCCCCGGCCAGCCTCAGTTCGTTCGTGATCTCGCGCGAGTGGGAGGTCGAGAACCGCCAGTCCGAGTCGAAGGAGAGGACCAGAAACGAAGTCCCGGAGCCCGATATCTGCTCCTGGAGGTGGACCGGATCACCGAACGGGTCGAAGTAGTCCATCACCCTGCCGAGATATAGGTAGGAGTTGGCGTCGAATCGCTCCACGAAGGACTGGCCCTGATAGTGGAGGTAGCTCTCGACCTGGAAGTCGACGTCGAACCCGAACCTCGGCATCTCGGCATCCTGGATCCGGCGACCGAACTTCTGCCTCATCGATTCTTCCGAGAGATAGGTGATGTGGCCGATCATCCTCGCGAGGCCGAGGCCCCGGTCGGGCCTCTTGCCGGTCTCGTAGTAGTCGCCGTCACCGAAGTCGGGATCCCGCATGATCGCCTCCCTGGCCACGGCCGAGAAGGCGATGTTCTGGGCCGAGAGGCGTCCCGAGGCTGCGATCACGAGTGCTCCGTCCATCTCGCCGGGATGGTCGATCGACCACTGCAGGACCTGCATTCCCCCGAGCGAGCCGCCGACCGCCGCCAGCAACCGCTCGATTCCGAGTTCCGCCAGGAGAGCCCTGTGGACCTCGACGATGTCGCGGACCTGGATCAGGGGGAACTTCAAGCCGTACTGCTGGCCCGTCTCCGGGTCGGGGGAGGAAGGACCGGTAGTGCCCTTGCATCCGCCCAGCACGTTCGCGCAGATCACGAAGAAACGGTCGGTGTCGAGCGGCCTCCCGGGACCGATGATGTTGTCCCACCAGCCCGGCCTGTCTGGGTCGTCGCCCTCGTGGACCCCGGCCGCGTGGGCGTCGCCAGAGAGGGCGTGGCAGATGAAGACGGCGTTGGAGCGGTCGGCGTTCAGCTCGCCGTACGTCTCGTAGGCGACCTCGACCTCGCCGAGCCGCTCGCCCGTGGCGAGCTCGAAGGGGCGATCAGGCCCGAAAAGAGCTGCCCGACGGGTCTCTACGAGGCCGACGCCGCCGGGCAAGTTGCTCCTGACTCCTACCTGGCCTTGGCCAGAGCCTGGTCGATGTCTGCCTTGATGTCCTCGATGTTCTCGATCCCGACCGAGAGCCTGACCATGTCATCGGTCACGCCTGCGTCGGAGAGCTCGCCCTCGTCCAGCTGCGAGTGGGTCGTAGTCGCGGGGTGGATCGCCAGCGACTTCGCATCACCGATGTTGGCGAGGTGCGAGAACAGCTCGAGCGAGTCGATGAACTTCCGGCCCGCTTCGCGGCCGCCTTCGATGCCGAATGCGACGAGCGCACCGCTGCCGCCGGTCAGGATCCTCTTCGCGACGTCGGCGTAGTCGGAGCTCGGGAGGCCCGGGTAATCGACCCAGGTGACGCCCTCATGACCCTCGAGGAACTCGGCCACGGCCAGCGCGTTCTCGCTGTGGCGCTCCATCCTCAGCGGCAGGGTCTCGACGCCCTGGAGCAGCAGGAAGGCGTTGAACGGCGAGAGCGCCGCACCGGTGTTCCTGAGCAGAACGGTCCGGACCCTGCCGACGTAGGCGGCCGGCCCGAGCGCGTCGGTCCAGACGACCCCGTGATACGACGGGTCGGGCTTGGTCAGCCCGGGGAACCGCTCGGAGTGGGCGGCCCAGTCGAAGTTGCCCGAGTCGACGATGAGGCCACCGAGCGATGTGCCGTGGCCGCCGATGAACTTGGTCGCCGAGTGGACGACGATGTCTGCGCCGTGGTCGATCACCCTCGAGAGGACCGGGGTGGCGACCGTGTTGTCGACGATCAGGGGCAGGCCCTGGGCGTGGGCGGCCTCGGACCAGGCCTCGATGTCGACCACGTTCAGCCTCGGGTTGCCGATCGTCTCGGCAAAGACCAGACGGGTGTTGTCGTCGACGTGTTGCGCCAGCTCCTCCGGCTTGTCGGGATCCACGAACCTGACCTCGATGCCGTACTGGGGCAGGGTGTGGGCGAACAGGTTGTAGGTGCCGCCGTAGAGCTTCGAGAGCGCGACGATGTTGTCACCCGTCCGACAGATGTTGAGGACCGAGTAGGTCACGGCTGCCTGGCCGGAGGCCAGGGCGATCGCGGCTACACCGCCGTCGAGCGCCGTGATCCGCTGCTCGAGGACGTCCCAGGTCGGGTTCATGATCCGGGTGTAGATGTTTCCCGGTTCGGCCAGGGCGAACAGGTCCTGGGCGTGCTGGGCGTCGTTGAACTCGTAGGCGACAGTCTGGTAGATCGGGACTGCCCGGGCGTTGGTGGTCGGGTCGGGGGCCTGGCCTGCGTGGAGGGCCTGGGTCTCCGGCTGGAAGTCGTTTTCTTCGCTCATGTCTCTCCTGTCGATCTCTCCTCGGGCTGGACAGTCTTTCAGCCCTGCGTCCGAGGTGTCCGCCCGGCCTCACGGGTCCGGGGCGGTCAAGTTTGTATGAAATAAATACCTAATACCCGATAGGTAATAGGGCTTTTATCAGAAAAACCTATTGGGGAGGGCTTTCGGTCTGCGAATCAAGCGGCCTGATCGGCTTCGTCGAACCACCGTCTCAGCTCCTCGAGATCCTGCTGGCTAAGGCCGTGGCCGGCGCCCGGGGCGGTCGAGGTCGTCACCTCGGCGCCGAAACCGGTCAGGAGCCGCGCGAGCTCCTCGGGCTGCTCGGCCGGGACCATCGGGTCGCCCTCGCCGATCGCGACCAGGACCCTCTTCCCCGAGAGATCCGGTGCCGGGTCGGGGACGTAGGGCAGCATTGGTCTGAGCAGGGCCGCCCCTTTCAGGAGGTCGGGATGCCGAAAGAGGAGCGCGGTCGCGATGTTGGCTCCGTTCGAGAACCCGATCGCGATCAGGCCGGATGGGTCGAAGCCGTAGGTCTCGGCGGCCGACCGGACGAACCCGGCCAGCTCATCGGTCCTGACCTTCAGGTCCTCGATGTCGAGGACGCCCTCGCCATGACGGCGGAAGAACCGGGCTGCAACCCCGCCCTCGAGCACCTTCCCGCGCGGGCTGAGGATCGCCGCCCCCGGAGCCAGCGCCTGTCCCAACGGCACCAGGTCCCGTTCGGTTCCTCCGGTGCCGTGGAGCAGGAGGAGGGTCTGGCCCGGTCCCCCCGGATCCGCTGGCTGGAAATGGTGGATGAATCCCGCGTCCTCGTTCATCGGCCTCGTCGAGTCTACGGACGCCCGTCGCTCCCGTGAGGCCATAGGATTCCGGTATGACCAAGCACAGGAAGGCGAGATTGGGACACAGGGCCGAGCAGGAGGGCGGGGCCGAACCCGTCGATCCCCCGGATCCAGTATTCGAGGGCTTCGAGAAGGGCCAGAAGGTCTCGATCCACAACCCGGACGGCTCGACCATCCCTGCGATCTATGTGGGAGAGGGTGAGTCATCGACCTTCTTCGGCGGCCCGCCGATGGTCTATGTCGTGATTCAGGGTGCCGACCACCCGGTCGCGGTCGAGTTGGACCGCGTGACAGGCCGCTAGCCCGACCCCGGCTACAAGCCGCAGGCCCCGTCGGGGCCGTAAGATTCAGGGCGTGGAATCGTCCTGCCACCACCCTGCCCCTCCGATCCGGACGGAGTCCTGAGATGGTCGACCTCTGGAAGACCACGATCGGCAAGAAGACCTTCGTCGCCGTTTCGGGGTCGATCCTGGTCGCGTATCTGGTCCTGCACATGGCAGGGAACCTCTGGTCCCTGGCCGGCCCTGGCAGCGGGGAACCTCAGATCGACGTCTACGCAGAATGGCTGAGGACCTTCGGCGGTCCACTGATCCCGGAGGACGGCATCCTCTGGGCGGTCCGGCTGATCCTCCTGACCGCGCTCATCGTCCATGTCGTGGGTGTGGTTCAGCTGAAGCAACGCAATCGGGCCGCCCGTCCCCAGGCCTTCCCGGCGAGGCGGATCGGCCGGTCGTGGGAGTCCCGCCTGATGATGGTCAGCGGAACCGCGATCCTGGCCTTCCTCATCTTCCACATCCTCCAGTTCACGACGCTCACGATCGACGTCACGCCCCTGACCAAGGGCGCGATCTACGCCAATCTCTACAACGCTTTCCAGGAGTGGTATTTCGTCCTGATCTACCTGGTTGCCGTAGTCCTGGTGGGCGCGCATCTCAGGCATGCGCTCTGGAGCCTCTTCCAGACGCTCGGACTCGACAACCCCGAGCGTAACCGGCAGATCCGGACCGGCGCAAGCGTCCTGACGGTGATCCTGGTGGCCGGGTTCGCCTCGGTCCCGATCCTCTTTTATTCAGGCGCCCTCGGGGCACCGGACGGCGAAGGGGCGCAGGTCGCCATGACCAAGGAGGCAGGTCGCTCATGATCGAACTCGACGCGAAGATCCCCGACGGGCCGATCGATTCGAAGTGGAGGACCTGGCTCGACAGTCACGGGCTCGTCGGGCCCCGCAACAGGCCCTCGCGCAGCGTGATCGTGATCGGTACCGGTCTGGCCGGCGCCTCGTGTGCGGCCAGCCTCGGTGCCCAGGGATTCAAGGTCAAGAGCTTCTGCTTCCAGGACACGCCCCGCCGGGCCCACTCGATCGCAGCGCAGGGCGGGATCAACGCGGCCAAGGACTACGCCAATGAAGGCGACTCGATCCAGAGGCTCTTCTACGACACGATCAAGGGCGGCGACTTCCGCTCCCGCGAGGCCAATGTCTGGCGGCTGGCCGAACTCTCGGCCAACATCATCGATCAGGCCGTCGCCCAGGGCGTGCCCTTCAACCGTGAATACGGCGGTTCGCTCGCGACCCGATCCTTCGGCGGGGTGCTGGTCCAGCGGACCTTCTACGCCCGGGGCCAGACCGGCCAGCAGCTCCTGCTCGGCGCATATAGCGCCCTGGAGCGGCAGGTCAAGGTAGGTAACGTCGAGGTCTTCTCCCGGCACGAGATGCTGGATGTGGTGATGGTCGACGGCCAGGCCCGCGGAGTGATCATCAGGAACCTCGAGACCGGCGCGATCGAGCGATTCGCCGCCGACGCCGTGGTTCTGGCCTCGGGCGGCTACACAAACGTCTACTACCTCTCGACCAACGCGATGGGCTCGAACGTGACCGCGACCTGGCGAGCCCATAAACGGGGCGCCCTCTTCGCCAACCCCTGCTACACCCAGATCCATCCGACCTGCATTCCCCAGAGCGGTGACTACCAGTCGAAGCTCACCCTGATGAGCGAGTCGCTGAGGAACGATGGGAGGGTCTGGGTCCCGCGCAAGCCGAACGAAGACCGGCCGCCGTCCGAGATCCCGGATGCCGAGCGGTTCTACTTCCTCGAAGAGCGTTACCCGTCATTCGGCAACCTCGCACCGCGGGACATCGCCTCCCGGGCGGCCAAGCACGTCTGTGACGATGGCCTCGGCGTCGGCGGCACCGGGCGGGGTGTCTACCTCGACTTCCGCGATGCGATCGCCGAGCAGGGCCGTGATGCGATCGCGGGCAAGTACGGAAACCTGTTCGACATGTACGAGCGGATCACCGGCGATCACCCCTACGAGACGCCGATGATGATCTACCCGGCACCCCATTACGCGATGGGCGGACTCTGGGTCGATTACGAGCTCCAGACCACGCTCGAGGGGCTGTTCGCGATCGGTGAGGCCAACTTCTCCGACCACGGCGCCAATCGCCTCGGCGCAAGCGCTCTGATGCAGGCTCTGGCCGACGGCTACTTCATCGCTCCCCACACGGTGACCAACTATCTGGCCGGCGATCTGGAGCCGGCCTCGACCGAAGACTCGGCCTTCGATCGGATCCAGGATGACGTCGAGGAGCACCTCCAGAGGCTGATCGATGTCGACGGAACCACCGTCGCACAGGAGTTCCATCGCGAGATGGGCCTGGTGATGCTCGACAAGTGCGGGATGTCCCGCGATGCCGATGGCCTCAGGGAAGCGATCGCCGAGTTGAGGCGGATACGGGCGGACTTCTGGTCCGACGTCCGGGTCGATCCGGGGGTGGCCGAGCTGAATCAGAGCCTCGAGTACGCAAACCGGGTCTCGGATTTCCTCGAACTGGGTGAGCTCATGTGCTTCGACGCGCTCAGGCGCGAGGAGTCCTGTGGCGGCCACTTCCGCGAGGAGCACCAGACCGACGACGGCGAGGCGCTCCGCGATGACGACGACTTCGCCAAGGTCACGGCCTGGGACTACCGGGGCGAGGAGGACGAACCGGTGCCCTACGATGAAGGTCTGGCATTCGAGAACGTCCAACTGGCCACCAGGAGCTACAAATGAACTTCACACTCGAGATCTGGAGACAGTTCGACCGTGAGGCGGGAGGCGAGTTCGAGACCCACAAGGTCACCGGCATCGACCCCGAGAGCTCGTTCCTCGAGATGCTCGATCTGCTCAACGCGAAGCTCGGCAGGGAGCGCAAGCGGCAGGTCGCCTTCGAGAGCGACTGTCGCGAGGGCATCTGTGGCACCTGTTCGCTCGTGATCGACGGCTATCCGCAGGGCCCGAAGCAGGTGACCGCCTGCCAGATCTACATGAGGGATTTCGTCGACGGAGCGACGATCAAGGTGGAGCCGTTCCGGAACAACTCCTTCCCCGTGGTTCGCGACCTGGTCGTCGACCGCTCGGCCCTCGACCGGGTGATACAGGCCGGCGGCTACATCTCGACCACGACCGGACCCCAGCCCGACCCGAACTCGATGCCGATCTCTCCAGCCGTGCAGAAGGAGGCGTTCGACGCAGCGATCTGCATCGGGTGTGGCGCCTGCGTGGCGGCCTGCCCGAACGGCTCGGCGATGCTCTTCACCGGAGCCAAGGTCAAGCACCTGAACCTCCTTCCCCAGGGCCAGCCCGAGCGCGAGACGAGAGCGGTCAACATGGTCGAGCAGATGGACGCCGAGGGGTTCGGCGGCTGCACGAACTACGGCGAGTGCGCCCGCGTCTGCCCGCAGGAGATCTCGCTCGACGTGATCGGGATGCTCAACAGGGAATACCGCCGTGGTCAGCTGGCCGAGAAGCCGGCCGACCGCGCCCCGATGACGACCCAGTAGCCCCGGGGGCGCCTAGACGCCCATCGAGCGGCCGACGATCTCCTTCATGATCTCGTTGGTGCCGCCGTAGATCCGGGTGACCCGGTGGTCGGCCCAGAGCCTCGCGATTGGGTACTCGAGCATGTAGCCGTAGCCCCCGTGGAGCTGAACGCACTCATCGATCACCCTCCCGGCCATATCGGTCGTCCACCACTTGGCGGCGGCCGCATCCTCGACCGAGAGCTTGCCGGCGTTCAGGTCCGTGACGCACCGGTCGATGTAGACCTGGGCTATGTCGACTTCGGTCTTCATCTCGGCCAGCTTGAAGCGGGAGTTCTGGAACGACCCGACCGGCCGCCCGAAGGCCGTCCTCTCCTTCACGTAATCGAGGGTCCACTCCAGGGCCACCTGGGCGGCGGCGACGGCTCCGATCGCGATCGAGAGCCTCTCCTGGGCGAGGTTCGAGATCAGGTAGGCGAACCCCTGGCCCTCATCTCCCAGCAGGTTCTCGGCCGGGACCGGGACCTCGTTGAAGAACAGCTCGGCCGTGTCCTGGGAATGCATCCCGACCTTCTCGAGGTTGCGGCCGCGCTCGAACCCGTCCATACCGCGCTCGATGACCATCAGCGAGATCCCGCGGTGGGCCTCCTTGGGGTCGGTCTTGACCGCGGTGATCACGAGGTCGGCGTTGATCCCGTTGGTGATGAACGTCTTCGAGCCGTCGACCACGTAATGGCCGTTGTCGCGGGTCGCCTTGGTCCCCATCGAGGCGAGGTCGGAGCCGATGCCGGGCTCGGTCATGGCCAGGGCCGTGATCAGGGTTCCGTCGACGATTCCCGGCAGCCACCTTTCCTTCTGCTCATCGGTGCAGTACTCGAGGAAGTAGGGCAGACAGATGTCGTTGTGGAGCGAGAGGCCGAGCAGGCATCCGGTGACGCCGGCGTATGAGCCCTCCTCGACGATCACCTGGTTGAACCGGTAGTCGTCGAGGCCCATGCCCCCGAACTCCTCGGGAGCTGCCATCGCCAGCATGTTCTTCTCGCCGGCCTTCTGGAAGACTTCGCGGGGCATCATGCCGTCCTTCTCCCACTGTTCGAAGTTGGGGGAGATCTCTTCACTTACGAAACGGCGTACGCTTTCGCGGAAGTCTTCGTGCTCAGGTTCGAATATCTCTCTTTCCATGACACCAAACCCTAGAGGAGCAAACTGAAAATGGACTCACAGCAGGCGATCGTGTTCGGTGGAGCCTCCGGTCTCGGCGAGGCCACGGCGAGGGATCTGGCCGCGGCCGGCCACAAAGTGACCGTCGCCGATCTCAACGAGGAGAAGGGTGGCGAGCTCGCAGGAGAGCTGGGCGGCAACTTCGTCAAGGCCGATGTGACCGATCCCGACCAGGTCAAGGCCGCCCTCGCGGCCGCCGGCTCGGGTGAAGGTGGCCTCAGGATCTGCGTCAACTGTGCAGGTGTGGGAGCGGCAGGGAGGATCGCGTCGGAGAAGCACGGTGCCGCTCCGCTCGAGGGCTATCAGTGGGCGATCAACATCAACCTGATGGGCACCATCAACGTGCTGCGGCTCGCCTGCGAGGAGATGATCTCCAACGATCCCGACGACCACGGCCAGAGGGGCGTCTGCATCAACACCGCCTCGATCGCGGCCTACGACGGCCAGATCGGCCAGACCGCCTACGCGGCCTCCAAGGGCGGCGTGGTCGGCCTGACCCTCCCGGCGGCCCGCGACATGGCCCGTTACGGGGTCCGGGTAGTGACCATCGCTCCCGGACTGTTCGACACCCCGCTCCTGGCGCTCCTTCCCGAGCCCGCAAGGAAGGCCCTCGGTGAGACCATTCCGTTCCCGAACCGCCTCGGGATCCCCTCGGAGTTCGCAGCCCTGGCCCGCCACATCACCGAGAACCCGATGATGAACGGCGAGGTGATCAGGCTGGATGGCGCTCTGAGGATGGCGCCGCAGTAGGCATCGGCTGCGCGATCGAACCGATCTCTCCGACCTCGGGCGCGGGCCGCCTGAGGGCGGGATAGCCTGAGCGAACGTGGACCTGCTGCAGAGCATCATCCTCGGCCTGCTCCAGGGCCTGACCGAGTTCCTGCCGATCTCGTCGTCGGGACACATCCTGATCGTTCCGGCCCTGCTCGGATGGGATGACCCGGGAGCCGCATTCACGGCCGTGATCCAGCTCGGGACCGAGGCGGCCGTGCTGCTCTACTTCAGGAAGGACCTCTGGAACATCGCCGTGACCTGGACATCGTCGCTGTTCAGGCCTGAGCTGAGGGCCGACCTGAACGCCAGGATGGGGTGGTATCTGATCGCGGCCACGATTCCGATCGGGATCCTCGGGCTGACCTTCGAGAACCAGATCGAGACTGCCGCCCGATCGCTCTGGATCGTCGGGACCATGCTGATCGTGTTCGGGATCGTGCTCGGCATCGCCGATCGCTACGGCTCCCGGGACCGGGACATAGGAGAGCTCTCGTTCAGGGACGGCGTTCTGATCGGGTTCGCACAGAGTCTCGCCCTGATCCCCGGTGTCTCGAGGTCGGGGGCGACCATCAGTGCCGGTCTCTTCCTCGGGCTGGAGCGTGCTGCCGCGGCCCGGTTCTCCTTCCTGCTGGCGATACCGGCCGTGGTGATCAGCGGCTTCTTCCAGCTCTACGGGATCCTCTCCGGCGAAGAGGCCGTCGGTGAGCCACTCCTCAACATCGCGGCCGCCACTCTGGTCGCCTTCATCTCGGGTTACCTGGTGATCGCGTGGCTACTCAGGTACGTCTCGACCCACTCCTACTCGATCTTCGTCGGCTACCGGATCGTCGTCGGGTCCGGCGTCTTGATCCTGCTCTCGGCCGGGCTGATCGGGAACTGATCGTTTCCCGCGGTGGGCGGCTCAGGCGCCGCCCAGGAGTAGCGCGATGAGGGTCAGCAGCACCAGGATCACAGCGGCCGGGACCTCGTAAAGGCCCATCGCGAAAGGGATCGGGATCAGGGTGGCGATCTTCGCCCGGGGAGTGAGTGCGATCACCGTCAGACCGAGGCCCAACGCCGCTCCGGCGGGGAAGAAGAGGAAGGAGCCGGAGGAGTCGTCGACCAGTCCGGCCACCAGGCTGGCCAGCACCAGCGCGATCACGTAGATGGCACCCGTTCCGATCGGTCCGACCGTCTTCTCGAGTGCCGCTCCGAACAGCCAGATGGCGAGCAGCGAGACCAGGAAGGTCCAGAACCCGACCGCGTACAGACCTGCCACGAAGAAGGCGACGTTCGCGATCAGCAGGACGATCGTCGCCAGATAGCTTCCGCGTCCGTCCAGCGTGTCCCCGACCGGGATCAAGCGGCGGTCAGGTCGAGGCCGGCTTCCCTTGCGCTCTCGTCGGCGTGGTAGGAGCTCCGGACCAGCGGACCGGCGGCGACCGACTCGAACCCCATCGCCCGTGCCGCCTCGGCCAGGCGGTCGAACTCCTCGGGGTGCCAGTAACGGATGACCGGCAGGTGGTTCTCGGTTGGCCTCAGGTACTGGCCGACGGTGAGGATCTGTACTCCGTGCTCGCGCAGGATCCCGAAGGTCTCGACCATCTCGTCGAACTCCTCCCCGAGGCCGACCATCAGGCCCGACTTGGTGAGCACTTTCCCCTCGCCCATCTCCCTGGCCAGCTTCAGGACGCGCGCGGAGCGAAGGAATTCCGAGCCCCGGCGAGCCTTGGGGTAGAGCCTCGGCACGGTCTCGACGTTGTGGTTGAAGACGTCCGGCCGCTCGTGGATCACCCTTGCGAGCGGCATCTCCTGACCGCGGAAGTCCGGGGTCAGGACCTCGACCTTGCAGCCCGGTGCCATCTGGCGAATGGCCCGGATCACGCCGACGAAGGCCCCGGCACCGTAGTCGGGCAGGTCGTCGCGATCGACCGAGGTGATGACTGCATGGCGAAGGCCGAGCTTGCGGACCTGGTTTGCGACCTTGGCCGACTCGAGCGGGTCGTCGAAAGTCGGTTTGCCCGTCTGGACGTTGCAGAAGCCGCACCTCCGTGTACAGACGTCTCCCAGGATCATGAAGGTCGCCGTCCCGCGCTCCCAGCACTCCCCGATGTTGGGACAGTTGGCCTCCTCACAGACCGTGTGGAGGCCCTCGTCGCCGACCATCGCCTTCAGCCTGCGGAAAGTCGGCCCGCCGGGCGGAGGGACCTTGAGCCATGACGGCTTCCGGGAGCGAAACGGGACCGCCCCCTCCACCTCGACGTCACCGCCACCGGGCTTGGCCCGGGACCTGGTCACGTGGATCCTCTCTTCGCCAGACATCTCTTCCATCGGCTCCACCCTAAGGGTTCGGGGTGAGGTCCGATGCGGCCGACGGTCCGGCCGATGGATCGAGTTCCAGGGCCTCCGCCAGGTTCTTCGCGAAGGCCACTCCGGCCTCCTCGGTCTCCGGGGAAATGCCGGTCTCCAGCTCGACCGAGGTAACCCTGCAGCCCTCGATTCCACAGGCAGTGACCTGCTCGAAAGGTTCCAGGTCACAGCTCAGATTGAGGGAGATCCCGTGGCTCGTGATACCCCTGCTCACCCGGAGGCCGATCGAGCCGATCTTCCTGACCCGTCCGGCGGCGATCCCGTCGGCCACGAGCTCCGCCGTGGCATCTGTCGGGATCGAGTCGGGGTCACCGGTCCAGATTCCCGTCAGGCCGTCGATCGCCCGGCCCTCGACGCCCCATTCGCCGAGGCTTGCCGCCATCGCCCTCTCGAGCGCTGCGACGAAACCGGCGACGTCGATCCGAACGGCGCTGTCCGGTTGGCTCCCGATCCTTCCCAGATCGATGATCGGGTAGGCGACGAGCTGTCCCGGGCCGTGCCAGGTGACGCCGCCCCCTCTCGGTGTCTCGCATACATCGATCCCCGCCGAACGGTGGCGCTCGGGGTCACCGATCTCGCCCGGGGTGCTCCGTCTGCCGAGCGTGTAGGTGGAGGGGTGCTCGAGCAGGAGGACGGTGTCCTCGATCTCGCCCGCCCGCCTCCGTTCGACCAGGTCCTCCTGGAGCCGGAGCGTCTCTGGATATGGCCGGATCCCGAGCCAGTCCCAGCCGAGCTCGGTCCGGGTCAACTAACCGGCCCCCGTCTGCCGATCTGCCATCTGGCGCCGTCCAGGCCGTAGCACCCGACACACCCGATGCAACCTCTGCAGTTGACGCAGGCGAAGCACCCGAAGCACCCGAAGCAGCCCAGACAGAGAGACGAGAAGGCGATCAGCGCCGAGAACGCGGTCCCGGCGCTGAAGCCGACCCCTGCCGATGCCGCCGTGCCGGCGCTCGCCAGGACTCCTGCACTCGCGGCCGTCCCGGCGCTGGCAGCCACCCCTGCACTCGCTGCGGTCCCTGCCGACCCCGTCACCGCGCTGCTGGCGACGGCCCCGGGGTTGCGGTCGTCTCTTGCCGTCTTTCGCCGCCGGCCGGAAATCGTCCTCATGCCAGCAGTCCCGGCTCCTCCAGGTTCGCCTTGATCTCGGCCAGGAACTCGGCCGCCTCGGCCCCGTAGAGGATTCGATGGTCACAGGCGAGGCTGAGGTCCATCAGGTGGGCTGCCACCACCTGGCCGTCGCGGACGGCCGGACGCTCCGTAGCCTCTCCGACGGCGAGGATCGCGGCCTGGCCTCCGTGGATCACCGGGTCGAAGCTCCTCACTCCGAACATCCCGAGGTTGGTGATCGTGAAGGTGCCGCCGGCCAGCTCCGGAGGGGTCACCTCGCCAGACCTGACGCGGTCGGCCAGGCGTCTGGTCTCTGCCGAGATCTCGCGCAGGTCCTGGCGGTCGGCATCGGTTATCACCGGGACGATCAGCGCGTCCTGGGCTGCGACCGCGACGCCGACGTTGACTCGGGAGAACTGTTCGATCCTCCCGTCGCGGTAGGTCGAATTCGCACGCGGGTGGTGCCGGAGGGCGAGCGCGACGGCCTTGACGACCATGTCGTTGAGGGACGGGATCGCCGCCCCACCGGCCGCAGCCGCCTCGAAGGCCCCTCTGACCTCGATCGCCCTGGTCATGTCGACCTCGGTGTGGAGGTAGAAGTGAGGGGTGGTCGCCTTGGATTCGGCCATCCTCCTGGCGATCGTCTGCTGGATACGGCTCAGCTCGACAGTGGTGACCTCGCCCTTCGCCGCCTCGCCGGACAGCGATGCTGCCGGGGTCTCGCTTCCGGCAGTCGGGGCTGTCGGCCCGGGCGTGCGCACCGCCCTGTCGATGTCGGCCTTGATTATGCGGCCGTAAGGTCCCGATCCCTCGACTTCGCCCAGGTCGATTCCCTTCTGATGAGCGAGTCGGGCCGCGAGAGGCGAGATCCTCACCCGCTCCTCGGCCGCGGGGTGATCGGAGTAGGCGGGAGGGGGCGGAGGTTCGGTTCCGGCTGCCTCGGAGCCTCCCTTCGGTTCCGGAGTCTCTTCTACCGTCGGCGCGACTGCCGGGGCCGGTGCGGCTTCGCCATCGGGCCTCACGTTGGCTATCGGCTCGCCGACCCGTCGGGTCTCGCCTTCACCGACCAGGATCTCCAGCACACCGGCCAGATCGGACTCGTAGACCATCGAGGCCTTGTCGGTCTCGATCTCGACCAGCTCCTCCCCGACCTCGACGGCTTCGCCCTCTTTCTTCAGCCAGGAGAGGATCACCCCTTCCTCCATCGAGTCGCTCAGGCGCGGCATCACGACCTCCATCACCGCACCCCCACCATGGTCGCCAGCGTTGCCTCGACCACGCTCGAGGAATTCGGTATCGCGGCCTGTTCGAGGGGGCGCGAATAGGGCATCGGCACGTCGGCCCCGGCCACCCGCTGGACAGGGGCGTCGAGGTGATCGAAGGCCTGCTCGGTGATCAGGGTCGAGAGGTTGGCGCCCACCCCTCCGTGAGGCCAGCCCTCCTCGACGATCACGGCACGGTTGGTCTTCTTCACGGAATCGAGGATGGTGTCGAGGTCGAGTGGCCGGAGCGTTCTGGGATCGATCACCTCGGCCTCGATCCCGTGCACGTCGGAGAGGATCCCTGCCGCCTCTTCTGCCACATGGGCCATCTTCAGGATCCCGACGATCGTCACGTCGGACCCTTCCCGCCGGATCGCGGCCTTGCCGAAGGGAACGAGGTGCTCGCCGTCCGGCACCTCACCCTTCACCGAGTAGAGGCTCTCGTGCTCGAGAAAGATCACCGGGTTGTCGTCCCGGATCGCCGACTTCAACAGGCCTTTGGCATCGGCCGCGGTCGAAGGGCAGGCGACCAGCAGGCCGGGGACATGGAGGAACAGGGCCTCGAAACTGTGGGAGTGGGTGGGGCCGAGCTGGTGACCGCCGCCGCCCGGCATCCTGACGACCATCGGGACCCGGACCTGGCCGTTGAACATGTAGGGGATCGTCGCCGCGTGGTTGACGATCTGGTCGAAGGCGAGCAGGGAGAAGTTCACGGTCATCAGCTCTACCACCGGCCTGAGACCGGCCATCGCGGCCCCGATCCCGAGGCCGACGAGCGAATTCTCCGAGATCGGCGTATCCACCACCCTGCCCTCACCGAACTCCTCGAGCAGGCCCTCGGTCACCTTGAAGGCCCCCTGAAAGACGGCCACGTCCTCCCCGAGGACGAAGACGTCGGGGTCCCTCCGCATCTCCTCGGACATCGCCTGCCCCAAGGCCTCCCGCTGTCTGATCTCGGTAGTCGCCGGCATCTCGTTTCCGAGGAGGGATCCCTCGTCCTCGGCACGCCAGCCCTCGTTCTCCCCGAGTACGTAGAGCCCGTCGTACAGTGAGTCGGGCGTCGGTTCGGGGGAGGCATCTGCAGAGGCCACGGCCTCTCCGACCGACCGGTCGGCCTCTTCCCTGAGTTGCTCGACATCGCTCTCGGAAAACAATCCTTCCCCGACACAGCGACGGGCGAAGCTCTCGATCGGGTCGAGCTTCCGCCACTCCTCGACTTCGGCTTTATCCCGGTAGACCTCGGGATCGGCTGCGGAGTGCCCGCGAAAGCGGTAGGTGAAGGCCTCGACCAGGGTCGGCCGCTTCTCTTCCCGGGCGATCTCGAGGTGGCGGGCGACGCACTCCCGAACCGCGACCACGTCCATCCCGTCCACCCGCTCGCCGGTTACCCCGTAGCCCTCCGCCTTATGCGAGAGCTCGGTCTCGGCCGAATGGCGTTCCACCGCGGTCCCCATCCCGTAGAGGTTGTTCTCGAGCAGGAAGACGACCGGAAGATCCCAGAGTGCGGCCAGGTTCATCGTCTCGCCGAAGTTCCCGGTGTTGGAGGCTCCGTCACCGAACATGCAGACGGTGACGTCGTCCTCGCCCCGGTATCGGGTCGCGAATGCCAGTCCGGCGGCGATCGGGAGGTTTCCCCCGACGATTCCGAAGCCGCCCATGAACCTCCGTTCACCGTCGAAGACGTGCATCGAGCCGCCGCGGCCGCCGCTGGTCCCGCCCACGCGGCCGAACAGCTCGGCCATCACCCGCCCTGGCGGGGTCCCGCGAGCGATCGCATGACCGTGGGTCCGGTAGGTCCCGATCAGGTAGTCGTCGGGCTGCATCACCGAGGCCGTACCGACGATCGTCGCCTCCTCGCCGATCGCGAGGTGGAGGAATCCGCCGGCCTTTGCCCGCTGGTACTGACGGCCGGCCTCTTCCTCGAACCGCCGGATCAGGATCATCTGTCCGAGCAGCTCTAACGCCGTCTCGCGATCGAGGGCGCCCGAAATGCCCGGTGAGTCTGCGGATTCCTTCATCGGGCCAACCTTACCGAGCGCCTTGAGCCTCCCGTGAGAGGCCCGGTAAGGGTCAGCAGTAATGGCCCTTCGGGGATCAGGCGTGTGTGGCCCAGCCGTCGACGGCCCGGGCGGCATCCAGAATCGCCTCGGAGATCGTCGGGTGGGGGTGGGTCATCCGGGCCAGCTCCTGGTAGCCACCCTCCAGTGCCATCACGGCGACCAGCTCCGGGATCATGTCGCAGGCCCTGTTGCCGACGATGTGGGCCCCGATGATCTCGCCGAACTCGGGGTCGACCACGAGCTTGACCATTCCGTCGCGATCGCGATATACCGATCCGGCACCGACGCCGCCGAGCTTGAACTTGGCCGTCTTGATGTCCAGGCCGGCCTCCTTCGCTTCGGCCTCCGTAAGGCCGACGCTCGCGACCTGGGGGTGACAGAAGGTGCCGGCCGGAATCAGGTCCCGATCGAGCGGGTGGACCGGCTGTCCCCCGATCGCCTCGGCCGCCACGATCCCCTCTTCCATCGCCTTGTGGGCCAGGGCCGGGCCGGGGGTGAGGTCTCCGATCGCGTAGACCTTGGGGTTGGAGGTCGCCTGGTCTTCCCCGACCGCGATCTTCCCGGTGTCGTCGTCGAGTGCGATACCGGCGTCGGCAAGTCCGAGAGCATCCACATCGGGCCGCCGGCCGCCGGCGATGACCAGGTAGTCGACCTCGGCCGTGTTGTCGCCGTAGGTGAGCTTGACCGAGTCCGGTCCGGGCTCGACGTTCTCGACCGGGGTCCCCGTCGAGATCTCGATCCCCTGCTTCTTGAAGACTCTCTCGACGACCCGGACCACGTCCTTGTCGTCGGCCGGGAGGATCTGGTCGAGCATCTCGATCAGGATCACCTCGGTCCCGTATCGGATGTAGGCCGAGGCGATCTCGGCGCCCGAGGCACCGGCACCGGCGACCGCGATCTTCTTCGGCTGTTCGGGCAGTGACCAGGCACCCCAGGTGTCGACGACCCTCTCCGAGAACTCGGTTCCCGGGATCGGCTGGGCTACCGAACCGGTCGCGAGGATCACCTTGTCGGCTCCGTAGACCGTGTCGCCCACCTTCACATCGGCGTCCGCGGTGAGGCTGCCTTCACCCTCGATGTAGGTGATCGAGTTCTTGTCGAAGAGCATCTTGATCCCCGACTCGAGGCCTTCCGAGACATCGGTCCGCCTCCCTGCGAGTGCGTCCCAGTCCAGCTCCAGACCGGACGTCTTGACCCCGATTTCGGCACCGTTTCGCGCCTCGTCGAGGACCTCGGCGGTATGCAGCATCGTCTTGGCCGGGATGCAGGCGTAGTTCAGACAGCGTCCACCGGCCTTGTCCTTCTCGACCACTGCCGTCTTCAGGCCGAGCTGGGCCGCCCTGATGGCGGCGACGTAGCCTCCCGGCCCGCCACCGATTACAACCAGATCAAACCTGTCTTCAGCCATCTCGCGGCGAGGTTATCGGACCGACCGACTCGGAAGGGGAGCCGGATTTGGCCGCCCGCTGGCTCTCACCCGGAACCGGGCCGCTGCGGCATCTGCAACCGGGCCATGGCCTTGACCATGAACCAGAACATCGCCCCCAGGAAGACCGTGAGGACGAGAGTGCTGAGCATCTGGAGCAGAGTTCCTGCCAGGACCAGGCCGGCGACCGAGGCCAGGATGAAGAGCAGGAGTAGCGCCTGGAATCCGAGCGCCGCCCAGTACTTCGCTCGCCAGAGCCCCCATGCCATCAGTGTCATGATCGCGGCCGTCCCGACGAGCTGGACCATGTTCGGCTTCGAGCCGTTTACCTCGGCATCGGTGAAAAGGGCAACCCCGGTCGAGGCCCAGAAGATCATCGCCACTACGGCCGAGAAGATCGCCCCGACCGTGATTACGGTCGGTCTCTCTCCCGGAGACAGTGGCTTCAATGCCTCCCGAACCTTCCGGTTCTTCTCCTCTGCCTTGGAGTAACCGGCTGCCATCCGGTCTCTGGGGTCGCCGCCGCTGTCCTTCGGATCAGCCACCGGGTGCCACCTCGCTCCCGACCGACGCAAAGGCGCGTCGGAGCGAGGCTGCCGTCGCGGCCGGGTCGGCCGAGTCTCTTATCGCCCGGACCACACAGAGCCGCCTGGCTCCAGCCTGGAGGACGTCCTCGACATTGGAGGCATCGATCCCGCCGATCGCGAAGAAGGGGAGAGGGACGGTCCGGGCCGCGAAGGAGACGAGGTCCAGACCTGTCGCAGGCCTTCCCTCCTTGGTCGGGGTCTCCCAGACCGGTCCGGTACTCAGGTAGTCCATTCCCCCGGTCTCGAGCGCCGAGCGGACCTGGTCTTCGGAGTGGGTCGAGAGGCCGATCAGCATCTCGCTGCCGACGATGCCCCGGGCCTCTTCGATCGAGATGTCGTCCTGGCCGACGTGGACCCCGTCGGCTCCGACCTGAACTGCGATCTCGGGGTCGTCATTGATCAGGAACGGGACGGCGTAGGTGTCGGCGAGGCGACGGAAGGTCTGTGCGGCCCGGTCGATCAGGCGGCGGTCGTTCGACTTCTCCCTGAGCTGGATGATGTCGACCCCGCCGTCGAGAGCGGACCTGAGAAGGGGCTCGGGATCGTCACCGTTGGGCATCGCATCACAGACGAAGTAGAGCCTGGCCGTCCGGAGGCGCTCCCGTCGGAGTGCCCCGGCTCCCGATGCCGTTCCGTAGTCCATACACCAAGTATTCCAGCGTTCGACCGGTCCTAGATGGCGGCCCCGATAGGATCGGACCGACCCGCGGGAGCCCCGGTGCGAGTTTGCGTTCCGCACGTCGGGCTGAGAGGGCGGCACGACCGCCGACCGCCAGAACCTGATCCGGATCATGCCGGCGCAAGGGAAGGGCTCCGCGGGTTCGTTCGAAGCAACTGAGACCGGAGCCCGGATTGAGCAGCCAGACCGAGACAGACCGCAGCGGACCTTTCGACCTCCTGGTCGTCGGTGGCGGCATCGTCGGCCTTGCAGTCGCGAGGGAGGCTGCCGCTGCGGGCGCCTCGGTGGCTCTCGTCGACCGGGAGGTCGTGCGGGGTGGGGATGCGACCGATGTGGCGGCCGGGATGCTCGCCCCGGTGGGAGAGCTGGACTTCGGCGAGCCAGACCTCTTGAAGATGAACCTCGATTCGGCCTCTCTGTATCCCGATCTCTGCGTGGAGCTGTCTTCGGAGACGGGCATCGAGACCGGCTACCGGCGCTCCGGAGGACTCCATGTCGCCCCGGACGCCGACGAGGCTGCGGTCCACAGGCGAATGCTCGAGCTGCAGGTCGAGTCCGGCCTCGATTCCCGCTGGCTCGGCCCGGGTCGGGCCCGGGAGCTCGAACCGGCCCTCAGCCCTTCCATCCACGGCGCCGTGTTCGCGGCCGACGACGGCTCGGTGGACCCGAGGATGATGGCCCTGGCCCTCGAGGAGTCGGCGACCCGGTCGGGAGCGATCCTGCTGAGGGGTCGGGAGATCGCTTCGCTTCTGCTCGAAGATGATCGGGCCCGGGGCGTTCGCCTTGCCGATGGCCCGGAAATCCTCGCCGACGAGACCGTCCTGTCCTGTGGGGCCGAGACCGGGAGGCTCTCCTGGCTCGAACCCGATCTTCGGCCACCGATCCGGCCGGTCAAGGGACAGGTCCTCGAGCTGGCCGGAGATCCCGGGGATCCCATCTGCCACAGGGCGATCGTCTCAGAGCGGGTCTACGTCGTACCTCGTCCCGATGGCCGGGTCATCGTCGGTGCCACGGTCGAGGAGAAGGGATGGGATCGAACCGTCACGGCCGGTGGCGTGCATGAACTGTTGAGGGAGGCGTACCGGGTCCTCCCCGAGGTGGCGGAGCTCGAGTTCCTGCGTGCTTCGGCCGGGTTTCGTCCGGGAACCCCGGACAACCTCCCGATCGTCGGCAGAACCGTCTGTTCCGGTCTCTCCCTGGCGACCGGCCACTACCGAAACGGGGTCCTCCTGGCTCCCCTGACCGGTCGGGCCGTGGCCGGAATGCTCGCCGATGGTCTCGACCATGCCCCCGGCATGGAGGCGGCCGACCCCGGCAGGTTCCGGAGCAGGGCCGGGGTGGTCTGAGGTGAGGATCGAACTGAACGGGGAGGCCCGCGATGTCGCTGACGGTGTGACCATCGCCGAGCTCGTCGTCCTGACCGGTACCGATCCCGAGTCGAGGGGAGTGGCAGTCGCACTCGGCGGCGAGGTAGTGCCGCGATCCGAATGGGGCGTCATCCGTCCCGCCGAAGGCGACCGGGTCGAGGTCGTGGCCGCGATCCAGGGCGGCTCGGAGGAGTGGGAGCTGGGAGGTCGTAAGTGGTCTTCGAGGTTGATCGCCGGTAGCGGAGGCTTTCGTTCGCTCGACTCGATGAAGTCGGCGCTCGCGGTCTCGGGGACCGAGATCATCACGGTCGCGCTGAGGAGGCTCGACCCGGGATCCGAGGGATCGGTAATGGACGTCGTCGAGGGTCTCGATCTGTTCGTCCTCCCGAACACGGCCGGCTGTTACACCGCTCGTGACGCGGTCCGGACGGCCCACCTGGCCAGGGAGGCCTTCGGGACCGATTGGGTGAAGCTCGAGGTGATCGGGGACGACAGGACCCTGTTGCCCGATGCGCCGGAACTCCTGAAGGCTGCCGAGGAGCTCGTGGGGGAGGGTTTCGTCGTCCTTCCCTACACGACCGACGACCCGGTCCTCGCCGCCAGGCTCGAAGCGGCCGGCTGTGCGGCCGTGATGCCGCTCGGATCACCGATCGGATCCGGTGCCGGGATTCGCAACCCGTACAACGTCTCGATCATCGTCGAGAACGCCTCGGTCCCGGTCATTCTCGATGCCGGGATCGGGACGGCCTCGGACGCGACCTTTGCGATGGAGCTCGGGTGCGATGCGGTACTCCTGGCCTCGGCCATTTCACGTGCTGCGGACCCGGACCTCATGGCAGGGGCAATGCGGCATGCAGTCGAGGCCGGCCGGGCTGCCCGTCTGGCCGGCCGGATACCCCGCCGGCTCTACGCCGAGGCCTCTACCCCGGACGAGGGCCTGCCGGAGCTCTAGCCGAGCACCCCGGCTGGCCTACTTGAGCCGATCGGGCGGGATCGGGGGGAGATCGTCGGGGTCGGAGGTGAACTGCTCACCGACCTCCTTGCTGCCGAGCAGCTGTTCCCTGTGCCTCACGGCGTCGCCGTAGTAGGCCGACCGGTAAGGGGTCCCCGAGCTGCCGATCAGGTGCATGTGCTCCTCGAGTTCGACCGGATCCCGTCCGAAGAGCAGCAGCCCGATCCCGTTTCCGTGGGCCGGCTCTGCCACCAGCATGCAGGTCAGCCAGGTGTGGCCCGTCCCCTCGGCAACCCGGCCGTATGCACCGGTCGCCTCGTCCTCGTCATCGAAGAGGCGGCAGACGAAATGGAAGATCTCGCCGTCCACATCGACCTCGACCGGTTCGAGATCCTCACCTGCCTCGCCATCTGATTCCGCTTCGGTCATGGTCGCCTCTCCGGGTTCTGGTCGATGGTGCTTCGCCGGTCGATGCCCCCGGTCGGATTCGAACCGACGACTCACAGGTTAAAAGCCTGCAGCTCTAACCAGCTGAGCTACGGGGGCACCCCAATCTTGCCATTACGCGGCCGACCGAGCCCCGCAGGCGACAGAGATTCCTCAGGCCTTCGTGGGGCAGACGTCGATCAGGGTCTCGGTCAGGGAGATCGCGCCCTGGATGTCGGGCTCGCGTTCGGCCGCGATATTTGCCCAGACGAGGGCTGCGGTGCTCATCTCGATCGCGTCGATGATGTTCTCCGGGACCTCCCGTTCGGGAAGGTGCTCGACGACCAGGCTCGAGATCAGCACCTTCGATTGAGTTGCCACCTTGCCTCTGCGATCGAGCAGGAGCCGCATGGTCAGGGCCGGCTCACGGCTCGCAAAGTCGCTGAGGGGAGAGGAGGCCGAGGCGATGTCGAGGAAGCGGGTGAAGATGTCGATCAGGCGGTCCTTCCCGGTGCCGGTCGCCTGGCTTTCGACGGCCTCGAACCATTCGACGACCAGGCCCGCGAAGACCTCCTCGATCAGCTCTTCACGTTCGCCGACCCAGCGGTAGAGGGTCGTCCGCCCGATCCCGAGATCCTGAGCCAGGGTCCGCATCTCGATCCTCTCGCCCTGGAGGAACCGGGCTCTGGCCAGATCGATTGCATCCTCGGGCGAGGCCTTGCGGAACGAGGGAACGGCCTCGGTCGGGACTTCGTCTTCTGGCGATCCCGTTTGGGTCTCTGCCTTCACGGGACGATCCTATGGCATCGGGAACATATGGAAGAAACCGACCGAATGGAACGGACTTTGCTTGCGGTTGGAATGAACCATTAGACAGGAATGTTCCATTTGCTCTATCTTTTCGTCGTAACCAAAGGCAGCTGTTGCTGCTCCTCCAGTTCGGGAGGAGAGGGAGAAGATGTCAACGATTGCTGAAACCGATATTTCGGACCTCGACGTGAGCGACCTCTCGCTCTGGAAGGAGGGACCCCCGCACGAGGTCTTTCGGGATCTTCGCGATCGGGACCTGCACTTTTCGGCCCTCAGTGACTTTCCGAACGAGACCGGCTTCTGGTCCGTCGTCAGGTATGACGACATCGCGACGGTCGGCCGCGACTGGGAGACCTTCTCCTCCAACCGGAGCATCCTCCTGGTCAACAGCGTCGCAGCCGAGCCGGGAGCCCCCGACCCGATGGACCTCGGGGCGAACATGATGATTACCCAGGACCCGCCCCGGCACGATCGGCTGAAGGCCCTGGTCCAGCGCGAGTTCACCCCGAGGAAGGCTCTCGACCACGCCGACCGGATGAGAGAGATCATCAACGCGGTCTGGGACCGGGCGATCGAAAGTCACCCTGATGGACGGATCGACCTCGTCCAGGACGTCGGTATCCACGTCCCGGCCATGGTGATCGGGGACATGCTCGGCGTGCCACGGGAGGATGCCGAGCAGCTGGTCGATTGGACCAACCGGACCTCTGCCTTCGAGGACCCCCGGCTGGTGCCGGATCTGTCGGACCTCCTGGTGGCCCTGGAGGAGTTCGTTCCCTACGTGGATGCGATGGTCACCGAGCGCGCGAAGTGCCCGATGCACGACCTGACCACGGCCTTCATCGAGGCCGAAGTCGACGGTGAGAAGCTGAGCCACGAAGAGGTCCTGATGTTCTTCTTCCTCCTGATGGTGGCCGGAAACGACTCGACCCGAGCCACCTTCACCTCTGGCATGAAGAGCCTGATGGAGGATCCGGAGCAGATGGAGCTGGTTCGGTCCGGAGCAGTTCCCCTGGAGCAGGTGGTCGAGGAGTTCGTCCGGTTCCATCCGGCTTTTGCCTACATGCGCCGCACCGCAACAAGGGATGTCGAGCTCAGGGGTGCCGAGATCAAGGCCGGCGACAAGCTTGCTCTCTGGTACGTGTCGGGCAATCGGGACGAGAGGGTCTTCGACGATCCGAACCGGTTCGACGTCAGGCGCGAGCCGAACCCCCACCAGGGCTTCGGTGGCGGAGGCAGGCACTTCTGCCTCGGTGCCGGTCTGGCCAGGGTAGAGATGAAGATCTGGATCGAGGAGACCCTGAAGCGGTTCGAGTCCCTCGAGCTCGATGGCCCGACCGAGAGGCTCTCATCCACCTTCCTGAATCAGTGGTGGAAGATCCCGGTCAAGGTTTCCTGAGGGCCGCTGACAAGGCGAAGCATCGCTTACCCCGCCGGCCGCACAGCGGAGCGAAAACCGGCTCTTCACGAACCCGGTCGTTCGCCTTGCGACCGACCGGCCTTATTTAGTGTCGAAAGTGCCGGTGCTTCGTGAAGACCATCGCGACCTCGGCCTCGTCACAGGCCGCGATCACCTCGGCGTCGCGCTTCGAGCCTCCCGGCTGGATCACGCAGGTGGCCCCGGCCTCGATCGCGGCCGCCGGGCCATCGGCGAACGGGAAAAATGCATCTGAGGCGACCGCGCAGCCGTCCAGGAGCGCGTCGGCGCCCTCTTCATGCGACTCGCGGCACTTCTCGATCGCAAGGCGGACCGAGTCGACCCGGCTCATCTGGCCGGCACCGATCCCCAGAGTCATGCCGTCCTTCGCCAGCACGATCGCGTTAGAGCGGACATGACGGCAGACCTTCCAGGCGAACAGCATGTCTGCCCACTCGCCTTCGGTCGGCTCCCGGTCGGTCATCGCTTCCATGATCTCCCGCGGCTCGGGTTCGCCGTCGCGGTCCTGGATCAGGACCCCGCCCCGAACCCGCTTGACGTCCTTCTCACGGGAATCGGGGTATCTCGGTGACTCATCGGTGAAGATCCGGATCGCCTCCTTCTGCTGGAGGACGTCGAGTGCACCGTCTCCGTAACCCGGTGCCGCAAGGACTTCGACGAAGTTCTGGTGGAGCCTCTCTGCCAGCGGAGCCTCGATCTCCCGGTTGACCACGATCACACCGCCGAAGGCCGAGATCGGATCGCAGGAGAGCGCCTTCTCGTAGGCCTCGAGGGCGTCGGTGCCGATCGCCACGCCACACGGGTTGTTGTGCTTGACGATCACGCAGGCAGGCTCCTCGAAATCGGCCAGGAGTTTGCGGGCCGAGTCGAGGTCGAGCACGTTGTTGAAGGAGAGCGCTCTGCCGTGGATCTTCGAAAGGCCGGTGAGGAAGTTGCTCTCGAGCCCGACCTCTCCGTAGAGCGCCCCCCGCTGGTGCGGGTTCTCGCCGTAGGAGAGTTCGAGCAGCTTCTCGTAGGCGATCACCTCATGTTCGGGGAAGTCCTCGTAGGACTCGGCGAACCATCGGGAGATCGCGGCGTCGTAGCGGGCGGTCTGGGCGAAGGCCTCGTTCGCGAGCCAGTGTCGGGTCGATGGCGAGACCTCCCCGCCACTCTCATCCATCTCCTCGAGCACTGCGTCGTAAGACTCGGGCTTTACGACGACGACCACGTCCTCGTGGTTCTTGGCGGCAGCCCTGATCATCGTCGGGCCGCCGATATCGATGTTCTCGATCGCCTCGAGAGGGGTTACGCCCTCGCTCGCGATCGTCTTCTCGAACGGATAGAGGTTGACGCAGACCAGGTCGATCGGGGTGATCTCCTCGATTTCGAGCACCTCGACGTGCTCGGGTAGCGACCGGCGGGCCAGGATCGCGGCGTGGAGGCGGGGGTGGAGGGTCTTGACCCGGCCATCGAGGATCTCGGCCTGTCCTGTGAATTCCGATACATCGGTCACCTCGATGCCGGCATCCCGCAGAGCGGTTGCCGTTCCTCCGGTCGAGAGGATTTCGACCCCGGCTCCGGCCAGGCCTCTCGCGAAGTCGACCACGCCGGTCTTGTCGGATACCGAGATCAGGGCCCTGCCCACCTTCACCGGTCCGTTGGTCGGATCCATGTTCTCCGTCTCTGTCACTCTCGCCAAGGCCTCACTGGTCGATGATCACCCTGTTCGGGTCTTCGTCGGCGATCCTAACCCGGCCTGTGGCAATCATGCCGATCGCCTCCGGCAGCAGCGCGTGCTCGACGGCGTGGATCGCCTCCTCGAGCTCGTCCCGGCCCATGCCCGGAGCCACCTCGACCGGCCGCTGCAGGATCACCGGACCGGTGTCGGTCCCCTCGTCTACGAAGTGGACGGTGACCCCGGTCACCCGGACCCCGGCGTCGATCGCCTGGCCGATCGCATCGAGGCCGGGAAAGGATGGCAAGAGGGATGGGTGGACGTTGATGACCCTGTTTCTGAAGCGCTCGATGAAACCGGGAGTGAGCAGAGCCATGTAGCCGGCAAGGACGATCAGGTCGGCCTCCAGTCCCTTTGTCCAGTCGGCCATCGCATCGTCACGTGCCGATCGGTTCGGGTGATCCTCGATCGGGAATACCTCGGTCGGGATCCCCGCGCTCTGCGCACGCTCCAGCGCGAAGGCGTCAGGCTTGTCGGAGCCGACGCCGACGACCTCGATCCCGTCACGACCATGGAGGTCATCGATGATCGCCTGGAGGTTCGATCCGTTGCCGGAGGCAAGGACGATCAGTCGGAAAGGTCCTCCCTCTCCCTTTTCAGCGCTCGAAGACATCGGCCCCTGCATCTTGCCGTAAACCGATGTTCACTTGGTATCCGGCGACGCGCTCTAGGTTCATCTCATTCGCAACTTGTGAGAGGAGAGAGCGTGGAAGCGATGCTGCGCCCTTCGGGGCTCTTGTTCAAGCGGGTCATTCTGGTGTTCTGGACCATGTTCTTCACGATGGTCGCCGTAACCAACTTCGTCGACCTGATGGGTGAGTTCGGTGTCTTCGAATGGACCTTCCTGAACTCCGGCAACTTCGAATACCTGAGCCAGACGGTCAAGGTGTACGACATCGGCCCCGGGGTGACCAAGGTCCTTCTGATCGGTGCATTCCTGATCGAGTTGATTGCTGCGACTCTCTTCTGGAGGGCTCTCTTTGCATCCGGTAGAGGTGCGGAGGGCCGGACGAAGGCGATCCTCGCGATCTCCTTCGGGGCCCTTGTCTGGACCGCGTTCGTCTTCATGACCGAGTTCTTCGTCGCCTACGGCAGTGAGTCCCCGTTCCGCGAGCTGCTGATGATCATGATCGCGGCCGGACTCGCGATCGTGCTGGTGCCGGACGAGTTCGGAAGCGAGGCTTGAACCCGGATCAGTCGGCGTAGTGGTGGTGGAGCATCAGGCCGTTTCCATCCGGGTCGCTGAAGAAGGCCATGTGGCAGACGCCGGAGTCGAGTGTGTCGGCAGAGAACTCGACACCCTTGCCTTCGAGTTCGGTTCGGGCCTCGGCGACGTCGTCCACCCGCAACGCGATCGGGAAGTTGTTCGGTGAGAACTCCTGGCCGAACGCATCCGGCTGCATGATCGCGATGGTCAGGTTGCCCGTCTCGAATTCCTGCGCCGGCATCTCGCCCCACTGCTTCGACTGCTCGAGTCCGAGCACCTCGCCATAGAACTGCTTCGACCTCTCGAAGTCGGTGATCGGCACGATCGTGAAATCAACTCCGGTTACGTTCATCGGGACCTCCTGTTTCGGATCGGACAACTACCAATGAGAACCTAACCGTTCACCGCTTCGGTTGAATCCACTCAGCGACTGACGGAAAGGGGGCGACATCATGTCCCGGTGCCCTTGATGGAGCGTGGGATTCATCAGGGCAATGCCCCGAAACTCAGGTGCGGTTCGATGAGCTACCGGGGGGATCTTCGGAAGCTCATCAGCAGGTTGGAGATTCAGGGGTGGAGGGTCGAGAAGAGAAAGAAGCACTGGCTTGCCTTCCCGGCGAATAGAGAGCAGCGTCCGGTTCGGCTCGCGGGCACCCCGAGCAGTGCTGCAACATGGAGAAATCAGCTGGCCGAACTGAAACGGAAGGGCTATCGTGATTGAAATGGAGTATCGCGCCCGAATCGAAGTGCCTGGTCTTCCCGTTGAGGACGAGGCTCGGTGGGGACCTCTGGCGGACCGGCTCGAGACCGACTTTGGTCGGTTCGGGCCCGTGCTGTCATGGGAGGGACGGTCGGTGCTGATCGTAATGTCGACCGAGGCCACTGATCGGAGCACCGCCGCCCGTGATCTCTTCGATGCTGTTGCCGAATGCCTCAGTTCAGTCGGGCTGTCGGACTCCTATCCGGTATCCGTTGAGGTCGAAGCGGCTGAAGATCGTTTTGCTCCGGCCTAGCGGCTGACGGGAAAGACGGCGATCTCTTCGAGGTCGAACTTGTTGTCGGCCTGGTCGGGGTCGTCACCCAGCGGGTAGTTACCGGTGAAGCAGGCATCGCAGTGGACCGAGGCCGGTGTGCCGATCGCTTCGTACACGCCCTCCATCGAGAGGTATGCCAGAGAGTCGGCCTCGATCTCCCGGGCGATCTCCTCGACAGTTCGGCCGTGGGCGACCATCTCCTCACGACCGGACATGTCGACCCCGTAGTTGCATCCGTACCGGATCGGCGGCGCCGAGATCCTCAAGTGCACTTCGGTCGCGCCGGCATCCCTCAGCATCCCGATGATCTGACGGGTCGTGTTCCCGCGGACGATCGAGTCGTCGACCACCACGAGCCGCTTGCCGCTGACGATCTCGGGAAGCGGGTTGAACTTCATCCTGAGCCCGTGCTTCCGGAGCTCCTGTCCCGGCTGGATGAAGGTCCTCGCGACGTATCGGTTCTTGATCAGGCCATCGTCCTGGGGGATACCCGAGGCGCGGGCGAATCCGCGGGCGGCCGGGGTGCCGGAATCGGGGACCGGGATCACGAGGTCTGCCTCGACCGGCGACTCCCGCCAAAGGATCTCGCCCATCTGGCCGCGGACTTCCTGGAGCCTCTTGCCCTCGAGGATCGAGTCCGGACGCGAGAAGTAGATGTGCTCGAAGACGCACTTCGCCTCGCGCTCGGAGGTGAGGACCTGGCGCGACTCGATCCCCTTCTCGCTGAGGGAGATCATCTCGCCGGGGTTCACCTCCCTGACCAGCTCGGCGCCGATGATGTCGAAGGCACAGCTCTCGGAGGCGATCACCCAGTTGCCGTCGAGCTTGCCGAGCGAGAGCGGGCGAATGCCGAGCGGATCGCGGAAGGCGACGATCGCGTGCTTGGTCATCACGACGGTCGAGTAGGCACCCTCGAGCTGGGGCATCACGTTGGCGACGGCGTCCTCGACATGACGGCCGTAGTCGGATGAGATCAGGGCGGCCATGATTTCGGAGTCGGTGGTGCCGCGGAAGTCGAGGCCTTTGCGGCGCAGCCGGTTGAACAGGTCGACTGCGTTGGTCAGGTTTCCGTTGTGAGCCAGGGCCAGCTCTCGGCCGTCGTCCCTCCAGATCGGCTGGGCATTCTCCCACGAGGCCCCGCCGGTGGTCGAGTAACGGACGTGGCCGATCGCCATCGCACCCTCCAGGGCCCGGAGCTTCTCCTCATCGAAAACCTGAGAGACGAGACCGCCATCCCTGATCGTGGTGATATGTCCGCCTTCGCAGGACGCGATGCCGGCCGATTCCTGACCACGGTGCTGGAGTGCGTAGAGGCCGAAGTAGGTCAGGCGGGAGACGTCGTGACCGGGCGCGTAGATGCCGAAAACCCCGCACTCGTCACGCGGGCCCTCACGTTCCGGGACCACCGCCTCCTGGAAATCTTCGGCACTCAAGGCCTTCGAACCACCTGTCACTTGCTCGGTAACGGGATGACGCAGGCGGTCGGTCCCTCACCCGGACCGGGCCTACCTGACGAGGTTAGCACCCGCCGCCACCGCCGAACCGGAGTGGGCTGGAGGGCGATCGCACCTTTCCGGGAGGTCAGGGCTCGATCAGTCCGGCAAGCGACTCGAAGGCTCTTCCGGCTTCATCCGGCTCGAGCTCGAGCTCGAGGTCTCCGGCCCGCGCGAAGAGCGAGCTCCCTCCGGCCGATCCGATCATCTCGACCGGCACCCCGTGTCCTCCGAGCGCCTCCAGGGTTTGGGGCGATCCGGCAAGGAGGAAGCCACCCGGACCCTCCCCGAACAGGGCATCTTCGGCCGCACACTCGGTCCGGGCCATCAGCCCGGTCAGGTCGCAACGGAAGCCGACCCCGGCAGCCAGTGCCATCTCGGCCAGCGCCGTGAAGATCCCCCCGTCGGAAACGTCGGTGGCGCATTCGATCTCCCCGGCCCCGACCGCCTTTCTGACCATGGCGATCGCCTCGGCCACGGACCCGAGATCGACTTCGGGCAGACCGGGACCGAGCTGCCCCCGGAGCTTCTCCAGCTCGGAACCGGCGAGGGAGGGGTCGAACGGGCCGACCAGGGCGATCGCATCGCCCTCGCCCCATGCCCTGCCACCGGACTTCGCGGGATCGCCGACTTCGCCGACCATGCCGATCACGGGGGTGGGGTAGATGGGGCCCGAAGGGGTCTCGTTGTAGAGCGAGACGTTGCCGCCGACCACTGGCAGGTCGAGCGCCCTGCAGGCATCCCCGAGCCCCTTGACCGACTCGGTCAGCTGCCAGGCGACGGTCGGCTTCTCGGGGTTGCCGAAGTTCAGGCAGTTGGTCACCCCGAGCGGCTCGGCCCCTACGCAGGCCAGGTTGGAGGCGCACTCGAGAACTACCCCGATCGTCCCCGAGTAGGGGTCGCAGCCGACCCGCCTGCCATTGCCGTCGATCGCTACCGCTATTGCCCGCTGCGACTCCGGGATCACGAGAACGGATGAATCGCCTTCTCCCGACCTGATTACGGTCCGCGAACCGACCAGAGTGTCGTATTGCTCGAAGGCCCACCGCTTCGAGGCGATGGTCGGAGAGCCCAGTAGAGCCAGGGCGGCCTCTTCGGGTCCGGCATCTTCTCCCAGGACGGCATCGTTCGGGTAAATCCACTCGGTCGGTGGCTCCGGATCCAGGTCATAGACCGGACAGCCGTCGACCAGATCCTCGACCTCGACCTCCCCGACGGTCTCGCCACCGTCGAGGATCCGGAAGGTCCCCGAATCGGTCACCTCGCCGATTACGGCCGATCCGGTCTGCCACTTCTCGCACACCGCGAGCACAGCGTCGACCCTCGCCGGTTCGACCACTCCCAGCATCCGCTCCTGAGATTCCGAAACCATGATTTCGAATGGCTCCATGTCCGCCTCCCGCAGCGGCACCAGGGAGACGTCGATATCGATTCCGGTGCCGCCTGCCGACGCCATCTCGCCTGCCGAGGAAGTCAGGCCTGCGGCGCCGAGGTCCTGAAGGGAGACGAGCAGCCCCTCACGGAGGAGTTCCTGACAGCACTCGAGCAGCTTCGACTCTTCGAACGGGTCGCCGATCTGGACCGTCGGCCTCTTGTCGGAGTCGCCTTCGTCCAGTTCGGCCGAAGCCAGGACCGAGGCTCCGCCGATTCCGTCGCGACCGGTCAGCGCCCCCATCAGAACGACCTTGTTGCCGATGCCCTTCGCCGCCGCCCGGACCATTTCGTCGGTTCGGGCGATGCCGACACACATCGCGTTGACCAGCGGGTTCGACTCGTATGGCGCCGCGAACTCGATCTCGCCTCCGACCGTGGGAATGCCCATCGAGTTCCCGTAATGGCCGACGCCCCGGACGACCCCGTCGACCAGGTAGCGAGTCCGTTCCGTGTTCGGTTCACCGAACCGGAGCGAGTCGAGCATCGCGATCGGACGGGCCCCGAGCGCGATCACGTCCCTGAGGATGCCCCCGACCCCGGTCGCCGCACCCTGAAAGGGCTCGACGGCACTCGGGTGGTTGTGGGACTCGACCTTGAAGGCGATCGAGTGGCCGTTTCCGATGTCGACCGCGCCGGCGTTCTCGCCCGGCCCCATCACGACCCGTGGTCCCTCGGTCGGCAGCGTGGCCAGCAGCTTCTTCGAGTGCTTGTAGGCGCAGTGTTCGGACCACAACAGGGAGAACATCGCCAGCTCGACGTCGTTGGGCTGGCGGCCCATCTTCTCGCAGATCAGGTCGAATTCGGCATCGGTCAGCCCGAGCTCTCGGTGCTTGGCCTGCTCAGCCACTTGCAGCCTCCATCGGGCTCCGGAACAGCCTCAGCCCATCGGTAGAGCCGGTCAGGGCATCCACGGCGTGCTCGGGGTGGGGCATCAGGCCGAGCACGTTGCCTTCACGGTTCACTACCCCGGCGATATCGCCGAGCGATCCGTTCGGGTTCTGCCCCGGCGCGTACCGGAAGGCGACCTGCCCGTTTTCCTCGATCTCGGCCAGAAGGTCGGGCGGTGCGAAATACCGGCCGCTCTGGTGCTTGAACGGGATCGAGAGGGTCTCGCCCGGGGTCAGACCCCTTGTCCAGATCGAATCGGCCTCGCCGACCACCAGATCGCCCTGCCTGCAGATGAACCGGGTCGATTCGTTGGTCAGGAGCGCCCCCGGGAGCAGGCCGGACTCGCACAGCACCTGGAACCCGTTGCAGATCCCGAGCACGGGGCCGCCCTCGGCGGCGAAACTCGCCACCGCCTCCATCGCCGGCGAGAACCGCGCGATCGCCCCTGCCCTCAGGTAGTCGCCGTAGGAGAACCCACCCGGAACGACTATCCCGTCGAGGCCCGAGAGGTCGGTGTCGCCGTGCCATACGAGCCGTGCATCCTCGCCGGCAAGCTGACAGGCATTGAGGGCATCGCGCTCGTCGCATGAGCCCGGGAACTGGAGGACGCCCCAGATCATCAGGAGTCGATGATCTCGATCTCGTAATCCTCGATCAGCGGGTTCGCCAGAAGCTTTTCGCAGAGCTCCTCGATCCTCCCCTGATCCTGTGCGACCAGCTCGACGATCCTCCCGACCCTGACCTGGTCGACCCCTTCGAACCCCAGGGCCGGAAGCGCCTGCTCGACTGCCTTGCCCTGGGCATCGAGGATGCCCTCCTTGGGCCTGATCAGAACCCTTACTTCGACACCGCTCATCTGTCCAGTTCCTCCCCGGTGATTCGTTCGTAGGCCTCGAGGTAGCGGTCGCGCGTCTGGGCGACCACCTCCTCCGGAAGTTCGGGTGCCGGTGGCGAGTGGTCCCACCCGGCCGCGTCGGCCCAGTCGCGCACGAACTGCTTGTCGAACGACGGCTGGGAGTGACCCGGCTCGTAGAGGTCGGCCGGCCAGTAGCGGGAGGAGTCCGGCGTGAGTACCTCGTCGCCAAGTATCACCTCGGCTCCGGGGTGCCTGCCGAACTCGAACTTGGTGTCGGCGAGGATGATCCCCTTTTCGGCAGCGTGTCTTGCGCCGAACTCGTAGAGCTCGATCGAGATTCGCATCAACTCTTCCATCAGGGCGCGGTCGCCGACGATCTCTGCGGCCCGGTCGAAATCGACGTTCTCGTCGTGGTCGCCGAACTCGGCCTTGGTCGCCGGGGTGAAGATCGGCCTCGGCAGCCGTTCGGACTCCTTCAGTCCCTCCGGCAGGCCCACCCCGCAGACGGCTCCCGTCTCGCAGTACTCACGCCAGCCCGAGCCCGACAGGTAACCCCTGACCACGCACTCGACCGGATACATCTCGAGTCTCCTGACCAGCATCGCCCTGCCCCTGACTTCGTCGGGCACGTCCTCGATCGAGATCATGTGGTTGGGCACGATCGAGGAGGTCCTGTCGAACCAGAAGGCCGACATGCCCGTCAGGACCCGCCCCTTGTCGGGAATCGCGTTCGGCATGATCACGTCGTAGATCGAGATCCGGTCCGAGGCGACCATCAACAGGTCATCGCCCGTCTCGTAGACCTCCCGGACCTTGCCCGAGGCGACGAGATCGAGGTTTTCCAGGGACCGTGCCATGACCGGGTCGATGCTATCCGTTGATCCCGGATGCGATCGCCTCGGCGCGGCTCGAAAACCGCCAGCCGACCTCACTGGCTCTATGCTGCCCTCCATGACCGCCCTGAGTTTCAAAGGAGTCCGCCGGACCATCTTCTTTGCTGCGTTAGCGGCAGGCTTCCTCGGCCCAGTTGGCGTGTCGGCAACGCAGGCCTCGACGGCGATCCCCAAATGTCGAGGCAAGGTCTCGGTCTCCACCTACCAGACCAATGCCGGAACCTTCCTCGAGTCGATCCTCGTCGGCGGCAAGGGCAAGGTCTATGTATCGCTGCAGCCCGAAGGAGAAGACCGGGACAGGGTGCTCCTCGTTCGCTACCTCCGGCCGAACAGTGAACCCGAGATCATCGCCGAGTCCTTCGAGGGTGGACCCGGCGGCCTGGCCTGGTCGGGAGGAAAGATCCTCTGGGGCAGCATCCGTGGAGGAGTGGGAGGAGACGAGGACCCCCGCTCGACCATCTATCTGGTCGACCCGGCGACCGGTTCGATCTCGACCTTTGCCACCGGTCTGGGACAGGCCAACGGGGTGGCCAGGGCCAAGGACGGCACCGTTTACGCGTCCAACAACGTCGGTCGGTTCCTCGACAGGATCTCGCCCTCGGGGGTCACCGATCACACCTGGGGCACCGTCGAGAGTGCCAACGGCCTGGTCGTGAGCAGGGACCAGAAATACCTGTTCACTGCCCAGACGGTGGTGGACCCGGGCTCGATCGCCCGGATAGACCGGTCCGATCCGTCGAAGGTGGTCGAGTGGTGGTCGGCCGACGGGCTCGTCCCGCCGCCCTACCTCGACGGAATCACGAGAGACGATCGGGGCAATCTCTTCGTGACCTCATTCGTGAGGAGCGAGGTGTACAAGATCGATTCGAAGCGGCGGGCCTGCCTGCTCGCCTCGGACATCCCGGCTCCGACCTCCCTCAACTTCGCCTACGGACGGGGCGGCCTGCGAAGCGGAAAGCTCTACATCAGCTCCTATGGCGGTCCGATAACTTCGATCTCGGGTGCGCAGGAAGCAACCGTTCCGGGCTGATTCCCGGGAGGCTCAGTCGGCCGGAGCCGGGTTCCCCTGCGCCCATCGCTTGATCGCTCCCGACCCCGAGATCACCTGTCCGTTGTCGAGGACCAGGATCGGAACTGTGCGGGTGCCGCTCAGCCGTTCGACCTCCTCGCGATCCTTCGCCCGGCTCGACCAGGTCCACGGCATCAGCCGGTAGCCCTTCACCGTCTTGATCTCGAACTCGTAGCCGGCGCCCTTCAGGGCCTTGCCCGCGATGCCGCAGGGATGGACCGACGGGGTGCCGAGCTTCTGGCCGCAGGTGTAGAGGACCATCAGGTCCGGAGTGCCTCGAGCCGCTCGAACACTTCCGGAATGTGGGCCAGATAGGCGTCGTAGTCGAACACGGCGTCGAGGTCGAGATCGGGAGCTCCCGCCCCGATCAGTTCGCGGAAATGGGTCCCGGTGTCGAATGCCTCCTGAGCTGCGGACTGGACCACGCGGTAGGCCTCGTCGCGCGACATCCCGGACTCGACCAGGGCCGTAAGTGCCCGCTGGCTGAACAGTGCCCCGTGGGTCGCCTCCAGGTTGGATCGGAGCCGGTCCTCGTGGACGACCAGGCCAGAGGCCAGCGAGGTGGCAAGCGACTGCATGTAGTCGAGGGTGATCGTGGCGTCCGGAAGGATGACCCGCTCGGCGCCGGAGTGGGAGATGTCCCGCTCGTGCCAGAGGGCGACGTTCTCGAGTCCGGTCTGGGCATAGCCGCGGAGCAGTCGGGCGAGGCCGGTCAGGCGCTCGCTCCGGATCGGATTGCGTTTGTGCGGCATCGCCGACGAGCCCTTTTGGGCACCGGTCGCGAATGGCTCCTCGGCCTCCCGGACCTCGGTCCTCTGCAGGTGGCGAATCTCGGTCGCGAAACGCTCGATCCCGGCGCCGGCCAGTGCGATCGCCGAGAGCAGGTTTGCGTGCCTGTCTCTGGGAACGACCTGTGTCGCGATCTCCTCCCGGTCGAGACCGAGAGAGTCCATCACCCTGGCTTCGACCGACGGCGGAGTCGAGGCATAGGTCCCGACCGCGCCGGAGAGCTTGCCGACCCGGCAGGCGTCGACGGCTTCCCGGAGTCGTTCGAGGTTCCGGTCGGCCTCGAAGGCGAAGCCGGCCAGCCTCAGTCCAAAAGTCGTCGGCTCGGCGTGGACCCCGTGGGTCCGCCCGACGCAGAGCGTGTCCCTGAATTCGAAGGCCCGTTCGACCAGAGCATTTCGATATGCGAGGGCCCCCTCGACCAGGATTTCACCGGCCGCACCGAGCTGGACGGCCAGGGCCGTGTCGAGCACGTCCGAAGAGGTCAGTCCGTAATGGATCCACCTGCCTTCATCACCGATCGAGGCGGCAACCACGTCGATGAACGCGGCGACGTCATGGTCGGTGACCTTCTCACGCTCGTCGACCGCCTCGACCGTGAAGGCCGCCGTCTCCCGACACCTCTTCGCGTCTTCGGCCGGAACGATGCCCTCGGCTACCCATGCCTCCGTGGCTGCCAGCTCGACCGCAAGCCAGGAGTCGAACTTCGCCTGGGGGGTCCAGATCGCCCCCATCACGGGGCGGGTGTAGCGCCCGATCAAGGAAGGACTCCCGGCATCGTGATCGTCTTTTCGGTGTTCGCTTCGTTCATTCCGCTGTACATCCCGGTCAGGATTCTTCCTCGACTGCCGCGAGGGCGATGTCATTTCTCATCTGCTTGCCATCGAACTCGACGACGCTCGCGGCATCGTATGCCCGGCGTCGGGCGGTGGCGACGTCCGGGCCGAGGCCGGTCAGGTTCAGCACCCTGCCCCCGGCAGTGACGATCTCTCCGTCCACGGCGGCGGTTCCGGCGTGGACCACTTCGGCCCCGGTCGCGGCCTCCTCCAGTCCCGAGATCACGTCACCAGAGGACGACGACTCGGGGTAGCCGGCCGAGGCGAGGACGACGGTCACGGCCCAGTCGTCCGAGAACTCGACCTCCCGGTCCCGCAGCCCGCCCGGCTCACACGCTTCGAGAAAGAGCTCGACCAGATCGGACTCGAGCCTGGGCAGGACGGCCTGGGTCTCGGGATCGCCGAACCGGGTGTTGTATTCGAGCACTCGCGGCCCATCGGAGGTCATCATCAGGCCGGCGTAGAGGATGCCGTGGAAAGGGGTCCCCCTGGCGGCCATCAGTTCGACGATCGGACGGTGGACTTTCTCGCTGAGCTCCTGCACCGTTTCGTCCCCGACTCCCGGGACCGGGGAGAAGCTCCCCATGCCGCCCGTGTTCGGTCCCGTGTCGCCGTCGCCGATCCTCTTGAAGTCACGGGCCGGAGCGAGAGGAATCGCCCGCTCCCCGTCGCAGATGGCCAGCAGCGAGAGCTCCTCGCCGTCGAGGAAGTCCTCGATCAGGACCTCGGTGTCCCCGAACCTCTTCTCCTCGAAGAGGAGCTCGATCGCCCGGTCTGCCTGTTCGCGATCGAAGCAGATCAGGACTCCCTTGCCGGCCGCCAGGCCGTCGGCCTTGAGGACGACCGGAAAGGATCTGCCGTCGAGCTCGGTCCGGGCCTCCTCTGCCGCCGAGACCACCCGATAGCCGGCGGTCGGGACGCCGGCCTCGGCCATTGCCTCCTTGGCGAATGCCTTCGAGCCCTCGAGCCGGGCGGCGGCTTCGGTCGGACCGAATGCCCGGATTCCGGCGGCGGCGAGTCCATCGACCACCCCGGCCACGAGCGGGGCCTCGGGACCGATCACGACCAGGTCGATCCCTTCTTCCCGGGCTACGGCCACGACTGCCTCGGTGTCGGTCGGGTCGAGGTCGGGTAGGCAGGACGCTTCGGCGGCGATCCCGGGGTTGCCCGGGGCACAGAACAGTTCGGGTTCGCGAACCGACCTCGCCAGTGCCTTGACGATCGCGTGTTCGCGACCGCCGCCTCCGAGCACGAGGATCTTCACGACCGGTCTCCCGATGCCTCGCTGTGGCGCGACGGACTCAGAGGATCTCCGCGATCCGGTCGGACGGGAAGGCCGCCATGGTCTGGCTGGACATCGTGCCCCTCGAACCCATCTCGACCGAGACCCGGGCCATCGCCTCCTCCGATTCGGCCTCGATCACCGAGACGAAGTCATAGGCACCGAGGGTCGCATACTGAGCGACGACCCTGGCGCCGAGTGCCTCGACCTCGGCATTCACTTCGGCCACGCGGGCCGGGTTCTTCTTCAGGGTCTTCACCCCGTCCGGGGTCAGGTTCGTGAGCATGATGAAGGTCGGCATGGCGTCTTCTCTCCTCCTGGTCGTCCGAAGTCTCCGACAGAGCCGGTTGTCACGGGCCGCCCATGGGACGACCCGCGGTCAGGATAGATGCTGGAGGTCGGAAGGGCTACCGGGGTGACCGGGACTCAGGCGCCGAAGCCGGCGTGGATGTGATCCCTGTGATCGGACATCGCGAATGCCGGTCCCGCCCCGTCCAGGTCGTAGCCGTAGATCAGTTCGGTCGGCTGCGCCCCGCCCGGCATCTGGACGATCAGGCGCCCGATCTGGGAGCAGGGACTCTCATACGACATGTCGGTGCAGGGGACGCCGTTCGCGGCCGCGATGTCGACCGCCCGGCCGTAATAGTGGTTGGAGACGTTCCCGCTGGCCGTCAACATGCTGTGGTCGGTCCTGAGCGAGGAGATCAGCAGGCTGTAGCGCTGGGTCAGGTAGGCCAGGAGGTTGATCACGCGGGCATCGATCAGGCCGGACTGGATGTCACGGGCTGCCGAGGCGTTGAGGATCTGGAGGTTGTCCCAGTTGATCTCGGTTGCGGTCGAGTTCGTCGTCGGGCGGGGGTAGAGGATCGTCCAGGCGTTCTCGCTCTTGGCGCACTTGCCGGCCATGCGGTCGGCGTCGCGGTTGATCGCCTCGACGTACCACTCGGCGTGGTTGTGATCGAACAGGGCCTTGTCGACCCCGCCCTTGGCCCAGACCATCCGGCCGAAGGTCGAGACGGCATCCCACGGCTCGTCGCGGGTGACGAGTCCGTCGCCATTGCCGTCGACTCCGTAGTCGGCCCACTGTTCGGCCGTGAGTCCCATCGGCCCGGTCTCGCGCATTTGGCGCCAGTCCATCCCGCGACCGTAGTCGGACTCGACCCTGGCCACGGCGGCCATAGTCCAGATCCCGCGCTTGCCGAGGTCGTAGCGTGCGGCGGCGTTCTCGAATGCCCTCATGTAGTAGTCGGGGATCTCGGGGGCCCGCTTCGGCTTGGCCTCACAGGTGAAGACGGTCAGCCTCTCCGGCTCGACCTTCCGGGTGTCTTCGAGTGCTCCGTAACAGGCTGCGTGATCGAGTACGTCTTCGACGTACCAGTCGGCGTGGTTGTAGGCCCAGATCGCGTCGTACCAATCGCCCGGTGCCCCAGAGGCACTCAGGTAGTTGGCGGCGGAGTGGATCGCATCGCGGGCGTTGTACGGGTCTGCCTCGCCGTCTCCGTCACCGTCTACTCCGTAGGCATCCCAGGTGGCCGGCATGAACTGCATCCATCCGACCGCCCCTGCGTAGGAGGTCACTTCGTTGAGTCGACCGAAGTCGGTCTCGATCCGGTTGATCGCTGCCAGGATCTGTGGACCTCTCTCGCCCAGCGAATACTTGTTCGAGGCCTGGATGTAAAGAGGGATCAGGTTCCTGGGCGGGCCGAGCGTGCCGTCGCAGGCCTTGGGCGCCCCGCTCGGATCATTCAGCCCGAGGTTCGGGTCGGTCGTGATCGACGACCCGTTCGAATCCGGTGCCGAGGCGGTGCCGGCCGAGTCCGGTGCCGGCTTGGCCGGGACGACCGGCTTCGGCTTCGAGGGCTTCGGCTTTTCAGGAAGGCCGGCCGGATCGACTCCGCCGGTGGCGGTGCTCGGCTTCGGAGTGGGTTGCTGGGCACCCTGAGCCTGGTGTGCGGTCCCGGTGGCCAGGATCACGCCGACAGAGATCGAAGCGAGGGCAGTTCGGAATCGACTCACCGGATCAGCCCCTTACCTCTGCGACCAGCCACCCTCGGCCGTTCACCTTCTTCATGCCGAGCCTCAACTCGCTGGCTGAACCCGTTCTCATCAGGGCGACGCTGACGTCGAGCCGGTCGCCCTTCTTCTCGCCCTCGACGACGTTGAGCACGGTTGCCTGTGGCACCTTGCCCTTCTCGGGGAGTCGCGGCGGACGCCGGTCCAGCTCTCGGGCGAGCTTCGGGGTCGAGGTCGAGCGAAGGGACTTGCCTGCATCGTTGCGGCCGAGTTCGTAGGCGACGAAGGACTCGGCGAAGTCATGGGCGACCTTGAGCGCCGGATCCTTCGGCTTCGGCTTCGGCCGAACGGCCTCGGGCGGCAGGGAGTCGTCTGTCGAACCCTTGCCCTTGGTCGACCCGGACAGGGCCGGGGTGGCTCCCTGGAGCGTCGGGTCGGTAGAGGTCTCGGTCGCGGCGGGCGGGATCAAGGGGACCACGACGGTCTCGGTCGCGGTCGGCGCGTCGGCGAGGGTCGCCTGATCACGGGACTGTTCGGCTTCGTTGTAGAAGTAGACGGCTGCGGTGACGGCCCCGGCGGCGAGCATCGCGAGAGCTGTCCCACCGACCCAGGCGGCCGGACCGTACTTGCGGGCGGGAGCCGGACGCTCCTTGCGGGCCACCTCGGTCCTGCGAAGACGATCTGCGATCGGCCACACGACCGACTTCTCCAATGACCACCATGCCCTCCGGAACGGCCACGCGATCTCGGTGCCGATTCGGGTCGCGAGCCGCCTGGCCTTGCCGATCAGGGCTGCGGCCGGCCAGATCACGAACCTCTCGATCGCCCACCAGACCCTCCGGACGAACCAGGCGGGACCGCTGGGGCCGACCTCCGATCCGGTGCCGGCGTCCTGGGTGAGCCTCCCGGTCTCGTCCCCTGCGCTTTTTCGATCCTTGTGTCTGAACATCGAACGACGTTTTGAACACCCTCGTCGGGTGGTCGAAGCCTGATTAGACCTTAGCTTCCCTCCTATAAAAGGAAGGTAAAGGTCGTGTTATCCGGGCAGGAACATTCAGCTGTGCCGGATGAGGGTCGGGCGCTCCGACCGGATTGGCCGGAGCGCCCGCCATACGGCTCTGGGTCAGGCTTTTGTGAAGGTCAACTCGCCGTCGTCGACACCGACTTCGACCCGGTCGCCGTCCCCGAACTCGCCTTCGAGCATCTTCAGTGCGAGCGGGTCGACGAGTCGCTTCTGGACGACCCGCTTCAGGGGCCTTGCCCCATAGGTCGGGTCGTAGCCGAGGTTGCCCAGGAGCGTCCTGGCGTCGTCGGACAGGTCGACCTCGATGTCCTTCTCGGCCAGCCTTCCGGTCAGGCTCCGGAGCTGGAGGTCGACGATCCGGTCGATGTCCTGCCGCGAGAGGCGGTGGAAGATCACCGTGTCGTCGATCCTGTTCAGGAACTCGGGCTTGAAGGTAGTCGCCAGAATCTCCTCGACCCGTTCACGGATCGCCTCGTCGACGACCTCCCCGGCGATCTCCTGTGAGCCGACGTTCGAGGTCATGATCAGGATCGTGTTGGCGAAGCTGACCGTACGGCCCTGACCGTCGGTCAGGCGGCCGTCGTCCATCAGCTGCAGCAGAGTGTTGAAGACGTCCGGGTGGGCCTTCTCGATCTCGTCCAGCAGCACGACCGCGTAGGGCCGGCGCCGGACCGCTTCGGTCAGCTGACCGCCCTCCTCGTAGCCGACGTAACCGGGGGGCGCTCCGACCAGCCTCGAGACCGAGTGCTTCTCCATGTACTCGGACATGTCGATGCGGATGATCGCCTGGTCGGTGTCGAACATGTCTGCGGCGAGTGCCTTCGCCAGCTCCGTCTTCCCGACTCCGGTCGGACCGAGGAAGAGGAAGGACCCGATCGGCTGTTCCGGGTCGGCGAGTCCTGCCCGCGACCTCCTCAGGGCGTTGGACACGGCGCTGACCGCTTCGTCCTGGCCGATCACCCGGTCGTGGAGCCGGGACTCCATGTGGATCAGCTTCTCGACCTCACCCTCCATCATGCGGGTGACCGGGATCCCGGTCCACTTGGCGACCACCTCGGCCACGTCCTGCTCGGTGACCTCCTCGGTCAGCATCGCCCCGCCTTCGGCCTGGAGCTTCTCCAACTCGTCCTGGGCGCCTTCGACCGTCTTCTCGATCTCCGGTATCTCGCTGTAGCGGAGCCTGGCCGCCCGCTCGAGGTCGGCATCGCGCTCGGCCCGCTCGGCCTCGCGATTCGCTTCCTCGAGGGCCGACTTGCCGTCCTTGATCGCCTCGATCAGGCCCTTCTCGGACTGCCAGCGTGCCTTCATCCCGCTCGACTTCTCGACCAGCTCGGCCAGCTCGGCCTCGAGGGAATCGAGCCGGGCCTTCGAAGCCTCGTCGGTCTCGACCTTGAGGGCCTCTCGTTCGATTTCCAGCTGCTGGATCCGTCGCTCCACTTCGTCGATCTCGGTCGGCATCGAATCGATCTCGATCTTGAGTCGCGAGGCCGCCTCGTCGATCAGGTCGATCGCCTTGTCGGGCAGGAACCGGTCGGCGATGTAGCGCTCGGAGAGGGTCGCCGCCGCGATGATCGCCGAGTCGGCGATCCGGACGCCGTGGTGGACCTCATACCGCTCCTTCAGGCCCCTGAGGATCGCGATCGTGTCCGGGACGTCGGGCTCTCCGACCGTGACCGGCTGGAACCTCCGTTCGAGCGCCGCGTCCTTCTCGATGTGCTTTCTGTACTCGTCGAGGGTTGTCGCTCCGACCGCCCTCAGCTCGCCCCGCGCCAGCATCGGCTTGAGCAGGTTGGCTGCATCGACCGCCCCCTCTGCCGCGCCGGCACCGACGATCGTGTGCAGCTCGTCGAGGAAAAGCACGATCTGGCCCTCTGCCGCCTGGACTTCGGAGAGGACCGCCTTCAGCCTTTCCTCGAACTCGCCCCGGTATTTCGAACCTGCCAGCAGTGCCCCGATGTCGAGTGCGATCACCCTTCTGTCCCGGAGGCTCTCCGGGACGTCGCCCGAGACGATCCTCTGGGCCAGTCCCTCGACTATCGCGGTCTTGCCGACCCCGGGTTCGCCGATCAGGACCGGGTTGTTCTTGGTCCTCCTTGACAGGACCTGGACGACTCGGCGAACTTCCTCGTCACGCCCGATCACGGGGTCGAGCTTGCCGCTCTCGGCGTCGGCCGTCAGGTCGCGCCCGTACTTCTCGAGAGCCTGGACCTGATCCTCCGGGTTGGGGGAGTCGACCTTGTGGGGACCGCGGACCTCGGCGATCGCCGCTGCCAGAGTGTCGCGATCGGGGAGGATCTCGGCCAGCTTCCCGCCCTGGTCAGCGATCGCGAGCAGCAGGTGCTCGGTCGAGAGGTACTCGTCCCCCATCTCGGCCATCTCGCCCTCGCCACGCTGAATCACCTGCATCAGTCCAGAGGAGGGCTTGGGGTCGACCGCCCCGTCACCAGACAGGGTCGGGAGGTCGGCCATGGCCGACCGGGCCTGGCTCCGAATCGAGTCGAGGTCTGCCCCGACTTTCGTGAGCACGGCCGGCACCAGTCCGTCCTCCTGCTCGAGCAGGGCCACAAGCAGGTGGGCCGGAGCGATCTCGGTGTTCTTCGAGGCGGTGGCCAGACGCTGTGCGGCCGCAATCGCCTCCTGTGTCTTCACTGTGAATCGATCTGGTTGCATCTCAATCCTTTCCGGGTCTCCTGACCCTCACCCGAACCGGCGCGGCTCTTGCCGTCCTGCCGCTGGGCGTTTCGTAGCGTCCATAGGGGACGATCTCGGTCTTCAGTTCCTTGCGGACACGCTCCATCTCGGTGACCAGACGCCTCTCGAGTTGGCCGGCCCTCTGCCTCATCCGCTCCAGCTCGACCTTCATCTCGTCGAATCGCTGTTCCATCTCCAGGACCGTGCCTACTCCCGCCAGGTTCAGGCCGTGCTCGGTGGTCAGCTGCTGGATCCTTCTCAACTTCTCGACATCGCGACGGGAGTAGAGGCGGGTGTTCCGGGGCGATCGCTTCGGAGTGATCAGCCCCCTCGCCTCATATATCCGGAGGGTCTGGGGGTGCATCTCGGCCAGCTCTGCGGCGACCGAGATCATGAACACCCCCTGCTCCTCGTCGATCTCGATCCGACCCTCGCCGGCCGTGGTGCCGTGTTCGCCGTCGCTCATTTCGAGCCTCCTCCGGACGAGGACCTCGCCTTGGCCAGCAGCTCGCTCCTCGGGTCGACCCCGTTGAGCGAGTCGGCCAGCTGGTCGACGGCCTTGCGCTGTTCATCGTTGAGGTCCCTGGGAACCGTCACGCCGAGGCGGTAGCGGATGTCCCCGCGAGCACCCTTGCCGCGGCCACCGGTCTTCGGGGGTCCTTCGCCCTTCAGGCGCTGGATCGTTCCGTTCTGCGTTCCGGGGGCAACCCGTATCCGCTTGGTCCCCTTCAGGGTCGGGACCTCGATCGTCCCTCCCCTGATCGCCTCGGTTACCGAGATCGGCACCTCCACCTCGAGGTTGCCGTCGTCCAGCCTCTTGAAGATGGGGGATGGCGATACCTGGACGGTCACGAAGAGGTCTCCTGACGGAGCTCCCCGCTCGCCGGCCTCGCCCTTCCTTGCAACCCTGATCCGGGCACCGTCCTTGACTCCGGCCGGCACGTTGACGCGGTAGCGCTTGGTCTGCTGGGTTCGACCGGATCCTCCACAGGTGCCGCACGGGTCGGGAATGATCTGACCGTTGCCGTGGCAGGTCGGACAGGGCTGGCTGATCGAGAAGAATCCCTGCCCCTGGGCATCGATTCCGCGGCCCTGGCAGGCCGGGCAGGTCTGGGAGGTCGTTCCCGGCTTCGCTCCGGTGCCGGAGCAGGTCGGGCAGGTCTCGGACTTCGGGATCGTTACCGAGATCTGAGTCCCGTTCATCGCGTCGTCGAACGAGATCCGGACGTCGGTCTCGAGGTCACGCCCCCGAATCGGCTGACCTCCACCCGGGCCACCGCCCCGGCTGAAGATCGTCGAAAAGATGTCTCCGATGTCACCGGGGAATCCCCCGGCCTGATCGCCGAACGGGTTGCCGCCGCCACCCATCCCGAAGATCCCGCCGGAGTCGTACTCCTTGCGCTTCTCTGGATCGGAGAGGACGTCGTAGGCCTCCTGGACCTCCTTGAATCTCTCTTCGGCCTCGGCATCCCCCGGGTTTCGGTCCGGGTGGTACTGCCGCACCAGTTTCCGGTGGGCCTTCTTTATTTCCTCGTCGGTCGCCTTCTTCGAGACGCCGAGCACCTCATAGAGGTCTCTGGCCATGGCTCCTCCTATCTGCCGACCACCACGCGGGCCGCCCGGATCACCTGGTCGCCGCTCCGGTAGCCGCGCTGCAACACCTCGACGACGCTCCCCGGTTCGACGCCGTCGCCCTCGACCGCCTGGATGGCCTCGTGGAGGTTGGGATCGAACTGCTCACCGCTCGGGTCGAAGACCTCGACCCCGACCCGGCTCAGTGCCGAGTTCAGGTCGCGATAGGCGACCACGACGCCCTGAAGGCTGATCGGGGAATCCTCCGGCAGCCCCTCGCCAAGTGCGACCGACGGGTTCAACCCCTCGGCCGTCATCACCCGCTCGAGGTTGTCGAGACACGCGATGACGCCCTCGGCCATCTCGAGTCGACCTCTGGCCACCGCGGTCTCGGTCTCTCCGGCGACCCTCTTCCGGTAGTTGTCGAAGTCGGCCCTGGTCCGCTGCGCGAGGTCGAGATATTCGTCTCGCTCCCGCTCGGCACGGGACAGGGGATCTTCCTCGACCGGCTCCGGGTCGACCGGGGCCTCATCGGTCGGTTCGGTCGGTTCGGGTCCGGCCGGGGCTGTGGCCTCCGGGGCCTCAGCCCCGGAGACGACCTCGCCCTCGGCAGGGGTGTCTTCCTCGATGCCCATTCCTACCGGTCCTCGTCCTCGTCGACCACCTCGGCGTCGATCACCTCTTCCTCGTCGGAGGAGGTCCCGGCCTCGCCGTCTCCGGCGGCCGCCCCGGCCTGAGCCGACTGGTAGACCTTCTCGGACACGGTGTGGAAAGCCGACTGAAGTGCCTCGGCCTTGGAGTTGATCAGGTCGACGTCCTCGGAGGCCTCGAGTGAATCGCGAACGTCCTTGATCGCGTCCTCGATCAACTTCCTGTCCTCGTCGGAGACCTGGTCACCGAGCTCTTCGAGCTGCTTCTCCGCCGTGTACGCCGCGTTCTCGGCCACGTTCCTGGCCTCGGCCAGTTCGCGCTGCCTGCGGTCGTCCTCGGCATGGGCCTCGGCGTCCGAGACCATGTCGTTGATCTCCTGGTCGCTCAGACCCGAGCCGGACTTGATCTCGATCTTCTGCTCCTTGCCGGTGCCGAGGTCCTTGGCGCCGACGTTGAGGATGCCGTTGGCATCGATGTCGAAGGTGACCTCGACCTGGGGCATGCCCCTCGGTGCCGGCGGAATCCCGGTCAGCTGGAACTTCCCGAGGCTCTTGTTGTAGCCGGCCATCTCGCGCTCGCCCTGGAGGACGTGGATCTCGACCGAGGGCTGGTTGTCCTCGGCGGTCGAGAAGACCTCCGACTTCTTGGTCGGGATCGTCGTGTTGCGCTCGATCAGCTTGGTCATTACGCCGCCCTTGGTCTCGATGCCGAGAGTCAGCGGTGTGACGTCGAGCAGCAGGACGTCCTTGACGTCGCCTGCCAGCACGCCGGCCTGGATCGCCGCTCCGAGTGCCACGACCTCGTCCGGGTTGACGCCCTGGTGGGGCTCCTTCCCGGTCAGCTCGGTGACCCTCTCCCGGACCGCGGGCATCCTGGTCATGCCTCCGACCAGGACAACGTGGTCCACGTTCGCGTCGCCGGCATCGGACAGCGCCTGCTTGACCGGACCGACCACTCGCTCGATCAGCTCTGCGGTCAGCTCGTTCAGCTTCGCCCGGGTCAGCTTCACGTCCAGGTGCTTCGGCTGGCCCTCGACTGCCGTGATGAACGGGATGTTGATCTGGGTCTCCTGAGCAGAGGAGAGTTCGATCTTCGCCTTCTCGGCAGCCTCGTAGAGCCGCTGCAGCGAGTTCTTGTCCTGGGCCAGGTCGACTCCCTGATCCTTCTTGAACTCGGCCACGAGCCACTCGACGATCGCCTTGTCGAAGTTGTCGCCGCCGAGGTGGTTGTCACCGGCGGTCGACTTGACCTCGAACACACCGTCACCGATCTCGAGCACCGAGACGTCGAACGTCCCGCCGCCGAGGTCGAAGACCAGAATCGTCTGGTCGGTCGCTTCCTTATCGAGCCCGTAGGCCAGCGACGCCGCGGTCGGCTCGTTGATGATCCGCTTGACTTCGAGGCCGGCGATCTTGCCGGCATCCTTCGTCGCCTGACGCTGGTCGTCGTTGAAGTAGGCCGGGACCGTGATCACGGCCGAGTCGACCGCTTCACCCAGCTTCGCTTCGGCGTCTGCCTTCAGCTTCTGCAGGATCATCGCGCTGATCTCGGGCGGCGAGTACTGCTCGCCACGAACGTCAACACGGACGTCACCGTTCGGTCCGGCGACGACCTTGTAGGGAACGATCGTCTCTTCCTCGCCGACTTCGGCCTCCTTGCGACCCATGAAGCGCTTGATCGAGAAGATCGTGTTCTCGGGGTTCATCACTGCCTGGCGCTTGGCAACCGTGCCGATCAGGCGCTCGCCCTTGTCGTTGAATGCGACGACCGACGGGGTGGTGCGGCCGCCTTCTGCGTTTTCCAGTACTTCCGGTTCTCCGCCCTCGAATATCGCCACGCATGAATTGGTGGTTCCGAGGTCGATTCCTATCGTCTTGCCCAACTTGATCTCCAGTCTGTGTCTGTTGCCTTCTGTCTGGCCCGAATATCGCGATTTGCAGGATATAAAGGGCCAAGTGCGAAAATCTAAGTCAGTTTATATCAGATATGCCGAACAAAGTAAAGGGCATGGCAGGGCGACGACAGATCGCCCGGAGCCGAGGGCCAACTGGCCGGTGATCGACCTGCTCGGTCCCGCCCTCAGAACGAAAAAACCCTCCCCGAAGGGAGGGTTTTCGCGAAGTCCGATGACCCTTTCCTGCCGATCCTTCCCGGGGCTGAATCCCCGGGTCCGGTTCAGGGCCGGATCCTCAGTTTGCTGTAGACACCTGCGTGGTCGGAGTTCCAGAACCCGTTGACCGGGGCCAGGCCCGAGACCGACGAGTTCAGCAGCCCGACACGATCCATGTTGCGGGTCAGGATGTGGTCGATGTGGTGGTCGAAGTCCTCCACCCCGCCGTTTTCGGCGGTGAGGATGTCCGAGTTCAGGCAGCAGCTCAGCGGGTCGGAGGTGCTCACGTTCCTCATCCCGAGAGTGGTCAGCGCTCTGTAGGCGAACTCGTCGCCACACACGCCGCCGTTGTTCCCGACCAGGGTTCCCTCGACGTTGGCCGGACTCGGGCAGTTCGGATCCCAGGCCGACTCGTCATTCGAGTTGAAGTCGCCCAGTGCGATCACCGGCAGCGGACTCGGGCCGATCACGGTCTCATAGAGCTCCTTGGCCTGGGAGCAGCGGATCGACACCGGGTTGGTGGCGAAGGGTGCCAGGGGCGGAACCATGCAGTCGACCACCTTGTTCTTGTCGTCGCCGAATGCCTCGAGGTGGGTGTTGACGAAACGGAAGGGAGGCGCGTTGCGCACCCGGAAGTCGGCGCTGTTCCAGCCCCGGTCGACCGAGACCGGCAGGCCGCTGATCACCGGGTTGTAGAAGGTCGAGTAGTTCTCGCCCTGGACATTGCTCCACCGAACGCCGGCTCCGACTCTCGCCAGGATCACATCCCTCATCGTCAGGCGGCCGTTGATCTCGGGCACGCTGTCGGAGTCGTCGTAATTCGCCGGCCCCTCGAAGTCGAACTCGGTCGTGACCTTGACGACCTCGTAGCGCTTCTTGCCCTTGTTGAGCTGGGCCATCAGCAGGGCCAGGAAGTCGTACTTGACGGTTCGGGTGTTGAACTCCTCTGGCGCGTTGCCCGGCTTGACCCTGGGTGGGCCGGGATCGCCGATCCTCCAGAGTGCAACCTCCTGCAGCCCGACCACGTCGGGCGCCTTCGAGTTGATTTCGGCAGCGAGGCCTCGGGCCCTGACCGGAAAGTTGTTCGCGTCGACGTCTCTGAGGATCTGGCCGTTGGCTTCGAAGAAATTGGAGAGGCTGGTCGCCCTGATCGCCGGACCGAGGTCGGCACCGAGGTAGACGTTCCTGGTCATCACCCCGACGTCGCCCTTTTCACGGTTGAGCTGCTTCGTCTTGTTCCGGACGCAGGCGCTTCTGGCCTTGCCCTTCTTCTTGGCGCAGGCCTTCTTCGCCTGTGCGGCGATGCTCGGGTAGGCCTGGGACTCGGCTACGAGCAGGCCGGAAAACATGAAGGCCATGATCAGTGCGGCAATGGCCAGCGGCAGACCGACGCGGACGGTGCCGGCGGCAGAAATGGCGTTGCTCGTGCCTGTGGGGCGGTGGAACCTCATCTACTTCTCCTTTGGGTCTGGTCTGCCGGAGGCAGGGGATCCCGGTCCGGACTCACTGAGAAAACCCGGCCGAAGGACGATAGTAGCGCCAGGCCAGAGGGCCGGCGAAGAAGATTCAGCCCCGACCGGCGGTCTGGGCGACGAACTCGGCGATCTCCTCGGCAACCGGCCCGGCCGAGATCCCGGCCGGCATGCGTCCCGGTACCGTCGGATCGTCGTAACCCTTCAGGATCGCGCTCATCACCTGCGAGTAGCTTCCCTCGATCTGGCTCTCGGCATCCGGCCCGGTCGGGGTCCCGGCCGGCGCGAGCTTCTGGTCGAGGTTGGGTCCGAAGTTGCTGTAGGTGCCTGCCGAATAGAGGGTGTGGCAGTTGCCGCAGTTCTCGGTGAATCTGGTCTGGCCGGACTTCAGGTTGGCCGGAACCTCTGTTGGGCCCCGGGCGGGGTCGCCATCAGTCAGATAGGCCCACGCCGGGACGGCTACGGCCAGGAGTCCCAGCAGGACGGCGAAGATGATGAATGGCTTCTTGGTCATCTCAGTTCGGTGTCAGGTCGGAGAGTCGACCTTGGACCCGCGAGATATTACCGGCCGGCGTTGTCCCACAGCGCCCAGACCCGGCCCGGGTCAGGAATCGGCAAGACGGCCCGGGTATCGGCACATCCGCTTCAGTCCGCAGTCGCCGCACCGGGGCCTCGGCCTGCACCTGGCCCGACCGTGCCTGATCAGGTTCATATGGAACTCGTAGGCATCCTCGGGGTCGACCAGTCGGAGCATCTCGTCGTGGGCTTCCTCGAAAGGGGCGTTGGGTCGGAACAGGCCGAGCCTCCCCCCGACCCGGTGGACGTGGACGTCTACCGGGATCTCGGGGTGGTCCCAGGTGAAGACCTGTACGCAGGCCGCAGTCTTGCGGCCGACCCCGGGCAGGCCGGTGAGGAAGCCGATCGCCTCGTCACGCTCGGCCGTCTCCAGCCAGTCGAGGTCGAGCTCGGGTCCGATCGCTTCGAGCGCCTGCTTGATCCTCGGGGCCTTCTGCCTCGATAGCCCACCCGGCCTGATCGCTACCTCGATCTCCTCGGTCGGGGCATCCCGGACCGCCTCCCAGTTCGGGAAGTGCTCGACCAGGGCCGCGAAGGCCCTGTCCCTGTTCGCATCGCTCGTCGCCTGGGACAGGATCGTTCTGACCAGCTCGTCGACCGGCTCCCGATGTGGGACGTTGACGGGCCGTCCATACATCTCCCGTAGCCGGTCCCGGATTCGCCGGACCCTCGCCCGGTCCGGTCGCTTCCACTCCGACTTCGGGACCCCGGGAAGATCGCTCACGGTCTCGCCCCCCAGAGACGGCAGGCCTGCCCGGCCTCGCGACATGCTTCCCCGAGCAGGTCTCCCGTTGCCCCGAGATCCCACCCGGCCCGGTCCAGCCCGGCGATCAGGCTGCCCATGAATGCATCACCGGCTCCGAGCGGACTGACCACCTCGACCGGTTCGGGCTGCGAAGCGGCCGAACTCGCACCCCGGCAAATCACCGGGCCATCGCCGTCCGTGACGACGACCACCTCGGGGCCTAGTTCGAGTAGAGCCATGGCCGAGGACTCCGGGTCTGCGATTCCCGTGATCAGCTCGGCCTCTGCCCGGTTCGCCTTCACCAGGGATGCCAGTCCGGCGAGCTCCCGCGCGAACCCGGCCCCGGTCCCCTGGTCGTTCCACCTGCCGGGCCGATGGTTGGGATCGAACAGCACCGGGATGGACCGCTCTCGCGCAACCGTCACTGCCTGTCGGGTCACCTCCCTTTCGGTCTGGCCGACCATCGTGTTGGTCCCTACCGCCAGCGCAGCGGCACCGTCGAGCGCCTCTTCGAGCAGGGGCATGCAGGCCTCCATGAGTGGACCGATGTCCTCCCCGTAGACCTCGAAGGCCGGTTCTCCTTCGTCGTCGAAGGTCGCGAAGGCGACCGGACTCTGGACGCCGGCCACCTCGACCAGCCAATCCAGGCCGACCCCTTCCCTGGCCAGGCCGTCGGCCAGCCACCTGCCCCAGCGATCGTTCCCGACCCCGCCGACCAGAAAGGCCGGAGCACCGTTCAGAGCCGCGATCGCCGCGACGTTGGCCGGGGCCCCGCCGTGGTGAGCGATGAACGCATCTGCCCGTTCATCCGGCTCGAGCCACCGCTCGCAGATCAGGTCGACGATCGCCTCGCCGAGACATACGATCTGGCCGGATCGGGACATCACCGTTCCGACTCCCTTCGTTCGCAGATCGTCATCAGGTCGAACCCGGGCAACTTCGCGCTTACAATAGTCCGCCTGTGATTGCCACCGTCCAACGCATCGGGGAGTGGCTCCCCCGGGGCTGGGGTGACATGTTCCGTCAGCTCGGCCTCTACGTTTTCGCCGACCTCGCTTACGAGTTCGCTCGGGGACTGGCCGAGTCCAGACCCAGCCTCGCCTTTGCCAACGGAGAGCGGGTCATGGATCTGGAGCGTGGGCTAGGACTCTTCTTCGAACCTTCGGTCCAGGCATGGTTCATCACCGAGCAGTGGGCCGTCGACCTTGCCAACCAGATCTACCTGAACAGTCAGTTCACCGTCGCCAGCGCCTTCCTGATCTGGCTCTACCTCTTCAGGAATGATGCCTACTACTTCGTCCGGAACATGCTGTTCGTATCGATGGGGCTCGCCCTCGTCGGATACATCGGCTTTCCGACCGCGCCGCCGAGGATGTTCCCCGAATACGGCTTCCTGGACACGATCAACAGCTTCTCGTCGGTCAACCACGACTCGGCGGTCGCCAAGCTCTTCATCAACCCCTTCGCGGCAGTTCCATCTATGCACTGCGCCGTCGCACTGATGATCGGAGGTGCCGGTTTCGTGGTGACTCGAAACTGGTTTGCCAGGGCGTTCTGGGCATCCTGGCCCCTGATCGTGGCCGCGGTGACCGTGGTGACCGCAAACCACTACTGGATCGACATCCTGATCGGCTGGTTCGTGGCAGCTCTGGCCTTCACGATCGCGGCCAAGGTGATCGCCAGGCTCGATCCGGAGGCCTGGGGATGGTCACGGGTGGTCTCCGGCCAGCGTCTGCAGGCCTGACGAGGTCGGAGTGAGAGGCCTCGCAGTCGGGCTCAGACCGGCCCTCTGGCCATTGGTGGTCGCGGGCATCCTCTCGGCGATCTATCTGATCACCACCCCGATGACGGCCGACCACGGGGCTCAGGTCTTCCGGGTCGGACTTTTCGAGGCCGACGGAGCTGTGATCTGGAACAACCACTGGTTCGGGGGCCACCACCTGCCCGGCTACAGCGTTCTTTCACCGGCGATCGGTTCCTGGATCGGATTTCGGGTCATGGGGGTCCTCTCGGTGCTCGGCTCCGTCCTCCTGTTCTCACTCATGGTCGATCGCCACTGGGGCGAGAGGGCCAGAGCCGGTGCGATCTGGTTCGGGGCGACCGCATGCGTCAGCCTCTACTCCGGCAGGCTCACGTTCGCTCTCGGCGTCTTCATCGCCCTTCTCGCCGTCTTCCTCGCCCAGCGAGGACTCCGGGTCGCATCGGTCGCCACCGCCGCCGCGGTATCGCTGGCCAGCCCGGTCGCCTCGCTGTTTCTCGCCTGTGCGGGCGTGTCCCACTGGCTCGCGGTCGGAAGGAGTCCCGACTCCCGAGACGACAGGGGACTCGTCCTCGCGATTGCGGCCTTCCTCCCGGCCGTGGCGATCGCCCTGCTCTTCCCGGCTGGCGGGACCGAGCCCTACGTCTGGTCGAGCTTCATCCCGGCCCTGGTCCTGACCCTGGCCGCCATGGCGCTCGTGCCGGCGGAGGAGAGATTGGTGAGGGTGGGCCTTGCCGTCTATGCGGTCGCCCTGATCGCGACCTTCCTCATCGACACACCGATGGGCGGCAACGTCAACCGGATGGGCGTGCTGCTGATCGGTCCACTTGTCCTCTGTGCCTGTTGGCCGGTTCTCCGGCGACCTGCCCTGGTCGTGCTCATTCCCTTCCTCCTTGCCTGGCAGCTCGTGCCCGTGGTTCGAGACCTCCACACGGTTGCGGGGGAAGATGCCGTTGCTGCCTCGTTCTATGAGCCAGTCGAGAGAGCGATCGCGCCGCGACTCGATTCCGACCCCGGCCGGGTCGAAGTCCTGCCGATCAAGAGCCACTGGGAGTCCGCCAGGGTGGCTCCCGGCCTGCCTCTGGCGCGGGGCTGGGAGCGCCAGACCGATCGCCGGCTCAACGGCGTCATCTATGACGAGGCAATGACGGCGAACGATTACAGGCGCTGGCTGGACGAGCTCTCGGTCCACTTCGTCGCCGTCCCGGCCGCCGACCTCGACTACTCGGCCAGCCGCGAAGCCGAGCTGATCGCCTCCGGACCCGACTACCTGAGGGAGATCCTCCGGACCCCCGACTGGACCATCTACAAGGTCACCGATCCCGAACCCATGGTCGAGCCACCGGCCCGTCTGACCGGCTTCGGAACCGACACCTTCTCGGTGAGATCTCCCCGGCCCGGGACCTTCAGGGTCGCGATCCGGTGGTCGCCCTGGTGGCGGGTCGAGTCGGGGTCGGGGTGCGTGACCGAGGGCTCCGATGGATTCATCCGAGTCGAGTTCGACCGACCCGGCCCGATCACGGTCAATGCCGACTTCCGGCCACTGGTGAGGTTCGAGCGGGGACCGCGGTGCGGCGGCGGTTGACCGTTCGGCGGCCCCTTCGCGGCGTGAGCCACCGAAAGCGCCCGAGCCCCTAGGATCACTGGATGCCTCCAGTCCAAGACGGGCCGCCCGACAATGGCCGCAACGGCCAATTGAACGCTGCCGCGAAGGAGTTCCGATCCCAGGCGAGGGATCGCCTGATCCAGTCGAGGCTCAGCCCGAACGCGATCTCGATGGCCGGCCTGGTCGGCAACGTGATCGCGGCCGTGCTGGTCGTCGAAGGAGCCTTCGTCTGGGCCGGGGTCGCATTCATCCTGGGATCGCTGATGGACACGCTGGATGGTCGCTACTCACGGATGTCGGGGAAGGGCACGCTCTTCGGAGCCTTCCTGGACTCGACCCTCGACCGGATCGAGGAAGGCCTGGTCCTGACTGCGGTCGCGTGGTATTTCGCCGACTCCGGTGATTCGCTGGCGGCCGCGGCCTGCGTATTTACGGTGCTGGGATCCCTGATGGTCTCCTACACGAGGGCCAGGGCCGAGGCGCTCGGCGTCAAGTGCGAAGTCGGTCTTGCCACCCGTCCCGTTCGGGTCGTGATCCTGTCGATAGGCCTCCTGTTCGCGGAGGGTCTCTGGATGGGCGATTTCAGCCTTCTCGCACCGGCCGTGTATTTGATGGCCATACTCACTACCCTTACGGTCTTTCAACGGGTCTGGCACGTCAGGCGCGAGCTGGCCGGGGAAAACTCGGACCAGCAGGCCGAAGCCGAATAATGTGTAACCGACCGCCGGTTCGGGATTCAAGATCCGGTCCACGGGTCCAGATGCCCGAAACAGGAGGGAAAGAATTCAGATGAGCAGCGAGAGCAACGGGTCAAACGGAAGCGCCAACGGCTCCGATCGCCGGGACGACAAGGTTCGGGTCGCGATCGTCGGTGTCGGCAACTGCGCCAACTCGTTCATTCAGGGTGTCGAGTACTACAAGAACGCCGATCCCGGCGAAGACGTGCCGGGACTGATGCACGTCGATCTCGGCGGCTACCACGTGCGAGACGTCGAGTTCGTCGCCGCCTTCGACATCGACGTCGAGAAGGTCGGCAAAGATCTCTCCGAGGCGATCTGGTCCGGACAGAACGACACGATCAAGTTTGCCGACGTTCCTCATCTCGGGATCAAGGTCGAGCGGGGCATGACCCACGACGGACTCGGCAAGTACCTGAAGGAGAAGATCACCAAGGCGCCAGGACCGACCGCCGACATCGTCGGGATCCTGAAGGAGTCGAAGGCCGACGTTCTCGTCTGTTACCTGCCGGTCGGGTCCGAAGAAGCGGTCAAGTGGTACGTCGAACAGGCGATCGCGGCCGGAGTCGGGTTCGTCAACTGCCTGCCGGTGTTCATCGCTCGCGAGGACTACTGGGACAAGCGGTTCGAGGAGGCCGGACTCCCGATCATCGGTGACGACATCAAGTCCCAGGTCGGAGCCACGATCGTCCATCGCCAGCTGGCCAGGCTCTTCCACGAGCGCGGCGTCCGTCTCGAACAGACCTCGCAGCTCAATGTCGGCGGCAACATGGACTTCTACAACATGCTCGAGAGGGAGCGGCTCGATTCGAAGAAGGAATCCAAGACCAACGCCGTCACCTCGATCATGGGTCACGAGTTGCCCGATGAGGACGTCCATGTCGGACCCTCTGACTACGTCGCCTGGCTCACCGATCGCAAGTGGGCGCACATCAGGCTCAACGGCAAGGCATTCGGGGACGTCCCCCTGACCGTCGAGCTCAAGCTCGAGGTCTGGGACTCGCCGAACTCGGCCGGAGTCGTCATCGACGCGGTCAGGATCATCAAGCTCGCCCTCAACAACGGTGTTGCGGGCCAGCTCGACGGCCCCTCCAGCTACCTGATGAAGTCCCCTCACAACCAGCGGCCGGACGCCGATGCGCGGGAGATGACCGAAGAGTTCATCGAGAAGTACGCCCGTGGCGCCTCGCCGGTCGATGGGGCGAAGCCCGTTGCCGAGGTGGCCGAGGACGCCGCCTCGGGAAGCTGAACCCGGGGGTCCGATCGGGACCGGGCGGGTCGGTCGACTCGATCCGGAACCGGTAGGAAGAGATGATGGCCGAGCCACTGGCGATCACACAGTTCACCCCCTTCCCCTGGGAGGAGGGGGGAGAAGTCAACGGCTTCGTCCGGAGAGTCTCCGAGGGGCTTGCCGAGCGGGGACACCGTGTCCTCGTCGTGGCGCCGGGAGGCAGCAGGACCGAGGTGGCCGATTCGCGGGCTCTCCTGAGCCGGGCAGTTGCCGACGCCAGGTTTCCGGTCGAGGCCGGTTCCGGACCTCTCGTCCTCTCGATGGGCGGGCTCTCGATCCCGAGGGGGTCGGGGCGGAGGCCGGCTCCGGTCTCGGTGGACACCGGCAACCGGGTCGAGGAGATGCTCTCGACCCTCGCTCCAGACATCGTCCACGTCCACGACCCCTTCCTCCCCGGTTTCTCCTCGACCGCCCTGAGGCACTCGTTCTCGCTCAACGTAGGCACCTTCCACGAGACCTCCGAGAGGCCGTTCGCCACCCTCGTTGCCCGCCCCTTCCTCGAGATCTTCTTCGGACGCCTCGATGCCCGCACCGTCTCCTCCCGCGCCGCCGCCGAACAGCTAGACAGATTCTTTCCCGGTGCCCATGAACTGATCTACCCGGGTACCGATCCCTCGGTCCCCGAGCGCGACGGCGACCTGCCGCTCCGGATCGCCTTCACCGACTTCGAGGAGAAGGGTGCGCTCAGAACCTTCCTGCGGGCCCTCAGGAAGCTCCCGTCCGATCTCGAGTGGACAGCGACCATCTACTCCGAGGATCCCGGGGAGGTGGACATCAGGGTCGCCAGGAAGATCCGGGACCGGATCAAGGTGATCGGGCCCGATCAGGCCTCCCTCGCCCGTCTCCTCGCCGCGAGCCACGTCTTCGTCGCTGCGTCGGGCGGTCCGGCCCCATCGCCGTCCTCGGTCCTCCAGGCGATGGCCTCGGGCGCCGTGCCGGTCATCTCCTCGATACCGCGCTATCGGGAGCTGGCCGACGATGGCCGCACCGCATTGCTGTTCTCGCCCGGCGACGTCGAGACCCTGACCGGACAGATCCTTCGACTCGCAAGGGATCCGGCGTTCGCCAGGAAGATCTCGAAGGCCGGAGTCGGCAGGACCGAGAGCTGGGACCAGGTGAGCGATGCCTTCGAGGAGACGTATCGGGAGCTGGTCGGCCGTCGCAGGGCTCCGGTCGGTGACGCAACGGTCGCCAGCCGTCTCGCCGGCCGGGAGCTGATCGACGTCGACCTCCACATGCACACCGATCATTCACCCGACTGCGCGACCCCGGTCGAGGTCCTGATCGAGACGGCTCGCGACCGTGGTTTCGGTGCGATCGCGATCACCGACCACAACGAGGTCTCGGGTGCGATCGAGGCTGCCCGGGTCGCCGACGGGATGGACGACTTCAAGGTGATCATTGCCGAGGAGGTGAAGACTGCCGAACAGGGTGAGGTGATCGGACTCTTCCTGAAGGAGAAGATCCCGAAGGGGATGACCATGGCCGAGACGATCGCCGAGATCAGGCGCCAGGGTGGACTCGTCTACGTCCCACACCCCTTCGATCGACTTCACTCGGTGCCCGACTACGAGCATCTTCTCGACATGGTCGAGGAGATAGATCTGATCGAGGTCTTCAACCCGCGGGTGGCGATCACCTCCTTCAACGAGGAGGCCGAGAGGTTCGCGGCCAAGTACAGGATCATTCCGGCTGCCGGCTCCGACAGCCACGTCGCCCAGGGACTCGGCGCGGTCCGGATCCGGATTCCGGACTTCGACGGACCGGAAGAGTTCCTGGAGGCCATGCGGCAGGCCGAGATCACCAGGAAGCACAAGAACCTGGTCTACGTCCAGGCGCTCAAGTTCCTTCAGACGACCGGGCGTCCCGGTCCGGCTCGGCGCTCGGTCGAGAACCCGCAGCCGGCCAAAGGCGGACTCGGACGGAGCGGTCGCGCGGGCAAGCGGTGATTCATCCCGGGGCCGTCGGAGGAATACCGGCCGCTCTGTAAAAACCAGTCAGAACGATGGCGGGGACCGACAACGAAATCCGCGAGAAGTATCTGGAGCGGGCGATCAGGGAACTCAACCAGGTCGGCCATGACCTTCAGGCCTGCGCCGGTTGCGCCGAGGGCGGGGTCATGCCGGTGCTCGGCTCGGGCCACCCCCAGGCCGACATCCTCCTGCTCAAGTTCGCCCCGACCGCGTCCGAGATCGAGGAGGGGGTTGCCTTCTACGGTCGGGCCGGGAGCGCCCTGACCAAGAGCTTCAAGCGGCTGGGCATCGATCCCCTCGCCGTCTACGGCACCGTCTTCGCCAAGTGTCCGGCGCCGTCGGGCCGCGAGCGTGATGACGAGTGCGTCGCGGTGGTCGTTCAGGAGCTGCACATCGTCGAGCCGAAGATCATCGTGGTGATGGGCGAGCCCGCCCTCGATGCCCTCAACGGACTCGGGTTCCCTCTCTCGAGGACGATCGAGCCGGCCCCAGGCACGATCCAGGCCTTCACCCCGACCTGCGACGCCCTGTTCGTCCCCGACATCGACGACTCCCTCGACGAGGAAGGTTCCAAGCGGGAGTTCTGGCGCGCCTTCAAGACGCTCGGCGTCTGGTACGACGACCTGCCGCCTTACTGAAACTTCGTCAGCCGGATGCGGGGCAGCGCCGCCTGACGTTCAGCCCTGCCACCAGTCCCGGACGATCTCAGGTTCATCTGCCTCGATCTTCTGGCTGAATATCGCGAGCTCGAGGCCGTCCTCTCCGCCTTCGAAGGCCCGCATCACCTCGGGGCCTATCCGCAGCAGATCACCGGCCTGGACCTCCACGACCTCATCGTCGAGCCTCGCCCGACCGGATCCCGCTACCGCGTAAACCAACTCCTCCAGGAGGCTGTGCCTGTGGCCGAACGGCTGCCTGATGCCGGCGCCCAACACCTGATGGCTCATCCCGATCTGGCTCAGGCCGAGGCTCCCAGCCGGAAAGCGCGCCTGTCGGGCACCACTCGGGTCTCGCTTGGCCGCGACGTCCTCGATCTCGGCGAGCTTCTCGATCTTCCACCCGGCTTCGGCCGGTGTTCGATCAGTTTCGTTCACGGGCAGGTCACCCACCCCGGACGATCGGCGCGGCTTGGCGGGCAAGTTCTGTCATCGGTTCGACCTTCGCCGAGGCAAGGCCCCTGACCACGATCGTGTCGAGTGCCGTGTAGGCGGCGAGTCCTTCCTGAGCGGCTTCGGCGTTGGGAGCGGCCACGCCGACCGTGCCTTCCGGTTCGCCGAGGCGGTCGAAGTGGCTGCGATAGCCCTGGTGCAGGTCCCGGTAGAACGACTCTTCCTTGGCCAGCCTTTCCTCTGCATCGTCTCCGATCGCAGTCCTCACGTATCCGAAGACCGGCGGCGTCTCCCGACCGGCCTCCGAGGCTCCGGCTTCGACGTGTTCACGGGCTCCGTCGGCGAAACCGGCCGTCATCCAGTTGAAGAAGGCACCGTCGTATTCGGCCCCGGCCAGTCCGCACATCTTCGGACCCATAGCGGCCATCACGACCCGGATCCCGTCCAGCTCCTCCCGGATCTCCGGCAGCATCTCGCGCATCGTGGTTAGTGGCTTCTTGCTGAAGCCGGCACCAAGCCCGATCCAGAGCCTGGCCGGGTCGAGCCCGAGACGGTCGATGTCGGCCCGGATCTCGGCCGGGGTCTGGCGGTCGAGCGCGATTACCCCGACCCCGAGGTCGATCGAGTCGGTCGCCCTTGCGAATTCGGCCAGAGTCTCGAGACCCTTCGCGCCGGGGTGGTCGTTGGCCCAGATCGAGTCGTAGCCGGCCTCCTCGCAGGTGACCGCCAGAGGGCCAGAGACCTCGGCCGGAAGGCCTGCCGCAACTCCGAATCCCCGCTTCTGTGGAGGTCTGGTCATTCCGTTTCCTGCCTTTCTCCCGGGGCCTGGGGCCTGACGAGGTCGAACTGGGCGACGCACTCGATGTGCGGGGTCTGGGGGAACATGTCCACCGGGCGAACCCGGTCAAGCCTATATCCGGCCTCGACCAACTGGGCGGCGTTCGGGGCCAGTGTCGTCGGGTTGCAGGAGATATAGACGATCCTCTTCGCCTGACACTCGATCAGCCTCCGGACGATCTTCGCCGAGAGCCCGGCCCTCGGGGGGTCCACCACGGCGACGTCGGGTTGCCCTGCCCGTTCGACCAGTGGCCTGATCCCGGTCCTGGCGTTGCCCTCGACGAACCTGGCGTTCGTCACCCCATTCGCACGGGCGTTGTGTTCGGCATTGACCACGGCGTCAGCGACGATCTCCAGCCCCCAGACCTCCCTGGCCTCGGATGCCATCGTCAGTCCGATCGTCCCGGCCCCGCAGAACAGGTCGAACACGCGCTCGGACCCGGTGAGACCGGCGAACTCACGAGCGACGCCGTAGAGCTCTTCGGCCATCTCGGTGTTGGTCTGGAAGAAGGCCTCATGGGATAGCCGGATGTCGAGGTCAAAGATCTTCTCGTGCAGGAACTCCTCGCCGATAACCCCGGTAGGTCCGGAGGTTCCGCTGCCGGGGCCCTCGATCACGGTGTGGAGGTCGACCGGGGGTTTCGGGAAGGCCGCTGGCGAAGTGACGAGGCGCGTCTGGATCTGTCCGGTTCGCCGGCCCTCCCTGATCACCAGGTTCCTGAGGACTCCCTCGCCGGTTCGAGGATCCCAGGCCGGGAGGCCCTCGGCTCGCACCCACTCCAGGACCTCGTCTCTTGCCCGGTTGGTCGCCTCGGACGAGAGAAGACAATCCTCGATCGCCAGAACCTCATCCCATCGGCCACGCGGCCTGAACCCGATCACGGCCTCGTCCCCGTGTTCACCGAACGAGTATTCGACCTTGTTCCGGTAGCGCCAGGGCTCTACCGCCCGGACCATCGGTTCCAGGTCGAAGTCCTCGAGGCGACCGAGTCTCGCCATCGCATCCTCGACCTGTTCCTGCTTGAAGGCGAGCTGCCGTTCGTAATCGAGCGCCTGCCACGGGGCGCCGGGGCACGGCTCGCCATCGTGGATATCCACATCTTCGAGCCTCTCATCCGATCGTCCGAGCGTCTCGGTCGTAGTGGCCTCCGCGTACCCCTTCTTCGACTTCGAGACGACCGCCCGCACCCGGTCTCCCGGCAGGGCCCCGTCGACGAAGACGACATAGCCGTCGAGTCGGGCCAGCCCCCGACCGCCGTAGACCAGGGTCTCGATCTCTAGATCCAGCTCGTCGCCCTTGCGGGGCCGACCGGAGCTGCTGCCGCTCGTGGTGTCGGTTGCACTCATCGTCTCTCACTATCTCAGGCGGGAGACCGGGCTAGTATCCCGCCCCTTGTCCGAGCCAGCCGAACAGAGCGAAAGGTCCAAGAAGGATTACGTCACGGGGGAGGAGATCTCCGGTGGCCGCCTCTTCACCCTGCTCGATCGGGCAGAGGAGATGAAGCGGGGCAGGCCCTCGGTCGGCTCCGACGCCCTTGCCGGGAGGTCGGTCGCGCTGATCTTCGAGAAGCCCTCCACCAGGACCAGGATCTCTCTCGAGACCGGTGTCTTCGAGATGGGAGGACATCCCCTCGTTCTCACGGGGGAGGCACTCCAGCTTTCCAGGGGCGAGTCGATAGAGGACACGGCCAGGGTGATGTCCCGGTTCGTCGCGGCGATCGCGATTCGCTCCGGCTCTCACGAGGATGTCGTCGCCCTCGCCGAGCACGCCTCGGTCCCGGTGATCAACGCGCTTACCCCCGAGTTCCACCCCTGCCAGGCCCTCGCCGACCTGATGACGCTGAAGGAGCGGTTCGGGGGGCTGGACGGCCTCAAGGTGGCCTATGTCGGAGATGGGAACAACGTGGCCCGGTCGCTCGCGATCGCGGGTTCGATGGTCGGGGTCGAGGTGGCGGTGGCTGCACCGGACGGCTATCAGCTCGAAGATGGCGCTCCGGCCGTTTTGACCGACGACCCCTACAAGGCGGTCCACGGGGCCGACGCCATTTATGGCGACGTCTGGGTCAGCATGGGCGACGAGCGGACCGCCGAGGCCCGCATCTCGGACTTCGAGCCCTACCGGATCGATTCCGACCTTCTGGCTGCGGCCAAGAAGGATGCGATCGTGATGCATTGCCTCCCGGCCCATCCCGGCGAGGAGATCACGGCCGAGGTCCTCTACGGACCGCAGTCGGCCGTGTGGGACCAGGCCGAGAACCGCCTGCACGCCCAGAAGGCACTGATCGAGTATCTGGTCGGCTGAGTCCGACCCCTTCCGAGTCGTCACTCTCCGGGTCACTCCTGCCAGAATCTGGGCGAGTGGCCCCGTTGTGTATCGGTTAGCACGCCAGGTTTTCAACCTGGAAGGGCGGGTTCGACTCCCGCCGGGGCTATCGAAGCCTTCCTCCGGGTAGGGTCCGGGGGGATGATTCCTGAGATCTCGATCGGTCCGGTCACTCTCCAGACCTTCGGGTTGATGTTCGCCCTCTCTTTCGTGATGGCAGGCTTCATCGCCTGGCGCCGTTTCGGGGAGCTCGGCAAGCCCCCGGACTGGGCTTACGAGGTCGTCTTTGCGGCTCTCGTCGGAGGTTTCATCGGCGCCAAGCTCTACTGGCTGATCGAAAACGGCGAGACCCTCGACGGCAACGTGTTCGGGAACTTCTTCTCCGGCTCGGGCCTCACCTGGTACGGCGGCGCGATCGGCGGCGCGATCGGTGTCCTCCTCTGGGCCTGGTGGCGGGACTTCCTCAATCTCCAGCTCGCAGACATCGCCGCCCCGGCGCTCGCCGCAGGCCAGGCCGTGGGGAGGATCGGCTGCCAGCTCTCCGGCGATGGCGACTACGGCGAGCCCTGGGATGGTCCGTGGGCGATGGGCTATCCCGACGGTGTGGTCCCTACTCCGCCCGGAGTCACCGTCCACCCGACACCGATTTACGAGACCCTCGCTCTCGGCCTGATCGCGATCGTGCTCTGGAGGCTGAGGGATCGGTTCCGGTTCGGGATCCTGATGGCGCTCTATCTCGTCCTCGCCGGATTGATGAGGTTCCTGGTCGAGTTCGTCCGGACCAACGACCCGGTCCTGATCGGCCTGACCATGGCTCAGCTGATCAGCGTCGCCATGATCGTCGCCGGCATCGCCTGGATCATCACCGTCCGCCAGCGCTACGGCACCCTGGCCCGCCCGGCCGACCAGCAGGTCGTCCCGGCCGTCTGAGGCGAAATCTCTTCGGGCACTGCGCAGGTGCGCGATACTCGATGGATGGAGGCATCCCCGGGCAGGTTCGAGAGATTCACCGGCTACCTGAACGAGAGGTCGCCGCTGGTTCCGTTCGGGCTGCTCGCCGTGGCCGTCGCACTGTTCGTGGTCGTCACCTTCCTGGTCACTTCGGGACCCCCGGACGAACCACAGGGGAGCGGGTTCTTCGCCGACCCCCTGCCGGCGGTCCTGCTCATCCTCGCTGCCGTCTCGGTGATCGCCTCGGGGGTAGCTGCCCTCATCGACCTGCTCGCCCGGAGGCTCACGACCCGGCCTGGCCGGTGGGCCTTCCGGCTGGCGATCGTCAACTGCCTGCTGCAGCCGCTGACCGTGGTCATCTATCTCCTCCTCCGACTTTTCGGCCTCGAACTCGAGGAGGGCTGGGGCCAGCCGATCGTCCCCTTCTGGCTCGCAATCGGCCTGGTTGCGGCGGTGCTCGGCGCGGTCGCTCCGGAAACGAGAAGGAGGGGCCTGCTCGTCATTCCCTTGATGATCGGGGCCTTCGCCCTCATCTTCGTGGTTGGGGAAATCACCGTTCCCCATTGACCAGACCCGGCACTCGGGTGCCGGAGATGGGCGGTGCAGGGCTCGAACCTGCGACCCCCTGCGTGTAAAGCAGGTGCTCTTCCAGCTGAGCTAACCGCCCGGTGGGGACCGGCAGTATAGGGCCGGGCCGGGTGCGGGGGATAGGATCGCGCCTTGGCGGCAAAACGTTCGACAGGAGGCCAGCGAAGAGCCGGGACCGGTTGTCCTGAACGGGTGTCGGTGGGATCTGCTCCGGCCACCTGGGGTCACCTCGCACTGGCGGTCTCGGGCCGCGAGGTGGTGGCGGCAGCTCCGGGTTCGAGTCGGAAGGGCGCGATCGAGGGCCTGTTCCTTCCGGCAGAAGGAGCCGAGGTCGGTGGGTGGGCCAACGAACTCGCCAGGATCATCGTGGAGAGCCTCGAGGCCGGCGAGCCCCTCGAAGCGGTCGTTCCCCGGATCGAGGGCACCCCGTTTCAGGCCGCAGTGTGGGAGGCCCTCCGGGAAGTGCCGCCCGGGACCGTGACGACGTATTCAGATCTGGCTGCGGGGATCGGCAGACCGACCGCGACCCGGGCCGTGGCGTCGGCCTGCGCGGCCAACCGGCTAGGGCTGATCGTGCCCTGCCACAGAGTCGTCCGGAGCGATGGCTCCCTCGGTGGCTATCGGTGGGGCGAGCAGCTCAAGCGGGACATCCTCGAGGCAGAGCGGGCTTGCGGTCAGCAGGGCCCTCAGGCCGAAGCTGGGGCAGTGAGCCGTCGGGCGGCGTAGCGGCCACACCACACCCCGAACAGAGCGGCGGCGACGAGGGCACCCAGCCAGTGGAGCCCCAGGATCACGAAGACGACGCTCGGGATGCCGACGAGTGCGGCCCCGAAGACGGCTCTGGGCAGATCCAGCTTCAGAATCAGAGCCGTGATCGCCGCACATACGAGCCAGGCGACCGGCCCGGACAGCCAGCCCCAGGACTCGAAGAAGGACTTCGGTAGCAACAGGGCGAGCACCAGGGCAGTCGCGATGACCAGCACGACCTGGACTACTGCCGCCAGGACGGCCGTCCGCGAATCGAAGAGGTTGTTTGCGGGTTCCGGATTCATCGCAGGCTGCCAACCTATACTCACCCATCGATGACCGAGTCGGGAAACGACCTCGCTGTCGAGCTGACGCCCCGGGGACGGAAGGCGGCTCGATGGACCTCAGCCTTCTTCATGGGTCTGCTGGTGACCCTTGCACTCGTCGCCGGCTCGAGCAGCTCCAAGCCACCGGAGAACCCGGTGAAGTCGGCGACCGTGTTCCAGAAGGGCAGGCAGCTGGTTTTCCGGATCACGATCCGACCCGAGGTCGTGATCAAGGACATGCAGAGGATGCCCGACGTCTCGAAGCCCTCGACCCGATACCTGTGCGCCGAGTTCAGCTCATCCCCTGCGAGAGCCACGAAGAGGCTGTGCGTGGGAGGGAAGAACCGGACCTATGAGTCGATCGGCCTCACTCTCGTCGGGGATTCGGGCAAGACCATCTCCGATCGGGCGGTGAGCGCAAGGGTCGAGCGCGTCTCCGACCACATCGTCGAGGTCGGCCTGCTGCCGGGCCGAGCCGGGATCACCCCCGACCGCTACCGGTGGAGGGCGATCTATTCCGACCCCGAGTGCGGCAGGACACCGGATGAGTGCTCGGGCCAGTTCCCGGTCGGGGAGTGGGCCGACTACCGGGTCCGGCCGGTCGACCCGGTCGGCTGCACCGGAGGCAATGGCCAGGTGGTCCGTCGGGGACCCGGGGGTGCGAAAGAGGTCGCACTTACCTTCGACGACGGCCCGAGTCCCTACACCCGGCAGGTTCTCTCCATCCTTCGGGAGAAGAAGGCAAAGGGAACCTTCTTCGTGATCGGGAGTGCCGTCGCCTCTGATCCGTCGACCACCCGGAAGATCGTTGCCGACGGCCACGAGATAGCGAACCACAGCTACACCCACCCGATCCTTCCCTCGGGAAGCGAGCTGAGGAGGACGAATCAGGTGATCAGGGACGCGACCCGATTCAAGCCCTGCCTGTTCAGGCCTCCATATGGCGCGATCGACGGTCGACTGGCCGCCGAGGCCGGCGCCCAGAAGATGAAGAGCATCCTCTGGGACGTCGACACCAACGACTGGAGGACTCCCGGGTCGGGATCGATCTATTCGTCGATCGTCAGCGCAGGTTCGGGCTCGATAGTCCTGATGCACGACGGTGGCGGCTACAGGAGCCAGACCGTCGCCGCCCTGGGTCCGGCAATCTCGAACCTGAAGAGACGGGGCTACAGGCTGGTCACGGTGTCGAAGCTGCTCGGCAACCGGACCATCTACCGGCCCCGCTGAGTCCAAAGAGAAAAGGCACCCCGGGGGGTGCCTTTTCTCGTATCTCGCCGGTCATTGCCCCGGGCGATCCCGGGATGCCACAGGTGGTCCGCCGTCAGGGGACGATGTCGTAGCCGCCCCAGCCGGCGCCCACGCAGGCGAGGCCCCCACAGGGATCCTCGATGTAGCCGTCGGTCTGGAGGAAGGTCGACATCATCGCGACCGGTCCGGCCGCACCTCCCCTCGGTGCTCCGTGCGGATCCTCCCAGGAGGGGTCGATCGCACTCGGTGCGAGGTTGCCGTAGGGCGGAACCCCGGTGCCTATCGTCTGGCCGGGGTTGGACGGGTCTGGCCGGGGGGGTCCTCCGTCCTGGTAGATGATGCTCGAGCCCCTGTACGGGTATTCGTCCGGCTGGATCCTCGGGATGTTCCAGAGGTCCTCGTAACCGGGCCAGCGCCGATCGTCGATCGCACCGATGTTCGTCTTCGCACCGACGGTCCTCGCCTGGACGTCCGAGGCGAAGTTCGAGACCTGGTGATCGCCGAGCGCGATCTGCAACGTGATCTCATGTGGCGGCGTGTTCGGCGGGGGATCGTCCGTCATCACGTGGGCGTAACCGTTCGGCTCACCCCGGTCCCAGAGCATCTGGATGATGTTGAGGACCATCGGACGGGCCAACTCGTCTCCGTAGGCGTTGTTGAAGACCTGCCCGTAGGTGCCCCAGTTGGATGACCTGGTCAGGAGTGTCGAGTAGTTCATCGCTCCCACCACGAGCGCTGCCTTGGTGAAGTCCGGGGAGATCGCGGTGAGGGCCCCGCCCATGATCCCGCCCTGGCTGGCACCGGTGTAGAAGACGTCGTTGGTATCGATGACGGGGTCGCCGTCAGTCGAACCGTTGCCATTCTGGAACGCGGGGTGGCTCACGAATCCTTCGGGGTGGAACATGGCCCGTGCGAGGAACAGTTCGTTGAGCAGTCCCTGCTGCAGCCGGTCGGCGACCTTCGGGAAGTCGGTGAGGTTCGTCAGAGCCGGTATCACTGCCGCCAGCAGGTCCTGGCCGGCCATTCCGATCTCATCGGTCGCACATCCGACCATTCCGTGGTCCTCTCCGAGTCCCCGACTCACAGGGCTGAAGACGACCTCGGCCGAAGCCCCGAGCAGGCCATGGCCGTAGACGTGGGGACGACCGGGCTCGCCGTCCGCATCGAGCGCCCCCTGCGGGATGATGCACTCGAAGTTGGCGGTGTAGTTACCAAATCGCTTCGGCATTCCGTTTTCATCGAGGTCCATTTCACCGCCCGAACGGCAGTTGCCCCCGGAGCCCCCGGTCAGGAAGCAGGGGACGGTGTAGGTGCCGGCCACGTAGCGGCCCACGTCGTCCGGGACGGTCCTGGAGCTGCCATCAGGAAGCTGAATGAACTGGCCGGGCAACGCGGTGGCCAGCACCTGGAACTCGGGCGCATCGCCCTGGACGATCTGGTCGGCCATGGTCGTGTCGCCGAGCTCGGCGAAGGCCTCGTCCCTCATATGGAGGGCCCTGGCGTAGTTGTTCTCGTTCGAGGAAGTGGTGAAGTCCCAGGCGAGATACAGGCTCGACCTCTTGATCCCGGCCCTCTTCAGGGTCCTGAAGATGCCCTCGAACTTCGAGCGGCGGTCGTTGACCTTCTTCTGGCTGGAGGGGATCTGGTCGCGGTAGTAGCGGAAGGCGTTCGGTGCCTGGATCGGGTTGCCGTCGGCATCGACCAGATTCCTGAGCGCGACGATGTAGCGGCCCTCGGGATCGAAGTTGGTAGCCGGGCTGATCATCAGGGCGCGGTTCGTGTCGTTGGTGGCACCGGCGTCGACCTGGACCCAGATCGGCCACCTGTCGCCGGTCTCGGCATCGATCACGACCGCCCGCTGCGAGGGCTCGGCATATCTGCTGAGCCTGTCCAGCTCGACGAAGTCGTTCGCCTGGACTGCCTCGGTCGAGTCGACTCCCGGGACCCTCAGCACGATTCCCTGGCCCTGGCTGAAGCCGTCCGAGTAGTCGTAGTCGGCGGCCGAGATCGCCTGGCCGGATTCGTTCCTGGGCATCGCCCGGTCATCGAAGGCGATCCTCTTGCCGGTCGGGCTGGAGGGGTCGTTGCGGGTGTAGAAGTCGTTCGGGAAGGGCATCATGCAGAGGCCCTGCTTCGGCTGGGCGATGAAGTCGCAGTAGTCGGCGTCCGAGAGGTCGACCGGAGCCAGGCGGCAGCCGGGCAGGTTCCGATCCAGGTTCTTCGAGGCAGAGGCCCTTTGCTTCCCGTCCCTTGCGGTGACGACGAGTCCCAACTGCTGGCACTTCCCGGCGATTCCCCGGGCCCTGCCGTTGAGTCGGATCGCAACCCGGCTCGTCTTCCCGCCCTCGACCGAGACCGTCTTGCGGCCTGCCGCGATCGTGCCGTCATCGAACGACTTGACGGCCAACTGGAGGGAAACCCTGCCCCCCTTCGAGGAGCCGACGGCGACCGTCACGCCGTTGGAGCGGACCTGCTTCTGCCCGGCCTCGACGATCTTGACGTCGATCGAGGCCGTGGCGGCCGAGGTGCCGGCGATGAGCAGCGTCAGGACGGCAAGCGGAGCAATAAGAAACCTCATGAAATGCACAGATCCTCCCTGGTTCTCCCTGATCGGTCGCCCGACCCTTTCTACTTCTCCCTGAAAAACAGGCTATCAGCGAATGTTTCGCATCACAACGACTCTTGGGGCCCGGTTTTGCTCCGGGCCAACGGTGCCGGTTCGGTCCCGATCAGGGCGCGATCAGGTTGTCGTAGTCGCCATCCCAGCCGTCGCCGAGACAGGGATCCGACCCACATACGTTCGGGATCGCACCGTTCGGCTCGAGGAAGGCGGAGATCATCTCGACCGGGCCGCTGGCACCCCTCGGGGCTCCGTGCGGATCCTCCCAGCGAGCGTCTACCTGGTTCGGAGCGTAGTTCTCATAAGGCGAGACGCCGGTCCCGATCAGTGGCCTCGTTCCGATGCCGGAATCGTTCGGCCTCAGCGGCCCACCGTCCCAGTAGATGATGCTGTCGCCGGCGAACGGGTACTCGTTCGGCTGGATCCTCGGGATGTTCCAGAGGTCCTCATAGTCCGGCCACCGCCGTTCGTCGATCGCTCCGATGTTCGTCTTGGCTCCGATCGTCCTTGCCTGGACGTCCGAGGCGAAGTTCGAGACCTGGTGATCGCCCAGAGCGATCTGCATGGTCACGTTGTGTTCCGGAGTGTTCGGGGGCGGGTCCTCGGTCATCACGTGTGAGTAGCCGTTCGGTTCGCCTCGGTCCCAGAGCATCTGGATCAGGCCGAACAGGAGGGGCCGCAGCATCTCCTGTTCGTAGGCGCTGTTCATGATCACTTCGTAGATCGGCCAGTTCGACGACCTGGTCAGCAGCGTCGAGTAGTTCATCGCGCCCACCACCAGTGCCGACTGGATGAAGTCGGGCGAGAGGGCCGTCAGAGGACCTCCCATGATCCCGCCCTGGCTGGCACCCACGTAGTAGACGTCGTCGTTTCGGATCACCGAGTCGCCGGCCGTCGTCCCGTCCCCGTCCTGGAAGGCGGGGTGGGTTCCGAAGCCGCCGGTGTGGAACATCAGCCTGGCGAGGAAGAGTTCGTTGAGGAGCCCCTGCTGGAGCCGGTCGGGCAAGACCTTGAACTGCGAGAGCTCGCCGAGGGCTTCGGCGATCTTCGGGAGGTCCTCACTGGCCATCCCGATCTCGTCGGTCGCGCAGGCGACCATCCCGTGCTCCTGGGTGAGGGGTCCGTTCACTCCGCCCCTCACCTGACTGGCCGTTCCCACGAGCCCGTGTCCGTAGACGTAGGGCCTCAGATTCGCGGCCCCTGGCGTGAGGCCGGAGTTCGGAATCATGCAGTCGAAGTTGGCCTCGTAGCTGCCGAACCGCTTCGGCATGCCGTCCTCGTCGAGCTCCATGACCCCGCCCGGTCCGCAATCGATCGGCTGTCCGCCGCGCGAGCCGCCGGTCAGGAAGCAGGGAACCGAGTAGGTGCCCCTGACCCGGCGAGAGTTCGATTCCGAGTTCACGTTGGTGACCACGAACTCGGGCGCATCGCCCTGGACGATCTGGTCGGCCATGGTCGTGTCGCCGAGCTCGGCGAAGGCCTCGTCCCTCATATGGAGGGCCCTGGCGTAGTTGTTCTCGTTCGAGGAAGTGGTGAAGTCCCAGGCGAGGTACAGGCTCGA
>CAJAIJ010000019.1 GCA_903939845.1 uncultured Solirubrobacterales bacterium
GCAGCGGCCTCGAGCACCCCTGCTGGCGCAGGACCCGGAACCGGTGGTTCAGAGCTCAGCCTGGAAGCGCACCGCCTGCAGACCCTGCGGCCTTCTCCGGCCCGGCTGCCGCAGGCCGGGCAAAGCGGAGGGACGAGCAGGATCTCGACCAGACGTTCGAGCACAGGTCGAACTTCGCCGCCTCCAGGTTCCTCGTGCGTGAAGGATCTCTCGAGAACGTCACCGAACCATCACCGGCTCGGGAATGCTCAGGAGCTCGAGGCTCCGAGGACCCCGCTGACCAGATAGCCGCCGGGCTCCACCGAGGCACCCTCGGTAAGGACCGCTTCCCTCAGCCGCGCGCCCGACCCGATCCGGCAGTCAGGTCCGATCACGAGGGGTCCGGTGAGGGCCGAACCGGAACCGATCTCCGCTCCCTCTCCGATCAGGACAGGACCCTCGAGCTCGATGCCTCCGAGTTCGAAGCCTTCCGGTGCCCAGATGCCCTCCCCCCTCTCCGGCAGTCCCGGGTCGAGGGAGATCGCTCCTGTCAGCCCGTCGAAGTTGCCCCTCAACATCTCGGGGATCGTCCCGATGTCGTTCCAGTAGGCATCGACCTCATGGGAGAAGAAAGGCTCGCCCGACTCGAGCAGGGCCGGGAATACGTCATAGGCCCAGTCGGCAAAACCCTCGGGGTCCTCCGGACCTGCGAGCCCACTCTCGCCCGGTCCTGGAAAGAAGTCGAAGATTGCAGCGTCGAACATGTAGATCCCGCAGTTCGCCAGGTTCGAGAGTGCCTCGCTCGGCTCGGGCTTCTCCTGGAATCCCTGGACCCGGCCCGAGTCGTCGGTGATCACGACGCCGAAGCCCGATGTGTCTTCGACCCGACGAGTAGCCAGGGTCGCGACGCCCTCGTGCGAGCGATGGAACTCCCTCATCGCCGAGAGGTCGATGTCGGTCAGGGCATCGCCCGAGATCACGAGGAACTCGTCTCCGAGCATCCCGGCCGCGTTCCTCACTCCGCCGGCCGTACCCAACAGGGCCTGCTCACGGCTGTATTTGAGTTCGACCCCGGCCATCGACCCGTCCCCGAACCTGTCCTCGATCACTTCGGGGAACCAGTGCAGGTTCGCAACGACGTTTTCGAAACCGTGGCCGGAAAGGAGGCGGAGAATGTGTTCCATCACGGGCCGGTTCATGACCGGAACCATCGGTTTCGGAACCGACCAGGTGACGGGTCTGAGTCTGGTCCCCAAACCCGCCGCCAGGACCATCGCCCCGGTTCCTCCAGTCACGACTGGCCGCCCACTCGCTGCTTGAAGGACTCGATCGCCAGAACCGGCTCCGGGTCCACGCCCTGGCTCTCGGCCAGTGCAAGCGAGACGAGATCCCCCAGCACCACACTGCGAAAGACCCGATCCGATCGGGAGTCCCCGCCTGCATCTACCTCTATCGACGGCGCACCGGCCTCTCCCACCATCTCGGCCACCGTGTCGAGCCTTCGGCGGTCGGCATCGGAAAGACCGGAATCGACCAGGAAGACTGCGGCAAAGCCGCGACCGTCTCTCGCCCATGCCTCGATCGCATTGTGTGCAACCTCCGGCACTTCGGCTGCGAACGAGAGCAGCTTCGCGTTCTCGTTCATCTGGTTGGCCCACCGTCTCGCCACGGCAACCGTGGCTCCACACCCGTGTACGACCACCGGAGCGTCGCCGATCCGTTCCGCAATCGCCGCGGCCTGGTTGCGGAGGGTTTCGAGCGATCCGGCGAGGGACTCGGCGGCCTCCTCGAGTTCCTCCCGGAGATCCGGTGCCACGCCGGTCAGCCCGGCCACCATGACCGCGACCGTGGTGACGTATGCGACCGAGGCTCTGGGTGCCAGGAAGCCTGGCATCCCGACCACGCCAACCCCGTCGCTGCGAGCCAGGTCTCCCAGCTCGCCACCAGTGGTGACGGCCCAGCGATAAAGGCCTCGTCGACCGGCATCCCGAAAGGCCGAGAGCGTTTCGGAGGTATTGCCCGAGTAGCTCGACGCGAGAACTGCGGTATCGGGACCCATCCATCCGGGCAGGAGCTCATCCCTTACGACCTCCAGCGGTCCCTCGAGGCGGTCCCCGATGATGCCGCGGGCGAGATCCCCGCCGACGGCCGAACCGCCCATGCCACAGACAACCAGCCGATCGGCGCGGAACGGTTTCAGCGCGGCTGAATCGGTCCGCCAGACCGCGTCGCGGATGTGCTCAGGTATCGCCAGAACGTCGTCGATCATCCTGTTCCTCATTCTGGCCGATTACCGCCCCTGACACCGCCTCGTCTGCATCTACGACCGCCCCGGAGGCGAGTATGGAGTCGATGACCCGGGCGTTCGTACCGACCCGGGAGCCCTCGAGCATGACCGACCCCGAGACCTCGGCGCCCTCTTCGACCACGCAGTCCGAGGACACCACGGCCCTGGGCCCTACCTTTGCCCCGGGTGCCACCGAGGCCGTCGGAGCGATCACCGGACCGGACCCGGCAAGGTCTGGACTGCCTTCCATCCGCCCTTCGACGATGTCCCAGGTCGCCTGGAGATACCTGTCCGGAGTTCCGATGTCCATCCAGTAACCATCGAGGACCAGTCCGGCCAGTCCTGGCCCGGCCAGGCGGGGAAATACCTCCCGCTCGATCGAAACCTCCCGGCCCGGCTCGACCGCCTCGATCACTTCCCGTTCGAGCACGTAGACCCCGGAGTTGACGAGCCCGGAGCCACCATCGCTCGTCCCGGCCTTCTCCCGGAATCCCGAGACCGTGCCGTCGTCTTCGAGGTCCACAAGCCCGAACCCCGTGGTGTCCTGGACTTCCTTGAGTCCGATCGTCGCCTTCGCCTCCCGGCGCTGATGAAACGCGACCAGGGCCGAGAGGTCGAAGTCGGAAAGGAGGTCGCCGTTCAAGGCCAGGAACCTGTCGTCGAGATGTTCGAGGGCAAAGCGCATCGCTCCGGCCGTTCCCATCGGCTCGGTCTCTTCGACCCAGATCAGACGCGGTCCGTTCGGGATCCCGTCGCCAAGGACCTCCTTCATCCTGTCTGGCAGGAACCCGCAGGACAGGACGACTTCATCGACTCCGTGACCAGCCAGCCAGCCGAGCATCCAGGCCAGGAAGGGCCGGTCGACCAGGGTAATCACCGGCTTGGGGGTGGCCTCGGTAATCGGGAGCAGGCGGGTGCCTCTGCCACCGACCAGGACCAGGGCCTGCATTCGGTCAGGACGGTCCGACTTCGGCCCGTCCCACTCCTTCCCAGGTGAACCCGGCCTCGGCCATTCCGGCCGGATCGAGGAAGTTTCGACCGTCGATAAGGAGCTTCCGGTTCATTGCCGCCCCGGCCGCCTGCCATTCGATGTCGCGGAACTCCGGCCACTCGGTAACGAGGACGGCGGCGTCCGCACCCTCGAGGGCTGCCAGCGCCGAGTCCGCCATCTCGACACCGGGAAGCATCTCTTCGGCCCCCTCCATCGCGACCGGGTCGAATGCCACCACCTCGGCACCCTCGCTTGCGAGTCGGGCGGCGAGGACGAGGCTGGACGCCTCACGCATGTCGTCGGTGTCCGGCTTGAATGCGAGGCCCAGCAGGGCGATGCGCCTGCCGGAGAGCGGCCCGAGGTGCTTGATCAGCTTGTTGACTACCCGGCGCTTCTGGAGCTCGTTGACCTCGATCACGGCGTTGAGCAGCTGGAAGTGGTAGCCCGAGTTCCCGGCGAGCAACTTGAGTGCGCTGACGTCCTTGGGGAAGCAGGATCCGCCGAACCCGATCCCGGGCCTCAGGAAGTGGGGTCCGATCCTCTCGTCGAGCCCCATGCCCCGAGCTACCTCGGTGACGTCGGCGCCCACCTCCTCGCAGACGTTGGCGATCTCGTTGATGAAGGAGATGCGGGTTGCCAGATAAGCGTTAGAGGCGAGCTTGACCATCTCGGCACTGGTCACATCGGTCATGACCAGGTCTCCGCCGAGTGGTTCGTAGAGCTCGGCCACCCTCCGACCGCCCTCTTCCCTTCCCTCGGGCACGCCGATCACGACCCGGTCGGGATGCATGAAGTCCTGGACCGCCGTCCCTTCCTTGAGGAACTCCGGGCATGAGACATAGCCGACCCCGGGCAACTCGCCCATGATGGTTTCTCCGGTCCCGGCAGGCACGGTGCTCTTCATGACCAGGAGGTGAGAACCGGCGTCGGTGAGCTCCGAGACGACCGCCCTTACCCTCGAGAGGTCGGCGTCTCCCGAATGGGTCGGGGGTGTATCGACGCAGACGAACAGGATCTCGGCCGAATCGAGGACCTCTTCCATATCGGTCGTGAAGTGGAGGCGGTCGGCGTTCGAAACGACGAGCTCTGCCAACCCCGGCTCATGGATCGTGACCTCTCCGCGGGAGAGGGCCTCGACCTTCTCCGGCACCACGTCACGGGCGAAGACCTCGTGGCCGAGCTCGGCGAAGCAGGCCGCCGTGACCAGGCCGACCCACCCGACTCCGATAACCCCTATGGGGGCCTTCTCGCCCTCGCTCATTCAGATCCTCTCCCTATCTATCGCGGTTGCCGGTGATTCCGGTTCAGCCAGCCCCGAAAGCCCTCGTCGATCTCGCCATCCCGAGCATCTCCTCATTTTCGAGGTTCAGGAGCAGCGAGTTGGAAATCCAGTAGGTGTTGCCATCTTCGAACCAGGCGACGAGCTTGATCCGGTCGCCCTCCGGGTAGACCCGGAAGCTACGGCCACCGAACTCGACCTCCTCGTAGGGGACGTTGAGGATCGGGGGATCCTCCCAGCCCTTGATCCCCTGCAGTCCGAAGTAGTGGGTTCCGTCGGCAGCGGCCCTCGCGAAGACCATCCGGTAGGCACCGTGCGACTCCTTGTCGGGACTGCGGATGCCGTAGTTGCGGGAACCCTCGGCAATGGCCGAAGAGGAAGGCAGGCTCTTCGGGTAGTAGATCTTGAAATCGCTCTTGATCGGGGCGTTCAGCTCCTTGGCGAGGCCGATCGTCGAGTCGACGGCGTCGATCAGGCCGTCCTGGCCCTTCTTCGGGACCTTCGCCTCGAATCCCCTCTCCCTCTCGAGCCTGGCCCTCCTCTTCGCGGCCGCGTCGAGTCGCTTGGCCTTACGGGTGGTGGCACCGATCTCGGGTGGCGGGTCGGGAGACTCGTCGAAGCCAAGGAACCGGTCGACGGCGGCCTCTATCTCGGGCTCGGTGGCAACGACATAGCCATCCTCACCATAGGAGGCAGGGAAAGTGACCTCGACCACCTTCGACTCACGCGAGTCGAAGAGGAGCTTCAGCAACTCGAGCGACTCCTTCGAACCCGATATGTCGGACCTGGTGTTGTCGGTGAAGGCGTCGATCAGCTCGTTCCGGCGCTTGATGATTTCGCCGAAGGAGAGCCTGTTTCTGACCTCGGCGATCAGGTCCTGTTGACGCGAAGCCCTGACCAGGTCGGAATCGGTGTGGCGATAACGGGCGTAATCCAGTGCGTCGGAACCGCAAAGCTTTTGGTAGCCGGCATCGATGTCGATCTCCGCGTACATCTCCAATGCCGCCTTGCCTTCGTTCGAGTTGTAGTAGTCGCGATCGACATCGGCATACACACAGCCGATCGCGTCGATTGCGTCGGCGAAACCCTGGAAGTCCACATTGATCACGTGGTTGACGTCGAGGCCGGTGAAGGACTTGATCGTCTTCAGAGTGAGCTCGGTCCCGCCGTACGCGTAGGCGGCGTTGAATTTGTCGGTTCCATAGCCCGGGATCTCGACCTTGAGATCCCTCGGGATCGAGAACATCGCTATCTGGCCCGTCGAAGGGTCGAGCCGTAGCAGGATTGCCGTGTCCGATCTGCCGGGATCGCCGCTGGCCATGCCGCCGCCGGTCCGGACGTCGGAGCCCAGGATCGCGATCGTCTGAGGCCCGCCGTTGCTCGGCGGAAGCACCTTCGCAGAGAGGTTCCGGAAGCCGGGATCGCTCAGGCGGTCGGTGATGTCGTTGACGGTGTCGAGGATCGAGGCCGAGGTCGCCCCGGCGAAAGAAAGCACGATCACGATCGTCGCAAGACTAAATCTCCACCAGTAGCGCGGGCGCTTGGCCGGCCCCTCGAAATCGCCGGAGGTCGGGGGCCTCGCTGGATCCCAGGGCCTGCCGGTCCTTCGAGCCTGCTCGATCGCCTGCTGGACTTCGTTGCGGGCGGCAGCGGCGAGGATGGCGGTCTGCTCCTCGGTGACGGGAACCTCACCAGACCCGGGGTCGATCGCTTCATGCTCGACAGAGTCGTCGGCCAGGACGTCGTGCTCGACGGTATCGACCCCTTCGCCGGCCACGAACTCGAGCTCCTCCTCGCCGGTGACGGCAGCCTGCTCCTCCCCGGTCGCGCTCTCGGAGCTCTCGAGCAGAGCCGAACGAAACACCGGATCGAGGTCGGGTGCATCCTCGAGACCGGCGGTTATCGCGAACAACTCCTCGGTCGCCGGACCGTCTCCCAACTCGCCGGGATCGACCTGGGGAGCCTCTGGGGTCCCTTCCTGTTCTTCTTCGCCGTCGATCTCGGTCATCGTTCTCCCCCGGCCTTCTCTCTGGCCGCGCCGGCTCCTGCCGTCGAGATGAACTCCCTGAGGATCGAGTGATAGCTCTCCAGGGATGAGATCGAAACCCACTCTTCGGGACCGTGATGTCCGGCACCGGTGGGGCCGAACTCGACGGCCGGTATCCCGGCCCGGATGAAGGAGAGCGCGTCCGAGGCCCCGTCCCTGCCGACCGAGGTCACCGGGCCGTCGTGGTGCCTCGCGATCGCTTCGCCGAGCCGCTCGACCCAGGGCGAGTCGGAGCCACTGTCGATCGGCGGCAGCATGATGATCGTTTCGATTCCGTCGGGCCCGAGTTCACGGATCTGACGCTCGATCTCGATCGGGTCCTGGTTCGGTAGATATCTGATGTCCACGTCCATCGTGCAGCGGTCTGGCACCCTGTTCAGCGCATCTCCGCCCTGAATCCGACCGAGGTTGATCGAGGGGCGGTCGAAATGCTCGGAACTTTCCCTTGCAAACGGTAGCGACTCGAGTCCGCGAAACATCTCGATCGCCCTCAGGATCGCGTTGTCTCCGAGCCACGGCGTCGAACCGTGGGCCGCTCTGCCGGCAACCGTCACCTTCAGGGCCAGGACCCCCTTTGCGGCAACGCCGATGTGGAGATCGGTCGGCTCGCCCGTGATCGCGAACTCTCCGGTGAGGCCCTGGTCGACCAGGAAGTCGCTTCCTCTGTCCTCGGATTCCTCCGACTCCTCGTCACCGACGATGCCGATCCTGGTCAGGACCCCCGGGGTGGACTCGCCGGGCCCCGGAAGTGCCATGAGCATTGCGGCCAGCGCGGCCTTCATGTCGTAGGTGCCCCTGCCAAACAGCCTGTCCCCCTCGACCCGCGGCTCGAACTGGTCGGGGTCGCCGGGAACGACGTCGAGGTGGCCGTGGAGGATCAGGACCCTTCCCTCGGGATCACCTGCCTCCGCGGTCAGCACCGGGAGGCCCCGGCACTCTTCCTGATGCACCGGAATGCCCCGGGCATCGAGCCATCCCTTGACGAAGCCCGCGGCCTCGTGCACCCCCTCGGGCTTCGAGGTGTCGTAGGCGACCAGGCGCCTGGTCAGGGCCAGCAGGTCGGAGACCGCTAGCTCCCCTTCGCTATGGAGAGAAATGCCTCGATCCTCTCGAGGTCCTTCTCGGCGGCAGCCCGGGCAGCCTCACCGGCCGTCTCGTCCTCAGCACGGGCGCGGGCATCCTGGAGCTGCGACTCGAGCGACCCGACGTCCAGTTCCCCGACC
>CAJAIJ010000020.1 GCA_903939845.1 uncultured Solirubrobacterales bacterium
AGCTCGTCCATGATCGCTCGCCGGTTCGGCTCCGGCACCTCGGTTCCGGTCAGCTCGGCAAAGATCCATGGGTAACCGAACGAACCCCTCGCCACCATCAGGGCGTCGGCCCCGGACTCCTCGTAGGCCCTTCTGGCCGCATCGGCATCACTCAGGCCGCCGGAGATGATCATCGGGACCGGGATCGAACGAGCCAGCTCCCGTGCCAGCGCGTAATCGGGCGTGCCTTTGTGGCCCTTCCGGGCGACTCTGGGATGGAATGCGATCGCGGCGACATCGGCCTCCTCGACCAGACGGATGGCAAGGTCGAAGCCGGACCGGTCGCCCGGCGCTATCCCGGACCTGATCTTGACCGTGACCGGAAGCCCGCTGCCCTCGCGCGCCGCCCTTGCCAGCTCGAGGGCGAGCTCCGGATCGGCCAGGAGCTCGGCTCCGGCACCGGTCTTCATGACCTTCGGCACCGGGCAGCCCATGTTGATGTCGATCAGGTCGGGGCCGGAGCGAGCCGCGACCTCTGCCGCCGAGCGCATGATCTCGGGGTCCTGCCCGAACAGCTGGATAGAGACCGGATGCTCGTCGGGGTGGATCCTCATCAGCTCCGTGATGGTCTTGTCGTTGCCGTAGTGGAGTCCGTGGCTCGAGACCATCTCGGACACCGCCAGCCCGACGCCGTAACGCTTGGCCTGCATCCGGACGAACCAGTTGCCGATCCCTGCAAGGGGAGCGAGCAGGACCCGGTTCGAGATCTGGATGCCTTCGATCTCGAAGGGCTCGGTCAAGGCCGGCTGGATCTCAGGCTTCACGGTTTCGCTCTTCGATGATCCTGAGGCCCTTGAGGGTCAGGTGGGAGTCGATTTCCGAGAGGGTCTCCGTGAAGGGCACGATCGTGGCGGCAAAGCCTCCCGTAGCGATGAAGCGAGCGCCGCCCCCGGTCTCGGCGTCGATCCTGCGCGCGATGCCGTCGACCAGACCGGCGAAGCCGAAAAGCACTCCTGACTGGATCGCGGCCTTGGAACTGGTCCCGATCACCGAGCTCGGCTCGGCGAGATCGATCCTCGGGATTCTGGCCGCCCGCTCGGCCAGAGCAGATAGCGAGATCTCGATCCCGGGCGCGATCGCTCCGCCGAGGTAGGCGCCGTCGGCCGAGACGACGTCGAAGTTGATTCCGGTGCCGAAGTCGACCCCTACGCAGAGGTCGCCGACCTGGTCGTAGGCCGCGATCGCGTTGACAAGGCGGTCGGCACCGACCTCGGCCGGGTTGTCCACCTCGATCGACATCCCGGTCCTGATTCCGGGTCCGACCATCAGACAGCGAGAGTCCAGATAGCGCTGGGCCAGGGACTCATACTCCGGAGCCAGGGACGGGACCACTGAAGAGACGACGACGGACTGGACCCGGTCGAAATCTATTTCCCTCAGGGCGAGCAGGCCCCGGATCTTCTCGGCCAGCTCGTCGGCGGTCGAACCGGCGACGGTTCTGAACCGCCAGTCCTCTGCCAGGGAGTCGCCCTCGAAGGCACCGATGTGGGTCTGGGTGTTTCCGACGTCGATCGCCAAAAGCATGGCCCTTCAGTTTGGCAGGCCTGCCGGGTTCGGGTGGTTCGTAGGGAGAGATGTTGAGGGGAGGTCGTTCGGGTAGGGACTCCCCGTTCGAACCCCGCGGTCTCGGTGCGGCCGGCCCGACCAAACCGATTCCGGGGCGGTTGGAGGGGTGGTGAGCCGGGGGAACGGGACCTACCGACACTCGATCCCCCGAGGGGCCATATAGTGCGCTTCGCGATGGCAGAAGCCACTCTTTTCACCATTCCCGGTTCGCATCCAGGTATCTCCGTGGCCCTGATGCTCGAACGGAAAGGCATCGACTACCGGAGGGTGGACCTGCTCCCGGTCCTGTCGAAGGGCATCCTCAAAGGTCTGGGCTTCCCGTCCGTGACGGTTCCGGCCCTCAAGCTCGGTGGCCGGAGATTCCAGGGCTCGATCGAGATCGCAAGGGCTCTGGACCGTTACGCGCCCGACGCGCCGCTCCTGCTCCCGAACGGCCCGGAGCGCGCCGGGATCGAGGAAGCCGAAGCTCTCGGCGAATCGGAGCTGCAGCATCCGATCAGGCAGATCCTGTGGTGGCTGCTGAAGCGCGACCGGGATGCGATGCGAAGCTACGTCGAAGGCTCGAAGATCGGCCTGCCGGTCGGCCTTGCGGTCAAGACGGGAGGGCCTCTCGTTGCGGCTTCCGTCCATTTCAACAAGGCCGATGACGCGAACGTCCAGGCAGCAGTCGCAGCCCTGCCCGGACTGCTCGACCGGCTGGACGAGTTCGTCCTCTCGGGCGTGATCGGTGGTGAGGAGCCGAACGCGGCCGACTTCCAGATCGCGCCCTCGATCCGCCTCGCGATGACGGTCGGTGACCTCGAGCCCTTCATCGAGAGCCGGCCGATCGGCCACGCGGCGATGCGCCTGGTCCCCGACTACCCGGGATACATCCCGCCGGGGCTGCCACAGGCCTGGCTCGAACCCCTCAGAGGCTAGCCCTCTTCACTCTCCCGAGGGGGCGGGATCGGAGGACCACAGACGGTCGATGAACCGCTGGTCCTCGTCGAACAGCCAGCACTCGCCGAGCTTTCCGTCGACCACCCGGTAGAGCAACAGCCGCCGAACGCGCTTCGGCGGGTCTCCGAGATCCTCGATTGCGACGATCGCCCCGAATTCGTCGCCGGCGAGGACGTCCTCGACTTCGACGAGTTTCCGCGATGTCCTGAAGGAGGCGAGGCCAAGAATCTCGAAGACGGCCTCTCTGCCCTCGTGGGTTCCCGCCAGGGGACTCTCCCCCATGTAATGCAGGACGATTTCCTCGTGATAGGAGCCGAGGACCTTCTCGAGGTCGGCTGCCAGCCAGGCGTCGGCGTATGCCCTGAGCACGGCCTCGGTCTCGGCCCGGTCGGTCACTCGCCGGAACGGTCGAAGGGCAGAGGGCCGGACGGGGTGACGGCCTGATCGGGGTCGTCTTCGAGGACGGCAAGCAGGTCGGCGACCGGACTGCCGTCGGGGAGTTCGAGGTCCGGTGCGATCTCGAGCAGCGGCACCAGGACGAACCGGCGGGTAGAGACCTCGCGGTGCGGAAGAGCGAGGCGGTCTGACTCGAAGACGACGTCGCCGAGCAGCAGCAGGTCGACATCGATGATCCTCGGTGAATGGCGCGGCAGGCCGGTCTCGCGACCCATCTCGGCCTCGACCGATTTGCAGAGGTCGAGCAGCCCCTGGGGCTCGAGGTCGGTCTCGACCGCGACCACGGCATTCAGGAAATCGGGCTGATCGAGGATCTCGCCGACCGGCTGGGTCCGGTAGCCCTCCGATACGGCCCTCACGATCAGGCCCTTTCCGGCGAGCATCTCGATCGCGCGAGCGAGATTCGTCGGTGGATCACCGACGTTCGAGCCCAGTCCGAGGTAGGCGGTTCTGGCCGTCAACCGTCTTCGCCCGGGGCCTCGACCGTCACCTCGACCGAGGCGCCGTCCATGACCTGGGGAACCGGGGGCTCGGGCTTCGTCGCCCGGACCGTGACCGAGGAAACCGGGAACCGGTCGACGATGGCCTCGGCTATCTCGGTCACGAGGCACTCGAGGGTAAGACGGCTCCGCTCCGTGGCCATGCTCGCGAGCATCCCGGAGACCTCTCCGTAGTCGACCGTGTCCTCGACCCGGTCGGTACCGGTAGCGCCACAACCGGGAACGGTCATTGCCAAGTCGAACACCATTCGCTGGCCGATCTCGCGCTCGGCCTCGGACACCCCGTGGTTGGTGCGCACGGAGACCCCGTCGAGGCGGATCAGTACATCGCGGCTTTCTGGCTCGCTCATTGGTGGAACGGTACTTCCGTCATGACCCGGAGGGGTCATCGGTCCGGCCTGCGGCCGATATTTCCCGTTCGACCGCGAAGGCCTGGGCAACCGGTCCCACATCATGGACCCGAACGGCCCGGGCTCCCTGCCGGGCTGCAGCGAGGCAGGCCGCGACCGTCCCACCCACCCTTTCGGTCTCGGACGATCCGTCGAGCGAGCCGATGAAGCGCTTCCGTGACGGACCGATCAGGACCGGGTAACCGGTCTCGACCAGGATCGCGGTCGCGCCAAGCAGGGCGAAGTTGTGCTCCGGGGTCTTCCCGAAGCCGATCCCGGGATCGATCCAGATCTTCGTCCTCTCGATCCCGGCCTGTTCGGCCACGGCCGCGCGGTCGAGCAGGAATTCCGTGACCTCGGTGACGACATCGCCGTATTCGGGATGCTCCTGCATCGTTCGGGGACTGCCGAGCATGTGCATCAGCACGACCTCCACCCCTCCCTCGGCGCAGACCCGGGCCATCTCTGGATCGCCTCCGAGCGCGGTCACGTCGTTGACGATTCCGGCTCCGGCCGCGATCGCGGCCTCGGCCACCGCGGCCTTCGAGGTATCGACCGAGACCACAGCCCGACTCGAGAGCGCTTCGATCACCGGGGTAACCCTGGCGAGTTCCTCGTCCTCGGAAACGGGTTCGGACCCAGGACGGGTCGACTCGCCACCTATGTCGAGGATGTCGGCCCCCTGCTCGAGCAGTGCGAGTCCGTGCCCGATCGCGGCTTCGGGGTCGAGGAAGAGTCCGCCGTCGGAGAACGAGTCCGGGGTGACGTTGACGATCCCCATGATCTTCGGCATTTCCGGAATCACAGCGAAGCCACCACCTCTCCGGCTGCCTTCCTGCCTGACCGGATTGCACCGTCCATGTAGCCCGTCCAGCGGGTCGCGACCTCGGCCCCGGCCCAGTGGATCGGGCCGACCGGCTCGGACAGCGCACGGCCCCATCTGGTCCAGGCCCCAGGCGGCATGAAGGCCCCGTAACACCCGGCGGAGTAGGCCTCCTCGGCCCAGCAGCGGTCGATGTAGCCGGTCGGCCGCCCGGCCCTCTCGCCGAACAGCCTCGTCAGATTCCCGATGACGAGCTCGCGCCTCTCTGAATCGGTCATCGCACCGGCCAAGTCGGCCGCCCCGGCCTCGAAGAAGGAGACGAGTACGCCCGGAGTTCCTCCCGGGGGCGAGTTATCGAAGACCATGGTGACCGGAGAACCGACGCTGGTGACGCTCCCCGACAGTCCTTCATCCCGCCAGAAGGGACTCTCGTAGGAAGCCATTGCCTTGACGACCCGTCCCGGAAGCATGCTCGCGGTCAGCCCGGCCCGGGATTCCGGCATCGCCGGTCGCCACTCGATCCGGCCGGCGAGGACGGGTGGGATCGTGACGATCGCGCGTCGGGCCCGGAACGAGGTCCCTGCGGCCTCCAAAGTGACGGCATCCCCATCCCACTCGACCGCCGAGATCGGCGTTCCGGTCCGGACCCGTTCCCCGAGCTCCTCGGCCATCCGGTCCGAGATTGCCTGCGACCCGCCGACGATCCGGGCGTCCTGCGCTCCACCCTCCGTGTCGAGCAGGGACTCGATCGATCCCCCTGAGCGTGCGTAGGCGAGGAAGTGGAGCATCGAGATCTCCTCGGGCTCGGCCGCCCAGACGGCATGGACGGCGAGTCTGATCAGGTCCCTGGCCGTTCCCGTCAGGACGGTCCCGGAAATCCAGTCGGCGACGGTGGTCGAATCCCACTTCAGGGCCTTCTTCGCAGTCCAGGGTGCCGCCGGATCCATGTGACGCGAGAGGCGATCGATTCGCTTCAGGGCTATCCCGATCTCGGCCAGCGCGACGGGGTTCACCTTCGGGATCGTGCCCCGGTAGCGACGGATCGAACCGTTCAGGTCGAACAGGTTCTCTCCCGCGGTCCAGGTCGGAAAGGTCTCGAGCCCGAGCTCTTCGATCAGTCCGAGGACCTCGTCCTGACCGGGACCGACCCACTGGCCTCCGAGCTCGACCGGCTCGCCTCCGAGTACTCCGTTCTCGGTCCTTCCTCCGACCCGGTCCCGGGCCTCGACGACCGTCACGTCCACGCCCTCGCCGGCGAGGACCCGAGCCGCGCTCAGCCCGGCAAGCCCTGCCCCGACCACGACCACTTCGGCTTCTAGTCGCTCCATCCAACCATTATCGAGTGAGCCCCAGACTCTGTGGAGTTCGATGCCGGGCCTTGCGGAGCGCACTGGGCAATTGGCCGAGCGCTCGAAAGGGATGACGAGGCAGTAGCACCCGCACTGCCAAATCCAGTCTATGATTTCGAATCGAGTTCAATTCAAGATCCAGAAGGAGAAGCTGATGCGAAACAAGCGAACGGCGTTTCTGTCCATGGCAACGGCAGGAGCTTTGGCGACAGTCGGCCTGCTTGCCGGATGCAGCAGCGACGACAGCGGCCTCGACGACTTCACGGTGGTCTCGGCCAAGCCGGACCAGACACTGATCGACACGGGAAAGGGCGATTACTCGCTGGGGGACTACACCGTCTTCAGCGCCCCGGTCACGAAGGATGGTGATGGCTTCGGCACTCTCTACGGCACGAAGCTCGCCGTCGCGGAGCCGCCCGTTGATAGCGCCCCCTCCAGTGATCTCGGTCTCTTCCAGAATCAGCTGACCTTCGTGCTGCCCGATGGCACGATTTCGATCAACGGAGTCCAGTACTTCACGACCGATGGCTCGATTCCAGACCCCTCGCTGGGAGAGGGTGAAGTCAGGGCGATCGTTGGCGGCACCGGCGCCTATGCCGGTGCGAGCGGCACCCTGAAGACGACGGCTCGCCCGGACGGAACCAGGCAGCAGGAGTTCGACTTCGAGGACTAGCCCCTACCTCTGGCGCCGGTCCCCGAGCATTGGGCCGGCGCCGGAGTTTCTTTCGGGCCTCACTTCCGGCTCATTTCGAGTGTTTCGGAGAAAACCGGCTTCGCACTCCCTGCCCCTTCGGCTACAGGCCAATCGGGACTCTTGAAGGCCGAATAGGTGGCAGTTTCCCGGCAGTCGCCTTCCGACCCGCAATCGATGGGTCCGGACAAGCCATCCCAGGGTGCAAGCGCCTCGATGGCGTCCCTGATTTCGGACCTCGGAATGGCCAGGGATCCGTCATCCTCCTCGATTGCCACCTTCTCGACCGCAGCGAGAATCAGTTCGGCCGCGTCGTAGGCCTCTGCGTGATAAGTCGAGGTTGGGTCCGAACCAAACCGTTTCCGATATGCCGGAAGGAACTCTTCTGTGTATTCCTTCCGGTCGAAACGGTCGTCGGAGTCGAGCAGGGTGATGAACACCGTCACCCCGAGCTCCTTTACCTGATCGAGGACCGCAGTCGAGATGCAGCCGTCTGAGGTGATGAGCATGTCCGGGACCGGGCGGAGAGTCTTGACGATGGCATCGAGGGCCGTGAGGCAGCTACCCCCCAGAGCAGGGAAGTAGGCGACAGATGGGCCCTCACCGCCCATAGCGCCGGGGAGTTTCTCCTCGATGGCCGATGCCGATGCGGCCGAGGGGACCGTCACCCGTCGAACTGGAACCTCGGGCTCTAGTTCGGCCCAGGCCTCGACAAATCGGGAACCGAGTGAGCTGCTGTAGATGTCATCGGTATCGACCATCAGCACATTCGCTTCCGGGTGACGCTCGTCGATGAAGTTGGCAACGAATCGGCTCTGGAGAAGATCGTTTGCTGAGGTCCGAAAGAAGAACGGTGCTCGCTTCCCCGGCTCGGTGAGCTCGGCGAGTGTGTTGGAGGGAGACACGATCACGGTCCCGGCGTTCGATGCCGCCTCGGCCGCCGCCCGATACGAAGAAGCCGAACAGCTGGTACCGACGATCCCCACGACTTCACCGCCGGTCAAGAGTCTCCTGGCGCCCTTTCTTCCTCCGGAGGCCGTGCATCCTTCGTCGACCTCGACGACCTCTACCTCATGGCCCAGCAGGGCACCTTCACCGTCGAAGGACCGATCGAACCCATCGACAGCAAGCTCCACGCCGCGGAACGAGTCCCGACCGCCTACGGTCGGGTCGTCCCAGAGGAGGGCCCCGATCTGGACCGGCTCGTCCGGCCCAACACGAACGCAGCCGAAGGGATCCTCACCGCAGGCCTGCGCGGCCGAACGAACAACGGGTTCGGAGCCGCCGCATCCCGAAAGAACTCCGGCCGTCGCAATGATCACGATTCCAGCCACAACGGCACGGCCCCGGCCACCGAATCTCACCAACTGGACACCCACACGCCCTACCTGTACTCCGGGTTCGGGTGTTCGGGGTCTGAAAGGTCCCAATCGTTCGCGTTGTTGCCGTGGCCGGGGATCCCTCCTGCGTCCTTCAGCATCCTCGCCAGGTGCAGCAGGTTCCATGCCATGAAGACCGCGTTTCGATTGGTCCAGGCGTTGTGCTGTCCGCCTTCCTCTCCGTCCAGATATGACGGGCCCGGTCCGGCCTCACCGTTCCAGTAGGAATCCGACTGGGGGGGCACCACCATCCCGATGTGCTGGAGGGAGTAGAGGACCATCGCGCTGACGTGCTTGCCTCCGTCTTCATTGCCCGTCGTGAGCGCTGCCCCGACCTTTCCGTAGTAGGCCCACTGGCCCTTCTCGTTCGTTTCGCCCGAGTACGCGTAGAGCCGTTCGATGATCTTGCGAGTCATCGAGCTCTGGTCGCCGAGCCAGATCGGTCCGGCAATGATCACGATGTCGGCCGGGACGACCAGGTCTCGGTAGATCCGGGGAAACTCGTCCTCTTCCCAGCCGTGCTCGGACATGTCCGGCCATACGCCCGGGGGAATCGTGTGGTCGATGGTCCTGACGACATCCACCCTTGCTCCGACCGACTCGAAGATCTCCAGTGGGACCTTCAACAGACCCTCCGTGTTGCTTTCCTCCGGCGACCGTTTCAGAGTCCCGTTGAACACGAGGACCCTCAGGTCGTCGTAGCGGGAAGGCGCGCCTTTCGAGAGCGCATCGATGTAGTTGGTGGTCTCCTCCGGAATTGACATGGCTTCCCTTCTTTTGACTGGTCGGGGCGCAACGCCCCGAGGACCGCTATCGCTTGACCTTGACCTGGACCTGCCTGGCGAGGTTGCCCGACTTGGCCTTGAAAGTGATCTTCTTCCCGGCCTTCCGGGTGATGGTCGCCTTGACCGTCCGGCGGACGGTATTCCCGGGCGCAATGCGGAGGGTCAGCTTCGAGGTGACCTTTGCGGCCTTGCTCGGGCTGGGGAGAAGCCGGACCTTTGCGGTGCCTGTCGCGGTGCCCGAGTTGGTGACCGAAACGGTGAGCTTGACCTTGGCGCCACGCCGCACCTTGGAAGGCCCGGCCTTAAGGCGAAGAGCCGTGAAGCGGGGCTGTGGCGGCTTCGGCGTCGAACGGACGTAAGTCGCGCCCTGCCTTTGCGACAGCACGGTGTAAGTGACCGCCGTGCTTCCCGAAGGAAGTATTACCGAAGTGATGGGGTCACTTGCCCATGGCTGATTGTTGAAGGCCAGCAGCGGTCCCCAGAGGTTCTCTGCGGGAAGGAGGAATGCACCGTCGCCCGCATCCCGCAGGACCCCGGCCACGGCGACTTCATCGTCGTCGCGGTTCGGGGCGAAAATTCTCTGTTCCCAGACCGCCACCGCCTGACCGGAAGGGGATACCGCCAAAGAAGGATCTACGGCCCACCCGAGATCGAGGGGATCGGGAGACGAGAGGAGCTCGGGATCACCAAAGGAGGTTTCTCCTGTCTGCACTGCGGCGAAGAGCGAAAAAATGCGACCTTCGTCGAGACTGTCATCTCCCGTCCACAGGACCGTCAACCGACCGGAGCCGTCGAAGGCGAGCCCCCCGTTTCCGACGGCGTACTCGGTCTCCGGGTTGACACGAACCGGCGGGAGAAACCCTGTGGAGTTCGCGGGCCTGATCTGAACTCCATAACCCTGGATCTCGGACTCATCCTCGAAGCCTTCCACCCATGAAACGGCCGCCGAGCCGTCGCTCGCTATTGCTGCTCGGGGATCATCGAAGGCCTCCTCTCCAGTTCCTCCAGAAGTCAACTGCTCTTCAGGTCCGAATTGGACCGTGGAGGAGGGCCGTGACGTGGTGTAGACCTGCCCATCGAGGTCGTCGACCCAGGTCGCGAGTGCACTGCCGCCGGGGCCGACGGCCAGGTCTGGGAGGGCGTAAACCTCAGAGGTGGCCAGTTCCTCCGGTGTCCCGAAGGTGGCGCTCCCGGCAGTTCGAGTCGCGACTTCAGAAAAGTACTCTCCGGCATCTTGGTCGTATGCCAGCCAGATCGCTGTGGTCGACCCATCGGGCCCGGCGACCAATTCGAGCTCGTCCAATCTTGCGGATGGGCGAAGGTCGCCGGAGATGACTTCGGGTCCCTCGAACTCGGCCTCGCCTGCCGGCCTGGTGATCGTCTCGACATCCCTCTCGAAGAAGAACGTGTCGCCGCTCATCCAGCCGAGAGTGATCGTTCCGTCGGGGGTGATAACGCCGCTGAACCGGCGAGCCGCCGGAGCATCGATCGTTTGCACGGTCTCGGAAGGTCCAAAGGTCTCCGTACCAGCGGGCCGCTCGGAAACCCTGACCTGGTAGCCATCAACCGTGCTGTAGAGGGTTGCAACTGTCAGTGACCCGTCGGGACCTGCGAGCGGAATCGAATCTTGGAGCCCCTGGCCCAGGTCCAGATCGAAGGCAGTCCCGGGAACTTCGACCGAGCTCGGATTCCAGGTCCAGTCGGCCCGAGCCGCAGTGGCGCCGCCGATCAGTAGTGCCGGGATCAACACCAAGCCGAAGACGAGAGCGACGACACGGGTGTCAAACATTTTCTTCCGGTGGCTCATTGGGCCCTTTCCCCTGGTCTTGAAACTGGCTCCGAGCCGCTCGGGACTCTGGATCGAATCGAGTTCAGTTCAACTCGGTAAAGTAACAGCCTGCCGTGACCTTTGTTTCGGTCGCCCGACCGACGCTCGCCACGGCGCATACCTATAGGCCCCTGCTGCGAAAGGGAGAGATGTCGTTGATTCGAGATCACCAGGATGATGAGAAGCGCATCGTATGCCGGGGGGTCCCCTCGGCCAGACACGGGAAGGGCGGCATCCTGAGGCGCTCGGGACCGTTCGCCCTTCTGATTTCCGTGACGGCGCTGGCCATCGCGGTGGCTGGTTGTGGTGGGACGAATGAGTCTCAGCCGAGCTCGATGACCGGTACCTGGATCGGAAGCGGAGAGGGATTCGTCAACGGAAGCCCCCGCGAAGGCCTCCGCGAGCGATTGGTGATCAGGGAACCGGTGGGCCGGGCCTTCGCCGGAACGGCCGAGTGGCGGGTCGCCGACGGACCATGGAGCAAGCCCGAGACCATCCACGGCACCATCGAGACCGACGGGGAGGTCCTGGTCATCGATGGGGACGGTTTCCTGATCGGGCGTCTCGACGGCGACGAGATGGAGCTCAGCTACCTCGAACACGGCAGGGTCGGGGGCGGAGCCGACTATGCGATCGACTACCAGTTGAAGAGGATCGAGTAGGGCGCCGCCGAACCCGGACGGCTCTCTACGCCTGCACCGAGGCCCCCGTGCGGCCGGGCTGAGTGCTCGGATCGATGCGGCTTGGGATCATGTGGTTCTCCACCCGAAGGCGAGGGTGGCAGAACCTTCATGAACGAATCAGCCGAACCCAGAGACGAACCCGGAGGCAAAAGGAGCTCGGACTCCTCGAAGACCCGCGCGCAGCTCATCGAGACCACTTCGGTGCACCTCGGACGCTACGGCCCCCGTGCTGTCGAATTCCGGGCGGTCTGTCTGGAACTGGGTATTTCCCCAAGCCTGGTCAACTACCACTTCGAGGCACCCTCGGAGCTGATCTGGGAAGCGGCCCTCTTCGGCTACCGGGAACACGTGAAAGGCCAACGGCATTCCTTCGAGCGGGCGCCTGACGGCAAACTGGCGGTCGAGAACTGGGTCCTGAACTCGATCGAATGGAAACGGACCGCCCCGGGAGTCACAGCGGTAATCGACTACCCGATGCTGGCGCTCAGCACCGAGGACGCCAAGACTTCCAACCGGTATGTCAAGGATCTCAGCGGCCCGAGTCGGGAGAACGTGACCACCCTCGGGTCCGGCATCTACTCCTTGATGACCGGAAAGGAACCGAAGAGGCTTTCATCGGCACGCGTGGCTGCCCTGATCACCCTCAACGGGCAGTTTGCCTTCTGGATCTCGGCTGTCGGGTTCGGTGGACTCGGGGCCGCGACATGGATCGCCGGGAGGAAGCCCTACCGACCGGTCTGGAAGGCGTTCGGTTTCGACGCGGACAAGCAGATCAAGTCGACTCTCGGAGAACTCGTCGCCGGCATCGCCGCGGCCGGTGGATCTGATTTGCCCTCGGAAGAGGTTCTCTCCGATGCCGAGCAGAACGAGCCGTCTGATCCCACCGGGTAGTCGGTCCGACCCCCGCAGATCCAGAGAGTCTTCATCTCTCGCTGCGTATCTCGACGAGGATCGACCTCTTGCCACCAGGCAAGAGGTGGTTTGGACTTCAGTAGGCTGTTTTGAATGCAATTCAAATCCCGCCTCTCCCACCGTTCCTGGAAGACGTTGCTTTCCTCAGCCCTCCTCACTGCCGCAGTCCTCGGTACGGCAGCGCCGGCCGGCGCCGATCCCCCCACTGAGTTCCGAGTCGGAACGGCGGCAGGATCGACAGGAGCCTCGGTGGTGCCGGGATCTCCCAGCTCCGTTTCCTTTCACCCCGGCAATGGCACCCGGGACGGTGGCCATGACCGAGGAACCCTTTCCGGTATTGCATCCCGCAAGGCACCGACCGCGCTCGGTAAGCAACTGACGACCAGGTTCTTCCGGCTTCTGGTGAAGAAGGACAGGTCGGGTCTGAAGCGATTTCTGGCCAAGGGGTGGCAGATACAGCGGTCGGACGGGACCGGATCCACAGGCCGCAAGGCCTACCTCAGGGAACTGGGAAGCATCAACGTCAAGCGTTTCAGGCTGAGCAGGTTCCGGGTAACGCGGGCCGAAGGGGTCCTGATCGTCCGTTACCGGTCGCAGGTCACCGAGTCGGTCAATGAGTCACCACTGACCCAGAGCGAAGCCCCTCGGCTGAGCACCTTCCAGCTCCATGACGGAAGGTGGCGCATGACCTCTCACGCCAACTTCGCGCCCCTGCCGAAGTAGACCGCGGCAGAATAGTGGCCCGGGCTAGCTCTCGGTCACTCGAGGGCTCCGCCAGGGCCGGAAGGTTGAGGCCAGGCCGAGAAGGCCCGGTGAACCGATAGAGGATTGTGGCTCGAACTGGAGCTGTCGGCCTTAGCCGAGTTCCAGGCTCGTGATCCCGAAGATCTGGTCGAGGGGCAAGTCCGGGGTACCGCCGCTATAGATGCGGGCGGTCTCGAACTCGGGGGTAAGGCCGAGTTCGGTCAGCATTTCGACGGCAGCCTCGTTCGGAAGGGGTGCATCCACCGCGATCCTTCCCTCGTGGTTCCTCGAAAGAGAGAGGACGAGGGCCCGCGCATCTTCCGGATTAGAGCTGAATACCGGACCTATTCGCATCCCGAGACCGCTCATCCGGGAGGCGGCAAAGCCCGTGACGGTACCGGCCTCATCGGCAAGCACCACCGAGGCCCGACCCTCTCCTTCGATCCAGCGGCGCAGGAATTCCGGCCGTGGGCCGAAGCAGTGTCGTCCATCGAACTCGACCAGATCATCGAAGGAGACATCCGTGGCGGGAAGGATCTCTCCATGTGTCGGGTCGGGCCCGGATCCGGAAGACGGGCCGGCGAAACGGGCGTTCCGGTAGGCCACCGTGAAGCCTTCGCTCTCGTAATTGGGGATCTGGGCAGGCACGGCGTCGCCGGCCAGGACGAACCGCCCGAGGCCCGCGAGGGTGCGATCCCAAAGGGCCTTTCCTATGCCACTCCCCCTCAATTCCGGGCGCACGATGTAGAACCCGAGGAAGGCAACCGTTTCGGATACCCGAACTGCCGACATCGTCGCGGCAAGCTCGCCATCGAGATCGGCTCGGAAGAACCCGTCTGGATCGGCGGCGAAGAAAGCGTCAGCATCGGTCAGGCCGGGCTCCCACCCCTCTGAATCGACCCACCGTACTGCCTCCTGAACCCCGTCTGGATCGAGCTTGCCGAACTCGACGGCAGTACCGTCCTGGCCCAGCGCCAATGCTCAGTCCGAGTGGGTCTCGGTGATGCCGCCGGCGTAGCCGGGACGCGGCGGGGAAGGCGAGGGCTCGGTGGTCGGGTGGTGGATCGGCTCGGGCTCCGAGGGGTAATCCTCGACCTCGGCCTTCTCCTCACCCGGCGGGAAGACCTCTTCCTCGCTCTTGCCCTCGAGCAGTGCCACGAACTGATCGGCATCGATCGTCTCCCGGACCAGGAGGATCTCGGAGATCCGCTCGAGGTCATCCCGACGCTGGTCGAGGAGGTCCCTCGCAGTCTGGTGGGCGTTCTCGACGATGCGCCGGATCTCGTCGTCGATCTCGCGGGCGATCTCGTCCGAGTAGTCCGGCTCGGAGCCCATGTCGCGACCGAGGAATGGCTGGCCGCGATCGTGTCCGAAGACCCGCGGCCCGAGGCGCTCGGACATCCCGAACCTCATCACCATCTGCTTTGCGGTCGCGGTGACCTTCTCGAGATCGTTCGAGGCACCGGTCGTGATCTCGTCGAAGACGAGCTCCTCGGCGGCACGGCCGCCCAGAGTCATAGCCATCGTCTCGGCGAGCTCGGCCCGGGTGGTGAGGAACTTGTCCTCTGTCGGAAGCGAGATCGTGTAGCCGAGGGCCTGACCACGGCTGATGACCGAGATCTTGTGGACCGGATCGCAGTTCGGGAGCAGGTGGCCGACGATCGCGTGGCCCATCTCGTGGTAGGCCGTGATCTTGCGTTCCTTCTCCGACAGGATCCGGGTCTTCTTCTCGGGACCGGCGACGACCCGCATGATCCCCTCTTCGAGCTCGTCCTGAGTGATCTCCTTCTTGCCGGAGCGGGCACTCAGGAGGGCGGCCTCGTTGATCAGGTTCGAGAGATCCGCTCCGGTGAAGCCCGGGGTCTGACCGGCCAGGGCGTCGAGGTCGATGTGGCCTGCGAGCGGCTTGCCCCGGGAGTGGACCTCGAGGATCTTCTTGCGGCCCTCGCGATCGGGGCGATCCACCGCCACCTGACGGTCGAAACGGCCCGGCCTGAGCAGAGCCGGATCGAGGATGTCGGGCCGGTTGGTTGCGGCGATCAGGATGATGTTGTCCTTTACCTCGAAGCCGTCCATCTCGACCAGCAGCTGGTTGAGGGTCTGCTCGCGCTCATCATGGCCCCCACCCATTCCGGCACCCCGGTGGCGGCCGACGGCATCGATCTCGTCCATGAAGATGATGCAGGGAGAGTTCTGCTTCGCCTGCTCGAACAGGTCACGCACACGGCTGGCACCGACGCCCACGAACATCTCGACGAAGTCGGAGCCGGAGATCGAGAAGAACGGAACCCCTGCCTCGCCGGCGACGGCGCGGGCCAGAAGCGTCTTGCCGGTTCCGGGAGGTCCGTAGAGGAGTACCCCCTTGGGGATCCGGGCGCCGAGCGACTGGAACTTCTTCGGGTTCTGCAGGAACTCCTTGATCTCGTGGAGCTCCTGAACCGCCTCGTCGGCCCCGGCCACGTCCTTGAAGGTGATCTTCGGAGCATCCACGGCCATCTTCTTGGCCTTGGACTTGCCGAAGCTCATGACCCGGGAGCCGCCGCCTTGCATCTGGTTCATCAGGAAGATCCAGAAACCGAAGAACAGCAGGAAGGGAAGGACGTAGATCAGTATCGAGAGAATGCCGCCGCCGCCCGATCCCTTCACGGTCACGGCGACCTCATTGGTGTCGAGCTGGTTGAGCAGGCTCTGTTCCGTGTTCGGCGGGAACCCGGTCTCGAACTTCTCCCCTGTCTGCTCGCCGGACTGTGCGTCGGCGCCACCATCCGCTGGCTTGGCCGGCTGCTCGGTGACTTCGAGCGTGTTGTCCTTGGTGTTGATGGTGACTTCGGCGATATCGCCCTTCTCCACCATCTGGAGGAACTCGTTGTAGGTCGGCGGCTTCTCCCCGGTGTCAGGGCTGATCAGCCGCTGGGCAACGAATGCCAGCACGACCACGAGCAATATCGGGAACGCCGCACTCTTGAAAAAACGCTTCAAACCGCCTCCAGCTGTCAGTTCGGGTCGCCCCGCGGGAAAAAACCCGTCAAATGAGGGCTTTCCAGCCTAGCAGGGACCCGACTGCGCCCGACGGGGCTCAGGGCACCGGGGCTACGTCCTCCGGAAGCCTCGTTATGTAGTCGAGATTCCGGTACTTCTGGGCGTAGTCGAGTCCGTAACCGATCACGAACTCGTCCGGGATGTCGAAGCCCGTGTACTTGACCGGAACATCGGAACGCCGGCGTCCAGGCTTGGCCAGGAGCGAACACACTTCCAGCGACGCCGGACCCCGGGCCTTCAGGTTCTTCATCAGGTAGGAAAGAGTCAGGCCGGAATCGACGATGCCCTCGACGATCAGGACGTCCCGGCCGGTGATCGGGTCATCGAGGTCCTTGAGGATCCGGACCACTCCGGAGGAATCGGTGGAGGATCCGTAGGAGGAAACCGCCATGAAGTCGATCTCGCACGGGACCGAGATCGCCCGGAGCAGGTCGGCCATGAAGACCACGGCCCCCCTCAGAACTCCCACGAGAACCAGGTCGCGCCCGTCGTAATCGGCGCTGATCGTCGAGCCGAGTTCGGCGACCCTCGCCGAGAGCCGATCGGAATCGATCATGACCTCGCCCACCATAGTCTGGTTCCCCCGCGTCATCCCGGGGCAGTCTAGGGAGCGCCGGTGTTGCCGGAGCGGTCGGCCGTGAGCAGGACGACCTCCGGGGTGTCCGGCGCGATGCGAAGCCGATCCGCCACCGCCATGCCGGGAACCCAGACGACCTCTCCGGCCGCCACTACCACCGGGTGCGAGCGCCGCTCGGTACGCCTGATGCCACGCTCGGCGAGGATGTCGGCGACCGGCTTCGAGCCTGCCATCCCGAGCTGTCTGATCCTGTCCCCCTCGCACCAGGCCCTGACCTCGATCCGGTCGGGAAGACCGGCAGCGTCCAGGGTCGCGACCTCGGGGCCACGGGCCCGGACCGGCCCCGGGATCCTCTCGGCAGCAAGGCGCCAGGCCCCCCACTCCACCTCGCCGGGCAGGTCGAGGATCGCGGGCTCGGGTCCCTGGCGGATCTCCCCGGACTCGAGAACGACCACCATCCCCGACTCGACTGCGATCGTGACCCCTCCACCGAGGTCGACCGACCCGCCTTCCGGTCGTCCACAGAGGCGTCGGATCTCGGCCGTCCTCGGAATCGATGCCGAGCCGTGTCCGGCGATCGCGACCTCGACCAGCATCCGGATCGCGTGTCTCGCCACGGCCGGATGGGCCTCGGCCAGGACTCCGGCCGCGATGAACGGCTCTCCATCCGAGTCCCTCGAGATCAGGCCCTCTGCGATCGAGCCGGCCAGATCGGACTCTTCTTCCACCTCGCGACGGGTCCTGACGATGTTCTCGACGGCGGCCGGGTTGATGTCCTCCAGGACCGGCAGGACCTCCCCCCTGATCCGGGACCGGGCGAAGGACGGATCGAGGTTCGAAGGGTCATCGACGAAGGGAAGTCCGGACTCGATCGCGGCCGTCCTCACGGTGGCCCTGTCCAGAGCGAGCAGCGGCCTGATCAGATGACCACGCCGGGCGGGCATCGCGGCCAGCGCCCGGGTCCCGGGGGAGCTGGCCAGTCGGTAGAGGACGGTTTCGGCCAGATCCGTGGATGTATGGCCGACTGCGATCCATTCGAGATCACGCTCGCTTCGGAGAGACTCGGCGGCCCGGTAGCGCTCTCGCCGGGCCCAGTCGTGCATGTTCCCGTCGCGCTGGCCGGGGCGTCGAACGATCAGCTCTACCCCGAGCTGCCTGCAGGTTCGGTCGCACGCAGCCTGGTCTTCATCGGAGTCGGATCTGAGTCCGTAGTTGAGATGGATCGCAACGAGTCCGTCCGAACCGAGAAGACGGACCAGCCCGACCAGCATCGCGGTCGAGTCGGGGCCACCCGAGAGCATCACCACACCACGGCTCGCCTCCGTAACCAGACCTGAGCCCCGGATCGCCGCCCGGACCCGGTCGATTGCTGGCCCGACCTCAGGCACGAACCTTCACCAGGTAGAGCGGAGTCGGCTCCGGAAAGCCCTTCAGCGGGACCTCCCCGATCCCCTCCAGGTCGATGTCGGGGTGGTCTGCGAGCGAGTCGGCAACCACATCCGTGACCAGCACCTCTCCCCCGAGAGCGCGGTTGACCACGCGATGGGTCAGGTTCACCTGACCGCCGAAGTAGTCGCCGTCCCGGAAGAAGGCACCTGCGTAGTGGATTCCGGCCCGGGGCTTCGGGCGGTCCTGGAAGAACGAGATGAACCCGACGGCCCACTCGGCCAGAGAGGCAGGATCTGGAGATACGACCATGACCTCGTCACCGATCGTCTTGACCAGAGTGGCCTTCGGCGGCAGGGTCGCCTCCACGGCCTCGGTGAAGCCCTCGATCACCGACAGCGCCTCTACATCACCCTCCTCCTCGGTGAACCGGGTGAACCCGGTCAGGTCGATGAAACAGATTGCGATCTTGACCTGGCCGATGTCGTCCAGGCCGGAGAACTCGTCCTCCATGTGACCGACGACGTCCTGCTCCATGAAGAACCGGAGGTAGCGCTCGTGCAGATATCGGAACAGCGGGACCGAGGTAGGGGCGGTGGCGGCCACCAGGCCGCCGAGTTCCTCGGCGATCTCCAGCGAGGTCTTGCCCTCCCGGATCATCGGTTCATGTGCGAAGAGGTGGAACAGCCGGACCTCGGCGTCGGCGATCCGGCGAACTGACTGGGCGTAGACACGAACGAGCTGGAGCACGGCCTCCTCCGGCAGGCCGGCTTCGGCCACGGAGGCCAGGCGGGCGATCGCGGCCCGGTCGGTCTCGGTCAGAACACGGTCCTCCCCCAGGGGCGTTCCGAGCAGGTCCATGACCTTCTCGACGAAGGATTCGTCGAGACCACTGCGCTGGGCCGCCTCGGCCACGGTCATCGTCTCGGAATCGTCGACGAAGACATCCTCGGCAAAGCCGAAGGCGAGACGCCCTTCCTTCGCGGCATCGCGAAGCTCATCATGGGTGTGCCCCCGCTCCCTCATCCGGCCGATCACCCGGGCCTGAGCGGCGGCGGCCGGAGTCCACTTGCCATCGGTCAGCGGGACGAGCTTCTCCTCGGCCCATCTCGTCAAGGTGCTGGCCGGAACCCCCGACCTGCGTGATGCCTCACTGAGGCTGATCGTCTCCTGCTCCGCCATCAGAAGACGAGGCTACCGCCGGATGTGATCCGACGGGTGAAGACATAGGAAAGGCGGGGCCGCCGGAGCGACCCCGCCCTGTTCCCAGTCAGCTCCCCGCTACTCAGCGTGGGTTTGAGTTACTTCGTCTCCTCGTTCGCCGGTCCGGATCCTGATCGCCTCCTCGACCGGGATCACGAAGATCTTGCCGTCTCCGATCTCACCGGTCCTGGAGTGACGCAGAATCGTCTCGACGATGAGGTCCTTGTCCTCGTCGGCCACCACGACCTCCAGCTTGAGCTTCGGCCGGATGTTGACCTGAACCGTCGATCCTCGATACTGCTCGACGATCCCCTTCTGCCTTCCCGATCCCTTTGCCTCGAGGACCGAGACCGAGGGAAAGCCCTTCTCGAGTAGCTCGGCCCGAATCGGCTCGAACGCCTCATGTCTTATGAATGCTTCGATCTTCTTCATCTGACTGGACTCCTCCTTTTCAGCGGTCTTCCGGCGTTGCCACCGGAGTTCCGGCCATCATCGGCTGGTAGTTGCCCACGGGGTATTCCTCCTGGGGGATGAATGCCTCGGGGTAGCCATACATCCCGTGACTCGAGATATCGAGCCCGGCGATCTCCTCCGACTCCGGAACCCTCAGGCCCATCACGGCCTTGATGATCGCGAAGGTGACGTAGGAAAGGATGAACACGACCACGAAGGTCGCGACCACTGCCAGGGTCTGAACCCCGAACTGGCCGATCGTGCTCGAGAACGACTGGTCCCCGAAGATGCTGTACCAGATGCCGGCACCCGCTCCGTCGAGGATCAGCCTCGGCGAGGCGAATATCCCGACTGCCAGGGTTCCCCAGATTCCGGCCAGACCGTGCGCCGAAAGCGCCCCGATCGGATCGTCGAGGTACTTCTCGATCGCCAGGACTCCCCAGACGACTACGAACCCGGCGATCAGACCGATGATCGGTGCCGCCCAGTACTCGACGAATCCACAGCCGGCCGTGATTCCGACCAGGCCCGCGATGGCGCCGTTGCCGGACATGCCGACGTCGAGCGCCTTCGTCTTCAGGTAGATCAGGATGCTTGCCCCGATCACCCCGGCGGCGGCCGCGAGCATCGTGTTCAGCATCACCTCGCCGAAGAACGCATCCTCGGTGACGAAGGTCGAGCCTCCGTTGAAGCCGAACCAGCCGACCCAGAGGATGATCACTCCGAGGCCGACCAGCGGCATCGAGTGACCCGGGATCGCCCGTGGCTTGCCGTCAGCCCCGTACTTGCCCCTACGGGCACCGAGCAGGAGCAGGCAGGCCAGGGCCGCCGTCGCTCCGGTGAGATGGACCACCGAGGACCCGGCGAAGTCCATCACGGGCTTGCCACCGACGTCCGAGAGCAGTCCGCCACCCCATACGGAGTGGGCGACGATCGGGTAGATGAGGGCGCCGAAAACGACCGCGAAAGCGGCATAGGCACCGAACTTGATCCGCTCCAGGGTCGTGCCCCAGACGATCGCCAGCGAGACCGCACAGAACGCGAGGCCGAACAGCATCAGCATCGCCGTGTCTGCCGTCACTGCGGTGCCGAGGATGTCCTGGCCGTAGTGGAAGAAGAAGCCATCGGTCCCGACGAAGTTCGAGATGTTGCCTTCACCGAAGCCGGCGATCCCGTAACCGACCGCCCACCACGCGATCGTCACCACCGAAAGGTTGATGAATATCTTGGCGACCCCGGTTCCGGCATTCTTCTGCCTGGAAAACCCGATCTCGAGAAACATGAACCCGGCCTGCATGAAGAACACGAGCACGGTCGCCAGAGCGACCCAGACCATGTCCAGCTCCAGTGCCTTTGCCTCGAGGTCGGCGGCCACATCTGCGAAGGCGACCGACGGCAGGGCAAGTGCTGCCAACGTCACCCCCAATGCTGCGGCGAAGCCCTTCTTCCTACCGCTCATGACGAAATACCTCCTGTTTCACTGTGAAACGGCGGACGAGACCACCGATCACTGATTTCGAACAGCTGACCGGGGAAACCTAGGTCCGAAGCGAAGCCGGGCTGTTAGCCCGGTGGAGGAAAAGCCGGGCGACCCGTTGTTCAGATGTTCAGGAGGGCCACTGCCTGCCGGTTCCCTGCGGATCGGGAATCCCGGTCAGGACCTCTTCTCTGGCGGTCCTGGCCCAGGCGTCGCGGCTTATATGAAGGCCGGGCCGCGCTCGACCAGGCCGTGATAGATGCCCTGCTGGATCCGCTCCCGAATCTCCTCCGAGAGATCGAAGACGAGTGACGGGTCGTCGGCCGCTTCGGGAGGGTAGGCGGAGAGGTCGACCGGTTCGAGGAATTCGATCCGCCACCGGGACGGCAGCGGAACCAACCCGGCAGGCCCGAGGAACGGAAACGTCGGAGTGAGCGGGAAGTAGGGAGCTCCGGTGAGCCGGGCGAGCAACTCGGACTCGCCGAGCTTGGGATAGATCTCCTCGGATCCGACCACGGCCACCGGCACGATCGGGGTGCGATTACGTATCGCTACCTCGACGAATCCGCCCCGGCCGAATCGCTGGGTCCGATAGCGCTCCGAGAAGGGCTTTCCGAAACCCTTGACCCCCTCCGGGAAGACCATGACCGGCTCATCCTGCTGGAGCAGCCTCTCGAGGTTGGCCGGATTGGCGGGTATCCCTCCGACCCGCCGCATGAACCAGGAGACGAAGGGCAACTGCCAGACCCAGTTCAGGACCAGTGCCCTGGTCCAGCGAGGGAGTGGATGGAGCTTCTGGATCGCGGTCCCGATCATGATCGCGTCGAAGGGAAAGATGGTCCCGGCGTGATTGGCGACGATCAGCACCCGGCCGTGGCCGGGAACGTTGCGGACTCCCTCGACTTCGACCCTCCACCACTTCGAGAAGAGGAAATCGAATGAGGGAAACACGGCCTCCGCGAACTCCTCGTCGAAGCCCCACTCGTCCTCGGTGTATTCCCCGGTCACCCGCCTGAGCGCTCGCTCCCAGACGTCGAGGACCTCGTTGGCCCAGACGACTTCGGATCCGATCCCGCCCGACCTGCCCGAGTCGCCGGCGGTCACGGAACGACCCTCACTCCGGCCCCGGGCCGTGGCGGGTGGACGAACCTGGCCGGTCCCGGTCGACCCGAGGCGAAGTCCCGAGCAGCACCCTCGGTGTTGAAGGCGAACCGGTAACCCACCTCCTTCCGGATCCGGGTGTTGTCGCAGCCCCTGCCGAACCGCATCAGGAGCTCTCCGTCCCGGTACATGTCGGCACCGTCGAGCAGGCCTCCGAGTCTCTTGAACAGGGCACCGGAGACGATCGGGGGTAGAGGGATGGCGATCTTGCCGGCCAGCCTGAGCAGGCGCGAGAGCGACATCGAGCCGTCCGGTGCGACATTCACCGGTCCGTCGACCGGATTCACGACCGCAGCTGCGAGCGCCCCGGTCGCGTCGACCGGGTGGAGGATCTGCAGGAGCGGGTCGAACCCGAGCTGGACCGGAACCACCGGAAGGGAGAGGTAGCGAACCAGAGGGCTGTCGAGGTCGGGACCGACCTCTGCCTGAAACCTCAACATGCAGCAGGTCACTCCGGGGCGGCGACGGGTGAAGTTCTCGAAGTAGCCCTCCAGCTCGCCGATGTCCCGCTGGAACCTCGTCACGAGCGGGAGATCCCGGGCCATCTCCTCGGTGAAGAAGACGGGTCGGGCCGGAGCGGTTCCGTAGATCGCGGCCGACCCACGGACGACCACTGCCGAGAGGTTCTCGACCTTCTCGCAGGCCGCCAGCAGGTTCAGCGTTCCGATCACGTTGATGTCGTGGAGAGCCCTCGAGGGCCTGCCCTCTTCCGGGTACCAGATGATCCCGCAGTGGACGACTACATCCGGGGCGAGGTCGGGGAGCAGACGGGTGATGACTGGATTGCGGATGTCGGCCTCGATGAACTCGACCCCTTCGGGCAGGGAGTCGGGCGGTCGGGTGTCGATCCCGATGATCGAGCCGATCCGTTCATCGTGGGCCAGAACCTCTGCCAGTTCGCGGCCCCAATAGGTCGATACCCCGACTATCGCGACCCGTTCGATCTCCCTCGAATCGGCCCCCGACACCGAGGTCATTCCTCCGGGTTCGTTCCGGCCGTCAACTCGAGGGCCTCGAGTCGGGACTCGATCTCCTCGAGCCGTCCCGAGAGGTCGGCGATCTCGTCGCGGCTGACCAGCCGCATGCCATCGAATGCCTCGCGGGCGTCGCGACCCAGCCGGGAGACCTCTCCGACCAGGTCCTGGGCCCGATCGCGGGTCCGGTCACTCAGATCCTGGGCCTTGTCCCTGGTCAGTCCGGTCGCTGCGAACGCACCCTCGACTGCCTCTCTGAGGCTGTCGGAGATCGGGCGGCTTCCGGCCGAAGAACCGTCTCCGGAACCACCGTTTTCGGGTCGATTTTCAGGTCGGTTTTCGGGCGGCAGAGGCACCGGCCGAGTGTATTCGGTTTGATTCGGGGCGGCGAGAGGCATTCGCCACGATCCCATGCCCATCCGAATCGAGCCCCTGATCGATCCCTCACCCGAGGCCATCCTGGTCGGCGACCCCAGGCGGGCCTTCGCCCTGGCGCAGGCCTTCACCGAAGAGCCGAAGATGACCCATCTGGCGCGAGGACTGTGGGGCTATGGGGGCCAGACTCCGGACGGGAGGGGCCTGACGGTCCAGTCGACGGGCGCCGGGGGTCCTGCCGCTGCCGCGGTCCTTTCCGATCTGGCCGTAGCAGGGGTCGAGACTGCCGTGAGGATGGGCACCTGCGAGTCGGTCGAGGGCGGCCCCCGGCCGGGCCGGGTCGTCCTGGTCACCGGGGCCTTCGCCCTGGACGGAGCCGGGAGGGCGCTGATCGGTGAGCGAGACGCCGGAGCCGACGTCCGGGTCGAGCCGGATTCCGAGATCACGGAGCGGCTTCGGGTCGAGCTGGGGGATCTGGTCCTTCCGGCCGAGGTCTCCAGCCACGACCTCGTCGCGAGGCTCGATCGAAATGCGGCGGAGGGTACGAAGGCTCCGGTCAGAGACCTTCAGACGGCGGCATTCTTCGCCACTTCAGCCAGGACAGGGGTTCGGGCGGCGGCGCTTCTTGTCGTCGTCGAGGACGCTTCCGGCACCCGCCTCGCCGAGAGCGAGATCGAAGACGGCCTGATCGCGCTCTGGCCGGGAGTCGCCCGGGCGTTGGGCAAAGCCTAAACCTTAGGTTGAGCCTTAGGCTTGAGGAGGGTCAGGATCCCGCCGACGGCGAGTTCAGCTCCGACCTCAGCAGCCTGAGTTCCTCGACCAGTCGGTCCAGACGATCCTCGGTCTCCTCCAGCCTCTCGGAAATCGAGCGCAATCTGCGCTCGAGTCGCTCGGCCTCGTCCTGCGAGGAGACGTTGAGGGCGTCCATGGCGGCCTTCTGTGCCCCGCCGGCGAGGTTCCTGGCAGCGACGGCGGCCGAGACCGCCTGTCCGAAGGCCGGGTTAGTGATGACCGCCTGTGCGAGGTCGGCAGCCGCCTTCTCGCTGCGGGACTGGACCTTGTCCCGAATGCCTGCCTCGTCTTCGAAGTCCCGCTCGGTCTCGTCTTCCATGAGGGCATCCTAGGCCAGTCGGCGATCGGCCGCGATCGGTCTTTTCGGTCGTGTCGGCTGTTTCGGGGGCAGGACGGTTGCCGAAGGCGGAGAAATGGTGTTCGACTGCGATACTTTTCCTGTTCCTGACTCGAAGATCCCATCCGGGATCGAGAGCCGATTCCAAGAGGGCGCATGAGAGAGGCGTTGGATCAGAAGGCCGGTTTCGGAAGGACCGCATTCGCGGGTCTCCTTGCCCTGCTCGTCTCGGTCCTGATCGCCGGTCCGGCCGAGGCGATCGAAGGAGACGAGGCTCAGGCTCCGACGGGGTCGAAGCCGGGGAAGACTACGAGTCCAGCCGAGGCTCCGGCATCGGGTGGCTTCGATCCCTCTACACCCCCGCGACCGGCAGACGAGACACCTGCACCGGTCAGGCCGCCGGACGATGGCCCGGCCTTCGTCGAAGAGGACGCTGCAGCTTCGGGTGGGGTCTCTCCGGATGGCGCCGACACCACCATCGATGACCCGCTCGCGGTCGAGCCGACGACCGTGCCGAACTTCCTGATCGACAGCTTCGAGATCCCCCCGTTCCTGTTGCCGATCTATCAGGCCTGCGGAAGCGAATACGGAATTCCGTGGCAGGTACTCGCCTCGATCAACCGGATCGAGACCGCCTTCGGAACGAACCTCTCGGTCTCCTACGCCGGGGCCCAGGGATGGATGCAGTTCATGCCGCCGACCTGGGAGGCATACGGAGTCGATGCCAACGGCGACGGCAAGAGGGACCCATACAACCCGGTCGACGCGATCTGCTCGGCAGCGAACTACCTCGATGCCAGCGGTTACTCGGAGGACGCCTACGGGGCGATCTTCGCCTACAACAGGGCCGACTGGTATGTCCAGGACGTTCTCGAGGGCGCCCGCTCCTACGCGAGGATCCCCGAAGAGCTGATCACGGCGCTGACCGGCCTCACCGAGGGGGCGAGGTTCCCGGTGGTCGGAGATGCGACCTACGAAGGCCAGGTCACGACGACCGGACCCGACCGGGACCGGCAGGTCGAATCGAGCTCCGGTCGGACGTCGATCGAGATCGAGGCACCGGCCGGCTCGCCCGCGATCGCCGTGAATGACGGAGTCGTATCGGAGATCGATCCGGTCAATGGGCGGGTCGTCCTGCGCGATGTCTACGGCAACTCCTACGAGTACTCCGGGCTCGGCTCGATCGCCCGCCTCCACCCGGTCCCCCGCAAGGGTCAGGGTTCGTCCGCCACCGAAACCTTCACGGCCGACCAGACCGTCGCGCCCGACCGAGGCACCGAGATGGGCGCGGCCAAGGCCGCGGAAGACCCCCGGCGAGATGCCCGGCCCGAGACGGACGAGCAGGCGATCTCGGAGGTCAAGGTCGACCCGGACGCAGCCGACCAGGCCGAGGGCGATCCGTCCCTGGTCGCCGCCGGCGAGCGCAGGGCGGTGCAGGAGGAGATCGGCGAGTTCCGTGACAGCGCCGCCGCACAGCAGGGTCCGGCCAACACCGAGGATCTTCGGGGCAGGGTCTACGCCAATCCGCTTCGGCCGCAGAACCAGAGCCGGGCTGCGGTGGATGGGCAGTCGACCGAGACTCCGGTCAGCAGCTCCATCGAGGGCAGGCCCGGTGACTATGTCGTCTACGGCCGCAGCGGGATATTCAGATTCGACCCGGAGACCACGGATCTGATGCCCCTCAAGGAGGGCTCGAGAGTGATCGCCGGAACGGTCCTGGGCAGGCTGGCAGAGACCCCGACCGCCTCGATCGAGTTCTCGATCAGGCCCGGGACGGGCGCGGACGATCCCGCACCCCGGATCGATCCGAAACCCTTCCTCGACGGCTGGAGACTGCTGGCCGAGACCAACATCTACAACGCCCGCGGCCAGAACCGGTTTGCCGACCGGCTAGGGGCGGGCGGGGTGCTCCTGCTCTCGAAGTCGGCCCTCCAGAAGCGGGTCCTGGCCGATCCCGACATCAGCATTCACGAATGTGGCCGTCAGGACATCGCCAACGGCTCGATCGACCGGCGGGTCCTGGCAACCCTGGCCTATCTGAGCGCCAAGGACTACTCGCTGATGATCACCTCCCTTTATTGCGGCAGGGAGGCCTCGATCACTACCTCCGGCAACGTCTCCAACCACTCCCGGGGCACCGCCGTGGACATCGCCGCCATCAACGGCGAGGTGATCTCTTCGGCGACCCAGGGTCCGGGTTCGCTGACCGACCGGGTAGTGCGCGAGGTCCTGGCGCTCCAGGGCACGATGGCGCCCAGCGAGGTGATCACCCTGCTCGACTACCCGCAGCCGGCCGGCTTCGCGATGGCAGATCACGATGACCACATCCACATCGGCTTCAGCAGCTTCGGCGACGACCAGCTGACAGGCGGCTATGTGGGCGCCACACTGGGGGCGGACCAGTGGGAACGACTGATCGAGCGGCTCGGGCAGATCCGCAATCCGGAAGTTCCGGACGGCGTATCGGGCTCGGCCCTTCCGGCCGCTGAGGACGAGCGGGCCGGCGGCGGGCAATAGAACCTCTGTTCATAGCCGTCCAGCTGGAGCTACCGGGCGCAATCGGCCCTGACGACGGCCGATATCTCGACGAGATCGGTGGCGGCGAGCGGATCACCGTGATCGAGACCGTCGGTGCCCTGCCGCCCGGCCGGAGGCGCCGACGCAAGCCCGAGCGCGAACGGGTCGAGGACGACCGCCCGAGCCAGGTGCCGGTAACGGTCGCGACCGTGATCCTCGCCGACGACCCTTTCGAGTCCGAGGAACAGGCCTCGGTCTGGCTGGAGGGAATCGACCAGGAGCAGAGCGACGAACTCCTGAGCGAGGCATTCGCCGTCCTCGACCGGCTCCTCGCGACCACCGCGGCCGCAACCGGGCGGCCGTACGTGACCATCTGGGGGGACGATCAGGCCCTGGCCGCGAGGATCGGAATTGCCGACGGAACCGAGGCGGCCGATGGCAGGTTCAGAGATGCGGTCAGGATCGACGTCAGGGGCGGCACCGCGACGCCCCGCAGAGACCGGGCCGCGAGAACGATGCCGCTCTCGAGGATCGCCGCCGTGCTCAGGGGCCGGGACAGGCCGCGGAGTTGCGAGCTCCTGATCCCCAGGGTCTCTTCAGATCTCCGGGCCGGTCGCCAGCTCGCCGCCGCATGCGCGATCGAGACTGCGATCGCCGTGACGGTGAGGGAGATGGCCGACGCGATGGACGAGCCCTCGCACCGGGACGACCTCGAGGCGCTCCGGGCAATGCTTCCCAACCTGACCGAACTCACCGATGCGGCGATCGAGGCAACGGAGCCGTGGCCCGGACTGGACGAAGCACTCGGGGAGCCGCTCGAGATCGCAGAGCGGGTGATCAGAAGGGTGAGGCTTCTCGACCCCTGACCGGTTCTACGGACCGGTCGGTCGGGTCGCGGGCTCGATCCCGAGCCTGACCAGGACGGCAGGATCCTCCAATGTCGAGGCGACCAGATCGGCCCGGTCGAGAACGATTCCCGGAACCGACGGGATGCCGATCGTGAAGAGGCCGGCGGCCACCGCCGCCGAGACGCCGGACGGAGAATCTTCGAGCGCGACTGCGTCGGGACCCGGCGGGACCCCCAGCCTCCTGCATGCCTCCAGGTAGGGGTCGGGGGCCGGCTTGGCCTCCGCAACCTCGTGGGCGCTGATCACGACATCGAAGGGCAGCCCGGTGTCGGCTACCTCATGTGATCTGAGGATGAATCGCATCGGCGAGTTCGAGACGAGCCCGACCGGGATGCCGGCCGCCCTGATCGAGGCCAGGAGCTCCAGGGCGCCGACCATGGGGTCGACCCCGGACTCGAGCTCTGCGTAGACGATCTCGTGCAGCTCACTCATGATCGCCGCCTCGTTACCCGGCTCCTCCAGAAAACGTGCGAGCTTGATCCCGGCAGACCTGTCGGACGACCCGACCAGGGAACGCTTGTGCTCGATCGTGAACTCCCGACCACGGCGCTCGAAGAGCTCCTGCTCGGCCCTGCTCCAGGCCGACTCGGTGTCGAGCAGGAGGCCGTCGTTGTCGAAGAGGACTGCGGTCGGCGAGTGCACGCCTGAAGCGTATTCGGGACGGGGGCGACCGGAATCGCTTCTTCAGATCTGGACGAGATCGGGCGAAGGAGCGGCTCGGGCCGATACCCTCGGCCCTGAGGCGGGTTATGGAAACGATGGACCGAAGTCGAAGGCAACGTTCGACCGGGAGCCCAGGGGCATCCCGGCAGGTATCGGCGCGCACCGGGCGTCCGTTTGTCGCTGTCACGATTGCGCTCCTTCTGGGACTGTGCGCCGCGCTTGCTCCCGGCGCAACTGCCGTAGAACCATCGGCGCCCGAGACGATCCTCCCGGGCGATCCGGCCGTCAGCTCGACGCCCGGACTCACTGGTTCGACCGGTGGCTGGATCGTCGCCGGGAAGTCGGGAGATCGGGCCCGCGCGATAGCGGCCGTCCACCGGGCGGATGCCATCTCCGGTCCGGACAACACCTGGGTCATCGAAACCTCCCGGGCGACCGCCTTCGCACGGGATCTCGAGAACCGGGGCCTGCTCCTGTACGCCGAGCCGAACCTGCCGGTCACTCCTGCCGCCTATCCGAAGGACCGGTTGGCCGACGAGCAGTGGTGGCTGCCGATGATCGTCGATGTCGAGAAGACGACCCCTCCCAAGGTGACCCCCTCCAGCCCGTCCCTGGCACTGATCGAACGGTCGGCCGACCCCCTCCATCCCGACCTGGCGACGGCAAAGCTCGAGGATCCGGCCCCGATCGGTCCGGTCGCCGACCTGCACGGAACGATCGTCGCCGCCATCGCCGGGTCCCCGGCGGAAGGCGGCGGGATCCGCGGGGTATGGCCGGGCATGAAGATGAGGCTCTTCGAACAGGGAGAGACCTGCAGCTCTGCCACCGAAGCTGTCTACGCAGCGGCTCGCAACGGAGCCCCGGTGATCAACATGAGTTACGGATTCCCGGCCGACAGGTGCGAGATCCACTATCAGGCGACCGAGTTCGCCGTTTACCGGGGTTCGCTTCCGGTCGCCGCCGCGGGCAACACCTTCCTCGACGCGAACAACCTCGCGATGAGGCCAGCTACCGATCCCCATGTCGTCTCGGTTTCGGCCGTCGACGAACTCGAGCAGGTTGCCGACTTCGCGACCAGGAACGCCCAGGTCGATCTGACCGCTCCCGGCGTTGCCCTGCTCGCACCGAATGTCTCGACCACGAACGGGATCGTGGTCAGGGACCACGGCTACAGCAGCGGCACGAGCTTCTCCGCCCCGATGGTCTCCGCAGCGGCGACCTGGCTGAGCCAGGCCAGGAGCGACCTCTCGGCCCGTCAGATATCCCGCCTGCTGACCAGTTCGGCAAGGGACCTCGGTCCGAAGGGCTGGGACAGGGAATACGGAGCCGGCCTCCTGAACATAGATGCCGCCCTGAAGGCCGTCTCGCCGCCGGACGATCCGAGAGAGCCGAACGACGACATCGAATGGATCAACGGCTCGAAGCTCAAGAACAGGGGACGGCCGATCGTGGCGCCGCGCATCTACAGGCCGGGCTTCGAGGCCCGGGAGCTGGTGCGGGCCACGCTCTCGACCAGAGACGATCCGGTCGACGTCTACAGGATGCGGATCGGACGCGAGGCAACGGTCGTCTACCGGGTGGATCAACTCTCCGGAGACGTCGCTGTCCAGACCTTCCAGGTCGGTACCGGATCGGTGGAGAATGTCAGGAAGGCCTTCGCATCCTCCGACAAGAAGGCTCCCGACCCCGAGGGGATCAGGGTCGTCAACAGGTCGAGGAAGGCGCGCGACTTCTACCTCGCAATCAAGCCGGGCCGCAACCAGGACGGCGTCTACGCCAGGTACCGGGTCACGGTCCAGTCGATCAGGTAGCGGTACGAAAAAGGGCGGCCCGCCTCCCGCAGGAGACGAACCGCCCGTAAACATTCAGTCCGGGGCGAGCCCCGGAGAGACGTCCTACTTGCCCTGCCAGCGAGGACTGCGCTTGCCGAGGAAGGCCGAGATGCCCTCCTTGCCGTCCTCGCTGAGGAACGCCGTAGCGAAGCCCTGCTTCTCGGCGTCGATGCCCTCGTCGGTGTCGCCACCCGAGAACGAGACCTTCTTGACCTGCTCGACCGCCAGAGGGGCCTGACCGGCCAGCTTCCTGCCCCAGTTCAGGGCCGTGTCGAACAGTTCCTGATCCGGGCAGACCCGATTGACGAGGCCGAAGTCGAGTGCCTCGAGTGAGGAGATCGGATCGCCGACCAGGTTCATCTCGAGGGCCTTGGACGAACCCACGAGACGCGGCAGCCTCTGAGTGCCACCGAACCCCGGGATGATCCCGAGCTTGATCTCGGGCTGGCCGAACACGGCCGACTCGGCCGCGATCCGGAAGTCGCAGGCCATCGCCAGCTCGCAACCGCCGCCGAATGCCAGCGAGTTGACGGCCGCAATCGTGACGACCCGGTCCTCGCCGAAGTCCTTCAGGAGTTCGTGGCCCTTGTTGATCAGCTCGGCTCCACCCTCCATGTCCATCTGGGTGAAGGCCTTGATGTCGGCGCCGGCCGAGAAGACGATCGGCATCGAGGAGGCGACGACCATCGCCCCGATCGAAGGATCGGCCTTGACCTTTGCCCAGACGGTCGAGAGATCCTCGATCACCTGGGGCGAAATCGCGTTCATCGGCGGGTTGGCAAGCCACGCGATCGCAACTTCACCGCGAGTCTCGAGCTTGACCTTCTCGGGCTGGTCGCCCTCGTCGGGCTGCGGGTACGGATAGAAGCCCTGACCGGACTTCAGGCCGAGCCTTCCCTGTGCGACCAGGCGCTTGAGGGTGACCGGGGGCGCAAACCGCTCGCCGTGCTTTTCGTGCAGTCGCTCGATCCTCTCCAGGGAGACGTCGAGCCCGTCGATGTCGGCCTTCCAGAACGGCGGGAAGAGGCCCCTTCGCGGGTCCAGACCGGCACCGGCCATCATCCCGACGTCGATGTCACGAACCGAAGCGACACCCTCTTCGAGCAGCAGGCATGCCTCGATCAGGGACTTGGCGGTGAAGAGGTCTGCCAGCTCCTGGGGATCCGGCTCGCCGTCTCCCGCTACCTGAGCCACTCCATCCTTGTAGAGCCCGTCCCCACCGGACTTGGCTCCGAGCTTGCCTTCGGAGACCAGCTGCTTCATGCCCTGATGGACATAGAAGGAGTCGCCGTAGGAGTCGTTGAGGTGCTCGGCGACGTGGTAGACGGTGTCGAGGCCGAGCAGGTCGACCAGGATGAACGGGCCCATCGGGGCGACGTTGGCCGCACCGACACCCTCGTCGATCTTCTGAATCGAGAGTCCCTGCTCCTCCTGGGCGCGCCAGATCTCGCCGACGGCCGAGTTGAGGATCCTGTTGACGACGAAGCCCGGGACCTCCCCGCAGATGATCGGCTGCTTGCCGATCGCCTGGGCGAAGTTGAAGGAGACCTGGGCGGTATCCGAGGTCGTCTCGTCGCCGACGATCACTTCGACCAGCGGCATGACGGATGCCGGGTAGAAGAAGTGGAAGCCGACCACCTTGTCCGGCCTGAGGGTCGCCTCGGCCATTTCGGAGATCGAGAGCGAAGAGGTGTTCGAGGAGAGGATCGCGTGACCGGGCGTGACCCTGTCGAGCTCCGCAAAGACGGCCTTCTTGATCTCCATCTTCTCGGGAACTGCCTCGATCACGAAGTCGACGTCGCCGAACTCGTCATAGGTGACGGTCCCGGTGACGAGGCCCATGACCTCCTCGAGGCGGGCGTCGGCCTGCTCCTGGGTGATCTTTTCCTTCTTGACCAGTCCACCGAGCTGGCCCGAGGTCACGTTGCGGACCTCTTCGAGAGCGTGATCGATGAACTTCTGATCGACATCCTTGACGACGACGGGGATGTCGGAGGAGGCGATGGCCTGGGCGATCTGCCCTCCCATGGTGCCTCCACCTACGACGGCTGCCTTGTGTACGAACATGGGGTCAGGATCCTCCTGATGGTTGGGTTCGAAAGTTCTGGTTAAGGGGTTCTCGGGCCTCGGCCCTGATGCAACTCGCGGAAGGCTATCGCCCGGGGTGACGATCCGGTCTTGCGGTTGCGGGTGCAGCTTCTCGGGAGGGTCCACCGACCGACGCTGGTAGGTTGGTTGGGTCGCTGGTCCCCGACGGACCGGCGCCGAGATTCTGTTGCTTCCCCGTCACAGGCGGATCAGGGGTTACCGGATCTCTCCTGACCCCTCATAAAGAAACGGGAAGTGAATAGATGTCCAAGCAGTCTTTTGCCGATCTCGGCATTTCGGGATCGATCGTGTCCGCGCTCGAGGAGCGTGGAATAGAAAAGCCCTTCGCGGTGCAGAGCCTCGTGATCGGCGACGTGCTCGCCGGACGCGACGTCCTGGTCCAGTCTCCGACCGGTTCGGGCAAGACCCTGGCCTTCGGCATACCGCTGGTCGAAGCCGTGAGCACAGAGGCCCGTCGCCCTTCCGCACTCGTCCTGGCGCCGACCAGGGAGCTTGCCTCCCAGATCGTCGATGAGCTGGAATCGATCTGCCGAAGCCGTGCGCTTTCGATCACGGCCGTCTACGGTGGCGTCGGGATCCAGGCCCAGGCAAAGAGGGCCGCTAGGGCCCACATCCTGGTCGCCTGTCCCGGCCGCCTCGAAGACCTGATCCAGCGGGGCGAGATAACCCTCGAACACATTCAGTATCTCGTCCTCGACGAGGCCGACCGGATGCTCGACATGGGCTTCAAGCCGGCAGTCGACCGAATCGTCCGCCAGACCCCGAAGGACCGTCAGACGCTCTTCTTCTCCGCAACGCTCGAGGGCGAGGCCGGTCGGGTCGCTGAGTCGTACACGACAGACCCGGTCACGAGGGTCAACAGGGCCGAGGCCTCTTCGACCAGGGGCAGGCTGCGCTACGAGTTCGTCTCGGTAGGCAGGGAGACCAAGGTCAGCAGCCTGCTCGAGCAGCTCGACGAGCCGGGCCGAGGCCGAACTCTGGTCTTCGTCAGGACGAAGCACGGCGCCGATCGCCTGGTCAAGAAGATCACGAGGGCTCCGGGCGTGCACGCCGCCGCCATTCACGGCAACAAGTCGCAGAACCAGCGAAACCGGGCGCTCGCCGACTTCGAGAGCGGCAAGGTCGACACCCTGGTGGCGACCGACGTCGCGGCGCGAGGCATCGACGTCGCCGAGGTGACCCACGTCATCAACTACGACATACCCGTAGACAGCGACACCTTCATCCATCGGGTCGGCCGGACGGCCAGGGCCGGAGCCGACGGAGTCGGGGTCAGCTTCGTGGCCGAGGGTCAGGAGAGCGAGATGCGGAAAATTGCGAAGTCGGTCGGCATCTCCTCGGAGTACGAGGCTGCCGGCATTCCCCGGGGCCACTCGGGCTCCGGCCAGAAACCATCCCGAACCGAAACGACGAACGGTCAGGGCGGGCGTGGCAGGTCCCGTTCGCGCAGGTCGCGCTCGAACCGGAACGGCCAGAAGCCCCGTAGCTGAGGCCCGGAACCGGCCGGGCCATCTAGCCGGATAAGTGCCAAATGGCACACGGCTGTTGACTTTCCTGCTACGGTCGCCGGGTTAGGTTGAGCCAATAGGTTCGACGAGAAGGTGTTTCGCGCTCGCAGTCGTTGCTTCGCACCAGTCGTGTTCAGCATCATCCGCGTTTCGCAGCACCCGCATTTGGAGGAATAAATGCCGACTGGCACAGTGAAGTGGTTCAGCGATGAAAAGGGTTTCGGGTTCATTACCCCGGACGACGGATCCAAGGATGTCTTCGTACATCACTCGGCCATCCAGGCCGATGGGTTCCGCACCCTCGCTGAAGGCGCCAAGGTCGAGTACGAGGCAGAGGACGGACCCAAGGGTCCGGCCGCAGCTTCGGTCTCTGCGATCTAGGCAGCTGCCAAAAGCAGTTCGTGCGAGCGCGCCCGCCATTCGGCGGGCGCTTCGCGTTTCAGGGGCCGAACGCATGGCTGGCCTCTCCCCCTACTCTTGGCCCATGAGAGGTTTCGTGATCCCGATCTCGGTTTCCCCGGGCCCCGCCAGAGGTTCAGCATGAGCGTGGAGCCGGTCGCGATCGACGCGATGATGTTCGGTGACCCGAACCGGCTATCGCCATGGGTGATCCCGGCCGACTGCCCTGCGGTCATCGATCCCGGCCCGACGTCCTCCGCCGCGACCGTGCTCGAAGAGCTCGAACGACTGGGCATCGAGAGCCTCGGGGCGATCGTGATGACTCACATCCACCTCGACCATGCCGGCGGTGCCGGAGTCCTGGCCGAGGCCCACCCCGAGGCGAAGCTGTTCATCCACGAACGGGTTGCCGGACTACTGGTCGAGCCTGCCCGACTGGTCGAGGGCGTCAGGGAGGTTTGGGGTGAGGTGGTCGAGTCGGCTTTCGGCCTTCCCGTCCCGGTAGAGGCCGAACGGGTGGTGGCGCTGGATGAAGGGGGCCGGGTCGACCTCGGCAACGTGACCCTCGAGGCGATTGCCACCCCGGGCCACACGAGGGCCCATCTGGCCTTCCTTGAACCCGGCGGAGGATCGCTCTTCGTCGGTGATGCGATCGGAGTCCAGGTCGCGGGGAGCGAAGTCATCCGATCCTCCACTCCTCCCTCCGACTACTCGCGCCCGGCAGCCGAGGAATCGATCCGGAAGCTCTCCGGAATCGGGGCCGGACGAATACTCCTCCCCCACTTCGGCGAAGCCCGACCCGACCCCGATACCGTCCTCGACTCGGCGCTCGAGGCGCTGGGCCGGTGGCACGAAGCCTTCGAACGGGCCGGTGGCGATCCCTCTGCAGAGGCCCCGGAAGTCATCTTCGAGGACCTGGTCGAAGAAATCGAAGAGGTGCCGGAGGGCGTGCGGTCGGCATTCGATGCAGTCAACCCGGCCTGGCTGAACTTCGCCGGAATGACGGCCGAGCGTGAACGCCTGGAACGGAAGGCTCGATGAACCCCGGAACCGGGCACGATCCCGAAACGTTGGATCTGGAGACGCTGCGAGGACGACAGAGCCTGAAGTGGACCGCGTTCGAGCGGGATGTCCTGCCGGCCTGGGTGGCAGAGACCGATTTCCGACCGCCCGAAGCTGTCCGTGATGCCCTGTTCGAAGCCATCGAGATCGGCGATACCGGATACCCGAATCCCGGTGCGGCGGGACTCGACCGGGCCTTCGCCGGCTTCGCCGAAAGACAGTTCGGATGGAGGGTGCAGCCCGGACGGGTGACCGCCGTGGCCGACGTCGTAGGCGGGATCTCGTCGCTGCTCGATCTCGTAACCGAACCTGGCGACGGAGTGATCATCAATCCACCGGTCTATCCCCCTTTCTTCACCGTGGTCGAACAGCTCGGCAGGAGAGTGGTCGAGGTCCCGCTGGCAGATGGAGACTCGCTCGACCTCGCCGGGATCGAGAGAGCGATTGACGGGGGTGCGAAGGCCATCCTTCTCTGCAACCCGCACAACCCGACCGGAACCGTCTTCGACGGCGATGACCTCCGGTCCCTGGCCGAGATCGCAGACGCCTCCGATGTCGAGGTGATCAGTGACGAAATCCATGCCCCGCTCGTACTCGACCTCATCCCCCACACACCCTGGTTGACCGTCTCCGAAGAAGCAAGAAAGACCGGGTTCTGTGTCACGTCGGCCTCGAAGGCATTCAACCTCCCGGGGCTGTCCTGCGCGGTGATCGCCACCGCCAGCGACGAGAAGGCCGCCACGGTCGAGCGACTTCCTTTCGTCGCGAAGCACCCCTCGCACCTCGGCGTGATCGCCTCTTCCACGGCCTTTCGGGAGTGCGACGACTGGCTGGAAGGCCTGAGGAGGCGACTCAGAAGCAACCGGGATCTACTCGGAGAGCTGCTGGCCGAGAGGGTCCCGGCCGTCGGCTGGACGCCGCCCGCTGCCGGCTACCTGGCCTGGCTCGACTTCCGGGGGCTCGGGCTCGGCGAGGACCCGGCGGCCCTGATCCTGGAGCGCGGCAGGGTGGCCCTGAGCGGCGGGGTTCCTTTTGGCCCTGGGGGCGAAGGCTACTGTCGACTCAACTTCGGAACCTCGCCGGATTTGATCGAGATGGCCGTAGACGGGATCGCCCGGGCCCTGGTCAGAACCTGACCTGAAGCGTTCAGCCGTCGACCTCTGCCCCTTCGGGCAGGCGCTCGACGAAGGATGGTCTGGCCAGCGGGAGGCCGTGGTCGGCCCCCGGGACCGTGGTCAGGAGCTGGAATATCGATACGTCGCCCCGCTCGAAGGCCAGAGCGCTTGCCGCCATGTAGAGCCGCCAGACCCGCTCGCGTTCGGGGCCGACCTCGGCGATCGCGGCATCCCGGGAATCGACCAGGTTGGCAACCCAGTGGCGCAGGGTGAGGGCGTAATGCTCGCGCATCGACTCGGCATCCCGTAGCTCCTGACCGGAGCGTTCGATCGCATCGATCACGTGGTTGACCTCATGGAGCTCGCCGTCCGGGAAGACGTAGCGCTCGATGAAGGTGTTGGGCATGTCCTCGTCCTCGTGGATCTGACAGATGCCGTGGTGCAGGGCCAGACCTCCGGGCCGCACCAGGTCATGCACAACCTGCATGTAGCGATCGAGCTGGCTGGCACCGACGTGCTCGAACATCCCCACGGAGACGACCTTGTCATAGGGGCCGTCCGAGACTTCGCGGTAGTCCTGGATCCGGACCTCGAGGCGATCCGAGAGCCCGGCGTCCCGGATCGCTGCACGGGCGTACTCGGCCTGGGCCTCCGACAGCGTCACACCCACACCCCTCACCCCGTAATTCCGGGCAGCGTGGATCAGGAGGGAACCCCAGCCGCACCCGATGTCCAGCATGCGGTCCTCCGGTGTGAGCCTCAGCTTCCGGCAGATCACGTCCAACTTCCGGGTCTGGGCGTCTTCGAGCGAGTCGTCGGGCGTCTCGAAGTAGGCGCATGAATAGACCATCGTCGGGCCTAGGAACATCCGGTAGAAGTCGTTGGAGACGTCGTAGTGGTGGCTGATCACTTCACGATCGCGTCGCAGCGAATGCAGACCGCCACTCGGACGGGCCTCGCACTCGGGCGGACTCGGCGGCGGGACCTTGATCGCGCCAAGTCCGACAATGATCCTCAGCGCCTCGAGCTTCTCGCGCATGGTGAAGTCGAATCCGTAAAGCCTCGAACCCTTGGACATGACCCGATAGAGGTCGCCCTCCAGTTCGACATCACCGGCTACCCAGGCCCGACCGATTCCGAGCTGATCAGGCCTCATCACTGCGTACTGGAGGGCCCTTTTGTTGTTGACGACGATGGTGTCTTCGGCCTCGCCCTGGCTGCCGGGGCCGAACTCCGAACCGTCCCAGAAGCGAACGGCCGCAGGGAGCGGCCCATCGATCCTCTTCTCGACACCCTCGACCAGACCTCTGAACCGATCCGCGATACCGCCCGTTGAGTACATGTTGCCGAGGTTACCCCGACCGGCTTCCCGTTTCCACCCTTGCGGGATTCGGTCAGGACCCGTACACCTCGGACTTGATCAACCCGATCGACCTGATCGCCGAATCGAGGAACGGCTCCATCTCGGTCCTGAGCCGCCCGTACTCGGCCTCGCCCTGGTCCGTAATCGAGTAGAACCGCCTGGTGCGACGGTCTGGATGCTCCCAGTCGCCGACGATCAGGCCCCGCTCCTCGAGAGACCTGAGTAGTGGATACATCGTGTTCGGGTTGACCGAGACCAGGCCCTGAGTCATGCCCTCGATCGAATCGATCAGGTGGTTTCCGTAAGAGGGCTCTTCCCTGATGAGATGGAGGACGAGGAGCGGAAAGAGGTCCCTGCGGCGCATCTCGCCTCCGAACACGTCGGAGGGCCTCCCGCCCTGCCTGCGGGTCCGGCCGGGGGCTCCGGGGGCCCGGCTGGTCGCCTCGGCGACGGCTTCGCTGAGGGGTTCTGCGCTCTTCTCGGCCATCGCGACGAGTCTACGCACCGGAGCCGTGGTTCCGATCGGAGTCGACCGGAGAGTCGCTCCGGGCCTGCCACTACCCTCAGATGAGATGCCCGACCGACTGTTCGAAGACGAATCCCGTTTCGAAGGCGTCGTCGAGGTCCTCCACCGGATCTTCGTCGCCGACGACGACGGCTTCGCGATCCTCGAAGTCAGGGACGGCGACGGGGAAGAGATCACCCTGACCGGGACGGTGGCCCATCTGTCACCGGGCGAGAAGGCCCGGGTGGTGGGAACCTGGGAGCACCACGACAGATACGGACCCCAGCTCAAGGCCGAGACTGCGCTGCCGATGGATCCAGAGGATCGCGAGGGCCAGGTCGCCTACCTGAGCACGCTCAAACACATCGGACCGGTCCGGGCCGAAAGGCTCTGTGACAAATTCGGGGTCGAGGTGCTGGATCGGATCGCGGCCGACCCGGCCGGTGCCTTCGGCTCCCTGCCGCGGATGAGCCGCAAACAGGCCGAAGCTGCAGCAGAGAGCTGGTACGAGTCCCGTGCGGTCCGGGACCTCCATGTCGAGCTGGCGCCCTACGGACTGGCCCACCTGGCCCACCGGATCCATTCCCGCTTCGGAGATCGGGCGATGAAGACGATCCAGGAGGACCCTTATGCACTGACAGAGGTCGAGGGGGTCGGCTTCAAGCGGGCGGACACGATCGCACTCGGGTCAGGGGTCCCGCCGGAGTCCGACCGGCGGGCTCAGGCCGCAGCCGTGTTTCTGCTCGGCGAGTCAGAGAAGCGTGGGCATACCCACCTGCCCGAGAACGTCCTCGCCCGGGATCTGGCAGGAATGCTGGGCTACCGGCCCGAGCAGTCCGTGATCCTCTCTGCACCGGGACTGTCGGAAGAGGAAGGCCGCCTGTACAGGACGGTCACGCTCGAGCGCGAAAGGCGGGTGGCCGACGACCTCGCCGAGCGGGCCGCGGAGCCGGCCTGGCTCGAGCTGGAACCGATCGCTCCATCGGACGGGGAGTTGACCGACGAGCAGTGGCGTGCGGTCGAGGGCGCCTTCGCGGCAAGGGTTTCGGTCGTGACCGGTGGCCCCGGCGTCGGCAAGACGGTCTGCACCGAGGCGATCGTCTCGGTCGCCCTCGAGAACGACCTCCGGATCTCGCTCTGTGCCCCGACCGGGAGGGCGGCCCGCCGCCTCACCGAAGCGACCGGCAAAGAAGCCGAGACGATCCACCGGCTGCTCGAGTGGCGGCCCGGGAGCGAGCCCACCTTCAAACCGGGACATCCGCTGCCGACCGACATGGTGGTGGTCGACGAGGCCTCGATGATCAACCTCCACATGGCCGAGGTCCTGCTTGCCGGCATCGGCCCCGAAACCCACATCGTCTTCGTCGGTGATGCCGACCAGCTGCCACCGGTCGGAGCGGGTCGTCCCTTTGCCGACCTGGTCGATTCCGGGGTGGTGCCGGTGACCCGTCTGACTCACATCTTCCGTCAGGCCGCCCGGTCGATGATCACCACGGCGGCCCACGAGGTGAACCGGGGCAATCCCCCTCACCTCGAACCTGGAGCGGATCAGGAGCGTGACTTCTTCTTTCTCGAGCGGCAGACCCCGGAGAAGGTCAGAGACGCCGTGGTCGACCTGGTCGCCGAACGGGTCGGGGCGGGCCTCGGCCTCGACCCGGTCCGTGATGCCCAGGTCCTGGCGCCGATCTACCGGGGCGAGGCCGGGATCGATGCACTCAACGAACTGCTGCAGGACCGGCTGAACCCCGACGGAGCCCCGGCTCTCGACGATCGGTTCCGGCTGGGAGACCGCCTGATCCAGACCAGGAATTCCCACGAACTCGGTCTGATGAACGGGACGATCTGCTTCCTGGTCGAAGACGATCCCGAGGAGAGCACCGCGATTCTCGAGACTGACGACGGCGAGACCGTAGTGATGCCCTACGAGGAGGCCGACGATCTGAAACTTGCCTATGCCATCTCGGTCCACAAATCCCAGGGATGCGAGATACCGGTCGTCGTCTTCGTCTGCCACCGGTCTCACTCCGGGATGCTCACGCGGCCGCTGATCTACACGGCCATCACCCGTGCAAAGAAGATGTGCGTCCTGGTCGGCGACAGGCCCGCCCTGGATCGGGGCGTCACCAGGGACGAGTCGGGCAGCCGCCACTCATCTCTGGCCGAGCGACTGACACGTGCCAGCTCGGACCGCTCGGCAGGTATGCACGAATAGAGCCGCCCTAGCGGGCTCGGGGATCAGGCCCGAAGAGGACCTCGACCCGATATCTGGTCGCCTTCTCCGATGTCCCGAAGGCAGTGCAGAGCGAAGGGACGTCGATGCCGTTGATCTCGACGTGCTCCCTGACGAGGTGCTCGGGCATCAACATCGCGGCGGCGAAGGCGTCGGCCTCTCGCTCGACCGGGATCGACACCCGGCCGGCACCCTCGAGGTCTTCTTCGACCTCGACCTTGCGACAGAAGATCGTGGGCCTCGCTCGCTCCTGATGCATCACGTAGTGGCCCAGCTCGTGGCCGATCGTGAACCTCTTGCGCCCTTCCCACTGACGTGCCTCGGCCGCATTCACCCAGATCTCTCCATCGGCAACGAGCAGCAGCCCCGAAACGTTCTCGCTCCGTTCAGCCGCCAGGCCCGGCGCCCTGGTCATGTCCTCGACCAGCCTGATCAGGAGTCCGAACGAGTTCGAGACGATCTGCTCGACCGGAACCGGAAGGCTCTCACCGTCCCAGATGAACTCGGGGACCCGGTCGAGGAGTCCGTAGACGGTGTTCTCGATCGACTCCCTGTGATCGGGAGCCGGGAGGCGATCTCCGCTCAATCGCCCGCCCCGGCCGACGGACCTCCGGTGAAGAGGCGATCGATCCGCTCGGAGCCCCGGTGTGGTTCGGAATCGAACCCGGACGGCACCCCGTACGCCACGGTCTGTCCGGGATCGGTGGGAGTCCTGGCGTAGACGAGCCCTTCGCCCTCGCCGCCCGGGACCTTCCTCCCGATTGCCCGACCTGCATCTCCCAGCGCCTCCCCACTCGTCCTGAGGATCTTCCCGAGAGCATCGAGTACTCGGTTCGAAACACCCGAGGAATCGAGCGTCCCCCATGTCATCCGGTGAAAGTACTCGCCGACCTGTTCGAGCTCATCCGGTGTGTCGGCACCGAGATCGCCTGCGAGCTCGGCCACTACCTGCTCCCGCTTGAGTCGGTTCTCGTGCATCAGGGCCGGGATCAGTTCGGGCCAGTCACCGGAGGGACATCTCGCCGCCTCGAAGACCCGCTCGGTGATCCGCTCCGCCCTCGACATCGCGAATCCGTCCGGATCCCACCTCCGCGGAGGAGTGGTCATGAGGAACAGGTCCATCTGTTCCTCGAGGTCGCCCCTCTCGTGCTCGGAAACCATCTCGAGGTAGGGCGTGGGGTCGACGTCGCCCTCCTTCCATGCGGCGGCGAACCTCTTCATTACCTGGTCGATCTTGGTCTGCCGGTCCATGTTGGTGCGTTCCGCCTACGCGTTCCCGGAATCTCCGGCCAGGGAATCCCGGCTGTCCCTCTTGAACCGGGAGTAGACCTGATTGACGTTGGCAACGGTCAACTCGTCTGCCCCGTCGATTCCGTCGTCCTGCATCAGCTCGATGACCTCTTTCGCACTGTAGCCCTGAGCACGCAGTCGGACTATCTCGACGTTCCGAGGAGACATGTCGGCAATGACCTTCCCCCACTCCTCCCTGAGGACGAAACCGTCCACGAAATCGCCTCCACCGGCCGGAGTGACGTCGTACGGATCGGGCTTGCCGTCGTCATAGGAATCGAGCGAACTCGTCTGGGGCGACCGCCCCTGCTTGCGCAGGAAGTCGATTATCCGACGGTCGAGGATGGTCCAGACCCGACTGAAGAATTCCCCTGCCGATCCGCCACTGAAGGTCGGATTGATGGCGTGTGCAATGGCCTGGCCGACGATGTCCTCGGCGTCGACTATCCGTGTGATCTTCTCGTGCTTCATCGTGTAGCCGAGCATCGCTTCGTAACGGCGAAAGACGAGGATCCCGGTCGCCCGGACGAACTCGTCGGTCTCTCCGGCCTCGCGAGCCGAGACCACGTAATGAACGAGGTCGTCATCGTCGAGTTGGTCGAGTTCGGATTCATTCTTCGGTCTGAAAGTCAAGATTCCATTCTCCGGTCGTATCGGGAGGACGGTTTCTGACAGAAGCCCCGAATTCTTTCGAGATCACCTGTGGCGCCGAAGAACCTCCCCGAGCGAACGCCGTCCAAGATAGCGAGGCGTTCGGCTACAGTCGTTTCGTGTCACGGGAACTGACGAAGTCCGGAGTCTGGCCGACCACCCCGCCGACCGGCGAGGAGCGGGCTGCATACGCCGATGCCGCTCCGATCCCGTTCTGGCTGGACCGGGACGGTCGCCCGGCACCGAGGCCACCGCTGGAAGGCGAGGTCGAAGCCGACCTGGTGGTCGTGGGGGGCGGCCTCACGGGCCTCTGGGCTGCCCTGAGGGCGGTCGAGGAAGAACCCGACCGATCGGTCGTGGTGATCGAGTCGGAGGGAGTCGGGACGGGTGCCAGCGGCCGCAACGGGGGCTTCATGTCCTCGTCGCTCGTCCACGGCATCAGCAACGGGCTCAGCCGGTTTCCGAAAGAGGTCGGACGACTCGAGCAGCTGGGGCTCGAGAACCTGGACGGGATCGGGCAGACGATCGAACGGCTGGGGATCGAGTGCTCGCTGACCCGACCAGGGGCGATCGAGGTCGCGATGACGGATGGTCAGATGGCCGAGCTGGCGGGCAAGGTCGAAGAACTCGAGAAGTACGGCCACGAAGCCGCGCTGCTCGACCGGGACGAGATGGCGGCCGAGGTCGACTCGCCGCTCTTCACCGGAGGGCTTTGGCAGAAGACGGGCGAGTGGGCGGTAGATCCGGTCGCGCTCTGTGACGGCCTCGCGTCGGCGATCGAGCGCGCCGGTGGCCGTATCTTCGAATCGACCCGGATGACCTCTCTCGAAAAGGACGGAGCCGGCGTCGCCGTGGTCTGCGAAGGGGGCCGGATCCGGGCCCGTAATGCCCTGCTCGCGACGGCGGCCTTCCGGAGTCCGGTGAGAGCGATCCGCTCGAGAGTGATCCCGGTCTTCGACTACGTGCTGGTGACCGAACCCCTCTCTGACGCCCAGTGGGATGCGGTCGGATGGAGTCGGGGCCAGGGCCTGTCCGATTCGGCCAACCGGTTCCACTACTACCGGCCGCTGCCGGGGGGAAGGATCCTGTGGGGCGGATACGACGCGATCTACCACTACGGAGGCCGGGTCGAGGAGAGCCACTACCAGCGTGACGCCAGCTTCGCCGGCCTCTCCCAGAGGTTCTTCACCGCGTTCCCCCAGCTGGAGGGCATCCGGTTCACACACCGGTGGGGCGGCGCGATCGACACCTGCTCGCGATTCTTCGCCTTCTACGGAACCGCCCTGGACGGCCGGGTCTCATACGCGGTCGGCCATACCGGACTCGGCGTCGGCGCAAGCCGTTTCGCTGGCCGGGTCGGCCTGGCCCTGCTCGACGGGTCCGATCCCGATCTGCTCGCCATGGACTACGTCCGCAGCAGGCCGGTCCCCTTCCCTCCCGAGCCACTCCGGTGGGCGACGATCGAGCTGACCCGAAACCGTTTGGCCGAAGCCGATCGCCGGGACGGCGAAGAGGGACTCTGGCTCAGGCTCCTGACCCGCCTCGGGCTCGGTTTCGACAGCTGAACCCTGCGGAGAACAGGGACAGCTCACGAAGCTTCTGAGCCAAAGACCTGATCGTCCGCCCGAGTGGAACTCCTAATCCAAGAAGGCGCTCAATCCGTATTTGTCGTCTGAGGACATCCAAACCCCTGCTCTTTCGGGGGCGGGAATCTCGTAGACCCCGGTTCCCATGCGCTGATTCTGGGTCTGGCCCGGGACCCGACCACTCCCTAACTCACGAATGTGGCTGATGTCTCTAATCAGGAGCGCTCTGTCTCTCACCAAGTCGAGGCAAAGAACCGAGTAGTCGGACTCACCCTGAAGCCTTCGAAACTTGGCTGGCTTGAGGCTAATCACGCCTTGCCTTCCCCAGTAGCCGTCGAAATCGGTAAAGAGCTCCAAGCTTCTGCCGCCAACGAGAAAATCAGCGGACCCACCGGGAGCATCCCTGAACTCTCTGGCTTCATCGTCCCCCGAGAACCCGATGCGCAGCCCAAAGTCTTCAGACACGAGGTTGTAGAAGGCATCTTCCACAAGCCACCCGGCTACAAGGGAGAAGGCGTAGTCATAGGGGGAGCGGTTCTGTCGGTAAAAGGAATTCCCTCGGCTTCCCGCGGTGTCAAGCAGGTGGGCTTTGGCGGGCGCGGACAACTCGCCCGTACGAGTCAAGATGACCTTGAAGAACGCTGCCTTGTCCTCGGCGAGGGACGGGGTAACTTGAACTCCACCGTAAAAGTCATCGATCGCTTGATTCAGCGAGGGCCACCGGTGCCGGGCCAACCAGCGCTCAAGGTTCCGGACCTTTGACTTCATTCTGTCGGTCAAATCCTCGATCGACGAATGGTTTCACATATTCACCTCGGTTTCGCCCGCCCGACCTCTCTTCTCGCCTTCAGGGATGCCCAAGGGTCCCAGACCAGCGCCAGAGGCAAGTCCGGAGGCAGCTAGGGCCACCATGGTCTCGAACCGTGGCCGTGACACCAAGCCCGAACGGGAGATCCGATCAGCCCTCCACCGATCTGGACTTCGCTTTCGAAAGCACTCAGGGCTCCTGCCAGATTTGCGCTGTGAGGCAGACATCCTTTTCCCCGGGGAACCGATTGCCGTGGTCGTTGATGGCTGCTTCTGGCAGCTCTGCCCAAGGCATGGACAAATTCCAAAAGCAAACGAGACCTGGTGGAGGGGCAAGTTCCATGCGACCAAATAGCAAGATCGCCGAAACGCCCGCATCCTCTCGGAGCATGGCTGGGAGGTAATCCGCATCTGGGAGCACGAGTCAGTTTCGGATACATCAAGGAAGGTCGAAGAAGCTGTGAAGCGACGGCGATCCGTCCCCATCCCGCAATAGACTCGCCTTAATGAGCGGGTCGGATCCCTTCACCCAACTTCCCCCAGTTCTAGACCTCTTCTCCGGAGCGGGGGGGCTTTCTCAAGGTTTCGCGAATGCCGGCTTTGCCGTACCGTATGCCGTCGACAATTGGGATGTGGCGTGCGAGACTCACCGCCTCAACCACCCCCGTTCGGAGACGCTTTGCGGCGACATACGCGAGGTGAGCGACAAAGAGATCGAAAGACGGTTCGCTGATGCCGGAATCGTCGTCGGAGGACCGCCTTGCCAGGGTTTCTCCACTGCCGGGAAACAGCTTCTTGACGACCCAAGGAACCGACTCGTCGAGGAGTTCATCCGAGTCGTGGCGATTGTCCAACCAGAGGCCTTCTTACTGGAGAATGTCGAAGGGCTCGCAAAACGCTCAGGCGGACAGCTAGTTGCAGAGCTTCGATCACGGTTCGAAGCCATGGGCTACTTAGTGGCACAACAGATCTTGGCTGCGGTTGACTTCGGAATACCGCAAAAAAGGCGGAGGTTCATGATGCTGGGCCTCCGTGCGGGACTGCCCGTCTTCCCGGTCCCAACCCACCACTTCCGAAGGGGTGGGCAGCAGCCGCTCGGACTCGAACCCGCGCCCACCTTTGATGATGCGACTTCGGATCTACCTGCTGTCGCTGCCGGAGAGGAGAACGGCACCTATGCGGGGCCACCGAGGAACCGCTTCCAGGAATCCATGCGCGAAGGAGCGACGGACCTCACTCTCCATAAGGCCCCTTCCCACAAGCCGCATATGGTTGCGTTGATGAAACATATCCCTCAAGGGGCCTCGGCGTTCGATGTACCCGACCAGATTCCTGACGAATTGATGCCCAAGAGCGGTTTTCCAAACTCCTACGCTCGAATTCGCCCCGATCAGCCAGGGCCTACCATTACTCGAAACTTCACAACGCCGAGTTCGGCCAATTGCATTCATCCGCACCATGACCGAGCCCTAACGCTCCGGGAGGGTGCGCGCCTGCAGACATTTCCCGACCGCTACCGATTCGCTGGGAACTTTGGAGACATGCGCCTCCAGATCGGAAATGCAGTACCACCAAACCTGGCCGAGGCCGTCGCCCGGCATGTGGCCTCTGCACTGAGGCAACAGGAAACCTTAAGGGCCTCTTAGAACCATCTCGCCCGAGTCAACGAATCGGGGTGATAGCGGAGATGCTCCCGAGCTTGTGGTGGAACTGAATCTGCCCTTGATGGTATTGAAGCCAACCGAATGGCATGTGGATGGTCGAACCACCATTTCGGCTCCCTGGCGCAACCAATCCACCATTATTCGCAACGGCCAGCTTGAGGTCATCGACGGCTACCACGGAGTCGAGGTCCTGAGAATCTGGGTCGACCAGATTCCGATACCACAAAAAGTCAGCCCAGTCTTGGTGGTCGGCAGCCAGACCCCTGGAAAAACAGAACTCACAGATCTCACCGATTGAATCCGTCAGCCATTCCAGTAATGCCCTCGCAATACGCTTGTCAAAGCGCTGAAGCGTTTCCCAGACCATTCGACTCTGGTAACGGGTCTCCATGGCCCTGATCCGCGAATCATATGGCGTCACATTGTTCAAAGCTTCATCCGACTCGTCAGAACCGCCGATGAACAGTGACAACCCCCTCGCTACATCCGGTGGCACTGCGCTGAAATGCCTACCAAAGCCTTCAAGAAACCGTTCGACCGTGATCAGGAACACCTGCCCGCCCTCACTTTTCTTGACTGAGATTTGCGAAGTGCTCTCGACGCCACTCCAAGAAACCCTCACATCTGCCTTTGACTTGGTCGTGTCTCCCAAGATGGACGGAACGCCAACTTCTGACTTCCCAGCATGGGCCATTTCCACAGAGCCGCCAGGTGCGCTTACACCGACCCGTTGGGCTAGAGCGCTCATCCCCTCAGGAGACTTGAGGCATTGAACGAGAAGTATCTCGTTCTCATGTCCGGAGGCCTTTGCGTACTTCCAGCCGTCAGCCCGATTTCGGTTCCCACTTGACACCGAATCGAATCCTCCCATGAACAGAATGTGAACGATTGCCGGTTCGGCCCACGGTTGGGGGCAAGAGGGCATCACAACATCGGCACCTACCGCCTCATCCCTTTGAACATGTGCAGCTCACATGATTTCGTTGCGAGACGCGGAAGTAGGGCCGCTCTCCCCCTACTCGTAGGAGATCGCCTCGAGTACATCCAGCTTTGCGGCCTTGCGGGCCGGGTAGACCGCGGCCAATACGCCGGCGAGGGCGCTGAGGACGAGGATCAGGGCGAGAGTCCCGATCGGATAGCTCAGCACGAAGCCCTCGCCCTCCAGCGGAATTCCCATCAGGAAGGCGAACAGGATGCCGAGGATCAGTCCTGCGATCGCCCCGAGCACGGCCGTGATCACTGCCTCGTAGGTGACCATCCGACGGACCTGCCGGCGGGACATGCCGATGGCCCTCACCATTCCGAGCTCACGGGTGCGCTCGTAGATGGAGAGGATGAGGGTGACCACGATCCCGACGAGAGAGACCACTACGGCCAGCGCAAGCAGGACATAGATCAGTGCCAGGAGGGCATTGATCTGCTCCTTCTGGCGGTCCTTCAGCTCCTCCTGATTGAGGACCTCCACGGTCGGGAAGTTCGTCCGATCGAGCCTGTCGGCCACCCGGTTCTTGACCTCTTCGACATCGGCTCCGGAATCGACCCGGGCCAGGGCGAACTGGTCCTCGGCCACGCCGAAGTTCTCGAGCATCGAGGGTTCGGCCACCACGATGTCCCCGAGCAGATCGAGGTTGCCCGATGCCATGATCCCGATCACCTCGAGCTTCGTCCTCGTGCCGGTGGGAGAGAGAACCCGGAAGTCGTCGCCGATAGCCAGACGTTCGGCGCTGGAAAGACCCTGCGAGATCACTGCCTTGTCTCCCGAGAGCTCGGCCAGGGCCCTGGGGGAGCCCTCGGCCCAGTCGACCTGGATCACCTGGTCGACCGTGTCCGGCTGGACCGAAGAGAGCTGGCGCTCGCCAGACCCGGCAACCTTGATCTGGGCGAAGCGGATCCCCGAGGCGGCCCTGACGCCGTCGACCTTTGCGGCCTCACGCACCGCTTCCGGCGGAATCGGAACGAATCCGCCGGGACCCTGGAGCACGATCTCGCCCTCGAGGTTCTGGTCGATGACGTCGGTCACCGAGCTGTTCAGGCCGGAGGCGAAGATCGAGACGAAGGCGACCAGGGCTATGCCGATCATCAAGGCGGCCGAGGTGACGGCGGTCCGCGAAGGACTGCGGAGTGCATTCTCGGTCGCCAGCCTTCCAGTCAGGCCGCCGACGGCACGAACGGGGATTCCGATCAATCTGACCATCGGCTGGATCAGGCGGGGGCTGAAGATCGAAATCGCGACCACCAGCGCCACGGCGCCGCCTCCGATGCGAGCGGCCCCTGCCCCGCCCTCTATGTCGTCGACCAGGACCGAGGCGATGAGCGCTACTCCGATGACGGCAAGAACGATCGCGACCAGGGCACGAATCCAGAGTCGGGTCCGGCCCGTCTGGAGGACGTTCTCGGAGAGGGCCGCAATCGGCGGCACCCTCGTTGCCCGGAAGGCCGGAATCAGGGAGGAGACCAGGGTCACTCCGACTCCGACGATGAACGAGGCCACGATCGTTCGAGGTGCGATCACGAGTGACTTGCTCGGAAGCTCGGCCCCGAAAACACTGAGCAGGGCACTGAGGCCCTCGGCCAGAGCAATGCCCACCAGCAGGCCGAGTCCCGAAGCGATCAAACCGATCAGGACTCCCTCGGCCAGAACCGTGGCGAGGATCTGCCGTCGGGATGCACCGAGGGTTCGCAGCATCCCGAATTCACGGGTCCGCTGGGCGACCGTGATCGAGAAGACGTTGAAGATCACGAAGGATCCGACCAGCAGCGAAATCGCGGCAAATGCGAACAGGGCGATCGTCAGGAAGCTGAGGCCGTCGCGAATGTCGCTCGCCTGGCGGTCGGCATTCTCCTGGCCGGTCTCGACCAGGAGGTCGGCCGGCAGGACCTCGGCGATCCGATCCCTCAGCTCTTCGTCGCTGACCGTGCCGTCACCACCGACGGAGATCTGGTCGAACCTGCCTTCCCGACCGGTCAGGGACTGAGCCTCGGAAAGGGTGACCTGTGCGATCGAGGTTCCGCCGAAAGAGGCTCCACCGAGCTGAGTGAGCCCGACCACCTCGAAGAGTCGGGCCGGACCCGACCCGATCAGGCGGATCCTTCCCCCGATCTCGACCCCTCCCCGCTTGGCCGCCTCGAGATCGAGCGCGGCCTCTCCCGGCCGGTCGGCCTTCCGACCCTCCACGTACTCGATCGAGGAGAGCCGGGATGGCAGCCCGGAGGAGATGAACTGGGGCGCGAAGGGTGCCCCGGTGGACTCGTTCTCGAGGTTGAGGATCGAGCCGGTCGCGAAGACCGAGCCCTGGGCGACCTCGACGCCCTGGACCGAACGAACCCGCTTCAGATAGCTCTCGGAGAAGGCCGGGACGCTGCCGTCGAACTGGCGGACCTGCTCCTGCCGGGTGACCGTCACGTCTATCCGCTCGTTGGAGCGGACGAAGATGTCGTCGAAGGCCCCGTTGGTGGTGTCGGTCAGGACATAGGTGCCCGAAACAAGAGCGATGCCGAATACGACCGCAATCGCGGTCATCGCAGTCCGCCACTTGCGGGCGAAGAGGTTCTTCAGGCTTAGCCGGAGCAAATCGAGGAACTCAGGCCAGGGTCTTGAGCAGCTCGATCACGGCGTCGGCCGAGACCGGCGGGGCATCATGGACCAGACGACCGTCCCGGAGGGCGATCAGTCGATCGCCGTGGGCGGCCGCATCGGGCTCGTGGGTAACCATGATCACGGTCTGGTCGAACTCGTCGACCGCGCCCCTGAGCAACTCGAGAACATCGGCCGAGGATTTCGAATCCAGGTTTCCGGTTGGCTCGTCGGCAAACAGCACGGCCGGCTTGGTGACGAGCGCCCGGGCTACGGCGACTCGCTGCTGCTGGCCTCCCGAGAGCTCGGCCGGACGGTGGCTGCGACGGTCCGAGAGACCGACACGCTCGACCACCGTGTCGACCCATTCCGGGTCGGGGGCCCTCTTGGCGATCGTGAGCGGCAGGAGGATGTTCTCCTCGGCGGTCAGGACCGGCAGGAGGTTGAAGAACTGGAAGACGAAGCCGAGCTTGTCCCGGCGAAGCTCGGTCAACTCACCGTCATCGAGATCGGTGATCTCGACGCCGTCGATCTCGACAGTCCCGGCAGTCGGGCGATCGAGCCCGGCGAGGATGTGCATCAGGGTCGACTTTCCGGAGCCGGACGGACCCATGATCGAGGTGAAACGACCCTTCTCGAACTCGACGTCCACCCCGTCGAGGGCACGGACGGCGGCCTCTCCCTCGCCATAGACCCTCTCGAGCCCCCGGGCAGTAACGATCGAACCGCCGGGCGCCCCTTTCTGCTTGTCCTGCTCCATCGTTGCTTCCATCCGGTGGAGGCTACCCTTCCGGCCCCGCGGACCACCGGTCCCCGGGCGCTGACGGTCCCGGGGCAGAAAAAGGGACGGCGCCCGAAGGCGCCGTCCCGGTGAAGCGTCGGTGTTGCGTCTGCCTAGACGTTGCGCGGCAGCAGCACCTCGCGGGCGATGACCATCCGCTGAATCTGGCTGGTGCCTTCGTAGAGCTGCATGATCTTGGCGTCACGCATGAACTTCTCGACCGGGTACTCCTTGATGAAGCCGTAGCCCCCGAACACCTGGACGGCGTCGGTGGTGACTTCCATCGCGGAGTCGGCCGCAAACCGCTTGGCCTGAGACGAGGAGAGCGTGTTGCGCAAGCCGTTGTCGAGCTGCCAGGCAGAGAGCCAGGTCAGCAGACGGGCCGCATCGACCTTGACCGACATGTCGGCAATCAGGAACTGGATCGCCTGATGCATTGCGATCGGCACCCCGAACTGCTGACGCTCCTTGGAGTAGTCGGCGGCGGCCTCCATCGCGGCCCGGGCGATGCCCACGGCCATCGCGGCAACGCCGGGACGGGTCCGGTCGAGGGTCATCATCGCGAGCTTGAAGCCCTTGTTCTCCTCGCCCAGCATGTTCTCGGCCGGAACCTCGACGTCATTGAAGGTGACGGTCGCGGTGTTGGATGCCCGCTGGCCCATCTTGTCTTCCTTCTTGTCGATCGTGACGCCGTCCTGACGGTCGACCACGAAGGCCGTGATCCCGCGACTGCCCGCGTCCGGATCGGTCTTGGCGTAGACCGTGTACCAATCGGCGTACTGACCGTTGGTGATGAAGCACTTGGAACCGTTGAGGACGTACTTGTCGCCCTTCTTGACGGCTCTGGTCTTCATTCCGGCAACGTCGGATCCGGCGTCGGGCTCGGTCAGGCAGAAGGAGGCCAGCTTCGGCGCCTCGGCGAGCATGCCGAGGTACTTCTTCTTGGTCTCTTCCGATCCACCCAGCTCGACCGGCGCGGCGGCGAGGCCGTTGGCGCCGATGCTGGTGCCGATCCCCGAGCATCCCCAGGCCAGCTCTTCCTCGATCAGACAGCCCGACAGGTAGTCGAGACCGGCTCCGCCGTACTCGACGTTGAGGTGGTTGTTCATGAGGCCGAGCTCCCAGGCCTTGTCCAGAACTTCCTGGGGCCAGGTGCCGTCCTTGTCGTATTCCCAGGCGACCGGTCGCATCTCGTTCTCGGCGAAGTTGTGCGCCATCTCCTGGAGGTCCTTCTGCTCATCTGTAAGTGTGAAATCGACCACTGTTCTTCGACTCTCTTTCGTTCGGTGAGGTCTTTCTGAACTCTGCCCGGTTCCCGACCCACGGCCTCGGAACCGACCTGATTGACTCGTCAGTCAACTTGTATTACCGAAGGGTAGCGGAACCCTGCCGGACCGGCGTAACCTTTCACCGTGATGATTGCGGCGACATCGGCTTCGGATTTCGGCCTGGTGGTCCTCTTGACCGTAGTCGTCGTCGCCCCGATCGCGGCCGTGATGTTTGCCCGGTCCGGAAAGAGCCTCGAACAACTAGGCAAGGGCCCGTGGGCCATCGATCGGGACTCGGACGCCCACCCGCACGGTCCAGGGGACCCTGCCCTCGAGAGGCGCGAGACCGAGGAGGAGATCCGGCAGATGGTTATCGCCTCCGACTACCGCAGAAGGGCAAGGGGCGAGGATGGGATCGAGATCGAGGAAGAGGTCACGAGGCTGCTGGCGACGAGAGACACCGTGTCCGGTCCGGCCGGAGAGGTCGAACACGCCGAGATCAGGATCGAGATCCGCCAGCTGGTGGTCGCCAACAACGAACGGCGGGCAAGGCGCGGCGAGGAACCGCTCGACGTCGAGACCGAAGTCGAGAAACGGATCAGGGAATGGACCTGACCGCCAACCGGTCCGGCTAAGATCGGTGTCATGAGCGATCCGGGCGAAAAACTTGAACTCGAAGATCTGGCGGTCCAGCCGGGCACCTACTTCAACCCCCAGACAGAGGTGATTCTGGTGGTCGACGATTCGGTCTCGATCGACCAGGAGATCTTCAACATGGAGGAATTCGAGGGCGCCGACTGGGTCCGGATATCGGAGGAGGTTCCGGTCGACGAGCACGGCCGCGACGAGCTGCTCGAGACCTTCCAGACCCACTACCACGCGGGCGGCCCGGGATCGGTGTCCGAGACTGCCCTCGAACAGGGCGACGACGAAGTCGACGAGGACGAAGAGGGCCAGGAGCCCGGTCGGGAGGACTGAATGCTCGAAGAAGGCGACGTGGCTCCGAGCTTCACTCTCGACGACCAGGGCGGCAAGCCCGTCTCCCTCTCGGATTTCGAGGGACAGACCGTGGTCCTCTACTTCTATCCACGAGCCAGCACCCCCGGGTGCACGACCCAGGCCTGCGGAGTTCGAGACCGGAAGGCCGACTACGAGGCCGCCGGAGCGACCGTGATCGGCGTCTCGCCGGACGAGGTCGCCGACATCGCGAAGTTCGCCGACAATCAGGACCTCGACTTCACCCTGCTGGCCGATCCCGACCACTCGGTCGCCGAGGCCTACGGCACCTGGGTCGAGAAGTCGATGTACGGCAAGAAGTACATGGGAGTCCAACGGGCGACCTTCATCATCGGCCCCGACGGGAGGGCCGCCAGGGTCTTTCCCAAGGTCCAGCCGAAGAAGCACGATGACCTCGTGCTGGGGGCCCTGGCCGAGCTCTCCTGATTTCCCTGATCGGGGTCGGAGCCCCGAGGCCCGACGCTAGACCGTCACGAAGATGATGAACGAGGCATAGAGGGCGGCCCAGATCGCCACCGCCGGCAGGCCGAATGACCCTTTCAGGCGCAGGGCCCAATAGGCAACCACGCCGCCGGCCAGGCCGAGGAACATCGAGAACAGGGCGGTCGAGTCGAGGCTCCACTCGATGAAGACCATTCCGAAGAACACCGGAACCATCGACTGGAAGACCATCGCCCCGGTGATGTTGCCGAGTGCCAGGGAATCCTTGCCCTCCCTGACCCAGAAGAAGGAGTTGGCCTTTTCGGGCAGCTCGGTCGCAAGCGGAGCGAGGATCAGGGACAGGACGACCGCCGAGGCTCCGAGGGCGTCGGCGAGGATGACCAGCTCGTGGACGAACAGGTGGGCTCCACCGACCATCGCCCCGAGGCCGACCAGGGCCTGAATCGCGATGATCCCGTTCGGAGGGGGAGCGTCGTGGCGCTCCTTGCGGCGATCCATGATCAGGACGTCCATCTCGTGATGTTCGGCGGCCTCTCCACCGTTTCTCAGAGTCACCGCCACGTAGCCGAGGTAGCCGAGAAGGAAGGCCACGCCAACCGCAATCTCGACCCAGGCCGGGGTGTCGATCGCACCGACCACGAGCGCGACCGAAAAGAAGGCCAGGAAGACGAGCAGGTCACGGTCGAGGGTTTCGACGTGGACGTCCAGCCTGCGTCCGGTCGGCCGCCTCTTCGCGTAGGCGAGTGCAGACAGCCCGACCAGAGCCATGGCGATCGTGGCGAGGAGGAACGGGGCGCCGACGATCGCGCCGACCGCCACTTCGTCGCTGCCGGCAGCTCCTCCGATGATCGCGACGATCGGGATCAGGGTTTCCGGCATTGCGGTGCCGACGGCTGCGAGCAAACTCCCGACGGCGCCCTGGCCCATGTCGAGTTTGTGGCCGGCCCACTCGATCGCATTCGTGAACAGGAGGGCACCGGCGAGGATGATCGCGAAGCTGGTCAGGAGGAGGACGATGTTCATTGGACTCCATTGTCCTCTACGCGAGCGGCGTCGCGAGGTGCATCGAGCCTGAAACGGATTCTGGACGGAGGCAGAGCGTTGCCAGGGTCGTCGAGTTCGACCGTGAGGTCGAGCCTCTCGAGCGCTTCCGTATCGGTCGAGATCCAGGCCTCGAACCCGACGCCCCGCAAGGTCCTCTCGAGCGAGTCCCGTCCACCGACCCCCAGATCCTGGCCCAGGCCTGCCCCGTCGCCTTCCCTCAGTGCCTCCAGCAGGTCTCCGGTCTCGATCGTCCCCGAAACGGGCCAGGCCTCGACACCGTTGACCTCTCCCCTCTCCCCTGTCTCGAGATCACTGGCGAGCGAGACCAGTCCGATCGCTGCCCCGTCGGAAGAGGCACTCGAGGCGAGCGCCTCGAGCAGCTCCCGGTGGGTCGAGGCTGCGACGGCGACTTCCCGGGCCTCGAGCACCCTGTCCCGAAAACCGAGCGAAGCCACTTCGACCGTGGTCGGACCGACCCCTCCGGCCAGGAGCGAGGATCGGGAGAAGGCCTGATCGAGAAGGGTTTCGGGATCCGGTCGATCGCCTCCGGCACAGCCGGACAGTCCCAGTGCCAAAGCGATGAGAATCGGGGCGATCTTGGGGAATCTCGGGGTTCTCAGGGTCGGGCAGCCTATACCCTCGGCCGACGATGCCGCCGAGGACGATCCTCTATACGGGCAAGGGAGGAGTTGGCAAGACCAGCGTCGCGGCAGCGACGGCCGGCCGCTGCGCAGACTCGGGCATGAAGACACTCGTCCTCTCCACCGATCCGGCCCACAGCCTCGCCGACTCGCTCGGAGTCGAGCTCGGTCCCGACCCGATAGAGGTCGGATCCGGCCTCTGGGGGCAGGAGGTGACCGCGATCAACGGCATGAGGGAGAACTGGGACCGGGTCTCGACCTGGATGAGCGGGGTCCTGGCCTCGCAGGGAGTGGACCGGGTCCGGGCCGAGGAGCTGACGGTTCCTCCCGGAATGGATGAGTTGTTCGCACTCCTGGAGATCAAGCGACACTGGGACTCGGGCGAGTTCGACGTGCTGGTGATCGACTGTGCTCCGACCGGGGAGACGCTCAAGCTGCTCGGGTTCCCCGAGATCGCCCGTTGGTGGATGAAGAAGGTGTTCCCGTGGAATCGGAACCTGCTGAGCACGGCCGCGCCGCTGGCCAAGGCGCTGGATATCTCGCTTCCGGAGCCGGAGATGATCGAACAGGTCGAGGACCTGGTCGAGCGACTGGTCGACATGGACGAGATCCTCAAGACTTCAGAGGCGACCTCGATCCGCCTGGTCATGAACCCCGACAGGATGGTTATCGACGAAGCCCGCAGGACATTCACCCACCTCTGCCTCTACGGATACCGGACCGACGCCGTGGTGGTCAACAGGGTCTTTCCCGACGAGGTCGAGGGAACCTATTTCGATGCCTGGCGAACACGGCAGGCAGCCCACCTCGAAGAGGTCGAGGACGCCTTCGCCCCGATCACCGTCCTGACCGCGCGGTACTTCGACCGGGAGGTCCGCGGCACCGGGATGCAGGCCGAGTTGGCCGACGATCTGTTCGGCGACCTCGACCCGGCGGCAGCCCTTTCCGACGGCCCCGGACGTGAGGTGCTGAGCGAAGAGGGACGAACGGTGATCAGGATTTCGGTCCCGTTCGTCGAGAAGGGAGACCTCGGGTTACGGCACGAAGGCGATGAGCTGATCGTCACCCTCGGCGATCTCAGGCGGACTATCATGCTCCCCTCCGGCCTCAGGTCGCGGCAACCGACCCGGGCCTCTTTCGAGGACGGGATGCTCGAAGTCTTCTATGAGGATGATCAGGGATGAATATGAATGCGAGTGAGGCCGGACGGGCCGGCGAAACGGCCAGCGCCAATGGCGACCCTTCGACGCTCCCTCCCGGGGCCGACAGGTTCTGGGGCGAGTTCTCCCGAACCCGTGCCGGCCGCTCGAACAGGAGCTCGGGAAGCGCCGAAGGCCACGGCCGACCGGGTTCCGGTCAGGAGTGCCTCGAGTGGTGCCCGATCTGTCGCTCTGCCGAGTTGGTCAGGACGGCGGCTCCGCCGGACCTGAAGAGCCAGCTGGAGGCGATCCAGAACGAGGCCTTCAACGTGATGCGTGCCTTCCTCAACGCCTACTCGGACAAGACCTCGGGCGTCTGGCAGGGGCAACCGGACCGCTCACCGGGCTCCGATTCGGATCGACCGGAAGAGACCGGGACCGACATCCCGATCCAGTAGCGGCGGAGGGCAATCCTCAGTACTCAGTAGGGAGTACCGACGCTCAGGCGTGATCGGGCGGATCGATGCCCCACCGCTTCATCCCGGCCTCGATCCTGGCGTTGACCGTCTCTATCACTGCCACCCGCGCGTAACGCTTCGATTCCCCGGGAATCACGAACCACGGGGCATGCTCGGTATCGGTCTTGTCGAGCATCTCCTCGACGGCGGCCTCGTAATCGGCACGGCGCTTCCTGTTTCGCCAGTCCTCGTCGGTGAGCTTCCACTGCTTGAGCGGATCCTTCTCTCTGGCCTCGAACCGCTTGAGCTGCTCTTCCGGCGAGATATGCAGCCAGAACTTGATCACGATGGCGCCCTCCTCGGCCAGACCCCGCTCGAAGCCCGAGATCTCCCGATAGGCACGTTTCCAGACCTTCTTCTCGGTCAGCTCTTCGACCCGCTCGACCAGGACCCGTCCGTACCAGCTGCGATCGAGAACGGCCATGCCGCCCCAGCCGGGAAGCGCCCACTGGAAGCGCCACAGGAAGTGATGCCTCAGCTCGTCCGGCGTCGGTGCCGCAAACTGGGCCACCCTGACGTGACGCGGATCGAGCGGGAAGACGAGGCGCTTGATCGCGCCACCTTTGCCCGAAGCGTCCCACCCCTCCATCAGGATCAGGACCGGCGGTCCGAGTTCACCCGTGCCGAGCTGTCCACCGAGCGTGAGCCGCAGTGCCGTAAGGCGGGCCTGCGCCCTTGCCAGCTTCTTCAGTGCCTTCTGCTTCGAATAGTCGAGCGTCAGGTCGACGTCGTCGAGCCTTCCCATGCCCGCAAGGGTAGTCCGATCCGACCGACGGGAGGCGGCTCCGGAAGTACCTGCCCTATCCTTGCCCGGATGCCCGAACTCGAATCGGACCTGCCCGCCTCACCGACAGAGGTCTCCGCAGCGCTGAGGGATTCCTCCTATCTGGCCGACGATTCGGCCGCACTGATCGCGTTCCTGGCGCAGCGACTGGGGAAGCCGATCCTGGTCGAGGGACCGGCCGGAGTCGGGAAGACGGAGCTGGCCAAGGCGCTGGCGAGGTCGACCGGCAGGGAGCTCGTGCGGCTCCAGTGCTACGAGGGTCTCGACGAGGCCAAGGCGCTCTACGAGTGGAACTACCGGAAGCAGCTGCTCCAGATCCAGGCGAGCTCGGCAGGTGGTGAAGGCGAGGGAGGCCTCGACACGGTCTTCTCCGACGAGTTCCTGCTGGAGAGACCCCTGATGCGGGCGATCGCAAGTCCGGAGCCGGTGGTCCTGCTGATCGACGAGCTCGACAAGACGGACCAGGAGTTCGAGGCGATGCTGCTGGAGCTCCTGTCGGATTTCCAGATCACGATCCCGGAGTTGGGACGGGTCGAGGCGACGACCCACCCGATCGTGGTGATCACCTCGAACAACTCGCGGGAGCTGACCGAGGCACTGAAGAGGAGATGTCTTTACCTCTGGATCGACTATCCGGAACCGGAGCTGGAGGCCGAGATCGTCAGGCTCCACGAGCCCGACATCGACGCCCGTCTGGCCGAGAGGCTGGTCGAGGTGATCGCGATGGTCAGGGCCCTCGACCTGAAGAAGCCACCTTCGATCTCGGAGTCGATCGACTGGGCGAGGACCCTGATCCTGATGGGCGCCGAGGACATCGACGAGACGACATTCAGGGAGTCGCTCTCAATCATCGTCAAGCACCGTTCCGACCTCGACGCGGTAGCCGAGAAGATTGCCCCGATGCTCGGGAACGGGTCGAGGCGAGCCGGACCCGGCCCATCCGGGAACGGGACTGCGTGACCGGACCGGGCGACCCTGACCGCCGAGGAGGCGGCATGGCCGACCGGTTGATCGAGTTCACCGATCGACTTCGGTCGGAAGGGGTGCCGGTAGGGACTTCCGAGCTCCTCGACGCGACCCTGGCCCTCGAGGCGATCCCCTGGCAGGAGCCGGCCGACTTCAGGGAGGCGATCGCGACCACCGTCGCGAAGTCGAGGAAGGACCGGGAGGTGTTCGACCTCGTGTTCGACGACTTCTTCTTCAGGGCGACCGAAACGGCCGCTCTGGAGCACGAAGATGGCGACCCGAGACCACAGGGAGAGCGACTGGATCCGGAGCTCCGCGAAGAGATCGACATGGATGCCCTCTCCGACGCCGTGATCGAGGCGATCCGATCCGGAAACGAATCGGCGATGGCCGATCTGGCGAGGCTTGCGATCGAGGTCTTCGCCAGGGAAGGCGAGCGTTCAGGTGTGGTCGGCGTCGACCTGCAGCGGATCAGGCGAGGGCTCGACCTGTCGCCGGCCGATGCCGCTGACGCCGGCGGCGACGGACCGACGACGGCCGAGCGAATGAGATTCGAGCGTCACCTGAGGAACGAACTCCGCCGGGAGCAGATCCGCAAACAGGGCGAGCTGCCTCCACCGAAGCCGCTCTCGGACCTCAACAGGAGCCTGCCGATGCGAGGCGCAGCCGACCTCGCCGAGGTCCAGCGCTCGGTGGCACGGATGAAGCGGCGCCTGGCGACGATCGGTCATGACCAGAGGGGTGCCACCCGTGGGCGGGTCGTCGACTTCCGTCGAACGGCCCGGGCATCGCTCCAGACGGGCGGAGTGCCGCTGGACCTCAGATATCGACCCCGCCGTCCACGCAAGCCCGAGATCTACGTCCTCTGCGACGTCTCTACTTCGGTCAGCTCGGCATCGACCTTCTTCCTCTCGGTCATCCATGCCATGCACGACGCCTTCCGGCGGCTGAGGAGCTTCGTCTTCATCGAGCGGATATCCGAGGTGACCGAACTGTTCGAGACCGAGCGGGACTTCGCCCGGGTCTCGGAGCGGATCACTGCGGAGGGCGGTGTTGCCGACGTATCCGGTTACACCGACTACGGCCGGGTCTGGCAGGCATTCCTCGAGCAGGTCTCATCCGATCTCGGGCCCCGCTCGACCGTGATCGTCCTCGGCGACGCGAGGACGAACGGGCGGCCACCGGCCACCGCTGCCTTCGCCTCCGTCACCGACCGCGCGAACCGGACCTTCTGGCTCAATCCCGAACCAGAGCCCTACTGGAACTACGGCGACTCGGTCATGAGCAGCTACATCCCGTTCTGCGACGGCGCTTTCGAATGCTGGAAGACCGAGCACCTCGAGCAGTTCGTGGACGTGATCGCGACCGGCAGACCCCCGGTCGAACGGGCACCGGGGCGCCGCACCCGGCGCTAGTGGGCCGGCACGCAGGGGTCAGTCGAAGCGGACCTGCTTGACCGTCGCCGAACGGTTGCCCTTGAGGTCGGTGGCCTCGACCACGAGCCTGGCTCTGACCCCCCTGAGCCTCCTGAGGCGTGACCCGTACCTGCCGGCGGGCCTCAACCGCACGACCTTCTCGCCAGGGCGTTCGAATCGGAGCGGAACCCGTGCCAGGGTGACCTCGCCGGCCCCCTTTCCGGCCGCCCTCTTCAGCCTCGTGACCAACCTGGCCTCGGCCTCGACCGGATACGAGAGGTCCGAAACCGAGATCGCGAAGCCCTGTCCGGACTTGATCAGGCCGCGCAGACCCGGCTTGCCGAGGGTCCGGATCCGGGTGACTGGGGCGGCGGTATCGAACACCGGCTCTCCCCTGGTCCGCCGGAACGGACCCGAGATCTCGAAGACGATGCCGCCCCCGGTCGCCCTCTGGGACGAGAAGTAGAGCCGGTTGCCGGTCGGATCGAAGACCGGACCGGTCAACTCCGATGAGGAGTGCTCGGGACCGGGCAGCTGGAGGAATGGAGCCGCCTGACCTTCGGTGCTGATGATGCAAATCTGGTGTTCGCCGGCGTCCTCGGCGACATAGAGATCGCCCGAGACCGGCGAGACCGTGACGTTGTCGGTGTCGTGGAGCGGGGCCTCCTCCCCGAGGGCTACCCCGTCATAGAGGACCTCGAGCATCTCCGATGCGCAGTGATAGGCGTAGACCCGATCGTCCTGGGTGGTGGCGAAGTAGACGACTCCATCGTCGTACCAGGCGCCCTCGCCCCGCTTGAAGGTCGTCGCCTCCGGAACCTGCTTGCGGGTCGGGACCGAGCCTGTGTATTCGGGGTCCGGAACCTCTGCCCACTCGACCTTTCCGTCGGGGTCCACGACCGCAACCTCCAACCGGCCCTTCGAAAGGTCCGGGTAACGGTCGGGGACGAAGCGGTAGAAACAGCCGTCACCGAGATCCTCGGTCAGGAAGGCCTGCCTCCCGACCGGATCGATCACCGATGCCTCGTGCTTGAAGACCCCCATCGCCGGGTGGACGATCGCCTCCTTCTCGCCGAAGGGGTCGCACTCGAAGACCTGTCCGCGATCGAACTCCTCGCAGGAAAGCCAGGTGTTCCACGGAGTGGTGCCACCGGCACAGTTGATCGAGGTTCCCTCCAGGATCGGGTAGGCATCGGTGACCTCGAAGTCCCGGTCGAACCGGATCGCCGCGGTGCCGATCGTCCAGAGGGGTGGAACATCCGGGGCTTCGCTGTTGGAGACCAGGATGAACCCCCCATCTTTGGTGCGGTAGGTCCCCATGCCGTCGGGGAGCGTGTGGAAGGTGTAGGGCCGCGGTCCGATCTGCTGACCGGCCCGGGCAATCAACCTGGAGCTGAATCCATCCGGTAGCCGAACCCCGTTTCCATCGGGCGATCCGAGCGGGCCGTAGGGCCCTGCGCCCGGAACGGCCGGCGCCGCCATCGCCTCCAGTGCTCTCGAGAGGAGCCCACCGGACACCGCGGCTCCGGCCGCCGTCCCGACTCCGGCCCGAACCAGATCGCGTCTGGTGATCACACCACCACCCTGTGACCCTCCCTGATCGACATCGGCCTTCGGCTCCACTCCGGTTCCCTTCCGGGGCGACATCCGGATCCGGACCGGGCGCCCCTCGTCGGCTATCTCGCTAACCCGGAACGATAGGTGAATATTCGGGCGGTCCGGGGAAAATCTCGTTATCCATCCGGCCCGAGTGGAGACGGAGGATCAGGGAAGCGACCGGCGCGTCACCCAGGCGTCATCTGGACGGGCCAGCGATGTGACCTCCTCGGGGAGATCGCCCGACACGATCTGGTCGAGGGTCACTGACTCCAGGACCTGCCTGAGGCTCGCCCTCACTGCGATCCAGACCTCCTGGAGGCTGGCGGCGTTGCCCCTGTAGGTGATCGACTCGGGCGGCGCCGACTGGACGTTTGCGATCGGACCCTCGACCGCCCTGATGACTTCGGCCAGGTTCACCTCGGAAGACGGCTTCGCCAGCCAGTAGCCACCTTTTGCGCCCCGACGAGTCCTCACTATTCCGGCCTTCTTCAGTTCGAGCAGGATCTGTTCGAGGAACTGCAGGGGGATGTCCTGGGCCTCGGCGAGGTGTTCGCCCTTGATCGGCTCGCCATCCGAGCTGGCCAGCTCGGCGGCAGCCCGGATCGCGTAGTCGGCTTTGGCTGAGACCCTCACCCGGCCATTCAATCAGGGGGATCGATCAGGGGCGTCGATCAGGGGCACGGCCAGCGCCGTCGTCACATTCCCCGGCCACGCCGACCGCTTGCCCTCAGCTTCCGTCGCTCGCGGGCGGGAGGCGGCGCCGAACCGTCCTGCTCCTCGCTGCGGATTCGAAAAGCGGTGATCTCGGTCTCTACCTCTCCGATCGAGGACTTGAGCTCGGCCAGCCGGTCGAGGGCGTTCTGGAGGGGGTCCGCCGCGATGCCCGACTCCTGCGCGGCCTGCAGCCGCTCTTCTGCCTCGTGGGTCCGCTCGGCGTCCCGGGCCTCCTCGACCGCATTGATGATGATCGCGATCAGGATGTTGATCAGCAGGAACGAAGCGATCAGGACGAAGCTGACGAAGAAGACCCAGGACCATCTGGTCACCTCCTGGCCTGCGAAGAGGATCTCGTTCCAGCCCTCGAGGGTCAGCACGGTGAAGAGGGTGAGCATGGCGCTGCCGATGTCACCCCACCGCTCGGGCAACTCCTCGCCGAAGATCTTCCACCCGACCATTCCGTAGATGAAGAGGAGCAGCACCGCCATCGCGGCCATCGAGGCGATCGGGGGAAGGGCCCTGCCCATCCCCGAGATCAGGACGCGAAGGTCTGGAAGGACGCTGACGACCCTCACGACCCGGAGCAGGCGGACCAGCCTCAGGAGCGAGGCGTTCTGGCGGACGCCCGGGATGAAGACCGCGAAGACGACGACGAAGTCGAAGACGTTCCAGCCGTTCCGGAAGTAGTTCCAGGGCTCCTTCCCGTAAGAGGCGATCCTGAGCGAGACCTCGACGATGAAGACCCCCAGGAAGATCTCGTTGAGCAGATAGAGAGTGTCGCCGTAGCGATCGGTTATCCCGTTGTAGGTCTCGAGGCCGAGGACGATCGCGTTGAGCACGATGACGACGAAGATGAAGGCCTGAAACTTTCCGGAATCGACGATCCGGGCGATCGCCGGTATCCGGTGCACTCCGTCGCCAGGATCGATGCCTTCGCGTTCCATCGAAACGAAAGGGTATCCGAGCGGTCCATGGCCTCCCGGTGCGACATCGGCGGCCGACCTAGACTGCCCGGAAATGGGCGACGGGATCGAGGCAGAAGGAATCACCAGGAGCCGGGGCGGGCTCGCCGTGCTCGATTCGATCTCCTTCTCCCTCGCCGCCGGAAGCCTCACCGCAGTGGTCGGCCCTTCGGGCTGCGGGAAGTCGACCCTGCTCGAGATCATCGCCGGCCTCGGTGAGCAGGACGAAGGTACGGTCTCGGTCGGCTCCTCGGACGGGGCCGGCGAGCGGCTGGAGAGATGTGCCTGGATGCCCCAGCGGGACTGCCTGCTGCCCTGGATGAGCGCGCTCGACAACGCCTGTCTGCCGCTGGTCAACAGGGGAATGGGCAGAAGCCGCGCCCGGGAGGCAGCGACGGACACCTTCGTAAGGGTCGGCCTCGAAGGCTTCGAGTCCTACCTGCCCGGAAGGCTCTCGGGAGGAATGCGGCAGCGGGTCGCCTTCGCGCGGACCCTGCTCTCGGGCAAGGGGGTCATGCTCCTCGACGAGCCCTTTGCCTCGCTGGACGGGATCACCCGGGCCGAGCTCCAGGAATGGATCGGGCCCCTGCTGGCCGAGGAGGGCAGGACGACGATCCTGGTCACGCACGACCTCGATGAAGCCATCTACCTCTGCGGACGGGTGATCGTGCTCTCTCCGAGACCGGCCCGGGTGGTTGCCGTGGTCGACGCCCCCGACACCGAGGGCGTCGAACGACTGGAAGCGATCGCCTCGCCGGAATTCATCGAGGCCCATCGCGAGGTTGCAGGCCACCTACGGGCAGGAGCGGGATCGTGAACGTAGTCCGGGACTGGGTTCCACCGCTCTTCCTGGTCGCCCTCTTCCTCGCCGCCTGGCAGGTGGCGGCCTCGACCGGCTTCCTTGCGGAGACCCTCGGTCTCGACCCGCTGCTGGTCCCGTCCCCCTCCGAGGTGGCCGCGGTGCTCTGGGAGGACCGCCAGATACTTGCCGAGAACGCTCTGGTGACTCTGATCGAGGTCGTTGCAGGGTTTGCCCTGGCACTAGTGGTCGGGGTGGCGGCGGCTGTCGGGTTCCACCTCTTCGAACCCCTGCGACGAGCTGCGTATCCGCTCGCGGTGGCCTCCCAGACGATTCCCGTGATCGTGATCGCCCCGATCCTCGTGGTCTGGTTCGGCTACGGAATCGGCCCCAAGCTCGCGATCATCGCCCTGATCTGCTTCTTCCCGATCGCGGTCAACACCCTCGACGGCCTCCGGTCTGTCGACCGGGACCTGATCGGCATGATGCGCAGCCTCGACGCCAACAGGAGGCGGATACTGACCTCGGTCGAGCTGCCTTCCGCTCTCCCCAACCTGTTCAGCGGCGCGAAGATCGCCGTAGCGGTGGCGGTGATCGGTGCGGTGTTCGGAGAGTGGGTCGGTGCAAGCGAGGGGCTGGGATACCTGATCCTCCAGGACAACGCCCAGCTATTGACCGATCGGCTCTTCGCGGCGGTATTCCTCCTCTCGGTGATGGCGATGCTCCTGTTCGGGGCCATCTCCCTGATCGAGAGGTTCACGATCCGGTGGCGCTGAACTCTCCGGTCCTGCTCCGAGATCCGGACCGATGGCGAGGATCCGGGCGGCCATTTCATCCCGACTGACACCCGACCCGGGTCCCGGGAAGGTAGAGTCGGACTCGATGACCCGCAGCGATCCCAAGCCGACCGGCCGACGGTTTCTCGGGATCGCCTCGATCCTGGCTCTTCTTCTGCTGCCCATCTTCCTCGCAGCCTGCTCCGGCAAGTCCGAGGAGGTCGATCCGTCCAACCCCGAGAGGACGAGCATGCGGGTCGCCCTCGACTGGTACGCGAACCCAGATCACGCCGGCTTCCTGGTCACCCGTGACCGTGGCTTCTTCGAGTCGGCCGGGCTGGACGTAGCCCTCGAGACTCCGACCGATCCAGCCCTGCCGATCAAACAGGTCGCGGCCGGCGAGGTGGACCTCGCGATCTCCTACGCACCCGAGGTCCTGCTCGCCAGAGAGAGGGGAAGCGACGTCGTTGCAGTTGCCGCGATCGTGGACCGACCACTGACCTCGATGATCTGGCTGAAGAAGTCGGGGGTCAAGTCCGTCCGGGACCTCAAGGGCAAGACCGTGAGCACTGCCGGGATCCCTTACCAGCAGGCCTATCTCGACACGATCCTCGAGCGGGCCGGCCTCGGCCCCGACAGCGTCAAGCGGGTCGGCGTGGGCCAGGGCCTCTCGGCCTCGATCCTCGGTGGTCGCGCAGCGGCAACCCTCGGTCCCTTCTGGAACATCGAGGGTGTAGATCTCAGGATCTCGGGCAAGAAGCCCGTGGTCAATCCCGTGGACCGCCTCGGGATCCCGACCTACGACGAGCTCGTCCTGGTCGCCAACGGCGATGCCCTGGCCGCCGACCCCCAGCCGATCTGCCTCTTCCTGGCGGCTCTGGCCAGAGGCACTGCCGAGGCCGTCGGCCGACCGAATCTCGCGGTCGGGTCGGTGATCGATGCAAACCCCGCCCTCGCGAAGGAGAAGAAGACCACCAGGGCCCAGGTCGAGGCGACCCTGCCGCTCCTCGAAGGCAGCCAGGAAGGCGAGTCTTTCGGCTACATGAGTCTGGTCGAGTGGCAGCAGTTCATCAACTGGTCCTTCGAAAACGGGGTCCTCGAGGAGAGTCAGCGGGCCGTCGACGCAGTGAGCGACGACTACCTGCCGGGTCGCTGCCCGACTGCCAACTGATCCCGGCCGGCCGACCAGGGCACCGCAAGCACTGCGGTCCCGCTCAGCGCCCCAGGAGGTGGATGTCGACCAGGAACGACCTGCTGGCGACGACCTCTGACGACTTCGGTCGCCTTCCGAGCCGACGCCGGGACCTCTTTCTGGAACCGGTTGCCGCACCCCCCACGGCGCGAACTGCGGCAACGGTCGCGGCTCCGGCAAGCGCACCTCCGGCGACTGCGAGAGCCGCGGTCGTCATCTCATTCTTGAGCGGCACGGCCGGGGTGGCGCGGGAAGGAACCGCTCCCGGCAGGGCCCTGACGGCATCGGGCTCGACGGAGTCGACGTCTTCCTCGGAAATCAGCTCTCCGTCGATCTCGAGTTCCTCCTCCACCGGCGCAACACTACCGGCGGCAGGCACGGAATCCGGCCCGTTCTTGCCGGATCATCCGAGTTTTTTCTCGTAAACCCGGAACTTCTTGCGGACCTCGCCACCCATTCCCTCCAGCGCCCGGTTCATCGGCTCGTTGGTCTCGAGGATCCAGCCGGCCTCGCCTTTCATGATGCCGTCGGGGTCGGTGGTGTCCATGTGCTTCACGTAGAGGGCTGCCGCCACCCCGGTCTGCTGGTACGCCTTCTTGACCCCGAGGGCCAGGATCCTGACCGTGTCGATCTTCCGTCGGCCGGTCAGGAAATGGAACCAGCCGAGCGGGAGAAGGCGGCCCTTCATCTTCGGGAGGACCTGGTTGATGTCGGGCAGGGTGAGTGCCGCCCCGACCACCTCCCCGTCCTCCTTCTCGGCGATCATCGCCCAGTCCTCATCGAGGACGACCTTGAGGAGCTTGGCGTGGAACTCGACTTCGTCGGGGTCGAGCGGGACGAAGCCCCAGTTGTCCCCCCAGGCCTCGTTGTAGACCTCGTGGAACCGGGCTATCTCGTTCGCCATGTCCGAGCGCCGCATCTTCCTGATCGTGATCCCGTTCTCGTCGAGGCTCTTCTGGGCGGCCTCGTGAATCGCGGGGTGGAACTTGAGGCCCTCCTTCAGCCTGCCCATCTCGAGATGCCACATCCAGAGGTCGATTGCCTTGGTGAAGCCGTTTCGTTCGAACAGCTCTGCGTAGTAGGGCGGTGACCAGTGCTCGAGAAGCACTGGTCGGTATTCGAAGCCCTCGACCATCACACCGATCTCGTCGTTGGTGGTGAAATCCATCGGGCCGAAGGCCCGCTCCCTCCCGCGCTCTGCCAGCCAGCCCATCGCGGCGTCGAAGAGGGCCTCGGCGGCCTCCGGGTCGTCCCTGCACTCGAAGAACCCGAACTGGGCATCGTTCCCGCCGCGGTATGCGTCCCAGTTGCGGTCTATCTGGGCGCTGATCGTGCCGACTGGCTCCCCGTCACGCTCGGCGATGAACAGCTCGACCTCGGCGTGGCCGAAATACGGGTTCTTCGACCGGTCGAGGAACTCCATCCGCTCCCTGATCAGAGGCGGGACCCAGTTCGGGCTGTCGCGGTGGACGTCGAAGGGGACTCGCACGAAGCGCTTCAGGTCGCGACGAGACTCGACCCTCCTTACGGTCACCTTGGCCATCTGCGGGACCGTACCAAGGCCCGGGGCGGGGGGCCGTTCAGCCCGCGGTCTCGGCCTTCCTCATTCCCGAAAGGGCCCAGACGGCCATCAAAGCGATCATGCCGAGGACCACTACGAAGGCGGTCAGGACCCCGGTCGGCTCACCGGCCATCAGGCTCCTGGCCGCATTGAGCAGTGCCGTGATCGGATTGACCGAAGCGGTCGGCTCGATCCAGCCGGTCAGGAGTTCCTGGGGGACGTAGACCGGCGCCAGGAACAGGATGATGAAGACCGGGAGCTGCATCAACGGCCCGGCCTGGATCGATCGAAACCTGAGAGCGATCCCGGCAGCAAACAGGAGGGCCGCGATATTCGAGAGGAGCGCGATGGAGTAGATCCCGGCGAGGTCGAGACCCCCTCCGGCGACCTCCATGCCGCCGAGCAGGGCTGCGCCCGTGACCACCGTCCAGGTCACCGCCAGCCTCGCTGCGGCCCCGAGCGTGTAGCCGAGGACGATCGAGCTGCGGTGGGCCGTCGCCATCATCATCCGCCTGCCCATCCCCTGCTCGAAGTCGCTCGCGATCGAGAACCCGGCGAAGACCCCGGCCAGAGTCGAGGCCTGAATCAGGATGAAGCAGAACTGGAAGGCGGTGAAGTCGTAATAGCCGAAGTTCGGAGCGTCGCCGACCACCGAGAGTCCACCGGCGAATGCAGCCAGGAAGAAGAGCGGGAAGACCAGACTCGGGATGAACATCGAGGGACGCGTGTAGAGGTTGTGGAGGTAGCGCCAGCAAACACCGAGAGCCGCCGAGAGATAGGGGCCGTTCATGACCGCATCATTCTCCTGCGCAGGAGCATGGCCGAGGCCGCGATCGTTCCGACAGCCAGCGCGATCGCGACCGCGAAGCCGGCGATCAGAGCATGGGGATCCCAGCCGGTGATCATCAGCGAGCGGATCGCCTCGATCAGGTAGCTGACCGGGTTGATGTCAGTGATCGTCCTGAACCAGTCGGTCTCGATCAGATTTCTGGGCAGGGCCATCGAGCTGAAGAAGAGCAGGACGAACATCAACGGGAACATGCCCTGGACTGCCTCGCCCGATCCCGACCTGAGGGCCATGACCAGTCCGATCCCCCCGAACCCGACCGAGATGATCGAGACCAGCACGACGAGGACCGCGATGCCGCCGATACCGGCCTCGAAGTCGGCGCCGGCCGCGAAGCCGATCGCCAGATAGAGGAGGGCCTGGAGCTGCCCGAGCAGGACCAGGCCTACGAGCTGTCCGGCCATCAGTGCCGAGGGCCTCATCGGGGTCAGGACGAGACGGTTGAAGAAGCCGTTCTCGATGTCCTGTGCCAGACCCTCACCGGCTCTCATGGTCGAGAAGATCGCCGACTGGATGAAGGTGAAGGCCAGGGCAAAGGTGATGTAGGAATCGGTAGGAAAACCGGGCAGGTCGGTGGCCGAGTCGAGTCCGCCGACGTTCACGGCGAGCAGGAAGATCGGGAAGATCAGGCTCGGGACGATCGCGGCCGGCTGCCGGAGCAGGCGAGTGACCGACCGCCCGGCCATCGCCGTCACCTGGACCGCGAGGGTCGAACTCTCGGACATGCCGGAGGTAGCGGTGCCGGAGGTCAGGACTCCCCCTCCCCGGCTTCCTCGGCCCCTTCGCCCTCGAGGTGGCGACCCGTCTTGGCCAGGAAGACGTCATCGAGCGTCGGCTCGTTCAGGACGAGGCTGGCCAGCTCGATACCTGCCGCATCGAACTCCCTGACGATCCCGCCGAGGTCGTCGATGCCGTGGTCGAGCCGCACCTCGACCGCTCCCCGTCCGGTCGGGATGGGAGAGCCGAATCGGGAGAGCAGCGCTGCGGCCTCCTCCCGTCGGGCCTCGTCACGCGTCGAGATCTCGACGCTGGGCCTGCCGATCTCGCTCTTGAGCTCGGCCGGCGTTCCCTCGGCGACGATCCGTCCGTCATTGATGATCCCGACGCGATCGGCGAGCTGGTCCGCCTCCTCCAGATACTGGGTGGTGAGAAAGACCGTCACTCCCTGCTCGGCGGCGAGGCCACTCACCTCGTCCCAGAGAGAGGTCCTGCTCTGGGGGTCGAGACCGGTGGTCGGCTCGTCGAGAAAGAGGACCCGGGGACGATGGACCAGGGCAAGGGCGAGATCGAGCCGACGTTTCATCCCGCCTGAGTAGCCACCCACCTTCCGATCGGCGGCCTCCGAGAGCCCGACCCGATCGATCAGTTCATCACCGCGGCTCTTGCGCTCGTCGTGAGGGAGGCCCTGCAGTGCGGTCTGGAGTCTCATGTGCTCCCGTGCGGTCAGATGCGGGTCGAGCGCGGCCTCCTGGAGGGCAGCACCGATCACCGATCTGACTTCGGGCCCCTGCTCGACGACGTCGAAACCCCCGACACTGGCCCTCCCGGCCGTCGGGGGCAGGAGCGTCGTCAACATCAGGACGGTGGTCGACTTCCCGGCCCCGTTCGGACCGAGGAAGCCGTATATCTCTCCGGGTTCCACCCTCAGGTCTATGCCGTCCACGGCGCGAGGTCCATTCTTGAACTCGCGAACCAATCCCTCTGCTTCTATCGAGTTGTCTTCACCCATAGTCATGGTCATCTCTGGTCTCTGATCTCCGGACCACCCATCGCCCCACGGGCAGAACCGGAGCCTCGAAGAGTGACCGAAGGATTATGGCAGCGAGCCACTCCGGGCGAATCCGCACCGACTTCATCGGTTTTTGCCACACTTCGGGACATGAGCGAAACCGGCGTTGCTCCGATAGATCTGTTCGAAAAGGTCCGCAACCACGACCGCAAGGAACAGCTGGAAGCGGCCGATGCGGCCGACCTGAACCCCTACTTTCGTCTGCTGACGTCGCAGGCCGGTCCCGTGGTCGAGATGGAGGGCCGCGAAACGATCATGCTCGGGTCCAACAACTACCTCGGCCTGACCGGAGACCCCAGGGTCAAGCAGGCGTCGGCCGAGGCGCTCGAGCAGTACGGAACGGGAGTGACCGGATCGAGACTCCTGAACGGAACCACCCCCCTTCATGTCGCCCTGGAGGAGGAGCTCGCGGACTGGATGGGCACCGAAGACGCGATCGTGTTCTCGACCGGCTACCAGTCGAACGTCGGCTGCCTCCAGGCCATCCTCGAGCCCTCGGACACCGTGATCTGCGACTCGGGCGATCACGCCTCGCTGCTGGACGGATGCAAGCTGTCCGGAGCGAAGCTCAGACCCTTCCGGCACAACCAGATGGAGAAGCTCGAAAAGATGCTCCAGAGGGCCCAGGACGACGGGGGCGGCATCCTGATCGTCGTCGACGGGGTCTACTCGATGGAGGGTGACGTCTGCAACCTGCCCAGTGTGGTCGAACTCGCCAACAGATACGGCGCCAGGCTGATGGTCGACGAGGCGCACGGAGTCGGTGTCCTCGGTGCCCGCGGGGCCGGAGCCACCGAGCTGTTCGGACTCGAGGATCAGGTCGATCTGAGGATGGGGACCTTCTCCAAGAGCCTCGCCTCCTGTGGAGGCTTCATCGCCGGCGATCGGGAAGTGGTCGACTACCTCAGGATTTCGTCCCGCTCCTTCATCTTCAGCGCCTCGGGAGTCCCGGCCTCGGTCGGGGCGGCCCTGGCGGCACTGAGGATCATCCGGACCGAAGGTCCGGCCCTGTTCGAGCGGCTGCTCTCGAATGCCGACTACCTGCGGGAGGGCCTGAAGAGCATCGGGCTCCGGGTCGTCGAACCGGGGCTGATGCCCGATGGCTCGGTGGCAACCACCCCGGTGGTACCCGTTGTGGTCGGCGACGACTGGAAGGCCGTGCTGCTCTGGAAGGCCCTGTTCGACGCCGGCGTCTACACCAATGTCGCCGTCCATCCGGCCGTCCCGCACGGAGGAGCACTTCTCAGGACCTCGCTCATGGCGACCCATGAGAAGGAGCAGCTCGACCGTGCGCTCGAGACGATCGGCCGGGTAGCGGCCGATTTCGACGGCCTGGTCGAGTAGTCCCGCCTGCCATCGCTTCGAGTCCCTCCGGCGACCGGGGACGACTCCCCTGCCGATCCCCGGGATCGATGTCGCACCGTTGTCGAGCGTCCGAAATCCGGGCCGGATAGAAAGTTGCTGCTCTTAGCGAAAAACGGTGTTACTGCCTCGTTGACGATGCGCAACGCTGCCGTTAGGTTGCCGTGGACGCTGAGATTGCCGAGGCGGTCCGGCACCTAAGGAGAGCCGAAGGCCCAGGGAAAGTCCAATCGGACAGGGCTGGCAACTCGACACTTTTTCGAACGACCCCCCGATGGGAGGAGGACCCTTGGAACCGACCACTGCGACCGCCACTGCGCCTGAAGACACCGGCACCGAGCGACCCCAACACCTCCAGGCCCTCGAGCGGGCCAACCGGGTCCGCCTCGCCAGAGCCTCTCTCAAGAGGGCCGTCGCAGGGGGCGAGATGAGTGCGTCAGGGGTGATTTCGGAATGTCCGTGGGAGGCCGAGAGCATGACCCTCTCGGAGCTGCTGAGAAGCCAGCCGCGATGGGGCAGGACCAGGACCCGGAAGCTGCTCAGCGCCCTGGGCCTGAGCGAGAACAAACGGCTGGACACCCTGACCGACCGGCAGCGGACCCTGCTGGTCGAGAAGCTCTCGAAGGCCTAGAGCCCGGGACCCCTACTTGATGCGGTAGCTCAGGCCGCCGCTTGCATTGATGAAGGCCCTCCTGAGGAGGGCGAACATCAGCGCGAAGACGAATACGGCGATCGCAAGGCTGAATCGCACGTCGAGGCCGATCGCGAAGAAGGCCAGACAGGCCGAACCGACAGCTCCGACGAAGGCGATCAGAGTCGTGTGCGAGCGAAAGCCGGCGAAGTGTTCGCGAAGGGCCAGCTCCAGGCCTCCGACCGAGGCGACCAGCAGGCCGCCCAGCAGAAGCGCCGGGCTACCGCTGAAGAGCCCGATCCCGATCATGACCAGACCGGCCATGACCGCGATCTCCATCAGCGGGAACTTTCCCCATGGGGCTTCCGGCCGTGCATTGCCGGGCGGGGAGCCCTTGCGGTCCCCCTTCCGGTCCTTGCCGGCCCGTTTACTGCTGGCCTTTTTGGCCGACTTCCTGCCCATCGATGAACGAGCGTACCTGTCGCGACAGCGTCCGGGTGTCGGTCTCGCCTGCTTCGGACCGTCTGAGCACCCTCTCACCGTCGATGAACAGGAAGGTCGGGCATCCGCCCACGCGGTAGAGGTTGGACAGCGCACCGTCGCGATCGTGGCCGACATCGACCTGCCAACCGCGCTCCGCAACGATTTCCTCGACCGAGTCCCGATCATCACGGACGTTGATCGAGAGGAAGCCGGCCCGATCGCCGAACCGGCGTGCCACCCGGTCGAAGTCGTCCTGATAGTCGACGCAGGCCGAGGCACCCTTCGTGAACCAGAAGGAGATCACCAGTGGCTTGCCCCGGTAGTCGCAGACGGTGATTGCCCCCTCGACCCTGACCGCACAGGCTTCCCGACGATCTACATTGGCGTCGCCCTCCAGTTCGGAGCGCACGTCGGGAATGGCGAACGGCGGAGCCTTGCTTCCGATCCCCCAGTCACCGAGGCCCACCGTCCCCGAGTCCTCGCTCCTCAGAGCGTTTATCAGGGAGATTCCCAGGGCCGCTACGACGAGCACCCCGATCAGGGCGATGATCCCTGTTCGGCCCATTCCGTAGTCGGGCCTCTCCCGCCGCTTCCCCTTCACCGATCCGGTCTCCTCGCCTCGAGCACGAGCATCGCCGGAAGGACTGTCACGACGCCGACCAGGGCAACTCCGAGATCCAGAACCGCGATCATCCCGAATTCCCGAAGGATCCCGACGTCGCTCGCTACGAGTGCCCCGAACCCCGCGATCGCGGTGATGCCCGAAGCCGCAACCGCCACCCCGGTCCGGCCGTAGGTCGACCTGAGGGCGGCCTCGGGACCCTGCCCTTCGCTCCTTTCCTGGCGATACCTAACTGCGAGGATCACGCCGAACTCGGCCGCGATCGCGATCACCATCACGGCGAGAACGGCAGAGAGCGGGTTGAGCGGTATTCCGAGTCCGGCCACGACCAGCGAAGACCACCCGACCGCGGCCACGACCGGCACCAGTGGGACGACCACCCGCGTGACGGAGCGCCAGAAAGCCATCAGGACGATCGCGACGGCGGCGATGGCGGCGAGGGCGAGCAGATACCGGTCACCCGCGAGCCTCTCCAGCGAGTCGGTTACGACCACGGGCAGACCTGCGAGCTCCGCCTCGACGCCCCGAGGTGGAGGCGTCGGACCGTCTGGCGAGATCGCCTCCCTGATGATCCCGATCGCCTCCTCCTGTCCTTCCACCGACGGCGACCTGAGCGAGAACGGGATCCGGGTGACCTCTGGAGATCCGGCCCCGGAAAGGCCTTCCGGGACGATCGAGGCGAGCTCCACCGGCGGCAGCTCACCAAGTGCAGCCCCGATTCCTTCGCGGTTCAGGGTGCCCTCCCCGGTGGGGATGAAGTCAGGAATCGAGGGTCCGGGGCAGAGGAGCGCCCGCCGACACGACTCGTTCCCATCCTCCAGGTAACGGGATCGCTCGAGGATTTCGGTCCGGACCCGCCCGAGCCAGGCCACGACCTCGGGAGAAGCGACATCCGGGGACCTGACGATCAGGTCGACCTCTCCCGACGCGCCCGTTGCCTCCTCGGTCCGGGCAAAGTCGGCTACGGCGTCGCTGCGGGCCGGAAGGAGCTCCCTGACCGAGGTCGCAGACTCAGCAGTCGTCCCGACCACCCAGCCGCATCCGGCCACGACCAGAGCCAGTGCGACGACTCGCCCCGGCGCCATCAGGGCCAGCCCGAGGACCGACTTCACGGGTGTCGCGGCCCTGCCTCCGGGCCGAATCACCCCGAGCAGAGGCTGGGGCACGGACCCGATCCCCCGGATCCCGAGCAACGCATAGGTGGCGAGAAAGACCAGAACGAGGGCCAGCGGGAGTCCGGCACCCAGCAGCAGCCCCAGGTCGGTGATGAGTGGATAACCCGAAAGGAACATCGAGGCGAACCCTGCCGCCGTCGCGAGACTGGCCGTGACCAGCATCGGGGTGCTCAGCATCGCCGCCTCATGAGCGACGGCTCCGGCCTCCCGGTCGCCCGCCGAGCTGCCGGATTCGTCGAATCTCGATTGGATCTGGATCGCGTAATCGACCGACAGCCCGACCAGGATCGGCGCCGCAGCGAGGACCGCGAGGGAGAGCTCGCCACCGAGGAGCCCGAACAGTCCGGTCACCGATGTGACAGCGATTACCGAGACCAGCAGGGGCAGGAGCCTCCAGGCCGACCCCAGGAGGACCAAGAGGGCGATCGCCATGAGGATGAGGGCAACGGCGACGACCGTCGCGGTGCCGACCCTGACCGGCCCGTCGAGATCCCCGAAGACCACCGGTGAGCCCGAGACGATGTACTCGACTCCCTCGGCCTGTGTGTCGGGATGGGTAGCGACCTGTCCGATCAGGTCGATCGCCTCCTCGCGTTCCCGGTCGGTCAGGTCGTTTCGAAGCCTGATGATCACCTGGGCGCTCTCGCGGTCCGGGAACACGTAGGAGAGTCTGGGCTTCGGCTGGCCTCTGCTCGCCCCCGGGCCGAAGACGACCCTGTCGACGAAGTCCCGGTCGCGGAGGCTCGGCGGGCTTACGAGTCCATATTCGATCGCGACCTCGGCAAGCTGCTGGAGGAGGAGTTGCCGCTCTGCGGCCCGCGCGGGGTCACGGGGCAGTTCATCCAGTCGTCTGATCTGCTCCCGGTAGACGCGCCCGATCCCTGCCACTGCCTGCCCGAGGAAGGTTGCAGGACCCGCGAATACCGCGACGGGATCGAGTCGGTCGATCCTCCTGCACAGCCGGAACAGCTCCCCCCTCCCCCTGCTCACGTTTCCGGCGAGGCAGGTCTCGAGCACGCTGAGCCGATCGAGAGCGTCGGCGTCGAGGATCCGATCCACCTCGCCCTGGGCGACGACCACGACCGGGTCCTGACCGAAGTCGCGTTCGGCCCGCTCGGTCGCCTTCCAGGCCTCCGTCTCGCGGTCGAACAGGGCGTCGGTGACAGGCTGCACCGGCATGCCGACGAGCCCCACCAGGGCGAGGCCGAGGATGACTGCGGTCAGGCCCAGAAAGGGCCACGGGGTGCCCGAGATCCTCCTCGCAGCGCTTGCTGCGATGCGCCCGATGGTCAATCCATTGCGAGCGGGCCGGTCACGTCAGCCCGGAGGAACTGGTGGACGAACTCGTTCTCCGATTCGAACAGCTCCTCCTTGGGCCCGCTCTCGACGATCCGGCCCTTCCACAGCACCGCAATGAAGTCGGCGATCCGGCGGGCAGTGCCGAGGTCGTGGCTGATCACGAGGTAGCAGCCGCCGCTCTCGGCGTGGACCTCTTTGATCAGCTCGCACAGAAGAGCGGTCCTGACCGGGTCGAGTCCGGAGTCAGGCTCGTCGAACATCACGATCTCGGGGTCCAGGACCAGGGCCCTGGCGAACCCGGCCCGTTTCCGCATTCCGCCCGACAGCTCGTTCGGCATCTTGTAGTGAGCCTCGCCGAGGCCGACCTCGCGAAGGCGCCTGGTGACGATCGACTCGATCTCCTCTTCGCCCTTGTCGGTGTGCTGCCGGAGCGGGAAGGCGACGTTGTCGTAGATGTTCATCGAACCGAACAGTGCCCCGTCCTGGAACAGCAGGCCGAACTTCTTCCTGATCTCGAACAGTTCGTCGTCGCTCAAGGCCGGGATCGACTCGCCCTTGACCAGGACGTCGCCCGAGTCCGGGTAGAGCAGCCCGACGATGTGCTTGATCAAGACGCTCTTTCCGGTGCCCGACGGGCCGAGCACCATCGAGATCTGGTCGTCGGGCAGGCTGAGGTTCAGTCCGTTGAGGATCCTGGTGCGACCGAACTGCTTGACGACATCGATCACCTCGATCGCGTTGGTGCCACCGGCTTCGCGCTTGATGCCAGTGTGCCAACGGTATGGATCGGTGTCGCCGGGAGCCACGCCCGGGATCACGAAGTCGCGGCCGAGGACGGCCCCATCGGAGGCGACGAAGGCATCGCTCGATGAAGGTTCGGGCTCGGAAGCGACCGCGACATCGGTCGGGGTGTCCGAAGCCGAGGCCTCATCGACCGCCTCGATCTCCTCGGCGATCTCCTCTTCGGGACCGAGGTCGTCGAGCGCCTCGGCCAGCTCGGGCGAGAGCTCCGGCTCCTCACCCCCTGGAATCTCCTGCTCGTTTCCGGCGTCACTCATGCCTCACCCTCCTATCGGTGCGCGCGGGTTGGCGCCCCAGATCACAAGCGTGCCCAACATCCCGATGATGTGGACCATGACAATGTTTAGCACCATGGACTTCGCGGTTGCCGTACCTACCCCGACCGGCCCTCCCGAGGCCGTATAGCCGTAGTAACACCCGACCAGGACGATCACGGTCGCCATGGCCATGGCTTTCAATAACGAGAAGAAGACATCGGGTGGGTTCTGGAACATCCAGAAGATCAGCAGGTAGCCACCGGCCGAGACGTCTCCGATCTGTTCGACCACGACGATGTAGGAGGCGATGTAGCCGACCCCGATTGCCGCGATGTACATGAACGGAAGGGTCATGAAGGCACCCAGCATCCTGGTCGCGGCAAGGAACGTCACGGGCGGCACCCCCATGACTTCGAGGGCATCGATCTCGTCCGAGATCCTCATCGCCCCGAGCTCGGCCACGATTCCGGTTCCTACCTTGGCCGAGAGCATGTAGCCGAAGGCGTAGGGGATGGCCTCTCGCAGGTTGCACCAGGCCGCGAACACGCCGGCGTAGGCGGGGGCTCCGACCGACCGGTTGAAGTAGGCGCCCTCGACGCCGCAGGTGAGCCCGATCGTGAACACGAGGCCGAAGATCACGGCGGTCGAGCCGAGGATGAGGATGCCGGCCTGACGCAGGGCCTCCCCGAAGTAGGTGAAGACGCGACCGGAGAAGATCTGGCCCAGGACCATTCCCGAGAAGCGGGTGATCTCGCCGAGGGACTCGATCCAGTCGCGGGGAACTGTCAGCCAGGCGCTGCCCATTACTTGATGGTCTGGAGCGACGGGTTGGTGGCCAGCAGGGTCTGGGTGAAGATGTAGTTGAAGGCGAACACGCCTAGCAGCGAGATCACGACCGCTTCGTTCACGGCCTTGCCGACGCCGGCAGCGCCACCGGTGGCGGTCATGCCCTTGTAACAGCAGACGATCGCGATGATCGCCCCGAACAGGGTGCACTTCAAGACCGAAGCCCCGAGCTCGAGGGTCGAAGCGTTGGCAAACAGCGTGCCGAAGAAGCCTCCGAGCGGCTGGCGGTAGAGGAGCTCGGCGCCGATCCCGCCGGCGATACCGAACAGCAGGGCGAAGATGTCGAACAGGCCGGTGATCAGCATCAGCGCGAGGAACCTGGGAACCACGAGGTTCTTGATCGGGTCGACGCCGAGCACCTGAAGGGCGTCCAGCTCTTCACGGATCTTGCGGGCGCCGAGGTCGGCGGTGATCGCGGTCCCGGCAACGCCGGCCACGACGACGGCCGTCACGAATGGCGCGAACTCACGGATCGAGGCGAGCACGAAGAAACCGCCGAGTCGGTCGAGGGCGCCGAACAGGGAGAGGAAGTTCGCGGCCTGCAGCCCCGGCGCGCCGAAACCGAAGGCCACGGTCGAGATCAGGAGCGGAAACCAGCAGAGCTGGAGGGCGAACAGGAACTGGCCGATGAACTCGTTTCCGTAGGGATACGGAGCCCTGACCGCGGACGCGATCGTCTGACCGGTGAGGATGATCATCTCACCGATCTCCGTGAAGAAATCACGGGCGGGGCTGAGAGCCCTTTCTGCTGCTGCCTTAACCATCTCCTCGACCGGCGAACCTTCCCTCGCAAACCCCGATGGCGGAGAGCTTCGGGAATGCCTCCGGGTCCGGAGTCTACGGGAAAGGGCGGCAGCCGAGAAGGCGTGGAGGGGCGTGGTATGTTGCGAACGCCTTGCTGGAGGGAAGGGGAAAAGCAGCCCGACTCGTCGCCCCCGTCCTTGCGGCAGCGGCGGCCGCGCTGATCGTTGCCGGATGCGGCGGTGGTCAGGAGCCGAATCAGTTCCGCGACGAGCAGAAGGGCGACTACGAGGTCGAGGTGACGAGGGCCACCTTCCCCGCCAGTCAGGTCGTCGCCAGGACCTACGAGATGAAGATCGACGTCGAGAACACCGGTGACGAACCGGTGCCTGCGATCAACATCGCGATCGCCCTTCCCGGCAGGGACTCGACCCTGGCCTTCGCCTACCGCAGCCCCCAGCCCGGCCTGGCAGCCTCACAGCGCCCTGCCTGGGTGCTCGAGGAGGGATACCCCAAGCTGGCAGGGACGGTCGGTAGGGGTGGTGCACAGACCTCGAGCAAGCGAACTTTCCAGTTCGGCACCCTGGCGCCGGGCCAGACGGCCCGCACGGTCTGGCGGGTGACGGCCATCCAGCCCGGGGACTTCGACCTCTCCTGGCGAATCGAGGCCGGCCTAGGCCTCGGTGTCAATGCGGTCGACCGCTCCGGCGAGACTCCGGCCGGGTTGTTCGAAGTGAGCATCAACAACAGACCCAGGCTCACCGAGATCGATGACCAGGGCCGTATCGTTCCCATTTCACCCGATGAACAGAGAAGACTCGAAATCGAGGAAGAATCCTCCGAGTGAGGACCGGTCCGACCGCCGTTCGGGTCGGCTGAAACGCTCCGTCCCGAGCGGCCTGCTCTCTCTCTTCGCAGTCGTCCTGATCTTCCCGGTCGTCGCCTGTGCCGACTCGCGGGAGGCTGCCGAACCGTCGAGGAGCACTTCGGCCACGAATGGAGACGTCAGGGCCGTTCGGATCGCGAACTTCGAAGCACCGGTCGAGGCCGAGGTGGCACCGGGGTTCCCGAGGCTCCTCTTCGTGGTCGAGCGCGGCGGCCGGGTCATGGTCATGAATCGCGGCAGGAAGCTGAACCGGCCCTTCCTGGACATTGGCGGGAGGATCTCGTCCGGTGGCGAACAGGGCCTGCTCTCGATCGCCTTCCCTCCCGACTATCGGAAGACCGGTCGGTTCTACCTCTACTTCACGGATCGGGACGGAGACATCCGGATCGAGGAGTTCAGGCGATCCACCCCGACCACGGCCCGGACCGCAGGCAGGCGGGTGATCGAGATTCCTCACCCGAGCTACGACAACCACAACGGCGGGCAGATGCACTTCCTCGGCAACCTCCTCTACTTCGGGACCGGGGACGGTGGCGGTGGCGGGGACCCGGAAGGCAATGCCCAGAACGTCGAGTCGCTGCTCGGGAAGCTGATCCGGATCGATCCGCGCAGAGCCGGCGGCCGCCCCTACACGGTCCCGGTTTCGAACCCGTTCGTAGGAGGGCCGGGACGGGACGAGATCTACTCGACCGGACTACGCAACCCGTTCCGGTGGTCCTTCGACCTCAGGCAGGCGGGCAGCCCGAGGATCTTCCTGGCAGACGTGGGTGAAGCCGATTGGGAGGAGATCAACTACCTCACCGTGTCCGCGGCCCGAGGGGCGAATTTCGGCTGGAACGCCTTCGAGGGCCGCTCGCCCTTCGATGGCTTCTCCGGTAGCCGGCCGGATGGGACGGTCGTCCCGAAGGTCGTGATGCCCCACCCCGACAACTGCTCGGTGATCGGGGGCATCGTGGTCGAGGATCCAGGTCTCGGGGCCCTGCGCGGGCGATACCTCTTCGCCGACTTCTGTCGTAGCGGGCTGCTCTCGACATCGGGCCGCCCGGCCGATGGAGCTCCGGTCAGGGGCACGGGGATAAACATCGGGCAGGTCTCCTCGATCGGGGAAGGGTCCGGGAACCGGGTGTTGGTCACTTCGCTTTCCGGAGGCCTCTACCGCCTCCGTTGATGGAACCCCCCGCTCCGACGACGACACCCTGATGTATAACCCGCAGGACCCCGAACCCGGTCGAAAGCGAGGCAGTCGATGAACCCGAAGACCGAGACGGCACCCGACCAGGGAAGCCAGAAGGACGCACGAGACGGAGACGAAGACGCCCGGACCGCAGGGATTCCTGTGTTCAACCCGGCGACCGGCGATGTGGTCGAGACGGTCCCGACCGACGGTCCGACCGACGTAGCCGCGACGGTGGCCAGGGTTCGGTCCAACCAGGCCGAGTGGGAGGCGCTCGGGATCAAGGGGCGCCATACGAAGCTGGACCTCCTCCGCGACTGGGTTCTCGACAACTCGGAGCGCATTACCGACAGCATGCAGCTCGAGACCGGCAAGGTCAGAGCCGAGGCGGCCAACGAAGGCTTCTACGTAGCCGACCAGATCAACTTCTACGGCAGGAAGGCCGGCAGGTGGATCGGAGAGGAGCGCGTCCGACCCCACTCCCTGATCACTGCCAGCAGGAAGCTGAGGATCCAGTACCGGCCCTACCCGGTGGTCGGCCTGATCAGCCCCTGGAACTTCCCGCTGGTCCTGTCCCTCGGTGATGCGATCCCGGCCCTGATGGCCGGTGCCGTCGTGGTCATGAAGCCCTCCGAGTTCACACCCCTGACCCTCGGGATGATCGTCGACGCCTGGCACGACGAGATCGGTGGACCGGACGTCATGGCCTGCGTGAACGGCGCGGCCGAGACTGCGACCGCCCTGATCGACGAGTCGGACTTCATCGGGTTCACGGGTTCCGACCGAACCGGGAAGCTGGTGATGGCGAGGGCGGCCGAGACCCTGACACCCGTGAGCCTGGAGCTGGGCGGCAAGGATCCGATGATCGTGCTGGACGGGGCCGACCTCGATCGTGCCGCCGAGGCTGCCGCCTGGGGCGGGATGATGAACTCGGGCCAGATCTGCATGTCGGTCGAGCGGGTCTATGTCGAGGCCCCGGTCTACGACGAGTTCATCGGGAAGCTGACCGAGAAGGTCGAGGGACTTCGCCAGGGCGCCGACGGGACCGAGTTCGGATCCGAAGTCGGGGCGATGACCTCCCCGGCCCAGATCGGGATCGTCGAGGACCAGGTCGAGGATGCGATCGCCTCCGGCGCGAAGGCCCTGACCGGGGGCTCGAGGCTCGAAGGCGACGGCGATTACTTCCGGCCCACCGTCCTGGTCGATGTCGACCACTCGATGCGGGTGATGAAGGACGAGACCTTCGGTCCGGTGGTGGGAGTCATGAAGGTCGGGGATACCGAGGAGGCCATCCGGCTGGCCAATGAGACCCGGTACGGACTCTCCGCCACGGTCTTCGGTCGAACCGGCCAGGCCGAAAAGGTTGCCCGTCGGATCGAGTGCGGTGGCGTGAACGTCAACGACGTCCTCTTCAACGCCCTGACGCCCGGGGTCCCCATGGGTGGATGGAAGGAGTCCGGGATCGGGTGGCGCAACGGCCTGCACGGAATCCGGAAGTACTGCCGCTCCGAGGCGATCGTCACGGCGAGGTTCCCGTGGCTGCCAGAGCCCTTCTGGTTCCCCTACACGCCGGAGCGCCGAGGCCTGATCAACAGGCTGACGAGGTTCGTCACGGGCCGCGGCAGGCGGCGGATCAAGGGCTGACCGGAGGCGCGGATTCCGCGCCGGTCGTCCCCGTTGCACCACCGGGCCGGACGATGACGGTCCTGCCGTCCTCGAGCCGGTAGAGAGTTCCGACCGGCTCGCCCCTCCCTACTACCTTCTGGCCGGGCTCGATCTCGATCGTCTCGACGGTTTCGCCCGGGGCGGCCAGGACCGAATCGCGCGAAACCTGACGCTTCTGCTCCAGCGATTGCTCGGGATCGGTGAGGACCGATGTCAGGTCCAGCGAGGAAAGGGCCGCGACCAGGAATGCCACCGAGAGCACGATCCCGATGTCGAACAGGTTGACCAGCCCGTCCAGCGGATCGCCGGCCCGATCCTCCCGGGTCCGGGCCCTGGCCGTCACCTTCGAATTCAGCGGACTCATGGGTTCCCCAGCGAAACGGTCGTCGAGCCTGCATGTTCGGTCGTTCCGGGGTGGATCGGTCCGGGCAGGGCATCGGAGGTGAGGGTGGCCGCCGCATACTCGACGTCCGAGAAGTCCTGAGCGTAGATCCGGTCGCGCACGAGCGAGACGGCGAAGGCGACCGCACCGGTCAGGAGGCCGACCACGGTGACACCGAACGCGACCCTGAGGTTGTTGGTCAGCTCGGCCACGTTGCCCTCGGCCAGCCCGGCCAGGGCGGGCGAAAGCGGGATCAGGGTGCCCATCAGGCCGAGTGCCGGTCCCATCCTGACCAGGATCCTCGTGCGTTCGAGCCGCTTCATCGACCGGTAGTCGTAGTCGGCGAGGCTCTTTGCGATCCGGTTGACCCCGTCCGGCAGGTTCCGCATGGTCACTATCGACTCCATGGCGTCCTGCATCGAACGATTCCAGCAGACCGTGGAAAGCGCCGAGATCGCACCGATCTGGTCACCGGCCACGATCCGGGCCGCCGCGAGGTCGACCGCTTCCTCGAGGCCGGCCAGAGACCTCCACCGACGTTTCCAGATCTCGGCCAGGAGGATGCCTGTCTCGACGATCGCCCAGGCCAGACCGACCAGGGCCAGCACGAGTACCGGCCACAGGAGGGCGTCGGAGATGGAGAAGAGGAATTCCTCGATTGCCAAAGCAATTCGCGATTCTAGACCCACCCGTAGAATGGGTCAGTGCCAGAACGAGACTTCATAGCAGCGGTCAGGGAGGAAATCGTCGTGTTCGACGGCGGAATGGGGGCAACCCTCGAGCAGTTCGACCTGACCAGCGAGGACTACGGAGGCCTTGCCGGCAAGTGTCACGAGGCCCTGGTCCTCAACAGGCCCGACGTGATCGAGGGGGTCCACCTCTCGATGGTCGAGGCTGGGGCGAAGGTGGTCGAGACCGACACCTTCCAGGCCTCGAGGATCAAGCTCGAAGAGTGGGGTCTCGGTAACGAGACCCGGGAGATCAACGTCAAGGCGGCCGAGATCGCCCGCAAGGCGGTCGGCGAAGATCTCTTCGTCGCCGGCTCGATCGGGCCGACCGGATTCCTGCCCGCCTCGGATGACCCGACCCTCGGTTCGATCAGCTTCTCCGAGCTGGTGGACGTTTTCGCAGAGCAGGCGGAGGGCCTGCTCACCGGCGGAGTCGACCTGCTGATCATCGAGACCGCTCAGGACATCCTCGAGGTCAAGGCCTCGATATTCGGTGCCAGAAGGGCGTTCGCCGAAACCGGGAGGACGGTTCCGATCCAGGCCTCGGTCTCGCTTCTGCCCAACGGGGGAAAGATGCTCCTCGGAACGGACATCTCGGCCGTCCTGACCACCCTCGAGGCGCTCCGGGTCGACGTGATCGGCCTCAACTGCTCGACCGGGCCGGAGGACATGCGGGATGCGATCCGCTACCTGGGTGAACATGCGACCGTCCCCGTCCACTGCATCCCGAACGCCGGCATCCCGGAACAGGGTCCGGACGGCGAGACGGTATTCCCGGAGGAGCCGGGCCCACTCGCCGAGTCGCTCGGGGAGTTCGTCGAGAAGTACGGGGTCGGCATCGTCGGGGGCTGCTGCGGAACCACGCCCGAGCACATCAGGGCGCTGGCCGAGCGGGTGTCCGGCCTCGTGCCTGCACCCAGGCCCGGTCCCGGCGAGGCCCAGGTCTCCTCGATGATGACTTCGACCGACCTGGTCCAGCAACCGACACCGACCCTGGTCGGCGAGAGGGTCAACTCCCAGGGGTCACGTAAGGCCAAGGAGCTCCTGCTCGCCGACGACTACGACTCGCTGGTCACGATCGCCGAGGATCAGGTCTCGGGCGGCGCGCATGTACTCGATGTCTGTGTCGCCCTGGTCGAGCGAGCCGATGAGGCCGAACAGATGGGCGAGGTCGTCAAGCGCATCTCGTTGACTCAGCCGGCACCGATCCAGATCGACTCGACCGAGCCCGAGGTAATCCGGGCGGCCCTGGAGCAGATCCCGGGCAGGGCGATCGTCAATTCGGTCAACCTCGAGGCCGGCCGCGACCGGATGGACGAGGTAGTCCCGCTGGCCCGCGAACACGGTGCCGCGGTGATCGCACTGACCATCGACGAAGTGGGGATGGCGAAGACGGCTGAACGCAAGGTCGAGATCGCGCGGCGGATCAAGGAGATCGCCTGCGACGAGCACGGACTCGACCCCGAGGCCCTGATCTTCGATGCCCTGACCTTCACCCTGACCACCGGCGATGAGGAGTGGCGGCCGTCGGCCGTCGAGACGATCGAGGGCATCCGGCGCATCAAGGCAGAGATCCCCGGGGTGAAGACGTCGCTGGGGGTCTCGAACGTCTCCTTCGGAGTCTCGCCGGGGGCACGCGCCGTGCTCAACTCGGTCTTCCTCCACCACTGCGTAGAGGCCGGTCTCGACCTGGCGATGGTGAACCCGAACCACATCACTCCCTACGGCGAGATCCCGGACTCCGAGCGGGAGCTGACCGACGACCTGATCTTCGACCGCTCGCCCGAAGCGCTCGAGAAGTTCATCGGGCACTTCGAGGCAAAGGGTGACGAAGTCGAAGAGGCAGACGAAGACCCGACCGAGGGAATGTCCCCGGAGGAGGCGCTGCACTGGCACATCCTCAGACGGAAGAAGGACGGTGTCGAGGACTGGATCGACCGCTCGGTCGAGAAGATCGGTGCCGTGCCGACCCTGAACGAGGTGCTGCTGCCGGCGATGAAAGAGGTCGGCGACCTGTTCGGAGCCGGTGAGCTGATCCTGCCGTTCGTCCTGCAGTCGGCCGAGGTGATGAAACGGGCAGTCGCCCGCCTCGAGAACTATCTGGACAGGATCGAGGGCCATACCAAGGGGAAGGTCGTGATCGCGACGGTCTTCGGAGACGTTCACGACATCGGCAAGTCGCTCGTCAACACGATCCTGACCAACAACGGCTACACGGTCATCGACCTCGGCAAGCAGGTCCCGGTCGAACAGATCCTCGACGCCGCCAGGGAGCACGATGCCGATGCGATCGGGCTTTCGGCGCTGCTGGTCTCGACCTCGAAGCAGATGCCGATCTGCATCCGGGAGCTGCACGAACGGGAAATGGACTACCCGGTCCTGATCGGTGGTGCCGCGATCAACCGGGACTTCGGACGGAGGGCTCTCTATCCCCTCGGCTCGGAGTCGGACGAGATCTACGAACCCGGTGTCTTCTACTGCAAGGACGCCTTCCAGGGCCTCGACACGATGGACGCTCTGATGGATCCCGTCGCCCGGGAGGAACTCCAGGTGAAGAACCGCGAGGCGGCCGCCGAACTGAGGGCCCGCCCGGTCGAGAGGCGGGACCTGCCCGCAACCTCGGACTCGTCGGTCCGGTCGACGGCACGAACCGATACCCCGATACCGGAGCCGCCCTTCTGGGGGGTCCGCGAGATCCCGATCGACCTGACCGAGGTCTACCCGCATCTCGATCTGCACGTGCTGTTCAAGCTCCACTGGGGCGGCCGAGGGGTCAAGGGTGAGGATTGGGAGAAGCTGCTCGACGAAGAGTTCCGCCCGCGCCTCGAACGGATGTGGGCCGAGCAGGACTACCTGAACCCGCGGGCGAGACTGGGCTACTTCCCGTGCGCCGCCGACGGCAATGAGCTGGTCGTGTTCGATCCCGAGGACCCCGAGCGCGAACTCGAACGACTCTCGTTCCCCAGACAGCCGGCCCACGACAGGATCTGCATCACCGACTTCTTCCGGCCCCTGGAAGACACCGATTCCGGCACCCGCGACGTCGTCGCGTTGCAGGGAGTGACGGTGGGACCGGAAGTGACCGATCTGATGGACCGGCTGGAGTCGGAGGGCGAGTTCGCCGAACAGCTCTACACCCATGGTCTCGGCGTCCAGACAGCCGAGGGACTGGCCGAGTGGCTCCACTCGAAGGTCAGGTCCGACCTCGGTGTCGAGTCCGCCCAGGGCCGTCGCTACTCCTGGGGCTACCCGGCCTGCCCCGACCAGTCAGAGCACGAGAAGGTCTGGCGCCTGCTCGACCTCGGCGAGATCGGCATGTATCTGTCCGACGGCTTCGCGGTAATGCCCGAGCAGTCGACGGTGGCGATCATCGCCCACCACCCTCAGGCCGTCTACTTCGGCATGAAGTCGGGCTTCATCCCGGATGGCGAGGCACCCGACGAAGTCATCGCCGGCTCGGATCGCAGCGGGATCCCCGACGACGAAGTCGAGACCGAACAGGTCGGTCCACCGGAACTGGCGACCGAGGCCTGACCGAATACCCGGCGCCTCAGGCGACCGGATCGAAGGCCCGGTCGCTCGAAGCCTTCCTGGGCCTCGACGGCCTCAGTGAGACAGGCGCCGTAGCCATGGCCTGGAGCTTCATGTCTCCCCAGCTGAGGCCCTCCCGGAACAGGGCCGGAACGCCGAGGCCGACTGCCGTTGCGATCTCGACCGCCTGGAGGATGACTCCGTAGGCAAGTGCGTCGGCCGCCGAAACGCCGAAGCCGGTGGTGAGCACGCTGATGACGGCGAGCTGGAAGATGCCGATGTTGGAGGGAGTGGCCGGAACGACCGCGGTGACGTTCACCGCGAAAAGAACGGCTGCCGAGGCGGCGACGGCCGACTCGACCTCGAGACCGAGCGCCATCAGGAGGGCCCAGCAGGAGGCCAGCTGGATCGCCCAGGCCGAGATCTGGAAGAGCGCGGCAGGTATTCCGATCTTCGGACTGCGGAAGACCTGCAGTCCGGTCCGGACCTGTACCAGTGCCGAGTGGACTGCAGCCGAGATGCGGGCGAACCGGCCGTCGCCGTTCTGCCTCTTCATCACGGAAGGCAGGAACACGATGGCCAGGAGAAGGACCAGAGGGATGAGGCTGAAGGTGAAGAGTGCCTTGGTGCTGCCTGCGAAGAGGTCGGTCGAGACGACGATGATCAGGCCCAGGAGTGCCAGGGAGAGCAGGTTCAGCATCGTCTGCGAAACGATCGTGCCGACGATGACCGGGAGGCTCTCCCTCGGCTGGCCGGCATGCCTTGCGAGAACCAGAGCCCTTGCCGGCTCGCCCAGGCGAGCCGGGAGGGTCGCCGACATCAGAACACCGATCATCGTCGCCGAAGCGAAGTCCCGGCGCTTGAGGTGATTGCCGGGCAGGGCCGCACGGGCGATCAGGAACCACGACTGGGCCCGGACGAACAGCGAGAAGGCCATCAGTGCAAGGGCGACGAAGACCCATGAGAGGTCGGACCGAACGATGGCGGTGGCGACCGAGTGGAGTCCGATCCGCTCCGCGGCGAGAGCGGTCAGCCCTATGCCGACGATGCCGACGATGCCGAGAGCGGCCTTCTTGATCGGAGTCCAGCCGCCCGATCGCCGCATCGCCGCATCGGGTGACGGGATCTTCTTCGGCGGGACCGGTGGAAGGCCGTCTGCCGGAACCGTGCCGATGCGATGAAGGATCTTCTCGGTCGTCGTCTCTGGCCGTGGTGCCTCGATCGCCTGCTCGTAGACGTCGGTGATCCGGTCGGTCACCTCCGGCCACGCGAACCTGGCCGAATTCTTCTTCGCGGCCTCCCCCATCGCGGCCAGCCTCCCCGGCTCCTCCCATGCTCGCTGGAGCTCCTCGGCAAGGCTCTGGGGGTCACCCGGCGGGACCAGCACTCCGTCGACCCCGTCTTCGACCACGTCGCTGTATCCCGCGATGCCCGACGCGACGACCGGTGTCCCGGCCGCGAAGGCCTCTGTCAGAACCATCCCGAAGCTCTCGCCGGCGAGCGATGGGGCGCAGAGCAGATCGGCACCGTGGAGGTGCCTCCAGAGATCCTCCCTCGAGACCCTTCCATGCAGGTCGAGGTGCGCCTCGAGCTCCGGGAACGGCAGCAGACGCCGGACCTCTTCCGGCTCGGCCCCCACGATCGAGAGGCGGGCCGGAACGTGTTCGACCAGTGCCTCGAAAGCCCTGAGCAGCACCGGAAGGCCCTTGCGCTCCTCGGAGCGGCCGACGAAGAGCACCCTCAGGTGATCGGCCGCCGGAACCGGTGAGTCGGGTGCCTGGCCGAGATCGACTCCGTTCGGGATGACCGTGTAGTTGCCCCCGTACCACCGTCTGCCGGTCCAGGCTGCCGCCTCGGAGACCGCGATCCTTGCCGAGAGCCTGTTGAGCGTCCTCTTCGCCCCTGCGAACACGGCCAGCCTGTGGGGAACGGTCTTGGTGCCGAAAGCGTGGAAGGTCCCGACGACCGGGGTTTCGCTCGAGAGACAGGTGTCCCAACCGTTCACCGGCGTGGTCGGTTCATGCAGATGGACGACGTCGAATCCACCGGCCTCGATCTCCCTGCGGGTGATCCGGAGCGCTTCCGGAAAGACCGGGACGTTCGAGATCGAGCCGTTCGAGGAGATCCCCATGGTCCTGCCGGCCGGGATCAGGTAATCGGGCAGCTCGACATCTTCGGCCGGGGACCGGTGCAGGATCGTCGAGAGCCTGTCGGGAGGGTCAAAGGGGGCTATCACCCGGACATGGTTGCCGCGGGCCAGGAGCTCCTCCGCAAGCGACTCGATGTGACGGTTGACGCCTCCCGGATAAGACCAGGAGTAGGGGCTGACGAGAGCTACACGCACGGTTCAGAGGTTAGAGGAGGAGTCCGGCCACGCGCTGTAGGTTCACTTCCGGCATGGATTCGAACGCCGACCCGAATCGACCCGTGATCGCACCCGAAGCCGGGACTCCGGCCTTCGGTGCAGCAGACGGGATGCCCGACGAGCGGTTCGCGCCCTCCGGTCCCGTCGACATCGCCTACGAGGAGATCGGGGACTCCTCCGGCCGCCCGATCCTGCTGGTTCCCGGGCTCGGAACCCAGATGATCCACTGGGATTCCGAGCTATGCGGGATGTTGGCGGCCCGCGGGTTTCGGGTCATCCGGATGGAGAACCGGGACTCCGGCCGCTCCACCATCCTGTCCGACGCAGGACTGCCCGACCCGGTCTCTCTCTTCCTCGGACTGAAGCGAGGTCTCAGGTATGGCCTCGAGGAGATGGCCGACGATGCGATCGCCGTGCTCGACCACCTCGGCATCGAGCGGGCAGATCTGGCCGGTTTCTCGATGGGCGGGATGATCGTTCAGGCCGCAGTCCTGAGGCATCCGGAGAGAGTCTCCGCGCTGACTTCGATCATGTCGAGGACCGGTCACCGGGCCGATGCCGCCCCGGACCCCCGCCACGGCCTGGCGCTGCTGAAGACCCGCCCGGACGATCTCGAGAGCTTCATCTGGCACATGAAGAGGCTTTCAGAGGTGATCGGCTCCCCTGCCTACAGACCGGATCCCGAGAGACTCGAACGGATGGCGAGGATGGCCTGGACCCGGGGAATACATCCTGAGGGAACCGCCCGACAGCTGCACGCGGTCAACACCCAGACCGATCGGACCGGCCGGCTGGGGGAAGTCCGGGCCCCCACTCTGGTCATCCACGGAGCGGCAGACCGACTCGTCTTCCCGCGGGGCGGACGGCGGACCGCTGCCGCCATCCCCGATGCCCGACTCCGGGTCTTCGAGGGGATGGGCCACGATCTGCCGAGCCAGCTCTGGCCGCGCTTCGCGGCCGAGATCGAGGCGAACGCCCTGCGGACCGGTGCCGACTAGACTCGTCTCTTCATTGGCTTCTCCCGCAGGAACAGAGGAAAACCCCCTCAGGGTCGCGATCATCGGGGCCGGACCGGCCGGCTTCTACGCGGCCGACCAGATCCTCAGGGACGAGGGGACCCACGCCCAGGTCGACCTCTTCGACCGCCTCCCCACTCCCTACGGGCTGGTGAGGGGTGGAGTCGCGCCCGATCACCCCAAGATCAAGGCCGTGACCCGGGTCTACGAGCGCACGGCGAAACGGGAGGGGTTCCGCTTCTTCGGCAACGTCGAGCTCGGCCGCGACATCACGGTCGATGACCTGACCGGCCACTACCACGCGATCCTCTACACCTTCGGGGCCGAGGCCGACCGGGAGCTCGGCATCCCGGGGGAGGACCTGCCCGGGAGCTACTCGGCCACCTCCTTCGTCGGCTGGTACAACGCGCACCCCGACTACGCCGATCGGGACTTCGGGCTCGGTCGGGTCAAGAGGGCGGTCGTGATCGGCAACGGCAACGTCGCCCTGGACGTGACCCGAATGCTGGCACTCGATGAAGCCGAGCTCCGCAAGACCGACATCGCCGACCACGCGATCGAGATCCTGGCCGAAAGCACGGTCGAGGAGATCGTCGTCCTCGGTCGCCGGGGCCCGGCCCAGGCCGCCTGGACCAACCCCGAGATAATCGAACTCGGTCAGCTCGAGGAGGCCGACGTAGTGATCGGGGCGGGCGAGGAAGCACTCGACCCGGTCAGCCGCGCCTGGATCGATTCCGACGAATCCGACAAGACCTCGAAGGTGAACGTCGAGACCGTCGAGGCGTACGCCTCGAGGGAGCCGTCCGGCAAACCGAAGCGAATCTCGATCAGGTTCCTGTCGTCACCGGTCGAGATCCGGGGCCGGGATCGGGTCGAGAGCATCGTGATCGGGGGCAACGAGCTGGTCGAGGTAGACGGGACCCTCAAGGCCCGGGATACGGGAGAACGCGAGGAGATCCCGTGCGAGTTGGTCCTCAGGTCGGTGGGCTACACCGGGATCCCGCTCGATGGCGTTCCGTTCGACTCCGGTCGGGGCACTATCCCGAACGAATCCGGCCGCGTCCTCGACGGGCCGGAGGGGCAACGCCTGACGGGTCACTACACGGCAGGCTGGATCAAGCGTGGCCCCTCAGGGGTGATCGGAACCAACAAGAAGTGCGCGGCCGAGACGGTCGAACTCCTGCTGGAGGACGTCGCTGCGGGCAACCTGCTGGCGCCGGATGATCCATCACCGGCCGCGATCGAACGACTGCTCGACGAGCGACGCCCCCACCACGTGAGTTTCTCCGGCTGGGAGCAGATCGATGAGGCCGAGGTCGGAAGGGGCGAGCCCCACGGCAGGCCGCGGGTCAAGTTCGCGAGTTTCGACGAGTTGCTGGCCGCAGCCGGCAAGGAGGAGGTCTGACCATGCCGGCCGATCTCGAGGAAATCAGGAGGATGATCGTCGAGGAGCTGCCCGGATCCGAGGTCGAGGTGATCGACGAGACCGGTACCGGTGACCACCTCAGAGTAGACATCTCGGCCCCCCAGTTCGACGGCCTGTCACGGATCGAGAGGCACCGTCTGGTCAAGGCTGCAGTCAGGCCGAGGTTCGACGACGGGACGATCCACGCCCTGAGCATCAAGGTCCTGGAGCGATAGAGAAGGCGCCTTCGGGCGAGTCCTCCGATCCTCTAGCATCCGACCCGATGGCCGATGCCGAACTCACAGAACGTGTCCGCGAGCTGATCGCCGGAAACGAAGTCCTGCTCTTCATGAAGGGGACGCCGACCGAACCCCGGTGCGGTTTCTCGCTCAGGACCGTCCAGGTGCTCGACCGTATGGGCATCGAGTACGGCGCAATCGATGTACTCCCGGCCCTTCAGCCACTTCGCGAGGTGACCACCGAAATCTCGGACTGGGAGACCTTCCCCCAGCTCTACGTCAAGGGCGAGCTGGTCGGCGGATGCGACATCGTCGAAGAGATGTTCGCCTCCGGAGAGCTGGCAGAGCTGCTCGGCGTCGAACAGCCCGAGACGCCCGACGTCCCCTCGTCTGCGGCCGATCTCCCGGCCCAGAGCCCGCCGCTCGACATCGAGCGGAACTGAACCTCCTCCCGGCCTCCGGGCTCCTCCCTGCGCTCAGGCGTGCTCGCCGAAGGCGGCCGTCCGATCGTCGGCGGCCTTCCTGCTGAAGGCCGGCGATAGACCGGTCAGCCTCAGGTCGCCCTCCTCGGCGCGGCGGATCGTGATCGAATAGGCCCGGCCCGTCTTGACCAGGGACAGGTCCAGAGAGGTCGGGGCCTCGACCGTCACCACCGAGTCGATCAGCCCGTCGCTGTCTGCCGCCACCTCGAAGGTCCGATCCTCGACCGAGATGGCCTTCACAACGCCGGTCAACTCGATCGCGGACGACGGGTTCGGCGTCGCTTCCGCAGACACGACCCTGAGGCGACGGTTGGAAGGCTGTGGCTCCTCCGGATCTTCCGAAGGCGGGGCTGGCTCGACGACCTCTACGTCGACCGTTGCGTCGTAACCGACGGCGAGATCCTCTCCTTCCTCCGGAACGACCGTCCGATCGAGATCCACCGGAACCGAGGTGCCCCGACTCGAGATCACCATCACCCCGGCCTCCCGGTCGATGAAGCTGACGACGCCCCTCATCGTGGCCGTCGCCCTCTGACCCTTCGTGACGCGCGTACCGGCTTCCACGAACGTCCCGTTTGCAAGCGGGAGGATTCCGGTCTCGACCCGATCCCCGACGGCCGGCACCCCGTTGGCGTAGACGGCGAAGAGGTTTCCGGAGTCGTCGGCAACGGCGTAGGACCTACCGGTCACAGAGACACCGACGACGGTAGCGGTCAACGGAAGGCCTTCGGGTTCGTCCCCTCCGTCACCACCATCACCGGAGCCTCCACCGCCACCACCGCCACCACCGTTACCTGCCGGGGTCACCGGCGTGCTGTCGGCCGGTGGTGGTTCGACATATGAAGTCGTGGTCGAGAGTCCAGGGTCCGGGGCCGGGACGGCAGCAACGGTCTGGACCGCTCCCCCACCGCCGTCGGATGTCCCGCCTGCCGGCGATCCGAGTGTCGGGAGCGACGATTCCCCGGAGTCGTCGCCCAGAAGCGGTGCGATCGAGGCAAGCGGCCCTGCGTAGGCCGGGAGCAGACTGCCGGGTCCCGTTCCGCCAGGCCCGATCGCGAGGCCCAGCACCAGCCCCATCGCCAGAGTGGCGAGCCCGGCCGCAATCAACTCATCCCGACCGGGAACCTCTATCCGGACCGGTAGGCGGGCCGCTTCGATCTGGCCCTTCCACTGACTCAGCCTGTTGCCGACCGCTTCGAGCATCGCTCAGGCCGTCGGCCAGTCGGGCCTCTGGTCTCCCCCGCCCTCGGAGCCATGGTCGAGGTTGGGATGGTTACGAGGTCCGGTATCGAAATCGACCAAGTCTTCTTCGAGACCTGCCCCATACCCGGGGTCCGTGACCTCGCCACCGAATCCGGGCTGTGAAGTCGCCTCCGGCGGAGCCGGGTTGCCGATCGGATCGTCGACGGCCCCGTGCATGCCGAAGGTCGAGCCATTGGCATGGGCTACCTCGGACTCGACCGGCTCCAGTGCGCTCGGAACGGCCGCCAGAGGGCTGACTACGGCCTGGGTGGTCTCATGGAGATTCCGGCCGCAACGCCAGCAGTAGACCGCCCCCTGGGCGTGGAGCGAGCCGCAGCCCGGGCAGGAGCCCGAGGCTCCGGCCTTCTCCAGCCGGGCCATCCGCTCGATCTCGGCCAGCTCGGCATCGACGAGCTGCAGCCTCGCGGCCATCTTCGCCAGAACGTCGAGACGGAAGTAGTCCCTGGCAGCCATTTCGTAAGCGGCGCCACCGAGGTCGAACTGGAGCTCGGTGAACCTCTCCCTGAGCTCCTCCCGACGCTCCTCGAGCTTCGTCATCGGGGCGGCAGCCTCGACAGCCTCAGCTTCCTTCTTCGACTTTGCCTTGAATGGATTCATGTCCTCACCCGATCTCCACTGCGTCGCTTCCGCCGCCGGGCTTCTTGTTGTCTTTCGGCGGCGCCTTGCCCTCGGTCGCGATATTGGTCGGGAGCTTCTTCTGGAGCTCCTGGAACTCCTCGGCCGAGGCCGAGTTTGCTTCGGTCAGGGCCTCCTTGTCGGCCTGGACGATTGCGTTCGGGTCCTTGTTGGCGCCGCTGTCGGAAATCAGGGGTGCCGAGCTCGCCTTTATGGCGCCCCCACCCCCGCCTCCGCTCCCGCCTCCGGCGTCGGCCGCGACCTCGATCACCTGGGCGTCCGGGAAGCTGGCCTGAAGGGGCTTCAGGGCGGCGTCGGCATCTGCCTTGGTGTCGTAAACGCCCGAGTAGAAGACGTAGTTTCCGGCCGGGAGGCTCCCGAACTGATCGGAGTCGAGGGCCCCGACCTCGGTCGCTCCCTGCGCCGCCAGGTCGGCCTTGGTCGCCTCGACTGCCGCTCCGTCCGCAGAGTCCTTGGGAAGGGTCGCGAGCTCGATCGTGAAGCCCTCCTGGCCTTCGGGCCAGTCCGGGGCGAAGGCGACCTCGACGCCGGTCGCGCTCGAGGTAGTCGGTGCCGCGGCAGCCGGAACCCCCGTGGCAGCCACCACAGGGGCGCTCGAACCGTTGTCGCCAAGACGACCGATTAATACTCCGAGGAGGAGGATCATCGCCAGGCCGGCCAGACCTGCAGCCGCCATGAGAGGAGTGACCTCCCGCTCGGGGCGGGTGTCGGGCTTCGGCTCTGCAGCCACTGACTCATCTGGGCCTGCTCCATTGGTCGCGTGAGTGGTCGCAGCCGGAAGCTCGGCGGCCCCGTTCAGGTAGGCGGCGAACTCGGTTCTCGGATCGCCTTTTCGCTTGCCGCACTCGAGGCAGTAGCGCTGGTCTGCCGCCATCGTTACTCCGCACCCCGTGCACCGGGTCGGTCCCTTGGAAACCATCGTCTGGCTCGATGCGTTCGTCGTTGTCTGCTCTGCCATTTCGTCTCTCCTGCTATTCGAAGGTGTTTGGGGTGGCGAATACCTCGATGTCCGCACCGGTCGGATCGCCGATGAAGAAGATGTTGTAGGGCTCCCCCTTGGGGCCGGTCTTGAGCTTGGGGATGAGGCCCCGGCCGGCAGCTACGACCTTGCCGCCCTTCGTCGCGACCGCATAAACCAGAAGGTCGGTCTGCTCGACCTCGGATTCATTGGTGATCTCACCCTGAACCTCGATTCCGCTGACCGGGTCACGGTTTATCTCGGGCTTCGAGGCGGTCAGAGTCGGAACCGAAGCAGGAGGCGAGACCTCGGACTTGCCAATCGTGACATCCAACCCGGCAGCCTTGCCCGTTGGGAATACCTGATCGTGGACCCACCAGGTCTCCTGGCCGGGCTCGGCGACCTGGATGTTGAGCAGTCCGTCCTCGAGGCCTTCGGTGTCGTTCTTGAAGACCGATTTGCCCTTTGGATCCTTGATGTCGACCTGGATCGGGACATCTACCTGGGGCTGGGTCCCAGTGTTCTTCAGGCGGACGACGATCGCGGTGCCGTACTGGTCAGTGAGGATCGCCTTGTCGAGCACCTCGATGTCCCGGTTGACGGCACCGAGCTTGACCGTCTCGATCTGGGCGAGGTCGGCCCCGGATACCTCGAGCTTGGCGCTCTTTTCCATGGTCGTCTCGCAGCCCGCCAAAGCGACCGCGGCGATAACCAGGACAGTGGTCGAGGCGGCCCGGATCACCCGAAGTCGCCCCTCACGTAATCCTTGGTCCTCTCGGCCATCGGTGCGTTGAATACCTGGGTCGCGGGTCCGTACTCGACCAGATCCCCCAGGTACATGAAGGCGACCTTGTCGGCGATCCTCTCGGCCTGCTGGAGGTTGTGGGTGACGATAACGATCGCGATCTCGTCCTTGAGGTTGACGATCGTGTCCTCGATGATCGCGGTCGAGATCGGGTCGAGAGCCGAACATGGCTCGTCGAGCAGCAGGACCTCCGGCCGGACGGCCAGCGAACGGGCGATGCAGAGTCTCTGCTGCTGGCCTCCCGACAGCGAAAGGGCCGGGTGATTCAGGTTGTCGGATACTTCGTCCCAGAGGCCGGCGCGCTCGAGGGCATCGACCACGATCGGCTCGAGTGCTTTCTTGCCGGGTCGTTTGCTCCCGCGCTCCCGGAGCCCATAGGCCACGTTGTCGAAGATGGTCATCGGAAAGGGGTTCGGCTGCTGGAACAGCATCCCGACCTTCTTGCGCAGGAGGGTGTCGTCCATGTAGGCGGTGTCTTCATCGTCGAGCAGGATCCGTCCGCTGCGGATTGCCGTCGGCGTCAGGTCGACCAGCTTGTTGAGCGAGCGGAGCAGGGTCGTCTTGCCACACCCGGAAGGGCCGATCAGCGCCAGAACTTCGCCACTGTTGACCTGGAGCGAGACATCCTTCACGGCCTCCTTCTGGCCGAACCTGACCCCGAGCGACTCGATCCGCATCCGCTCTTCGACCCACACCGCCTCGAAGTCCTGCTCGACGGCGAACGGTTCATCGAGGCCGGGTGAGGCTCCATTGCCGATCCGGTGGGCCACCCGCACGGGAGGCGTCTCGCCATCGACCACGATCCTCCGGACCGGTGGGACACCGGCCTCGCTCAGGCCACGTTCGTCATCGGTGGTCTCTATCCCCACTTGTGCTGTCCTCTCTTGGTTATCTGGTTGACCATCACGTTCAGGGCAATCACGATCAGGAGGAGAACGAAGGCCGCAGCATAGGCCTTCTCCGGTGCCTTACCCTCTCCGGCGGGCGAGTTGATGTAGACATAGCTCGTAAGAGTGCTCCCGGTCCCCTTGAAGATGTCGAGCACGGGGATCGCCCCCTCGGGCGCGAGCTGCAGCGATGCTCCGAGGAGCACCACGACGACGGCAGTCTCACCGATGATCTGGGCCATCCCGAGCGTGGTACCTGTAGCGATACCGGCCCTCGAGGCAGGCAACAGAACGCGCCTGATCGTCGAGGCCTGATCCTTTCCGAGCGCGAAAGAGGCCTCACGAACATGCTTCGGGATCGAGTTCAGCGCCTCCCGGGTGCCACCGACAACGAAGGGAAGTGCGATCAGGGACATGATCGCCCCGGCCGCGAAGAAGGAGCGGCCGAATACGGCACCGCCTTCGGCCGTGAAGGAAAAGGGCGCCATGAAGGAAGTCTGGAAGATCAGGAGTCCGAAGATTGCGAGCGCGATCGAGGGGGCCCCGACCAGCATCTCTACCCCTGCTTCGACGAACCTGGCCAGGGATGCGGGCCGCCCGTACTCGGTCAGCCAGATCGCGATGCCGACCCCGATCGGCGCGGCGATGGCGGTGCCCAGAACCGTCAGCAGCACCGTCCCGATCATCGGATCGAGGAACCCTCCCGTTTCGCTCTGTTCGACCCCGGCTTCGGGTCGAGAGGTCAGGACATCGAGGTTGATGTAGGAGATGCCCTTGACGGCCAGATAGATCGTCACCGAGAAGGCGACCACGCAGAGGAAGATCCCGGTGATCCAGGCGATTCCAAGCCCGATCCGGTCGCCGATACTCCAGACGCCCTTTGCCCCCTTCTTCCGGGGCTTGCGGACCCGCCGGGTCCTCTTCTTTCCGGCACCGGAGATCATCGCTACCGGGCCCCAATGCCGTATCTGCTGAGCGACTGCCTGATGGCCCAGCCCGAGAACGAGAAGAAGACGCAGGAGACGATCAGGATGAACCCGAAGGCGTACATGGTCTCGCCGAACGGGACGACCGAAAGGCCCTCCTCTCCGTCGAGGATCGAGGGAGCCAGTGGACGGGATGGCTCGAAGAGGAAGAGGATTCCGTCGAACGGGTTCGGGGCGAACCCGATCGATCCGGCGACCATCGCCAGCATGATCGCCTCTCCGAGCGCCCTCGCCGTAGCGAGCACTGCAGCGGCCACGATGGCCGGCCTGATCGCCCGGACCGAGACGGTCCTGACGGCCCGCCACTTGTTGACGCCGAGAGCGAGCGCGCCTTCGCGCCAGTTGAGCGGAACGGCCCTTAGCGAATCGACGATCAGGGCGATCATGATCGGGAGGATCATGACGGTGAGGATCATCGTTGCCGCCATGACGCTGCTCCCGTCGAGCTGAATCACATACGCGACCGAGGCGCGCATCTGTTCGGTGATGAGGTTGTTGTTGATCCACGGAACGATGACGAGGATCCCGATCAGGCCGTAGACCACGGAGGGGACGGCGGCCAGGTACTTGACCACCGGCTCGATCAGCTTCTGAAGTGCGGTCGGCGCAAAGTGGACGATGAAGATCGAGGAAAAGACGGCAATGAATGTGGCAAAGACCACGGAAAGGCCCGAAATCAGGATCGTCGACCAGATCAGGGGCCAGGCCCTCAGCTCGTAGACATAGTCGGCCGGATCTGCCGGCGAGTTGAAGATGTCGCTCAACTGCTGATCGACGTTTCCGCCGGCACCGAACCAGGCCAGACCGTTGTTGGCAAAAGAAGGCCAGGCCTTGATCAGGGTGAAGATGATCATGCCGGCAATGAACAGCAGGACCGCCGAAGCCAGCGCGCCGAGCATTAGCTCGACGCGCCGGTTCGTCGGATCCCCTGCCTCTACCTCCTCGGGAATCCCCGTGGCTTCGAGTGTCAGGGATGGCACTTCGTTGGCTCCCGTTGCAGTTGGGTACCCCTTACTTGAAGGGGACCCACTCCTTGGCGGCGATCTTCAGCGCTGCGCTGTCATTCCGGATCCAGTTGATCCAGGACTGAGCTGCGCCTGTCGGGGCCCCACGGGTGACCAGGAACAGAGGCCTGGTGCCCGGATACTGGCCGGACTTGGCCGCTCTCAGTGTGCACGGCACTCCCTTGTAGTTGGAGACGGCCACGCCATTCTGGAATGCCAGAGAGACATAACCGATCGCCGCGGGGTCTCGCTGGAGCTGCTGCTGGATCAGGCCGTTCGACGCCCTCTGCGTGGCACCGGCGAAGGTCTTCTTCGGCGCCATGAAGATCTTGTCGAACGCATCCTGGGTTCCGGATGCTGCCGTCCTGATCACCACGTTGATCGTGCCGCTCTTGTCGGATCCCGAAACCTGGTTCCAGTTGCGGACTTCGCCAGCGAAGATCGCCTGGACCTGCTCCTGGGTCAGGTTCGCGACCCGGTTGCTGCGGTGGGTGCCGATGCAGAGCGCGTCCTTGGCGATCTCGTTGAATACGAGTCCACCGGGATCGCTCGGCTTCGGGATTCGGGACGACATCCCGATCGTGACCCTTGCGCGAGCTACGTCGGCGACGCCGATGTCCGATCCGCCCTGGAGCAGCTTGAACTTGGTTCCCTTACCGGCGCTGGACTTGACATAGCCCTTGGCAAGCAGGGTTGCGAGTGGCGCGACCGTGGTCGATCCACTGATGGTGATGGTTGAGGCCTGAGCCATGGCGGGGAGCCCCAATAGGGCGACCGCTCCAAGCAGGAGGCCGAGGAGTGTCTTCTTGGTCTTCATCTGTTCTGCTTCTCCTTGTTCTCTTTTTCTTTTTCTTTCGGAAAGGCTGACCCGCCGCCGGCATCTACTCCCTGCCGGAAGACCAACTCCGGCGGCGGGTCGAACTGGGTCTCTGGTCAGGCGGAGAACCTCCGGGCAGCCTTGGTGGCCTTGGTGCACTTGGCACGGGCCCTCGAGGCGGCCTTCCTGCTCTTGGCCTTCGAGACCGCGTTGCAGGACTTCAGCGCCCTCTCATAGAGGTTTCCCTGCCTGCTAACTGCCGTCTCGACGTCCTCCTTCAGAAGCAGTGGCTCGTCACACTCGACCGCGGCCGTGTCCAGCGCAATCGGCTCCGAAGTGACGATCCACGGCCCCTTGACTACCGGGGGCTTGGTTTGGTCGGCATCGTTGTACGAGCCGAGCTCGGTCATCACTACGACCGAGAACTGGGGCTGGTCGTAGGCCTCACAGAGCGGCATGTCGAAGGAGATCTTTCCCTTGACCGAGTTGCCGATGTTCAGCCTCACGGCCGGTGTCTTCCCCGGGCTGGCGTAACACCCGACTCCCAGGGCGGGAATTCCGCCGAGGCAGAAGAAGTCCTCGCCGACTCCAACCTGCGCTGCAGGCGGGGCCGGCAAAAGGCCGGGGGCCGGATCGCCGTTGGGCAGGAAGCCGAGTGTTTCGGTCTCGAACGAACCGACATCACGGTTGGTCACGATCGTGTAGGCGAACACCTCTTTGTCGCAGCTGAACTCGTACTCGTAGAGGTTCTCCACGATGTAGGGCGGCTCCGGTTCCTCCGGCTCCTCATCGGTAGGACCGGTCGGACCGGTTGGACCGGTTGGACCCGTCACTCCGGTCGGAATCGGGTCGGGCTCGGGCTCGGGCTGGGACTGGTCGGCCTCGACGACAGCACCCTCACAGATGACATCCTGGAAGACGGGGCTGTCAGCTGGTGTATCGACCGTCAGCGTTGGCGATCCAATTGGAACCGCCGCTGCCGGCTGAGCGGCCCAGAGGCCTACCGTCAGTGCAACTGCGGAAAACGCCGCCATCAGGAGGACACGCAAAACCTTCCCTCCCTCGAAAGTTGGATTCCCTGACATTTGGATGATCTCCTTGCAAATAGTTTGCGTGGGCCTATCCCACGGATTGCAAGGAGTCTGAAATGGAAGCGCCCCGACGCTGTTACTGCTGCGAGAACTTCCTGTGAAGAATTGTTACGGCGCCCCGGGCGATCCGGGGCCCGCGGACGGGGGATACCGCTCAGGCCGGGACGGACTCTTCCGACTCGTCCTTCACCTGGAAGGAGGAGCCACAGCCGCAGGCCGCAACCACGTTCGGGTTGTTCACCTGGAAGCCGGCACCCGTGAGTCCCTCGACGTAGTCGACTTCGGAGCCGAACACGAACTGCATGCTGACCTTGTCGACGATCACCGAGACTCCCCGGTCCTCGAAGACGTGGTCCTCATCGGTCTTGGCGTCGAATGCGAGTGCGTACTGGAAGCCGGAGCAGCCGCCACCGCGGACCGCAACCCTCAGGGCCTGCTCGGCGCTCTCGGGGTCGTCGCCGACGAGCTCGGCAATCTTGGACGCAGCGGCCTCGGTGAGGGTGATCGCCGCGGTCGGGACTTCTCGGTCTTCGACTGAATCGGACATCTCCGGAAAGATTAGCGACTCCCCCACTCCCGCTCCACGTATTCCAGAATGCGGCGCGAGTCGTGGATCACCTCGTCGCCATTAATCAACACCGGGACCCGCTCCTGCCCGGTCAACTCGACGATCTCGGGTCGTCTGGCTCGTGACATCGGCATCCGACGGGTCTCGAAATCGACCCCGTATCGCTTAAGCCTGCGGGCGACCTTTCCGCAGGGGCAGATCCGATCGGTCGGAGCCCCACATCTGAACAGGACGACGGCCGAACGGCGCGACTCGGGATCGGGTCCATCGATCATCGAGGAAATCGTAACCACGACCACCGGAGACCGGGTTTGGTCTGATACAACCGACCGATGAATACGGGAGACGGAGCAGACAGGAACGACATCGCAGTGGTGACCGACTCGACCGCCTCGCTTACGGCGGCCGACCGCGAGCGACTCGGCGTCGAGGTGGTGAGCCTCTACACGATCGTCGGCGACAACCAGCGACGCGAGGACGAGATCGAGGACCTGCCCGACTTCTACCGTGGGGTGATAGAGAGTCCGACCCCGTCGAAGACATCTCAGCCGTCGGTAGGTGACTTCATCGAGGTCTACGGGCCTCTCCTGGACCAGGGAAAGGAGATCGTCTCTGTCCATCTCTCGGCTGCGATCTCCGGCACCTTCGAATCGGCCCGGCAGGCGGCCGAACAGCTCGAGGCCGAGGGCAGGGGTGGCGAACGGATTCACCTCGTGGACTCCAGGGCCGCTGCCGGCGCTCTCGCCTTTACCGTCCTGGCCACCTCCAACGCAGTCCGTGAGGGCCTCGGCGTCCAGGGCGCCGTCGAGCGAGCCGAGGCGGTCGCCAGAACCCAGAAGAACTGGATCCTTGTCGAGACTCTCGACTACCTGCAGAAGGGCGGGCGGATAGGTGGCGCCGAGGCCTTTCTCGGAAGTGCCCTCAGGATCAAGCCGATCATCACTCTCGACGAGACCGTGTATCCGGTCGAAAAGGTCAGGACTATGGGCAGGGCGGTCCAGCGGATGAAGGACATCGCCACCGAGAAGGCCTCCGAGGGCATCGAGTACGTCTGGACCGCTCAACACATCCAGGCCCCGGAGCGAATGGAAGAGCTGGCCGACCACTGCCGCGAGGTGTTCGGCAACGAGGGCGTCTTCATGGATGAGATGTCGACCATCCTCGGTATTCAGGCCGGACCGGGGCTGCTCACCCTCGGGATCGTCCCCGCCGAGCACGTCGGGGCCGGCAGGTGAATCTGGCCCTTACCGCGGTCGGGCGCGACCGGCCCGGAATCGTTGCCGGACTGACGGAAATCCTGGTCGAGTCCGGTGGCAATGTCGACGATTCACAGATGTCGATACTCCACGGCCAGTTCGCGGTCGTCCTGCTGGTCTCGGTTCCGGATGGATGCGATGTCGAGGAGCTGGCGGGCGCACTCCGGAGCAAAGGCGAGGATCTCGACCTGGACTCGGTCAATGTCTGTCCGGTCTCGGATCTCGAGCGGGGGCCCGACCCGACCCACGTCCTGACCGTCTACGGCGCCGACCGACCCGGGATCGTGCATGACGCCGCTGCGCTCCTCGCGGATCACGGAGTCAACATCACGGATCTGAGGACGAAGCGAACCGGCCCCACGGAATCACCCCTCTACATGCTGGTCATGGAGCTGGCGGTTCCGGAGTCCGCCGACTCTCTCGAGGATGCTCTCGGCCGACTCGGTGCCGATGGAGGCATGGAAGTCTCGCTCTCGGAGCTGGAGACCGACGTGATCTGAGGCCGGTGGGCCCGGCCGTCAGCCGGGTGCACCGGACGAGAGCCCGGACCAGATGGCAGTCAGAACAGTCCTCACCTACCCGGACCCGATCCTCAAGCAGGTCTGTGCCCCGGCCCGCCAGGGCGAGGTCGACGAACTGGTAGCCGATCTCGTCGACACGATGCGTTCGTTCGATCACTGCGTGGGGCTCGCGGCACCCCAGATCGGGATCGCCTCGCGAGTAGCCGTCATCGACGTCTCGGACCACCCCCACGCCAAGGACCCGCATGGCCTGATCGTCCTCGTCAACCCCAAGATCACGGCCGTATCGGAGGGCTCCAAGGTCAGCCGCGAAGGCTGCCTCAGTCTGCCCGACCTCACCGCCAACGTACGGAGGCCCCGGAAGGCCACCATCGATACCGGAACCGGCGAGATCGAGGTCAGGAGCTTCGAGGCGAGGTGCGTCCTCCACGAGATCGATCACCTCGACGGCATCCTCTTCCTCGACAGGGTCGCCTCGATCACCGACGACCTGTTCAGGCGCCAGAACTACCGGGACTGAGCCACCCTCTTCGGGTTGCGGTTCAGCGTCGGCGGAGGGCCATCAGCCCCCCGACCACGAACCCGGTCGCGACCGCCCCGATCACGATCTGGCGGCGATGCTTCCTGATCTGTCCACGCCAGTCGGTCAGGTCGGTGACCTTGTCCCGGAGGGCATCGGCCGACTGCTGGAGGTCCTGTCTACGGGCATCCATGTCGGCCCGAATCTGGGCCGACGTCCGCTTCGGGGGCGGCGGGCGATAGGGAGATCCCGGCGCTCCCGGGGGCGGGGCCGGAGTTCCCTCGGCCGGTGCCCAGGGGTTCGGAGTCGTGTCGGGCCGACCCTCGGGGCCTACCCCTTCGGGATGGAACGGCTGCGGCACGTCCGGCCGGTCTTCACCCTCGGGACTCACGCTTCCTCCTCTCCCGGAACCAGTACGGCCCGGGCCTTCTCGGCCTGTTCGATCGCCTCGGTCGGGACCGGAGGCCCCGTCTCCTCGAAGGACTTCTTGGCAAAGAGCCCAGCACCGATCGCAACTGCGATGAAGATCACTGCCTCGACCAGATATCCGGCCCAGGGTTCACCCTCGAAGAAGAGCGAGTTGAGCCCGAGTGCGAAGGCATGCATCAAAAGGAGGAAGGCGAGGAAGGCGAATACTCCGGCGGCGACCGCGACGACGGAGCTCCGGGCCAGAGTCGAGATCTTCTCGGTGATCTCGGTCCTGGCGAGTTCGATCTCGTCGCGGACGAGAATCGTCGTCTGTTCGGCGACCTCGAAGACGAGCTCGCCGATCGTCTTCTCGGAGTCGGGCCTGTTCGGGTCCGGCGGCGCCATCCCTACTCGGGCGGTTCCTCGTTGAAGATCCGACGGTAGGCGATCGCTGTGAGGCGTGCGGCAAGGATGCTCGCGAGCGCCCCCGTGATCGTGAGCATTGCGCTCCAGGTAAGTCTTCTGACCAGATCGTGCTCCATCGGCCAGAGATTACCCTGCCGAACGCCGGTCGGCAGGGCCGACCGGAAGGTGGCTAGCCGGTTTCAGGTTCCGAATCGATGCCCCGGCATACCAGCCCGACCACCAGGTCCCGGGCATTGTCGAAGTCTTCGTCTGCGGCCGGGAACAGGCCGAAGATCCAACCGGTCAGGACCTGCTCGATGACTCCGTAGAAAGACATCGAGGCGACATAGGGATCGACGTCGGCGCGGAAGACCCCGACCTCCTGCCCCTCCGAGACGATCTCCGCGATGCGCCGGTAGGCATCGTCGATCTCGTCGAGGTGGGTCCGGCCGAAGGAGTTGGCTGCCCGGGTCACCTCGACGATGATCACCTTCATCAACTCGGGGTCGAAGCGATAGGAGTCGATGATGAAGCCGGCCACGGTTCCGAGTTTCTCCCGGGGTGCGAGGTCGGAATCCCGGGCGGCGTCGATGGCCTCGAGCAGGAGTGACCACCTCTCGGTGAAGATCTCGTCGAGGACCTTCTCCTTCGACTGGAAGTAGTGATAGACGAGGCCGTAGGCGACATCGGCCTGGTCGGCGATGTCCGAAACCCGGGTCGCATGGAAGCCCTGTCTCGCGAAGACTCTGACTGCGCCGTCGAGGATCTGGCGCCTCCTCTCGATCGCGATCTCCCCGGCCATCATGCCCCTCCTGTGGAGAACAGGGTCGGTCGCCGGTGCCGGAGGGCCGGCAGGTCGGACCGAACCTGTTCCAGCCGTTCGAGAGCGAGGTCCGACACCGCGAACCCCTCACCCTCGCCCACCGTGGCGAGGACCTCGCCCCATGGATCGACGATCATCGAGTGCCCCCAGAAGCCAAATCCGGGCTCGGCCTCTCCGAACTGGTTGGCAGCGAGGACGAAGCACTGATTCTCGATCGCCCGCGCCCGGACCAGTACCTCCCAATGGTCCCGGCCCGTGGTCGCCGTGAATGCAGCCGGGATCGCCATCACCTCGACCTCGCGATCGACCAGGTGCCGGAACAGCTCGGGGAAGCGAATGTCGTAACAGATGGCAAGCCCGACCTCGACAGGGCCGACACCGAAAGAGGCCGTCTCGGACCCTGCCTTTTCGTAATCGGATTCGCGGTAGGAGACCCCGTCGATGTCGACGTCGAACATGTGGATCTTGCGGTAGGTCGCGAGGGCCTTGCCGTCGGGGCCGAAAGCGACCGAGGTATTGGAAAGCGTCCCGTCGGGTCGCTTCTCGGTCAGGCTGCCGGCTACGAGATGGACCCCGAGCTCCGATGCCCAGCCGGAAGCCGCGGTCAGAGCCGCACCGTCGATCGCCTCGGCACCTTCGACCACACCTTCCCCGACAGCGAGCCAGGGCCATTTCTCGGGCAGGACGATCAGGCCCGCCCCGGCCGCGGCCGACTGCCGCACCAGGCTCTCGGCTGCGGCCAGGTTGGCCGCACCGTCGCGGGTGCTGTTCATCTGGACCACTGCGGCCTTCATCTCCTGAGGGAACTCCCGTAGTTGATTGACTGGTCAATCAAGAGCGCCGAGTATAGGTGGCCCCGGGCGATCCACGCCCGGGGCACGATCCTCTGCCGGGCCCGAGTGGCCCGGGACGCTACGGCGTGACGCCGCCGTTCAGGTTCTCGATCCGAAGCGAGGGATCGGCTTCCTGCTGACTCAGACAGAACCGGTCCTCGACCCATCCGTAGTCCGAGAACAGCTCGGTCTGGTCCGAGTAGTTGGGCGATGCCGCATTCGTCGCAGCCTGTGAGTAGCTCAGGATCGTCTTCACGTCCGGGCACTCGCTTCCGTCGAGCGATGCGTTGATGACGAAGCTCGTTCCGGCCGTGACGTTGTCGTACTCGCCGGTGGTCGAGTTCCGGGATGCCGAGATCGCGTTGTAGACACCGATTCCGCCCGGTCCGCCCGGGATTGGGATCCGTTCACCGTTGCGAGTCACGAACTGGTAATCCCTGAGAGTCGCATCGAGCGGAGTGACCGGGGTCGTCGCCGCGAACTCCTTGACCGTGTCGGCCATGGCCTTCTGGACCGCCGCGTTGGACGTGTTCAGGAAGGCGGGCGTGTTGACCGGGTCGCCCAGACTGAACGGGATGTTGTAGAGCGCCGCGTTGGATAGCGGGAGCCTCCCGGCAATCCGTCGCCAGAGCAGTGCTCCGGCTGAATCGAGCCGGTCGGTGAGGTCGTACTCGGCCAGAACCTCACATGCCCCACTCACGTCGACGGGCGGGCCAGAGGTCGGGGTCATGATCGGCGTGACCTCGCAGTAGGCGAGCATGTCCGGAGCCAGCAGCGAGGCTCCGTAGTTGGTGTTGCTGGTCAGCATGTTCTGGACCTGCGGCAACGTGAACTTGTCGCCCTCCTGACCGTCGGTGCCGGCCAGCCGCTCGGCGATCTGGACCAGGCCGTTCCTCGTCCTCAGGGATCGGGCCGAGTCGACGTTGCCGACGATGGACGGGATCCCGGTGATCGGGGCCTCCGGGTTAGACAGCCAGAAGCTGTCGTTCATATTGCTGGTGTAGTCGTCGCGGATCTGCAGCGGCAGCTTGTCGTTCGGGAGGATCCCCGGTGCGACCGCGCCAGACGCATTGGCCGGAGCACAGCCCGGCTTGGACCCGTCCAGGGTTGCGATCTTGGCCGAGTTCCAGACGAACCCATACGCGACCAGACCGCAGTCGGTCCACTTCTGGTCGTCGATGTTCGGTACTACGCCGACATCGGCGTAGAGCGCCTTGCCGGTCGAGTCGGCACCGATCGTGTTGACCCACGGGACTCCCTGATTGCGCTTCAGAATCCCCTCGAGACCGTCATTTCCCTCGATCTTCTGGGCGTGGTTTGCCTCGAAGAAGTGGTTCAGATACCTGAAACTCTGTGCGTTCGGGTCGATCAGTGAGAAGACCTGACCCTGCGACCATGGGTAGAGGTTCTCGGCGCCGGACTGCGGCAGGCCGGTGATCACCTGACCGTAGATCGTCGAGTAAAGAGTTCTCTCCTCCTCCTCGATCGAGCCATCCTCCTGCTTGACCTCGACCTTGACCTTGGTCGCAGTCATCTTCCGGGTCTTGCCATCCGGGGTGAAGTAGGTGGTCGGATCAGACAAGGAGGTCTCGGACTGGATCACGGCAAACCTCCTCGCGGTCGAGACCGTGTGGCTCCAGGCCAGCTTTTCGGTGTGGCCGATCAGGATGACCGGCGAGCCGAGCAGGCTCCCGCCGCTCACGTTCAGCTTGCCCGGGATCGTGAGCTGGGACTGGAAGAACCTGAGCTGGCCCTGCCACGGGAAATGGGGGTTGCCGAACAGCATCCCCTTGCCGGTGGCCGTGGACTCGCTTCCCAGCCCGACGGCATTGGAGCCGAGGGCGAGCTCATCGAGCCCCGTAAGGGCATCGGCGTCTTCGACCGGTGCGCTCCCGGAAGTCGACCTGTTACCGGTTCCGGGAGGCTGGGCGTTGACCAGCTTCGAAATCACCTGGTTGGCACTCGCGTAGACCGAGAGCTGGTAGAACCGTTGGTAGGCATCGTTCTCGGAGATCTGTTTGACCCAGGCCTCACCTGAACAGGTCTCGTCCTCGATGTTGTCGACGCCGGTCTCCCTGAGCCAGGCGTTGTAGCCCTTCACATAGCCCCAGACCATCGCCCTGACACCGGGCTTCGGTGCATCGGTCTCGCTGGCGAGAAGTTTGCCGACCTTGTTCTCGGCGATCGCCTGCCTGAAGAAGAAGTCAGAGTCGCGGTTGTTGATGCCTTCGTAGCTCAGGTCCGGACCGAAGTACTTCGACCTCTCGCCGCGCACGGTCGTGTAGATGTCGGCCATCGAGCAGATGTTCTGCTCGGCCAGCGAGTAGCCGTAGCCGTAGCCGAGGGAGCGGTAGTCCTTCGCCTCGATCCTCGGGATGCCGTACTCGGTCCACCGGATCGTCGCCTTGCAGAGACTCTCTGCATAGGGAAGGGTCTTGCCGACGGCTTTCTTGCCTCCCTTGAAGGAGGCGGTGACCTTGACCTGCTTCGAGCCACAAGCCAGCATGGTCGTCCGGCCGGCCGAGGTAAGGGCCATCTTCACGCTCTTCGAGCCCTTCTTGCCGAACTTGACCTTTTGCGACTTGAAGGCGTTGCCCTTACCGTCGCCGGTGGCCTTCACGGTTACGGTCGTCTTTCCAGACGCCTTCACCATGACCATGAGTCCCTTCGAGGAGTTCAGCGCCGCCTGGTTGGAAGTCTTGACCTGGACCGAGACCTTCGGGTTCTTCGCGACCGCAGAAGGCGCGATCAGAACGGCCCCGGACAGGGCGAAAAGAGTGACGAAGGCTGCGACGGTGCGGACGATCTTCAAGGTTCCTCCTCGTGCCGGAGCGCGATCCGGCGATTGCGTTTCGTGACAGATGGATACTGCCCCTCCCTCCTGAACACGCGAGGCAGCCCCAAGTCGTGCCCGGACTATACCGCCGGGGAACCGGTCTTCCAAACGGCAATCGGTCGGTCGGCCATACCGATCGGGAGGGGTCGGCCATCGCGCCACGCCGCTGTACCGTTCTGTTTATGTGATCGGCGTCACTTTTGGTGCTAGCTTTTGTTGTAGGGAGAACAGAGGCGAGCGAGAGCACCCGGTGCGCTCGCTCCGGACAGGGAGGAAGCAATGAAGGGGATTCGCAACTCGATCGTCGTCTCGTCGTCGAAGGCCGCGGTGATGGCGCTCGCAGCTTCCATTTCCCTGTGCTTCGCGCTCTTTTCACTCGCCGGCCCTGCGTCGGCATCGACCGTAACCGTCGAGGGTTTCTCGGCCGGTCCCAAGAAGCCGACCCAGGTAGATCTCGCCAAGGGCACCCTGATCCAGGACGTCAAGATCAGGACGAAAGGCGGCTCCCTTCAGGGCCTCAGGGTCCCGATCAAGGCCTCTCTTTTGATCAAGCAGCCCTGGTCGAAGACCGTGAAGGCCGGAAGCTCGACGGGCACCTACCGGGTCGGCAAAGGCGGAGTGGTCGAGGTGAGGGTCAGGCTGAACGCCGCCGGCCTCGAGCTGGCGAGGAACTGTGGTGCCCCGAAGGTGACCCTCAACGTCGCGATCTACACCCAGCCCGGATACCCGGTCGTCATCGGCGGGAAGAACCCGGGCGGCAACGTCCAGACCCGGGCGCGAGCCCAGGGTTCGCGCTGTGCCGTTCCCGCGAATGTGAAGACCGCCGTCCAGCGTTCGAAGTCCGACGGCTGCGACTTCATCGCTCCGGCACGGAATGCCTGCATGGCCCCCTTCCCGAACGACTTCTACACCCGAAAGGACCCGTCCAGCGAGACCGGCATCCGGGTCGACCTCGATCCGAATGCGACCCCGGCCGACGCCGGTGGCAAGCACATCGCCGTCGAGGAGCTGAACCGGTCCGACGGCTTCAGCCCGGGACCGCTCCTCACCGTCCAGATCCCGGGAATGGACAACCAGGAGGCCTTCGACGAGTCGGGCCTGGTGCCCCTCGCCGCGATGAGCAGGACCTACGAACCCGATCAGGCAGTCGTTCTGATCGATGCCGAGACCGGCCAGAGGCAGCTGATCTGGGCCGAGCTCGACTCCTACGCAAGTGCGGACTCGGCTCGCCACCTGCTGATCCGACCCGGAAAGAACCTGGAGAACGGAAAGCGGTACATCGTCGCTCTACGAAATCTGAAAAACGCCCAGGGCAAGATTCTTCAGGCCCCCGCCGCCTTCCGGCTCTACCGGGATGGAAAGCGTACGAACGAGCGGGCGATCGAGTCACGCAGGGCCAAGTTCGAATCGATCTTCCGGACCCTTGCCGATGAGGGCGTGAGCCGGAAGTCCCTCTATCTGGCCTGGGACTTCACGGTCGCCTCGACCGAGAACCTGACCGGACGGATGACCTCCATCCGTGACAGGGCGTTTGCGGCGCTCGGTGACTCGAATCTGACCGACGGAGTCGTCGATGGCGAGGCGCCGGAGTTCGTCGTGGACAAGGTCCTCGACGACGATGCATCGCTCACCGGGTCCGACGCGGCACTATGGTCGAACGCCCGAAACGAGCTCGAACGGATAGTCGAGGGACGGGTGACGGTTCCCTGCTACCTGTGGCAGGACGCGACTACTCCCGGCTGTCAGACCGGCTCGAAGTTCAAGCTGGATGACGATCAGAAGCCGATAAGAGGTGGGGAGACCACCTACCAGGCGAAGTTCATCTGCAACATCCCGAAGTCGGCCGTCGAGGGCGGCGAGGTAGCACCGGTGCCTACATCGCTCTACGGCCACGGACTGTTCGGGCAGGCGGCCGAGGCAAAGAACTCGAGGAACGTGCGCCAGCTCGGTGATGAGAACGGGGTGATGGTCTGCGCCGCCGACTGGATCGGAATGTCGGAGGAGGACGTTCTGGGGGCTGCCGTACCGGCCCTGGTAGAGCTCAGCAAGTTTTCGGCCCTTCCGGACCGCCTCCAGCAGGGGTTCCTGAACTGGCTGTTCCTGGGACGGGCGATCATCCACGAGGATGGCCTCGCCACCCACCCGGCATTCCAGGTAGATCCCGATGGTGACGGTCCGACCGAGGCCGAATCGGTCATCGACCGGAGCGATCTCTTCTACTACGGCAACAGCCAGGGCGGCATCGCCGGTGGCGCCCTTACAGCGGTCGCGACCGACTTCACCCGGTCGGTGCTCTACGTAGGCGGGATCAACTACTCGATGCTGCTTTCGAGGTCGAGCCACTGGGACACCTACGCCTCGATTCTCTACAACTCCTACATGGACGAGACCGATCACCCGGTGATCTTCTCGGTCATGCAGATGCTCTGGGACCGGGGCGAGCCGAACGGCTACGCCAACCACATGACCGACGACCCGCTCCCCGGAACGCCCGAACACAAGGTGATGTACGCGATGGCCTACGGCGACTTCCAGGTCGCCAACGTGACGACCGAGGTCGGAGCGAGGACGATCGGGGCACCGTTGAGGCTGCCTGCCGTCGCGCCCGAACGCCTCACCACCGGTCTGATCGAGCCGTTCTACGGTCACGAAACGCTCGGGGATCTGGCGAGCAGTGCGGATGCCAGGAACGGCAATGCTTTCTTCATCTGGGACATCGGTCCGAAGCGGGCGGGTGGCCTCGGTGTGAATCCGCCGCCGCTCACCAACCTGCCACCGGACGAAGCCACCGCAGGCCAGGACCCCCACGACTACGTGATCGAGAAATCTCCGATCATCAGGAAGCAGATCGCCGACTTCCTCAAGGCCCCTGGACAGGTGACCGATCCCTGCACGGGCGTCGGTGAATCCGACTACTGCACGGCCAACTACCTCGGCAAGCCCTGACGACGCCGTGAAGCCGGTCCCAGCCCCTTTCGGGGATGGGACCGGCTGACCGTCCCCGCTACCCTCCCGGTCCGTGGAGGAAGAAGGAAAGAATCAGGACAAGGGGGGCGACCGATCCGGGAGTACCGGATCCCCGATGCCCTCCTGGATGTTCGAGACCAGGACCGATGCCTGGCACAGAGCCGGACTGGGCCATGAGCTCGAAGGGCCGGACGGGCACCGGCCCTGGCCGAGGCTGATCGCCTTTGCGGCCCTGATCGTGGTCGTGCTGGTCGTCTTCGGCAACCGGCAGGCCCTCTTCCCCGGCCTCCTGCCCGAGTACAAGACCGAGATCCAGATCCTCACGGCCATCCTCCTGTTCGCCTTCGGCTGGGGATTCGCCGCGGCATTCGGTCGAACCGTTACGCCAGCCGTGCTGCGGCGAATGGACCCGGGGACGGCCGGGACCGTGGCCTTTGCGATCAGGATCGTGACGATCCTGGTGATCGCCGGGGTCGCCCTGGCCATCGCCGGAGTGAAGCCGGAGACCCTGCTGCTCGGCGGTGCGTTCACCGCGGTCATCTTCGGTCTGGCAGCCCAGCAGACCCTCGGCAACATCTTCGCCGGGGTCGTGATCCAGGGCGCCCGGCCGTTCCGGGTCGGTGAGCGGGTCAGGCTCGCGGGCGGACAGCTCCTGGGACCGGTCGAGGGAACGGTCAGCTCGCTCGGCCTGTTCTACACCTACTTCGCGAGCGGCAATGAGAGAGTGATGATCCCGAACTCCGTGATCCTCGGTCTGACCGTGGTGCCCATGGAGGAGCCCGAGGGAATAGACGTAAGGGCCAGGTTCGACAGCCGGGTCAGTCCCGATCGCGTCCAGTCCCGGCTGGGCGAGGCGATCACGGTCCCACTGCTCAGGGAGCCCTCGATCTGGCTCGAGGAGATAGACCGGGACGAGGTCGTGGTCAGGATCCAGGCGACACCCGCAGACCCGGCAGATGGATCGAAGCTGGCCGGCGAGGTGCTTTCGGTGACCCGCGACACCGCCGAACAGAAGAGCCCCGACCAGTAACGGGGAGGCCCAGGGTGCCCGGCCCGGCTTCGGAGACCTGCCCTGCCTCGCGACCCTTGCTCTAGCGGGGCTTCTTCGACTCGAAGGCGGTGGCCGAAGCGATCAGGGGCCGGGAGACCCTCTCGGTGCGGTCGGCAGCCGTGGCGGCATCCGCCCCCGGACCTCCGAAGTAGCGAGTCCGCTTGACGGTCAGGAGGTTTGCCGGAATCTCGGTCGATCCGAGCCGTGGGTCGGTGTTCGGCGTCACCGGCCCGAGAATCCCGAACCCGCTCGCGCCGTACGAGACCCCGTCGCCGTTGCACTGGTTCCTGGTACCCGTAAGGGGGAGGGCGTCGTCATCGAGGTAGTAGTTACCGAAGTTCGGCTCCGGAATGTCTGTGTCCACCCCGTAGATCGTGCTGACCGACCCCTGTGGACCGACCAGCTGGTCCCAGACATAGCGGCCACCGACGATGTCGGCGGTCGTGATCGGGACCAGATCGTCCGGGGTTCCGTCGACCGCAACGCCGGCCGTGTTGCGCAGATTCCTGTAGGTCATCCCGATGGCATCCGATGAAAAGTCAGTCCAGGTGTAGAGGTCGAGCATCGGGTGCACCCGGAGGAAGATCGTGTTGTCCTCGCGCTCCTCGTAGTAGACGTGCTGGCGCTGGGTGTACGGACCGCTGTTGGCTCCCATGTAGTCACGGATCGCCCGGATCGGGCCGTTCTTGATCGCGACGAAGGTTCCTTCGTCGGTATCGCCGCCGCGGTTCCAGTTACCGGAGAAGGTCAGCTCGGTCCTGCCGCAGCTGCGGAGGGTGGCCTGGGCGACCTCTCGGTCGAGGATGTCTACACCCGAGGCGCCGCCCGACCGGAGCCGGATCTCGTCATCCATCCAGCGGTCGGTCGAGTGCACGGAATAGAACTTCGTCTCGATCGAGGTGTCCTCGGGATTGTTGGAGTTGGCGTATCCGTAACCCCCCTTGATGCTCTCGCCCGCCGGGAGTTCCAGCAGTCTGAAGTCGAGGTCGACGTAGCTCTTACCGGCCGAGGGGACCCGCTTTCCCCTGGAGGTGAAGAGGTAGAGCCATCCGCGCTCGCCGTCCAGCGGGTCCGTGACGGCGACCTGTGCGACCGGACCTGTGGTTCCCGAAGGGCCGGCCCTGGTCCTGGCGGTGACCTTCCTGCCGGTATCCCTCGCCATGAAGACGATCTCGTCGTTGGGGTCGAGGCGGGGATTGGTATCCGGCCCGGTCCTGGTCTTGCCATCGGCATAGACCTCGAGCGGGAATCCCGGACCGAAGGCGTAGTCCGGGGCCGGGTCGGGGTAGAGATCCTTCACGTCCAACACCTTGCGCTCGTCGATCTGGACCGGAACCTGACGCCACTGCCCGTTCCAGGCGAAAGCGACGACTCGTCCCGGCCGAGAACCGAGCATCGGCTTGACCTTGCCGGCTTCGAGGACGACGGGGTCGCCACTTCGGTCCGCCGGTGCCGCGACCGCACTTCGGGCGCAGCAGACGAAGACGATCGAGAATGTGAGGCAGGCGAGTGCCAGTGTGAGCACGAAGCGCTCTGGTCCGGTCTCTCCCTTGGCCCTTGCCAACACCATCACAGATGCAGGTTAACCCACCTGCTGGCCGCAGAACCGATCATCCCGCCCTTCGTCGCTCTACTTCCTCGACCATCAGCTTGGTGTGCAGGGCAGCAATGAAGTCACGGAGGGGTTCGGCCCCGGACTCGATCAGCTCCGCCGCCTGATCGGGAGAGACCTCCCCGGCAAGCCGTTCCATGACCACGTCGACCTCTTCGCGGACGAGTGACTCGAGCGCCCTCTTGTAGCGAAGTGTGTCGTAGACCGTGAAGCCCGTCCGCTCGTCATAGCCCCCGGCCCGGAAACGGGAAATTGCCTCGATGATCCGGACGTCGGACGGCGAGTAGCCCCTCGAGTTCGGGGTCAGGATCCCGATCTCGGCCAGCCGCTCGAGAGCCTCGGCCGGGACGCCGTATGCCTTCCTGACCTCGGCCGCGCTGGTCCTCGTCCTCTCGGATGCGAGTGCCCTTTCGAGGATCGAGTCCTCGACCTCGAGCAGGGCCTCGGCCTGATCGGGATCCTCGTCGAGCACCTTCCGGATCGCCTTCAGCGGCATGAATCGCTCCTCCTGGAGCCTCCGGATCAGCTTGATCCGCTCGACCGTCTCTGGCTGGTACCAGGCCATATTGCGACTGGTCTTCATCGGCTCGGGGAGCAGGCCCTCGCGCAGGTAGTGCTTGATCGTCGCCCCCGGCACGCCAGAGGCCTCGACCAGCTCGGACATCTTCAGGAGCCCCGACTCACGTTCGGTGGTGGTCAAACCCGAAACTCCCCGCCTTCGACCTCGCCGCCCGGGCCGGCCGCCGCTCCGGAGGAGATCAGGGCATCGACCTCTTCGGGGCTCATTCCGGCCGCGACCAGCACCTCGACCGTGTCGGCTCCGATCGCCGGCGCGGCTCCCGAGGTGTCGGCCGGGGTCTCCGACAGCGAGACCGGGTTGCCGACCTGGCGGACCGTGCCGACGCCGGGCTGCTCGAACTCGATGACCATCCCCCGCTCTCGGGCCAGGTCAGATGTGAGCGCCTCGCCGACTTCGAGGATCGGCTCGATGCAGCAGTCGTGCTCGTCGTTGAAGGCCTTCCACTCATCCCTGGTCCTGGACCTGAACACCTCGGCCACCTTCTCCCAGCCGGGGCTGCCCGGCGGATCGAACTGGTGCTCGACGAGCTCGGGATGGCCAGCTCCCTCACAGAACGCCTTCCAGAACTTTGGCTCGAGGGCCCCGCAGGCGACCCAGCCATCTGCTGCCTCGTATGGCATGTAACAGGCCAGTCCTCCGGTCAGCTCCATCTCCCCGCGCCGGGGCACTGTGCCATCGGCGAAATGCCTGCCTGCCACCATCGCGAGCCACGCCATCGCTCCGTCGGTCATCGAGATGTCGACCATCTGACCCCGCCCGCTCCTCTGCTTCTCGAAAAGTGCGGTCAGGATTCCGAAGGCCGCCGGAAGGGCTCCTCCGCCCAGGTCCCCGACCTGGACCGCCGGCAGAACGGGCTGGCCGTCCTTGAGTCCGGTCATCCCGAGGATCCCGGTAGAGGCCTGATAGTTGATGTCGTGACCGGCCCGGTCGCGGTAAGGACCGTCCTGACCGTAACCGGTGATCGAGCAGTAGACGATCCCCGGGTTGACCTCGCGAACGGTCTCGTAATCGACCCCGAGGCGGGCCGCGACCCCGGGCCGAAAGCCTTCCACGACCACGTCGGCATCGGTGGCCAACTTCAGGAAGGCCGCCCTTCCCTCATCGTTCTTGAGGTCGAGGCGAATCGACTTCTTGTTCCGGTTCAGCGACAGATACAGGGCCGAGGCGGTCTGGCCCGGGTCGAGTTCACCGCCGTAGAAGGGTGGCGCCTGCCGGATGTAGTCACCCGCACCCGTGTCTTCGACCTTGATCACTTCGGCTCCGAAGTCAGCCAGGAGCTGGGTGCAGAACCCTCCCGGGAAGAGGCGGGTCAGATCGAGGACCCGGATTCCTTCGAGCGGGGCCATGAGAAGTTCCCCCTCAACCCTTCTGGAGGCCGAGCAGCTCCCGCGCCTCGGCAACCGTCGCGACCCTGCGGCCGGCGTCTTCGACCATCTGTCTGGCCTTCTCGACCAGGTCGCCATTGGACTTGGCCATCGAGCCGTCCGGCAGATAGAGATTGTCCTCGACCCCCGCCCGGACGTTGCCACCGAGCACGATCGCGGTCCCGAGCAGCTTCCACTGGTCGCGCGAGATCCCGATCACCTGCCAGTTGTTGGGCCCTTCCGGGCCGCCGGGGACCTGGTCGGCCATCACCCCGACGTTCCGCGTAGTCGGCCTGATACCGCCGACCACACCCATCACGAGGGAGATCTGGAGTGGCTCCTCGAGCAGCCCCATGTCGATCAGCGGGTCGATGTTGGCGACATGGCCGGCATCGAAGCACTCGTGCTCGGGCTGGATGCCGATCTCTCTCATCGCCGTGATGAACTCGATGATCGTGTCGAAGCTGTTCTCGAACACGGCCTTGAAGACGAAGTCCTTGCGTCGGCGCGAATACTTGGCGTAGTTCATCGAGCTCATATTGAGCGCGGCGACATCGGGCTTCAGCTCGGCCAGATACTCGATTCGCTGCTCGATCGGCACACCGATCGCCCCGGTCGAGTAGTTGATGATCACGTCGCCGACCTCGTCCCGGATCGCCTCCGTGATCTTTCGGAAGTCCTCGACGTCCCAGGACGGGGTGCCGTCGGGCTTGCGGGCATGGATGTGGATCTGGGAGGCACCCTCGTCCACCGCCCTCCTGGCCTCGGCCGCATACTCGGCAGGCGTGTAGGGAATCGCCGGACACTGCTCCCGGTTAGCGATCACTCCCGAGATCGAGTTGGAGATGATTACGGGGTCTTCGAACTTGCTCACGACTGCTTTCGGCCTTTCTCGGGATTGATCAGCGGCGTCACCGACGCCGAAGCGATGCGACTGCCGGAGGGCCTCCGCGACGTGCGGGCGATGCAGGGGGAGAAACGATGGCTCAAGCCATACCCCCAAGACGGACGTGCGTCGAGGTGGTTCTCCGGCCGAGCAGGGCCAGGAGTCGCGGTTCCCGG
>CAJAIJ010000021.1 GCA_903939845.1 uncultured Solirubrobacterales bacterium
CGGCGTGATCGCCTTCTTCGCGCTCTTCGTCACGGTGATGTCCCTGATCCAGGGGAGGCTCGACGCCAAGAAAGAGCGTCGTCGCCACGACCTGGATCGATTCAATTCCTGACGGCTCTCGAGTTCGCCGTCGGATCAGAGGTTCCTGAACGGCCGCTGGGCCGTGGTCACCTCTTCGAGCCGTCCCTCCCATTCGGCGGCGTCTAGTCCGGCCGAGGGATCGAGTCCGGCCGAGCCGGGAGCGACCTCGCCGGTCAAGCCGGCATCGAAGCCTTCGAGTATCAGGCGGTCGAGGGTCGGGAGAGTGTCCGGGTTGTAGCCACCCTCGTGGACGGCGACCAGCCCGGCGCCCAGGTCACGGGCGACCGACCCGACACGGTGGGCCATAGTCAGGTATCCGACCTCGGTCAGGGCCTGGTTCGAAAGACCGTCGGCGTAGTGGCCGTCCTGGCCGGCCGACACGATCACCAGCCCGGGTTCGAAGGCCCTCACGGTCGGCTCCACGACCCGTTCGAAGGCCTCGACCCAGTTGCGGTCGCCGGCACCGGGAGGGATCGGGATGTTGACGGTCGACCCTGCGCCGTCCTCGCGGCCGGTCTCGTCCAGCCACCCGGTTCCGGGATAGAGGGGCCATTGATGGAGCGAGATGAACAGCACGTTCGGGTCGCCGTAGAAGATGTCCTGGGTCCCGTTCCCGTGGTGGACGTCCCAGTCGATGATCGCGACCCGCTCGATCCCATGCTCTCGCTGAGCGTGTCGGGCGGCCACGGCTGCGTTGTTGAACAGACAGAACCCCATCGCCCGGTCGATGGTGGCGTGATGGCCAGGGGGTCTGATCAGTGCGAATGCACCCCGGTTAACCGTCGCCGGTTCGAGGACAGAATCGACTGCGCCGACCGCCCCTCCGCAGGCCTCTAGGGCGGTCTCGAAGCTGAGCGGCGAAACCGGAGTGTCGCCATCGAGCCACCCTCCGCCGGACTCGGCGGCCCGCCTGACGGTCTCGAGATGGGACTCGGGATGGCAGGCCTCCACCGAATCCGTCCCGACCGGCTCGGCCTCGATGACCGTCCGGAGGGACCAGGAGGGAAGGCCCTCGAGGTGATCGATTACGGCCTCTAGCCTGAGGTGGCTCTCGGGATGTCCTCCGGTCTGGTGACGTGCCTGGCCGGGCTGGACGACGACGGCAGTCGGGAGCGTCTCCTGCGCTCCGGGATCGTTCGGCCCCGACACCGGAACGCCCTCAGTCCGACAGCCTGAAGCCGGTCAGGAGGCGCTTCTCGCTCTCGCCCTTGACGTCGGCGACCACCTCGATCGCTCCGGCGATCGGGGTCCCGCGGATCTTGGTCGCGAGCAGGTCGTCGACCTGGAATATCCCGGCCGAGTTGTTCAGCTCGATCTCGATCCTGACCGGCTTCTTCTCGCCCTTGGAGATATTGACCTCATCCACTGCAGCTGCCGAGATCGAGTGGATGCCCTCCTGCCCGGCCTCCATCGGAATCCTCGTTCTACCCTCGGCCATGTCGAGCGCGTCGGCAACCCTGACCACCCCGGCCTCGACGGTGTAGGGGTCGCCCTTCCTGCGATGCCCGATGATCGTGTGGAGGATCTCCGAGGCGACCACGGTCTTAGCGGGTTCGTCGTAGATCCCGTCCAGGAGACGGTCGAGGGCCGAAGAGACGAGAAAGAGGCTGTAGGCCTCGTGGTCGGTGCGATGGATCGACATGCCGGCGTCGTGGAGCAGGGCGCCGGCAGCCACCACCACCTCGGCATCGCGCTCCGACATCCCGTGGTCGGTGACCATGGCCGGCTCGACCCCGCCCTTGGACAGGAGCCGAATCAGCCTCAATGAAATGTTGAGGACGATCTGAAAGTGGACCCAGGAGTGGTCGGACATCCCGAGTCGTTCGGAGTGGACCTGCGCCATGTACCACCAGGCCTTGACCTGGGGGTCGCGGTTGACCGCCTCCAGGAACTTCTCAAGCTTCCTGTTTCCTCTGGTCGGAACCCGGACCTCGATCGCCTCGATCGCCTCGACCCCTTCGGGATCGGTCCCGCCCTTGGCCTTCCGGCCTGACTTCTTGCTCCCCTTCTTGCTCTGATCTCGCTCTCTGGGCATGACGGTTTCGTCGGTCCCCTATGCGTCCCGGGCGGTTCCGGTCGAGCCGAGCTCAGCCAGTGCGGCTTCGGCCGCCGGATCGGGAGACACGGGCACGACCGTTGCCTCGAAGGTCTCGGCCAGCGCCTGATGGATCGTGATCGCGGCCGGGAGGAGCCGGGCGAGGTGCCGATCGAAGCCGGTCACCGCCGAGAGCTCGTCCGAGGTCCTCCCCAGAACCCACCCGAGCGCACCGGCCAGATCATCCACCGACGCCCTGGCGCCACAGAGCTCCGTGAGCGTCGGCTCGAAATCGGATACCACCAGGAGGGTTTCGAAAGCGGGTGGCTGCATCGTTTCGAGCGACTTCCCTGAGGCGATCCTCGCGACGTCTAGCTGCACCGGTGTCGGCGGGTCCTGGAACCGGGCTCTCGACGCAACCCGATCGAGGCCGATGGGCCGGGATCCGATCCACCTCGGAGCCTCGCCCGCCCTGCCCGTCGCAATACCGAGAGAGGAGTGACCCAGGCCGGCC
>CAJAIJ010000022.1 GCA_903939845.1 uncultured Solirubrobacterales bacterium
AAGAGCATCTGCGCCTCTTCGTATCCGGGCTCGTCGGGAGTCGGGTGGATGCAGTCCACCGGACAGACCTCGACACAGGAGTTGTCCTTGGTTCCGATACAGGGTTCTGCGATTACGTAGCTCATTGAGGTCTTGCTCCTGGTCGTAGCTTCTTTGGGGGGTCTGGGCCGAGGCCTGACTCCGGATTCATCTTAGAGATCGGTTCTCCTGCCGGACCGTTCCTGACTTAGGTCAACCTCAGTTCCGATCGAAGTTCGGACGGACACCGACCGACAATAGGATCGTCGGAGTGAAGCGTTGCCAGAGGAAAGTCGAAGCGGGGGGTCCGCAGTGATCCTGCTGACCGGTGCGACCGGTGCAGTCGGCTCGTACCTGCTGCCGATGCTGCTCGAGCGAGGCGAGCGGGTCAAGTGCCTCGTGCGCCAGCCCGACAAGCTCGGAAGGCACCGGGTAGACGTCCAGATGGTGATGGGCGACCTGAAGGAACTCTCGGATCCGTTCATGCTGCGCCAGTCGTTGAGGGGTGTGGACTGCGTGATCCATCTGGCCGGATCCCTCCGGGACCAGCCCGGCCACCCGGTCGAGGAGCTGAATGGTCTGGCGACGGTGCGACTGGTGGAAGGGGCCGAGATCGTCGGGGCCGGCCGTTTCCTCTACTTCGGTGCCCTCGGGGCGTCTCCGGTGCAGAAGACCAGGTTCCTCCGGTCCAAGTGGACCGGACAGGCCGCGGTGGAGGGCTCGGATCTGGAGTCGACCGTGTTCAGGCCCTCGATCGTCTTCGACCGCTCCGACCCCTGGGTGACCCTGATGGAGCGGTTCTCCTTCCTGCCGTTCATGCCGGTGGCCGGATCGGGCAAGTCGGAATACCAGCCGGTCTGGGCAAAGAATGCCGCCGAGGCCGTGATCGCCTCGCTGGACCTCGGGGCCGATGCGCCGGGAACGATCGAGCTGGCCGGCCCCGAGACCCTGACCTACGCCGCGATGTCGGCTCTGGTCGCAGAGATGGCCGGTCGACCGCGGCCCGTCCGAACCCTCCCCCTCCCCCTGGTCCGGGCAGGGCTGGACCTGCTCAAGGCCGCAGTCGGGCCGAACGTCTTCGCCACGTCCCAGGAGGCGGAGCTGATGCAGGTCTCGATGACCTCGCCCGACGGTGACCGTGACCTCCGCGAACTCGGCATCGCCCCGAGCACCATGGCCGACGTCCTCGCCGGCCGGGCCTGATTCAGGGAACCGGTCTTCAGGGCCGGACGGCCCAGAGCAGCATGCTCGTGGAGTCGACCTTGACGAGCGCGTTATCGCCAGACTTCTGGCACATCAGGAAGACCCTCCACTCGCCGGCCTTCGATGGCCGGTGGTACCCGGTGAGGCTGACCTGCCCGTAGCGACCCGCCCTCCCGAGTGAGACCGACATGAGCGGCGACATCTCGACTGACTGGCCACCGTCCGGGGACTGCCCGACCAGCTGGCAGAGAGCCTTTGTCAGAGTGATCTCATCCGGGACGGCCATCTCGTAGACGTTGGCCACGGCCGTGGCCATCACCGTTTGCCCGCGGCCGACCTTCACGTCCTCGACCAGGATCATCTGGGGGGAGTCGGTGAGCAGGAAGAAGGTGTCGTACTGGGTGGCCTTGGTGCCGACCCCGGAAGAGACCACCCCGGGAGCGAGCTTGGCCGCACTGACGGAACCGTTCCGGATCTTGGCCCCGGTCACCGCCTTGTTCTTGATCTTGGCCGTGGTTACCGCGTTGGACTTGATCTGCTTGGTGCCGATCTTGGTTACGGCATAGGCCGAGCCCGAGAGGGCGACGATCAGGGCCAGGAGCGCGACGGCCATCGCGGGGGAAGGGATGAGCCTCTTCATTCCCCGAGCCTACTGCCCGCACTGATGCGAGGTGGGGCCGGGCGGGTCATCCGCCAATAGCATGGTCGGGATGACAGGTTCCGAGCCAACGGTCCACCCGAATGAGCCCCACACCCCGGGCGTATCGAGTCGCCTCAACTGGCTGCGGGCGGGAGTGCTGGGAGCAAACGACGGGATCGTCTCGACGGCCGCGCTGGTGGTCGGCGTGGCCGGTGCCACCACCGACACCACCGCGATCCTCGTTGCCGGCGTGGCCGGACTGGTCGGTGGCGCGGTCTCGATGGCGCTCGGCGAGTACGTATCGGTCAGCAGTCAGCGCGACAGCGAGCGAGCCCTCGTCGCCAAGGAAGTGGGCGAGCTGGCCGAATTCCCG
>CAJAIJ010000023.1 GCA_903939845.1 uncultured Solirubrobacterales bacterium
CGCGTCGCCGATCATCTCGATGTGTTCTTCGGTGGCGGTGAGGGGCGGAGACACCGCGACCCCCCTGCCGAGTGGCCTGGCCAGAACGCCCTGCTCGCGCATCAGCATCGCCAGGGCGATCGGGGCACCGGGGTTCTGATCCAGGATCCCGGACTCGATCTCGAGCGCCGCGAGAAATCCGATTCCACCCCGCACCTCATGAGTGGCCGGAAGCCCGGCGGCCCGGTTCATCTGTTCGAACAGAGGTGCCTCGAGCTCCTGGCCCCGGACCAGGAGACCCTCCTCCTCGATGATCCTCAGGTTCGCAAGCCCCGCCGCACAGCAGGTCGGGTGGCCGCCGTAGGTCGCACCGTGCCGGAAGGGCGGTGCGCCCGGCTCCCAGAACGGCTCGGCCAGACGTCCCGAGACGACCACGCCTCCGAGCGGCAGGTAGCCCGAGGTGACCCCCTTGGCGAAGGTGATCATGTCCGGGACCACTCCCGGCCACCTCTCGATCCCGAACCAGTTCCCGAGCCTCCCGAACGCACAGATCACGGAATCGACCACGAACAGGACCTCGTGCTCGCGGCAGATCGCGAAGACCTCTTCGATGTAGCCGTCGGGCGGCGGATAAACACCGCCAGCACCGATCACCGGCTCGATGAAGAAGGCGGCGACCTTCTCGGGGCCGATCCTCTCGATCTCTGCCCTGAGCGCCGAGGCATCGTCATACGGAACGACCGATGCGTCCACGGCGATCCCGCCGTATCCCTCCCGGTTCGGCGGGATGCCCGAGATCCCGGTGCCGAAGCCGTGGGTCCCGTGGTAGCCGTGCTGGCGGGAGATCAGGTGCTGGCGCTCGGGGTGTCCGGTCTCGTGCCACCACCTGCGGGCCAGCTTGGCCGCGGTGTCGATCGAGTCCCCTCCGCCGCTGGTCAAGAAGACCTTGGAGTCCGGGATCGGTGAGACCTCGGCCAGCTTCGCCGAGATCTCTTCGGCCGGCCGGTTGGTGAAGTCCCCGAAGGTCGAGTAGGCCTCGAGCGTCGCCATCTGCTCCTGGACGGCCTCGGCGATCTCCTTCCGGCCGTGGCCCACGTTCGCGTACCAGAGGCTCGCGGTGGCGTCGAGATACCGGTTTCCGTCCTCGTCGAAGACCCAGACGTCCTCACCCTTGACCAGGGTCAGGCTGTGGTCCTTGACCTGCCCCATCGGGGCGAACGGATGCCAGAAACTGGTCTCTTCGGTGGTCGTCATCGCACTTGCTCCTTGCGGGTTCGAACGGTCAGCCAGACGTGCCTGACCGGTCCACTGAGTCTATTCCGCGCAGGGCGCGGGGTCGCCTACCTGACCAGCTGGTAGACCGACCGGAGGCCATCCCGGAGGATTGTCGCCTTCCCGTTCGCGGTCAGGATCAACTGTCGCTTGAGCTTGCGGTAACGAAAGGTCCAGCCCTCGGGGATCGCGGTGAGCGGGTTCGCCCCGATCTCGTTCAGCCCGGCCTCTGTCAGCGTTGGGTCGACGTTCTGGGTGTAGGCCTGCATCACGTACCTGCGGCCGTTCGGGGAGACGAGCTCCCGGATGTAGCGGCCCTTGTTGTAGACCCACTGGGTCCGCCGTTCGATCACGAAAGGCTGGAAGTCCGACTGGGCGAGCTCCGGCAGCCTGAGCGTCGCGACCTTCCTCATTGGGACCTCACCGAAGGAGACCGGCGCCGGTGGCTTCGCTCCACGAATCTGATCCATCACCCAGAAGCGGGGTCCATTCCGGGCGGCAACCGTCCAGCCGTTCTCTGAGGCCACCGTCGTCAGGTTGATGGCCTGCCACTCATCATCGGGGCATAGGTTGGTGCCGACCGTGTTGAAGACCTCGAGCTCGTAGATACCCTCGGTGTCGGGCGCGTTTACCCCGAAGATCTCGCAGTAGCGGGTGTTGTAGAGGCCCTTGATCAGCGGTATCGGCTTCTTCGGCTTCTTCTTGACCTTCTTCGCCTTGCTGACGGCAGCCTTCTTGGCCGGTGCTTCGGGCGGGCCGGCGACCAGGGCAAGGCCCAGCGCAATCACCAGGGTAACTGCCGCCAACGCGATCGGAAACCTCTGAACTCTCCCCACGACCCCTCCTCAGGTGGTTGTGCCGGGCGACTCTATATCCACAACACGGAACCGACCGAAAGAATTCGCCGGACCGAGCGGCAGGAGGCCCGGGTTGGGCCGAAGAGGCCCCTCAGATCCGGCCGCAGGTCCCCCAGCTGCCGCGGCTGCCCGCCCGGGCCCGGCGTTCGGCCTTCTTGTAGGAGGAGTAGCGGCTGAACCTGCTGCCGACCACGTAGACCTTCGCCCTGCCCCGGGCGACCATCACCTTGTTGAGATCTGCCCCGTTCTTGCTGACATAGGCGAGCAGACGCCCGTATTTGTCCCGCTTCGGCTGGCGGGGGTCGGTCTTCACCTTCACCTTCCCGCTGGCGAGCCCCTTCATGAGTGAGGAGGCCGCCTTGCCCCCGCACTCGACGCCTCCGTATACCTCGGGTGTATCGATCCCGAGCAGCCGGATCGTCTCGGTCCCGCCCCTGACCTTCTCCACCTCGACCGTGTCCCCGTCGACCACCCTGATCACCCGGGCCCGAAACTCGATCACCCTGGGCGGTGGCTTCCCGCCACCGCCGGGCTTAGAGGAGCAGGGACAGGGAAGCGACGCGCAGGCGATCCCGTCCCCATCGCCGTCGAGGCCGTAGGGGTCACCCGGCAGCAGGAACTTCTGTGCCTGGGCCTGGTTGCCAAAGTCCGAGCAGTCGTAATCCCTGGCCTCGGCCTGGCCCGTGAAGGCGAGCAGGAAGAGCACGACAGCGAAGCCGCCCGCGAGGACGATCCCTGTCCAGTTTCTGTGTCGAGTCCTGACCATCACGGCTTCCAACACCGACAAGCCTAGGAAATCCCGGTGTCGGGTCCCCTCCCCGAATCCGAATCTCGGCTTCAGAACCGCTCCGAACCGGCCAGAGCACTGTTTGACCAGAGAGACCGAAAGTGCGAGTGTGGTCAGGGAACCGTCCCTTTCCGGCCACCGACCCGAGAAAGTTCGACTTGAAGAAGCTCATCCTCACCATCGTCTTGACAACTCTGGCCATGGTCGGGGCACCCGCTCTGGCCCAGGCGGCCAGCTGCCTCGGGACGGTCGCGACGATCGAGGGCACCAACGGTCCCAACACCCTGACCGGAACCGCCGGGGACGACGTGATCGTGTCCAAGGGCGGCAAGGACCTGATCAACGGACTGGGCGGCAACGACAAGATCTGCGCCGGCGGGGGCGATGACACCATCTTCGGTGGCGGGGGCGATGACGACCTCGTCGGCGAAGGCGGTAACGACAAAGCTGACGGTGGTGACGGCGAGGACCTCGTGATCGGCGACTGGGGCCGAAGGGGCGGCACGGCTCCACTAACCCTCGCGGTCGGCCGTGATCGCCTCTACGGAGGAACCGAGCCGGCACCCGGGGTCTCCGACAGAGTGATCGGCGACAGCTACGGGGACACCTCCGTCTTCAACGTCAAGGGCGGCAACAGGGATGTCGTTCGCCTCGGGGCCGGTAACGGGATCGCGGTCGGTGACTCGTTCAAGTTCTCCCCAGGAGCCGCGATCGGAGGTGGAAGCGACAGGATCATCGCTTCCGGAGGCGGTCTCGTGGTCGGCGACTCCTACTCATTCGCGAACGGCAAGGCCTTCGGTGGAGGGGACGACGAGATCGAGGGGACCGGTGTGAACGTCTACGGGGACTCCCAGGGGTCGCTCGCCGCCACCGGAGGGGGCGACGATGAGATCACCGTGACCGGAGGCGGCACCGTCTACGCGGACGCTTTCTCCCCGGTAGGAGACGCGACGGGCGGCGGCGATGACAAGGTCTTCGCCTCGGGTGGCGGCGCCTTCTGGCTCGACGCATTCGCCCCCGGGCCGGCCAAGGTGGCCGTCGGCGGTGGCGACGACGTCCTCATCAACCGAGGGTCCGGAGCGATCACCGCATACGGCGATGCCTTCGCCCCCAACGGTCCGGCCCGCAAGGCCGGAAACGACCGGATCATCAACCGGGCGACGGTCAGCTCCGTCGTCTACGCGGACACCTTCTCCAATACCGGCAGCTCGCCCCGCTCCGGTGACGACTACGTCTCCTCGGCAGGTGACCTGGTCGTCTACGCCGATGCCTTCCATCCCGGTCCCGGCGCAACCGCAACCCGCAATGGCGACGATGTGGTCCGGGCCCCGAGGGCCGGACTCGTCGTCTACGCAGATGCCTTCGCACAGTCGGTCTCCCGGCCCGGCGATGACGTGATCGAGTCCAAGACGACGATCACGGCCTACGCAGACGGCTACGCGACGAGCGGCACTGGGTCCGGCCACGGGGACGACCAGATCAAATCGGCGACCGGGGTCGTCTTCGCAGACATCTATGCCTTGGGCAAGGTGACGAACGGCGGCGGCAACGACCGAGTCACCCTCTCCGGTGCGTCCACCATCTACGGGGACTGCTACTCGGCCTCCAGCCAGGCGATCTGTGGCGGTGACGACGTGATCAGGTCCGGCATCGGGGCCGTCTTCGCAGATGGCTACGGATCAACGGGAACGAATGGTGACGGCCAGGACCGGATCTTCAGTCGGGGCGGCAACATCTTCGCCGACGGATACGCCTCCACCGGCAACTCCGCCGGGGCCAGCCGCGACGTGATCGACCTCAGGCGCGCGACCGTCGCTGCCACGGTCTTCGCCGACCCCTACGGCAGCACCACGAGCGATGCCGCCCGCGACCTGGTCTTCAGCCCTCCGAGCATCAACGGATCTCTCTTCTATCTCGATCCCTACGCAAGCAGCGGAGTTGCCAGGGCGTCGGCACCGGATGAATTCCGGGGCGGATCCGGCAACGAAGTCGTCTTCGGAGACTCGGTGGCGACCTCTGATCCCGCGCTTTCGAGGGGCGGCGGTGCCGACCTGATCAGCACCAGGGGCGGCAACGACACGATCTTCGCCGACCACCAGACCCCGAACAACCCGTTCGGCGGCCGGGACAGGATCTTCGCCGGTGGCGGGGCCGACCAGCTCTACGGCGGCGCAAAGCGGGACTTCTGCGACGGCGGCGAGGACGCCGCGGTAGACACCGCCAACCGCTGCGAGATCAAGCGGAACATCCCGTAGCCAGCCGCCTCGAGTCCCTTTGCGGGGGCCTTCGGGAAAGCCATTGAGACGACCGCACCTTTCTTCCCTCCTCCGGGTTTTTGTCTCTGAACGGACCCGGATAGAAGGCCAGCCCTACAAGGCCAAACTTCCGGTCCATGCCCTGGGGGGGGTGGGCAACAGGGAATGGGAGAGGTCTGCGGCGGCGGAGGCAGGGTCCGCCACCCAGGCCTGCCTTGAACCGAATACCCGGGGCGGGGAACACATTTCCCTTGTTTCCCGTCTCGCCCTGATCGAGCCCTCCCCCCCAGGGTGTCCGTTCAAATCCCGATTCCGTCCGGCTCAGGCGGCCTCGTCCGGAGGCGGCACCGATTCCAGGAACCGCTCGGATACGACCTCGCCCTGCTTGAGCTCCTCCACCAGCTCTCCACGACTCTCCAGTGCCAGGATCCGGAGCGCCGTCGGCAGCTTCTCTTCGCGATCGTCCCAGCCTCTCGCGACCACCTCTGATGCAGCACCCACCGCCTGGAAGGCCAGCCTCTCGATCGTCTGCTCGAGGCCGAGCTCACTGGCAGTCACGTCCAGAGCCGGCAGGGTGGCCACCCAGTAGCTGCCCTTCAGCCTCGACCCGGTGGCCGGCTCCAGCTCCATCGTCAGCTTCGCCCCCTCGGTCAGGGCCAGCAGGTCCTCGACCGCGATCTCGATCGAGCCGGCGGTCGCCGAGCTCCCTCGCACCGATCCGGTCATTTCCTCACTCGGATTCCTCATGCCCCTCACCTTCGTCTTCCCCATCGTCGTCCACAACCATCTGCACCTGAATCTCCAACGCCCGATGCGCCGCCACCACCGCGGGGTGCGGCTCCGGCCACTCACCCCGCTTCATCGCCTCGTACTGCTCGGAGCAATCGATCCCGGTCAGGATCATCGGCGACCGCCCAGTCCGGCGTGTGAGGCGCCCGAAAAACCCCTGAAAAGCCATCTCTTTGCCTCATCTCTCATCCACATCAACAGTCGCAATGAGGGCCACGAATCTGACATCAATGACTCGTCAACTGATTTCGACCTCCACCTCGTAGAAATAGATGAGAGAGACCTCCCAAATCCCTCTCTCACATCACCGAAATGGATAACCAGACAGGAAAAGGACTGAGGAGATGTGTCGGCACCCCCTCGCCGGCCCGTCGCTCAAAGCGCGCTCTTCGGTCTTCGTTTCCGTCCAACCATCCAGTCGGTAGCCACCGCCCCCACCAAAGCGGGGCGGCTCAGGAAGACCCGTCCGGACCTCCCCATCCCGGACTTCGCCGGTTCTCCATGCGACCGGCCTCTCCCACTCCCTCCGGGATGCGCCTGTAGCCCCTCCCAGGGCTCGGTGCAACATCCGGACGGGTCTTCCGAGAACTTCTTCCCCGGGGGCGTGGCCACCGCCTTCGCAGAGGAGGACTGGCCAAGTGAGGCTCAACCGGGCGGGAACCCGGGCTTGGTAAGCAGCAGCTGAAAGTCACTGTTTCGTCCGGATCGAAAGCCACCCTCTGCGAAGGTGAGGTAGAGCATCCACATTCGCCGAAAGCGGTCGTCATAGCCCAGGCGCTCCAGCTCATCGGTCTCCGCCTCGAACCGATCCCGCCAGATGCTGAGGGTCCTGGCGTAGTCGAGTCCAATCTCTCTCGAGTCCGTTACCTCCATGTCGGTCTCGGTCACCAGACACCTCTCTATCTCGGCGACCGACGGCAGGCAGCCTCCCGGGAAGATGTAGTGGCTGATGAAACTCCGGGACGCTTTCTCGATCTCGTAAGCCTCGTCAGAGATCGTGATCGCCTGCAAAAGCATTGCCCCTTCGGGCTTCAGCAACTCGGAGCACTTCCGGAAGTAGGTCGGAAAGTCCCTCCAGCCGACCGCTTCGATCATCTCGATCGATACGAGGCGATCGTATTTCCCGGTCAGGTCCCGGTAGTCGAGCTCGACGACTTCGATCAGCCCTGCCAGCCCGGCCTCCCGAATCCGCTCCCGGGCAAGGGTGGCCTGTTCCCTGGAGATCGTGGTGGTCGTGATCCGACAGCCGCTCTTCCGGGCCAGATGTATCGCCAGCCCTCCCCAGCCGGTTCCGATCTCGAGCAGGTGGGTCTCGGGCGAGAGGTCGAGCTTCTCTGCGATCCGGTCCATCTTCCGGAGCTGCGCGGCCGCAAGGTCGGAGGAGTCCCCGCCGAAGATCGCCGACGAGTAGTTCATCGATTGATCGAGGAAGAGGGAGAAGAGGTCGTTGCCGAGGTCATAGTGAGCCGCAATCTGGCGCCGTCCGCGGGACCTGGTCGTCCGTGGCATGAGGAGGCCGACCTTCTGGATCGGATCTGTGATGAACCGGAGACGGGTCCTCAGGCCGTCCAGCTGCGGGAGGTTGAGGCCGGCGATCGTCCCGAGGGTGACGAGGTCGTCACAGTCCCACTCCCTCCGAAGGTAGCTCTCGGCGAGTCCGGTGCTGCCCCTGAGCAAGTGCCTCCAGAAGGCCGGGGAATGGATCACCACACGGGCCGACATCTCGCTGTCGGGATCGCCGATCACGGTCGTCTGGCTGGCTTCGACCAACTCGATCCGGCCGGTCTGCATCCGACCGATAACCGTCAGGGCCAACCGTCTCGAGATCATCGGGGCATACCCCTTTCGGAGCTTTCCCTGCCGGCCAGTCCAACACTGCTTTCCGTCCGTGGGGCGCCCGTCAGGCCCTCCGGCTCGTCCGCCCCAGGGCGACGGCCATGCGGGGGACGGGGCTGGAAGCTGACCCCGCGCATCCAGGTGATCGCGGCCTGTGCGTAGATCGCGAAGGTCGTCCTCCAGGACATAGGAGGATAGGTGCGAAGCAACCGGCCGAGGGTGGCCCGACTGATCTCGGTGCGCTGGAGGCTCAGGGTGGCGTCGAAATGGAGGTCGCCGTCCTTTCGGCTTTCGATGTGCACCGGGAGGGTCGGGCCCGGAGTCCCGAACCGGAAGTCGTACTGATGCTCCATGCCCATCAGGGGAGAGACGTGGAGTTCCTTGTCCTGGCGATCGGTCAGGACCGCTTCTCCCCCTCCTCCCTCGGACCCGAGAACGTAGGCATGGCGGTCGCCCCAGGGGGTGTTGGTCACTTCAGCCACCACCCTCTCGAGCCCCGAGCCGGCGGGGTCGAAACAGAAGTAGAAGGTGACGGGGTTTTCGATCAGGCCGAGATAGCGGAGGTTGGTCAGCATCCGGATCGGCCCCCTCGGGCGATCGCCCGTCCTTTCCTCGACCAGATCGCAGACGGCATCACGCAGCGGGACCGAAGCCGGTCCGAGATAGTCGGCCCGGCTGAAGCTCGCCGGTGAGCGAGGCCTCGTCGAGACCAGCGGGTGGAGCGCCATCACCTCGGGGATCTCGTCGAGGTCGAGGTAGAACATGAATACCCGGTAGCTGAAGCTGCGCTCGATCGGATCGAACCGTCTGTGGCGGACATGGCCCTCGTAGACCGCGCTCTCCATGGAACTCACCCGGCCCGGCTTCCTGTCCCGGCGAGAATCCCGTCGGCTCCGGACGACAGAAGGGCATCGGCCACCCGAAGGCCACTGGACGCCCCGTCCTCGTGAAAGCCGCTGCCCCAGTAGGCGCCGCAGAAATGGGTCCGGCGTTGGCCGCTCATTTCCGACCAGCGGTCCTGAGCCGCGATCGCGTCCGGCGTGAACACGGGGTGCCAGTAATCGAACTTCGCGATGACCTTCGCGGGGTCGATCCTGTCTGTCCGGTTGAGGGTCACGCAAAACTGCCTTTTGCAGCCGAGGCGCTGCAGACGGTTCATGTCATATGTAAGGGCAGGTGCTCCCGGGGTCGAGCCGGTGAGGTGGTAGTTCCAGCAGGCCCGGGCGGCGCGACGGCGCGGCAGCAGGCTCTGGTCGGTGTGGAGGACCGTCTCGTTCGGTCGATACTGGATCGATCCCAGGACCTCGACCTCCTGGGTGGACGGGTCGACGAGCATCTCCAGAGCCTGATCGGAGTGGGTGGCCATCACCACCTGGTCGAAGGACTCCGGAGGTCCGCCCCTGGGCGTGACCTCGACCCGATCCTCGAACCGCTCGATCGCCTCCACCGGTGAGCCGGTCCGAAGGCGATCACCGAGCGGCGCCGTCAGGGCCTCTACATAAGACTTCGAGCCACCCTCGACCGTCCGCCACCGGGGCCTGTTTCGAATCGCCAGGAGCCCGTGGTTGTCGAGAAATCGAGCCAGGAACCTGACCGGAAACGACCACATCTGGTCCGGATCGGCCGACCATACGGACGAGACCAGGGGCACCACCGCGAGCTCCCGCAACATCGGTGAGAAGCCTTCCTCATCGAGAAAGTCGGAGAGGGACATCTCCTCCTGTGCGTCCCCGGTGGCAAGCTCGGCAAGCCGACGCTGGAACCGGGGGAACTCGACCAGCATCTTCAGAAAGCCGGGGTCGAACAGGCTTCGCGGAGTCGCGAAGAGTCCGGCGAGGCTTCGACCGGAGTATTCGAACTGCCCGTCGCTGACCGAGAAGCTCATGCTCGAAGGCCGCGAGGCAACACCGAGCTCTTCGAGAAGGCCGGTGAACTCGGGGTAGTTCCTGTCATTGAAGACGATGAAACCGGTGTCCACGGCCTCGATGCCCCGCTCGGACTCCACCATCACGGTGTTCGAATGGCCACCCGGTCTGGGCTCGGCCTCGAAGATCGTGAGGTCGGCCCGGCCCTGCAGACGATGTGCAGCCATCAAGCCGGAAATACCGGCACCTACGATCGCGACTCTCATCTCCCTTTCACTCCCCGCCTTGCTCCCTCATTCAGTCGGGAAAGTCAACAGCAATCGACCGGTCCCTGCGGCGTCACCGACCGGGAAGGTCGAGCTGGCGCCGAGCGGGTCCGACGGATTCGTTCAGGCAGCCGGATCCGGCCGTCAGCGCGGGCCGGGGACGTTCCTGAACCGGAAGTCCTGGGCCTCGAGGCCGGCCTGGACGAACCGGCACTGACCGGACTCGCCGGAGCCGATCAGACCCATCACGGCATCGACCACGGTCGGGACCGGGATGATCGGGATCTTCTCGTCCTCGAGCATCTCCCTGAAGGGGCCGATGATCCGGGTGTCGGAGAAGCCGGGGCAGATTGCGTTCAGGTGGATCCCGTGGGTGACCAGCATCGGGCCCATCGAGCGGATCAGTCCGACGACCGCATGCTTGTTGGCCGCATAGACCGGGTCGGGCGGGACCGGGGCGAGGCCCGCGAGCGAGGCCGTCGCGACGATCTGGCCGCCGCCCCTCTCCCGCATCGCCGGCACGGCCGAGTTGATCCCGAACACCACGCCGTCCAGGTTCACCCCCATCGCCCGCCTGTATTTCTCCAGATCGAAGTGCTCGACCAACCCGCATCCGGTCGCGATCCCGGCGTTCAGGAAGGCGATGTCGAGCCCACCGAACTCGGAGACGGCCCTCGCCACCAGCTCATCAGAGGCCGCCGGATCACTCACATCACATTCCAAAAAGACCCCGCCGATCGCCTCGGCGACTTCCTTTACGCCCTCTGCATCGACATCCCCGAGCACGACCTTCGCACCCTCGGCCGCCAACCGCTCGGCAGCTCCCCTGCCGATCCCGCTGGCAGCACCAGTTATGACCGCGACCTTGCCTTCGTAGAGCATCCCGGGAGTATCGCGGAAAACGGGCCGGCCGATCAGGCCGGCTGTCTGGCTGCCCGCCTCGGCCAGAAGGC
>CAJAIJ010000024.1 GCA_903939845.1 uncultured Solirubrobacterales bacterium
CGCGGAGCGTCAGCGAGCACGGTGGGGAGGCCCGGCCGACAGGACCCGCGCAACTGGACCACCAAGCCAAACCAGGACCGCGGCCTGCAACCCTCGGGCAATAGAACGAACTACCGCGGGATCAGGCCGGGGTAGAAGGGCTTCTGACCCTTCCTTGGGAACCCCGGCGCGTACCGAGGGAAGTCCCCGGTGCTCAGCCAGTTCTTGAGGATCCTGCGCGAGAGCGGGAAGTTCTGGATCCGGAATTCGTTCGAAGATCCGAAGTCCTGGTAGTAGACCATCATCTTCACCCGGTTCCGTTTGGTCACGAACCCGAAGAGCCTCCGAACGAAGGTCGGGGCATCCGCTCCCCAGACGCCCCACTCGGTAAGGGCCATCGGTCGCTTCTTTCCGACGGCCCACTTCCGATGGAAATCCTCCAGGTGTTTCCAGTTGGTGTAGCGGGAGTAGAAGTCGGTACCTACCCAGTCGACCCACCTGCCGCCGGGCCAGTAACTCGATGGCCAGTTCGAGCGGGTGATCGGGGAGCCTGCCGGAAGCGGACTCCAGACGATCGAAACCGGTGCTGCGGGGAGGATCTTCGGGACCCGCTTCGTTCGTCCGACCTTCTGGATCTTCGGCAGGCCGATCGCCCTGAGCCTGCGGTTGATCGCCTTCCGCCTCGCGCCACCCCGGGTGATGATCGCGATTCGCCTGAACGCCGACCGGTAGTAATCGAAGGAGTAGTGCCCGCCCCTGACGTTCCCGCCACAGTCGACCCCGGCGTAATAGTTCAGGCACCTGTTCGGCTCGCCCATCGGGCGGATGTAGGTCAGCAGGGTGTTTCGGGCCAGCACCCTGTTGAGCCGCAAGAGGTAGTCGTCGCCTCTGCCATTGGCGATCTGGAGCGGGGTGATCAGCTCGGTTCCGTCGTCGGCCTTGGTCGTGATGTGGAGCATCGGGCGGGCCTTGAGGGCGCGCCACCTCGGCATCGCCTTGGTCAGCGTGTTGCCCCACGGGTGGAAGGTCTGGATCACGGCCGGCCTCTTCCCGACGGCCCGGCCGAAGTCCTTGAAGTCTTCGGTCTCGCCGGTATCGGTCACCCCGAACAGGACCTTGCCCTTGGGATGGGGGAGCGTCCGCACGGCCCCGTCGGCCTCCCTGGCCATGCCGGCACCGACCAACCCGATCAGGCAGGTGATGACGAGAAGCAGGCGCGCAGCCTGCATTTGAGCGACTCTTGTTCCGAAGGCGGATTGGACCATGAGTTACCGCTAACCGGCCGGAGACCCGGTCGTTGCGGAACGACCAGCATAGGCAGGTGCCCCTTTTGTCCTCCGAACACGGGCCGGGTGAAAAGGCGGTGCCACAATGTGGGGGATGTCGAAACCCGTCTCACACGCAGAGTTCGAGGCCATGGTCCAGGCCGCGATCGATCGCCTGCCCGCACAGTTCAGGAAACTGATCGAGGACGTTCCGATCGTGATCTCGGATCAGGGTGCCGAGCACCACGCCTACGGCGAATACTCGGGTGACGGCATCGCCAGGGACTTCTGGCCGGATCGCATCCTGATCTTCCGCGACACGCTGGTCCACGACTTCGGCCACGACCGCAAGTTGCTCGCAGCAGAGGTCGAACGGACCGTCAGGCACGAACTCGGCCACCACATCGGGTTCCGGGAGAAGGGCGTCCGTGATCTCGGCCTCTGAGCCGACCGACGGCATACCCGGCGTTAATCGGTAGGCTCGGGCCATGTCCAAAGCGATCTTCAACACGAACAGGGGGGCGATCGAGGTCGAGTTCTTCGACGACGACGCCCCGAACACGGTCGAGAACTTCCGCAAGCTGGCGGCAGATGGCTTCTACGACGGCCTCGTCTTCCACCGGGTCATTCGCGACTTCATGATCCAGGGCGGCTGCCCCGACGGAACCGGCATGGGCGGTCCGGGCTACACCTTCGAGGACGAGTTCAACCCGAACAAGGTGATCAGGGGAGCACTCGCGATGGCGAATGCCGGCCCGAACACCAACGGCTCACAGTTCTTCATCGTCACCACTCCGACCGCCGAGTGGCTCGACGGCAAGCACACCGTCTTCGGAAAGGTGATCGAGGGCATGGACATCGTCGACGCGATCGAGACCTCCCCGACCGACGGCCACGACAAGCCGCTCGAGGATCAGAAGATCGAATCGATCACGCTGCTGGACTGACCGGCCCGCCGGTTTCGCCGGAGGGGTCCAAGTTCGGCTTCTCGCCGTTCGCCCGCCTGGTCACGTAGACCACGCGATCGCCGACCTGGGTCGGCAGGCAGCCGGGCTCGCTCGGGCGGATCACGTTCCCGTCCCGGATGATTGCGATGACTGTGTCCTCTGGGTCCTTTTCGGGGTCGTCTCCGGCTTCGGTCACCGTCCACTCGTCGATGTCGAGCCCGGCCCCGAATGTCAGAAGGTCGTTCATCACTTCGGCCGCATCGGGCGCTTCGGCTGCCATCCCCAGGAGCCTGCCGGCCGAACTCGAGGAGACGATCACCTCGTCGGCACCCGATGAGGTGATCAGCTCGCTGTTGGACTGTTCGCGGCAGGAGGCGACTATCTTCACCTTCGAGTTCAGCTCTCTGACCCGCAGGATCGTCAGGACCGTGTGGTCGTCGGAGTCGAGCGAGACGACCACGGTCTTCGCCCTGCCGATTTCGGCCGCCTTGAGGATCTCGGGGTCGAATGCGTCGCCGAGGATCCCGGTCACCCCGACCGCATTCGCGGCCTCGAGGGCATCGGACCGGTCGTCGATCGCGACCACCTCCATGTCCGGGCTGTAATGCCTCAGGTATTCGAGCGCCGAGCGACCCTTGACCCCATATCCACAGATCACCAGGTGTCCGTCCAGTTTTTTCTGCCAGTTCTTCAACTTGTAGATGAACCTCGATCGCTCCGCCAGAACCTGCAGCGTAGTGCCTACCAGCAGGATGATGAACAGAATCCTCGCCGGAGTGACGATGAAGATGTTCACCAGCTTCGCCGTGGTGGACACGGGGACGATGTCCCCATAGCCGGTCGTGGTCACCGAAACCGTCGCGAAGTAGAGCGAGTCGATGAAGCTGAGCGGGGCCGTGCTCTCGTTGTCGATGTAGCCGGCCCGGCCGATCCAGGTGATCAGGGAGATCACCAGGATCAGGATCGTGGCGAGGGCGAACCTCTGGATGATCGCCCGGATCGGGTTGTCCTTCACCCGGCTGAACCGGAACTTCTCGGGGGGAAGGGTCGGGATCGGCGCGTCCGGCGGAGTTTCGCGACGGCGTTGGTTTCGGGACTGGCGTGCCAAGGAGGCAGAGATTAGACCGGACCGCTTCATCACACCGGGAAAAGGGCACGGTTCGACCCCTGCCAGATACCCTGAGGGGCCGATGGAAAGCCCTCACCACACCCCTCCTGCCACCCGATGACCGAGTCTCTGGCATCCGATTTCGAGCCCGTCACCTACGAGCAGTGGGTCGAGAAGGCGACCGGCGGAGAGGCCGAGGTCGAGACCGTCACCCGGCTCGAGGACGGGATCGAGGCCAAGTGGCTCTACACATCCGAGGACGCCCTCGCCCCGGACCCGGCAGGCCTTCCCCGTGAGTTCCCCTTCGTTCGCGGCAACCGGGCCGGCCGTCCCTGGCAGGTCCGTCAGGAGTGTGCCCGGCCCGACCGGCCGAAGGCCAACTCCGAGATCCTCGAAGACCTGATGGGTGGTGCCACCGAGGTCACGGTGGCCTTCGACCTGGCCGCCCGAACCGGTGCGACCCCTGGCGAGCCCGAGTTCGCCGCCGGCCGTGGCCAGGGAGGCATCGCGATCTCGACCCTCGACGACCTGAGCCAGGTCCTCGAAGGCGTCTTCCTCGACATCGCCCGGGTCGCACTGGACGCCGGTGCTTCCTTCCTCCCGGCTTCCGCCCTCCTGGCCGCACTCTGGAAGGAGAACGGGATCGCCCCCGGCGACGCACTCGGATCCTTCCGTGCCGACCCGCTCGGAGCGATCGCCCGCGAGGGCACCGCCCCCTGGTCGCCCGAGGAAGGCCTCGCCCTTGCGGCCGCTCTCGCGGTCGAGACCGGCAGGGAGTATCCGAATGTCAGGTCCCTCGGGGTCGACACCACGCCTTACGCCGATGCCGGCGCAACGGCCGCCTGGGAGTTGGCGATCGCGATCGCGACCGGGGCCGAGCACCTGAGGGCCTGCTCGGAGGCCGGCCTCGATCCCGGCACCGCCGCATCCCAGATCGAGTTCACTCTTTCGATCGGTCCCGACCAGTTCCTCGAGATGTCCAAGTTCAGGGCGATCCGGAGGCTCTGGTCGCGCGTGCTCGAGGAGTGCGGGGTCGAGCCCGACCGCCGCTCGTCGGCCACCTACGGCAAGACCAGCGGCCGGATGACGACCTGGATCGACCCCTGGGTGAACATGCTCAGGGTCACGACCGCGACCTTCGCCGCCGGGGCCGGCGGTGCCGACGGGATCACCGTCACCCCGTTCGATCGCCCGATCGGCGAGCCCGGTCCGCTCGGCCGCAGGATCGCCCGTAACACCCAGACCGTGGTCCAGGACGAGGCCTTCATCGGCCGAATCGCAGACCCCCTTGCCGGCTCCTGGTACGGCGAGTCGCTGACCGACCAGCTGGCCGAGGCCGCCTGGGAGCGCTTCCGGGAGATCGAGCGCGGGGGAGGCCAGGTCGAGGCGCTGAAGTCCGGGGCGATCGCCGCCACCGTGGCAGACCTCGCCGACCGCCGCGAGGAGGACCTCCTCCACAGGCGCCAGATCATGACCGGGGTCAACGAGTTCCCGCTGCTCGGCAACGACGGCACCGAGCCCGAGGTCTTCGACACCGTAAAGCTCGCCAGGCTCGACGCCGACCGCCTGACCGAGAGGCCCCCGGTCGACTGCTCGTCGCTCGCCGGCGAGGATCTCGACGGAATCCTCGAAAGAGCCGTCTCGGTTACGACGGCAGGCGCCCGGATCGATGAGATGACCTACGCGATCGACGGCTCACCCGAGGACCTCGAGGCCCTCACCCCGAGGCCGGATGCCGCACCCTTCGAGGTCCTGAGGAAGACCGCGCTCGACCACACCGCAAAGACCGGCGAGACGCCCCGGATGTTCCTCGCCTGCATGGGCCCGATCGCCTCGCACGTCCAGGTCGCCAACTGGGCCAAGAACTTCTTCGAGTGCGGCGGCATCGAGACGATCCAGTCCGGTGCCCTCGCCGGAAACGCCGAGCAGGTCGAGGCCTTCAAGGCCGGCGGCTTCACGGTCGCGGCGGTCTGCGTCGGAAGGGACTCCGAGTCCTCGGAGGTCGCCGACCTCGTCGCGAAGCTCAGGGAGGCGGGAGCCTCCTGGATCTACCTGGCCGGAGCGGATGCCGATACGGCCGAGGCCGCCGGAGCCGACGAGGTCGTGGGCAACGGCGTCGACATGATGGTCACCCTTGCCGGTGCCCTCGGGAAGCTGGGGGTGAAGTAAGTGGCCGGCATGAACGGATCGAGCAATGGCAGGGCTCCGGGCGAGATTCCGGACTTCGCAGAGGTCGAGCTCGGCGGTGTGCCGGAGAAGCCGGCCTCCGAGACCGAGATGCAGGAAGTCCTCGCGGCCGTCTCCGGCGGCGAGGGGATGGTCTGGGAGACGCCGGAGGGCATCGCTCTGGATCCGGCCTACACCTCCGAGGCGATCGAGGACCTCGACTTCCTCGAGACGATGCCCGGGTTTGCACCTTATGTCCGCGGCCCCTACCCGACGATGTACGTCAACAAGCCCTGGACCATCCGCCAGTACTCGGGCTTCTCGACCGCCGAGGATTCGAACGCCTTCTACCGCCGCAACCTGGCCGCCGGCCAGAAGGGCCTATCGATCGCC
>CAJAIJ010000025.1 GCA_903939845.1 uncultured Solirubrobacterales bacterium
ACCGTCTTTGCCTCGCCTACCGGCCTCTCGGCGCTCGGCAAACATCTCGGCTCCACCCTGGACCTGAGGCTTCAGGCCCGGGCCGGGGCAGCCCGGAGGGAGGGTGACTCGGTCGTCCTGGCGGTGGAGAACGGCGACGGCGAGGACTTCGAGGTCGAGGTGACGGGAACCCTCTTCGTCACGGCCCCGCTGCCGCAGGCACAGGAATTGGTCGGGAATCTCTTCGGATCCACGCTGACCGATCTGCCGAACCCCTACTCGCGCTGTCTGGTCGGCCTGGCGGTTCTCGATGACGAGGCCGACCTGCCTGGCGGGCCACTCCTCAGGGACCTCGACGGACCTGACTTCGAAAGGCTCGTCCTCGAGTTCCTCAAGTTCCCGGATCGGGCGCCCGGCCTCAGTCTCAGGGCCACGGCCCAGGCCTCCGATCGTCTCTTCGATGTCGACAGTGGCGAGCAGCACTCCTTCTTCCTGAAGGGATACGCCGACCTCGGAATCGAGCTCGACCCCGATCGCCTTCAGGTCAAGAAGTGGGGCTACTCCCAGCCGACCGGGGGATCACGGGAGACCCATCTGACCATCGACACAGGGGGAGTGCGGGTGATCGTCTGCGGCGATGCCTTCGCCTCCGATCTGGGGTCGGCAGTGGAGCGTTCGCTGGCGTCGGCGGCGGCCGCACTCGAATCGAAGATCGGGTGAGCTGAGCGGGGCCTGAGTCGGGTCTCCTTCTCGGCTCCATCCATCTGCCTCTATCCTTGGAACCGATGAGTGAGTGGGCCGACGAGTTCTTTCGAACCTGGCAGAAGGCCTGGAACACGGGGACCGAAGCGGTGCTCGAGCATGTCACCGACGACATCGAGTACTGGGACGTGACCCTGGCCGAGCCGATCAGGGGCCGCGACGCCTATGCCCGCTACTGCGATGGCTTCTTCGAGGCCTTTCCGGAGCCGGGCTTCACCATGCGCGAGCCCGTCATCCATGAGGGAGACAGGGTGACCGAACCGTGGGCCTTCACCGGGGTGAACGCCGGACCCCTCTGGATCGGCCTGCCGGCCACCGGCAAGACTCTGGTCACCGAGGGGACCGACATCTTCGAGTTCCGTGACGGGAAGGTCTGTCGCGAGCACTCCTACTACGACGTTCTGGCCTCGCTCAGGCAGCTGGGACTCTGGCCCGGGATCGGGACCCGTCAGGAGCAGGTCGCGATGGGCCTCGGCGGGCTCGTCCTGAGAGGCCAGAAGACGGTCTCGGACCTGATCGGGAGGTGACACGGTGACTTCGAGCGTGATGATCGATCGGGAAACCCTCGCCAGCCTCACCGGGAAGGAACTCGAACATTTCGTCTCGGAGAACCCGAACTCCAAGGCGCTCTACGAGCGGGCCAGGAAGAACCTGGTCGGGGGCGTTCCGATGCCGTGGATGATGCGCTGGGCGGGAGGGTTCCCGGTCTTCGCCACCGAGGCCTCGGGCGCGCGGATCACGGATGTGGACGGACACACTTATGTAGACCTCTGCCTCGGAGACACCGGCTCGATGCCGGGCCACTCGCCCGAGCCGGTGGTCAGGGCCGTCACCGAGCAGGCCGCAAAGGGCATCACGACGATGCTCCCGACCGAGAATGCGGTCTGGGTAGGGGAGGAGATGGCCCGCCGGTTCGGACTGGAGAAGTGGTTCTTCACCCTGACCGCGACCGATGCCAACCGGGCGGCGCTCCGGATCTGTCGTCAGGTCACGGGCAGGCCGAAGGTCCTGGTCTACTCCTACTCGTACCACGGCTCCGTCGACGAGGCCTTCGCAGTCGCCGGTCCGAACGGGACCACGGTGTCACGGGAGGGCAACGTCGGCCCCGCGGTCGACCCATCGGTAACCACGACCGCGATCGAGTTCAACGACATCGATGCCCTCGAGGCCGCGCTCGCGACCGGAGAGATCGCCTGTGTCCTTGCCGAGCCGGCGATGACCAACATGGGGATCGTCCTTCCTGACCCCGGCTACCACGAGGCCCTCCGGGAGCTGACCAGGAAGCACGGGACGATCCTGATCATCGACGAGACCCACACCTTCTCGGCCGGCCCCGGCGGCTGCACCCGGGAGTGGAACCTCGAACCCGAC
>CAJAIJ010000026.1 GCA_903939845.1 uncultured Solirubrobacterales bacterium
ACCCGTTCGGCCGGTCTCGATCGATTCCAACCGAATCCCGTGCACAGTCGCCTGACTCCGTGCGGTTGGTCGGATCCCGGCTCTGGCCGTCATCTACACACCTTCTTTACCGCCTGTGAAGCGGAAGTGAAGAAGTTCACACCATCTTCACAGGGATGAAACACGCCAGTAACAAGATCTCGGGCGATCACTGAAAGCCTCCCTCTGGAACAAGGCAGATCACGGTTTCGGGCTCTGCCGCCTCTCCCGAGTTCCTTCTCGGGGAAGGGGAAAACGAACGGTCCAAGGATCGAAAAGGAGAACAAGTGTCCAGTCCCAAACTCAAGATTCCGGCTCTGATCGGTGCGGCTGCCGTATTGGCACTCGGAGTGGCCGCCTGTAGCGACAGCGGCTCCGACAGCTCCGGCGGTAGCAACCTTTCCGGCAACATCCGGATCGACGGCTCCAGCACGGTTGGCCCCCTGACCGAGGCGATTGCCGAGGGCTTCCAGGCCGAGAACCCCGACGTGAAGGTAACCGTCGGCACCTCCGGCACCGGCGGAGGATTCGAGAAGTTCTGCGCTGGCGAGACCGACGCGAACGACGCCTCGTCGGAGATCGACTCCGAGCAGGAGAAGCTCTGCAAGGACGGCGGGGTCGAGTGGGAAGAGATCCAGATCGCGAACGACGCGCTCTCGATCGTCGTGAACCCCGAGAACCCGGTCAAGTGCATGACCGTCGATCAGGTCTCCTCGATCTGGGAGAACGATTCGAAGCTGACCAGCTGGAGCGAGGTCGAGGGCCTGAACCCGTCCTTCGACGCCGATCTGGCGCTGTTCGGACCGGGAACCGATTCCGGCACCTTCGAGTACTTCACCGAGGCGATCAATGGTGAAGAGGGCAACCAGAGGAAGAACTACAACAACGTCGGTGAGGACGACAACCAGTCGGTCACCGGTGTTGCGGGAGCCCCGGGCGGAATGGCCTACTTCGGCTACTCCTTCCTGCTCGAGAACGAGGGCAAGGTCCGCGGCATGGAGATCGACAGCGGCAATGGCTGCGTCCCTCCGTCCGAGGAAACGGTCCAGGACGGCACCTACACGCCGCTGGCCAGGCCTCTGTTCATCTACCCGTCGGCCGATGCGCTGGCCCGTCCCGAGTTCGACGAGTTCATGCGCTACTACCTCGACAACGTCAACGAGGTTGCTCCGTCGATCGGGTTCATCGGCCTGACCGACCAGCAGCTCACCGACAACAAGAAGAAGCTCGAGGGGCTGATCAAGTAGTCCCAGTCCCGACGGACTGAGCGGACGGCGCAAACTGTGGACAGCACAGGACTCACAGGAGATCTCGAGGGAGCGGGCCGCAAGCCGGCCATCTCTCTCGAGGCGCCGTCCCCGCGCTACGGCGAGAAGGCCATCAAGGGCCTTCTCGCCGTTTGCGCGCTTCTTTCCGTTGTCACGACGACCGCAATCGTCGTATCCCTTCTGATTCCGACCCTCGATTTCCTGGCCAGGGTCCCGATCGGCGACTTCCTGTTCGGCACCTCGTGGGCCCCGACCTTCACCCCGGCATCCTTCGGAGTCCTGCCGATCCTCGTAGGGACCCTCAGCACAAGTCTCTGGGGGATGCTCGTGGCGGTCCCGATCGGCCTGGCATCCGCGATCTTCCTCTCTGAATATGCATCTCCCCGGGTTCGCAAGGTGATCAAGCCGATCCTCGAGGTCCTGGCCGGGATCCCGACCGTCGCGATCGGCATCTTCGGCCTCGTATTCCTCAGCCCCCTGATCGAAAAGGTCCTTCCGTTCATGGTCAACGTCCCCCCGTTCAGCGCCGGCGTTGCCGGTATCGCGATCGGGCTGATGATCGTCCCGATCATCGCTTCGATCTCCGACGATTCGATGAGATCGGTTCCCAGTGGCCTTCGGGAGGCGGCCTACGGGCTCGGCTCGACCAAGATGAAGGTGGCGACGAGGGTGGTATTCCCTGCCGCGATCTCCGGGATCATCGCCTCTCTCGTCCTGGCCGGCTCACGGGCGGTGGGGGAGACGATGATCGTGCTGCTGGTCGCCGGGGCCTCGCCGAACCTGACCTTCGATCCCGGATCGTCGGTCCAGACCATGACCGCATTCATCGGGACGACCGCGACCGGGGACATCTCTACCGGGACGATCACCTACGACACGATCTTTGCGGTCGGAGCCCTTCTCTTCGTGATCACCCTCGTTTTGAACATGTTCGCCATCCGGATGGTCCGGAAGTACAGGGAGGTCTACGAGTAGATGGCCGACCCAACGGAAACCGAGAGGGTTCGCCTTGCGACGGCAGGTGCAAGGGCCGTCACCCTGGAGTCGCTTTCGAGTCAGCCGAGAGGTGACCTCTTCAAGGGCGCCCTCTTCTACGCCCTCCTGATCCTTGCCCTGGCCGTCGCCCTTGCCGGTCTCGCCGCGATCATCATCCAGGCGGCCGTCAAGGGTGCTCCCGCAATCGGCCCGGACCTCTTCACCAACGGCCCATCCACGCTCAATCCTTCCGAGGCCGGTTTCAGGCCGGCCCTGATCGGGACCCTCTACCTCATCCTCGGAGTCATAGTCCTGGTGGTCCCACTCGGGATCGGGGCCGCGATCTACCTCGAGGAATATGGCGATCGGTCCCGGTGGTGGAACCGTCTGATCGAGCTGAACGTCCAGAACCTCGCCGGCGTGCCCTCGATCATCTACGGCATCCTCGGCCTGGCCTTCATCGTCAGGGGGCCCCTCGACCTCGGCTTCATCCTCGTCGCTGGCTCACTCACCCTGGCGCTTCTCGTCCTCCCGACCGTGATCCTCGCTGCGAGAGAGGCGATAAGGGCCGTGCCGCCCTCGATCCGTGAGGGCTCCCTGGCTCTCGGTGCGACCCAGTGGCAGACGATCAGGCGTCAGGTCCTGCCGGCCGCTGTCCCGGGTGTGATCACGGGCGTCATCCTCGCGATCTCCAGAGCGATCGGCGAGACGGCCCCGCTCCTCCTGGTCGGTGCGGCAACGTTCGTCACTTTCAACCCGACATTCCTCGGGGACAACGGCTATTCGGCCCTTCCGGTCCTGATCTTCAACTACGCCCAGCGGCCCCAGGACGAGTTCCGGGTCCTCGCCGCTGCCGGGGTGATCGTGATGCTCGTCGTACTGCTGGCGATGAACTCGTTCGCGGTCTGGCTCAGGAACCGATACGAACAGCAGTGGTAGGAGAAAGATGGAAGACTCGATACGACAGGCGGGAGATCAGATGACCGAGGAAGACATTCCGGGCACAGAGGAGGGGCCGAGACGAGGCCTCAGTCAGGGGATCGAGGTCGGCGCTGCGGCTGACCCGATCGGTGGCATCGACCCCTGGTCCGGGGAGAAGGTCTTCGAGCTCGAGGACGTCACCGTCTCCTACGGGGGCGTACCGGCGGTCAAGGGCGTGTCGATGGGGATCCAGCGCAACGAGATCACGGCCCTGATCGGTCCGTCGGGTTGTGGCAAGAGCACGCTCCTCCGGTGCCTCAACCGGATGAACGACCTGATCCCGAGTGCGAGCGTGGACGGGAGCATCCTCTACCACGGCCAGGATCTCTACGGACCCAGGGTGGACCCGGTTCAGGTCCGGAAGATGATCGGGATGGTCTTCCAGAAGCCGAACCCGTTCCCGAAGTCGATCTACGACAACATCGCCTTCGGACCGCGCGTCCTCGGCCTCGACGACGTCGAGGAGAGGGTCGAGACGGCCCTGAGGGGCGCCGCCCTCTGGGACGAGGTGAAGGACCGACTCGACGACAACGCCTACGGGATGTCGGGAGGCCAGCAGCAGAGGCTCTGCATCGCCCGCACGATGGCGGTCGATCCCGAGGTGATCCTGATGGACGAGCCCTGCTCGGCCCTCGACCCGATCTCGACCGGCAAGATCGAGGACCTCATGCTCGAGCTCAAGGAGCAGTTCTCGATCGTGATCGTGACCCACAACATGCAGCAGGCCGCGAGGGTGTCGGACAAGACGGCATTCCTCATCGTTCGCCTCGACGCGACCGAGAACAACAGGTGGGGCGAGCTGGTCTAGTACGACGAGACCCAGAAGATCTTCACCAACCCGGCCGACGCCAGGACCGAGGACTACGTGACCGGAAAGGTCGGCTGATCGATGGCCGAGATTCGCTCCGGGGGCAAGATCAGGGTCCAGTATCAGGAGGATCTCTCGAATCTCGAGGATCAGGCGATGAGCGGTCTCGACCTCGTGAACACGGCGCTCGACAGGACGATGGAGGCGGTCGAGAACCAGGACATCGAGCTGGCCCAGATGGTCATGGCCGATGACGACATCATCGACGGCAGGTATCTGGAGGTGCACCAGGGCCTGATCACCCTGCTCGCCACGCAGTCGCCGGTGGCGACCGATCTCCGTCTGATCGCGGCCCTTCTGCACGTGATCAAGAACGTGGAGCGGATGGGAGACCAGTGCGTGAACGTCTGCAAGCTGATCCCGCTGGTCGGCCACGAACCGCCCGTGGACGAAAGGCTGGTCGGTGTGATCCTCGAAATGGGTCGCAAGGTGAGGGTTCAGGTCTCTCAGGCCAAGCAGGCCTTCATCGACCGCAACCTCGCGATGGCGGTCGATCTGGTCGGACAGGACGATCAGGTCGATCAGCTCAACAGGGAGTGCTTCGGCCTGGCGATCGAGATCGGTGACGACGCCGATCGTCGTGAGTGGGCGATGACGATGCTGCTGGCCGCCCGTGCACTCGAACGGATCGGGGACAACACGGTCGATATCGGTGAGCAGGTTGCATTCGTGGTCACCGGGCTGTTCCAGGAGTTCGAGGACGCCTCACGCGTCGCGACCTGATCGGAGTCCGGGTCGGCCCATCCGGGTCGTCTGGGATGATCGGAAGCGGACCCGGGATGATCTGCGCCGCGATAGACATAGGTTCGAACACGACCCGAATCCTCGTAGCGGAGCTGCAGGAGGGTCAACTGATGAAGGTCATGGAGCAGCGCGCCTACACCCGGATAGGGACGGCGCGGGGGCGCAAGGGAAAGATCTCGAAGGAGAAGATCGAAGAGGTCGCAGAGGTGGTGGCGACTCAGGTCAAACTGGCTCGCGAGGTCGGTGCAGAGACCTTCCGGGCAGTCGCTACCGCCGCGATCAGAGAGGCCCCGAACTCCAGGAAGGTGGCCGAAGTGCTGTCCGAGCGGGCCGGCATCCCGGTCGAGGTGATCTCGGAAGAAGAGGAGGGCCGACTCGCCTTCCTCGGTGCGACCAAGGCCCTCGGGCATCCGACCGAGGGCCGGGTGGCGGTGGTCGATGTCGGGGGCGGCTCGACCGAGATCAGCGTCGGCACCGTGGCCGACGGGGTCGACGAAGTCTCGTCATGGCCGGTCGGATCCGGCACGCTCGCCGAGGAGTTCATCGCTTCGGATCCGCCTTCGGCTTCCGAGATCAGGAAGGTCCGGGACCGGATCGATGACGACTTCGAAGCGGTCGGGGTCGAGGGTGTGGACCAGGCGGTCGCGGTCGGGGGCTCGGCGACCTCGCTGCGACGGATGGTCGGAGCGGTGCTCGAATACGAGACGCTCGAACGCGGAATCAGGATCCTCTCGGGTGATCCAGTTGCCGAAGTCGCCCGCCAGTTCGAACTCGACCCGGTCCGGGTCCGTCTCCTGCCGACCGGGATCCTGATCCTCGAGAAGGTTTCGGAGTTGCTCGGCATTCCGCTCCAGATCGGAAAGGGCGGGATCAGGGAGGGGATCATTCTCGATCTCCTCAACGGTTCGGTCGAGGAGCCCGAACCGCTCCTTTCGTCCTGACCCTCGATAGCCCTTGGGGGCGGCCACAGGGGTAGTCTCGGGGCGTGGAATCGGGTTCCCAGACATCGGACTCCGGCGAAGTCGAATTCGGAGACATCGCCCGGACCGTGCTCGCCCTCAGGACGGCTGCCCTGATCGATCTCGGCAGGTCCGTCCTCGACGTGACAGACCCCTCGGGCGCGGTTGCGATGGGGCACGCTGCCGGTCGTCTTCGGGCCGCGGTCGAGTTCTACCGGCCGGTCCTGGACCGAAACGACTACCGGGGAACGAGGACCGAGATCAGGTCTCTGGAGAGGGTGGTAGGCGAGCGGATCGACATCGACGCGGCGATCGCCCTTGTGGAGGAAGTGGGCGCCGAGATGGATGAGGCCGAGGCCCTTTCGATCGGTGACCTGGTCGACTCTCTCGAGGGCAAGAGGGCCGCCGTCAACCGAGAGCTTGCAACGATCGTTCACGGCAGGAGGCTCCAGTCTCTGAAGGTAAGGCTGGAAGGCCTGGCCGGGGATGAGCTGACCCTGACGGGCGAGATGCCGGTGAACCCGCCGATTCCCGAGGTCCTGCCGTCGAAAGCGATCCGGACCGTTGCCCGCAGGCTTTCCGACCTTCGCGACAGGATGCCGAGGGCGATCGATTCCGGCGGTGGCAAGGCCGACCGTCGGGCCGGGATCGCCGCCGCCCGCCTCAGGTATGCGCTGGAGCTTTCCGGTGGGGCCCTGGGTGGTCAGGCCCACACCGCACGAAGGGCGGCCCGCGGAGTTCAGGAGATCCTGTTCGAGATCAGGGGATCGGACGTGACGCTCCCACTGGTGGAGGATCTGGAGGCCGCGGTCACTCGTCGCGACGTGGAGACGATTCTCGAGCGCTCCCGTGGGATCAGGGACCTGGATCCCGTCCTCGTCCAGGCCGTGCCCAATCGGGCCGCCTACAGGGCGATCGGTCTTACCCGGGTCCACCTGGAGGCGAGGCGAAGGATGAAGCAGGAGCGCCTGAAGAGGCTCTGGCTCGAGCAGGCCAGGCAGGGCGTCTGGGTGGCGCTCGAAGCGACGCTTTCGGGTCGCTGATCCCGCACCGGGCGTTCACAACCCGGCCACCCGACTCTGAATACAATCGGGTCGTGACCGATTTTTCCGACCCTTCCCTTTTCTTCAATCGAGAGCTCTCCTGGCTCGACTTCAACCAGAGGGTCCTCGAGATCGCCGAGAACGGCGAGACTCCACTGCTGGAGAGGGTCAAGTTCTGCGCCATCTATGGCTCGAACCT